>DATADX010000001.1:0-43384 GCA_036258315.1 Solirubrobacterales bacterium
TGGTCCAGTTCATCGAGCCGGTCCATACCGACTCGCGGTCGCGCACCACGTACTTGTGGTGCATCAGGTCCGGGATGCCAGGGATGCCGCAGGTCGGGAACGGCATCGCGTCGAGCAGCTCCGGGCGCGTCTGCGGCGGCGGCGGGAAGATGAGCCGCTCGGGATGGTCCTCGTTGTAGGCGATCCGCACGCGCACGCCGCGCTCGTGCGCGGTCCGCAGCGCGCCGGACACCACGTCGCCCGGCTCGCCGGGGAGGCGCACGTCGTAGAGCGCGAGGTCGAGCGACTCGCGCGCCTCGCCGAGGAAGGCCGCGACCCGCCGGGCCATCTCGAGCGGGTCCCCGCCCGGGTGGAGCGGGAACGCCTCGATCACTGCTGCCAGCGGAAGCCCGCCGGCGCGATGCGTGGCTCGAGCGGGCTCGTCGGGAGCCCGTCCGGGAGCTGCGGCTCGTTGTAGCCGGAGGGCGCCGTGTCGTTCGGGGTGTCCGGGTGGAAGAGCGATGCGAGGTACTGGATGTGGCCGCGGCCCGGGCCGAGCTCGGTCTGGCCGCCGCCGTACGCCTGTACCCCCTCCCGCTCGCACCAGTCGTACATCTCGAACAGGTTGCTCAGCGGGCCGAAGCGCGACGGCTTGATGTTCACCATGCGCGGCTTCCAGGGCCGGTCGAGCGCGTCAGCCACCGAGTGGATCGGGGCGTCCCAGGTGACCCTGTCGCTCACCGCGTCGAGAATCGGCCGCGTCTCCTCGGTCACGTCGGGATCCTCGAGCCATGCGTTCGGGAAGGCCTCGATGACCATCCGGTACAGCTCCGGGTCGGTCTCGACGTCGACCGGCGTGCCCTTGTATTGCCCCTTCAGGTCGAGCGAGTCGACGGCATCCGTCTCGACGAGCTCGGCGATCAGCTCGTCGGTCCAGTCGTTGGTCGGGTCGAGCTTGAAGCGCAGCGTCGGGTAGACGTCGAGCCGCCTGCGGATAGGCTCGATCGTCGACGCCTCCTCGCTGCCGGGCGGGGTGAGCCGCATCGAGACGACGAAGCTGACCGGTCGCGGCTCCCGCCCGAGCACCTCGTGGAGGCCCCGGCCCGCCTGGCGGAGCCCAAGGTCGAGCGCGGCGCTTTCGAAGGCCCAGCGGCGGTAGTTGACGGAGACGTCGCGCTCGGGCGGGGTCGGGAACAGGTCGAGCCCCTCGAGCAACTCCGAGAACGAGGCGATCGTGTGCTCCCCGGCGAGCGGCAGGATCGGGCCCGCGTCCTGGTGCGCGACGTGGTCGAGCGCGTCGTAGACGACATCCTCGCCGACCCCCTCCTCTCCGCCGCCCTCGAGGTGGATCACGGTCGTGAGCCGCTCCATCTCCGGCGTGATCTGGTGACCGAGTCCCTCGAGCGCGTAGGAGCCGATCGTCAGCGGAAGCTCGGCGACCTTGTCGTAGGAGCTCACCCGCCGCAATCTAGCCGCATGGCCGCGCCGGCCACCGGGTTGAGGCATAGGATCGCCGCACCCGTGAGACTGCCGCCGCTGCTCACCGAGCATCCCCGCCCGGTCCAGGTGCTGCTCGCCATCGTCCTCCCGGCTCTCTACGGCGCCCTGACTGGGTACTTCCTCGGCGTCTCGGAGCTCACCTACCTCGTCCTGTCGGTGCTCGGAGTGCTCGGCGGGATCGGGGCGGGCTTCGATCACCTCGGGGCCGCGGCTGGGGCGAAGCGCGGGCTGCTCGCGGGCTCGATCTTCGGCGCCTCGATCCTGATCGCGCACGAGATCCATGGCGCGGAGCCCGAGGCCCACCTGCCCGACCCGGCGATCCTCCTGGTCGTGATCACCACAGCCCTCGGGGTCGCGTTCGCGGCGCTCGGCGGCTGGCTCCGCGAGCGGGCGACGCGGCCGCAGCTCTCTGCGTAGGCGGTGCAGGTGGTGCTAGGAAGTCGGGGGGCGCAGCGAGGCGATCTGAGGCTGCTGGAAGAGCAGCCGCATCGAGTCGTGTGAGGCGAAGAAGAAGAAGGCGCCGCCGCCGCGCTTCAGGCCGGCGCGGGCGCAGGCCGCGGCGGTGGCCGCCGACGTCTTGGTGATCGCCATCCCCGCGTTCGGGTTCGGGGTGTCGCTGAAGGAGATCTGAAGCGACATGTTGCTGAGGCTGGGGCGCCCCGCCGGCTTCAGCTTGCGGCGGACGGTGATCTTGCGCTTCTTGCCCTTCCGCTTCACGACCTTGCGGACGAAGCGGTACTTGTAGGTGTCGAGGATCTGCTTGGCGCGGTTGCTCAGCCCGGTGGGTCCTGAGTTGGCGCACGAGTCCTGGGTCTGGACGCTGAGCGGGCCGAGGTGCCGACCGCCGAGCCGGCGGTTCTTCTTGTCGAGGTTTTGGGCGACCTCGCCGTAGTTCCAGCTCGCGTCGTCGAGCGGGACGAGGCCGCTGCGCTTGGCGGCGCTGAGCGGATTCGACGCGAGGGTGCCGGCGAGGCGGGCGTTCCATGCCTTGATCCGCGGCAGCGCCACCTTGTACTTCTGGTTCCACGGGGGCCGGCCGGGGTCGGTGGAGCGGCCGCCGTTCCAATCGCTCGGCTCGAAGTCGGTCATCAGCGCGAACACCGACGGGTGATCGAAGAGCGAGAGGGCATAGCCCGGCGCGAGCGGGTTCAGGCTCATCCCGTTCAGGGCGATGATCCGGTTGCAGGGAAACGCCGCGGCGAGATTGTTGGCGAGCGTCGTCGCGACCGACGGCGTCGTGGTCTCGAACCGCGTGTTGATCACGAAGATGTCCTGTCGGCGCACGTAGCCGCCGAGCCCGCCGGTCGCCGAGTCGAAGTTCGAATACGTGTCGACGTTGGCCTGCTGGTTGATTCGGATCAGGATCGTGAAGCGCGAGGGGGCGGGGCCCTCGGGCGAGAGGCCGGCGGGCTGCGGGCCGCAGCTCTGCGCCCCGACGCCGCCCGGGCCCGCGGCGGCTCTGCTCGGGCTCAGGAACGGCACGAGCAGCGCCAGCGCGGCGCAGAACAGCGCGGCGATGCCCGTGCCCCGAGGGGCTGCTTGTGCTCTACCTGCCATCAGGTGGTGGGACGACCCGACGCGGCCTGACGCTAGCCGCGACTACCCCACCAACACGGTCGAGGCGTTGCAGGTTGCGGACTAGAGCCGGCCGTTGGCGAGCTGGCCGAAGGCCTCGATCGCCACGCGCAGGTCGGCCTCGGCGGTGTCCTCGGCCGGCGAGTGGCTGATCCCCCCGATCGAGGGCGAGAAGACCATCGCCGCCGGGACGCGCCTGGCGGCCTCGGCGGCGTCGTGGAGCGCGCCGCTCGACAGCTCGTAGTCTCGCCCCGCGACCCGCTCGCAGGCGCGCCGCGCGGCGAGAACGAGGTCCGGGTCGAACGCGATCGGCTCGATCCGCCAGACGGGCTCCTCGGCGAGCTCGCAGCCGCGCTCGGCGGCGGCGGTCTCGGCTGCGTCGCGCACCGCGGCGAGCATCCCCGCAAGAGCTTCGGCATCTGGATGCCTGAGGTCGGCGACGAGCTCGGCGACTCCCGGGATCACCGTCGGAGCGCCCGGCTCGAGCGCCAGCGAGCCGACGGTGCCTACCCCGCCGGCTGCGGTCGCGATCCGCTCCACCGCCAGCGCCGTGGTCGCGGCCGCGAGCCCCGCGTCGCGGCGGGCGTCCATCGGGGTGGTCCCGGCGTGCGAGGGGGCGCCCGCGAACCGGAAGCGGACGCGCTCCAGCCCGACGCAGCCGCTCACCGCGGCGGCCGAGACTCCCTCGGAGGCGAGCACCGGCCCCTGCTCGATATGCAGCTCCAGGTAGGCGCCGAGCCGTTCCATCCGCGAGGCGGCGGCGAGGATCCCCTCGAGCTCGACGCCGTTGGCGGCGAGGACGTCAGCGGCGGGGCGCCCGTCGCGGTCGCGGGCGGAGGCGAGCTCGCCCGGATCGAGGGTGCCGGAGGCGGCGGAGGATCCGAGCAGGCTGCGTCCGAAGGCACCCTCCTCGTCGGCCCAGTCGACCAGCGCCAGCGTCCGGCGCGGGCGGCGCCCGGAGCCGGCCCAGGCGCGGAGCAGGGCAACCGCCGCCATCACCCCGAGGGCGCCGTCCAGCCAGCCGCCGTTGGGGACCGAGTCGAGGTGCGAGCCGACCGCCAGCGCCGGCTCGCTCCCCTCCTCGCCCTCCAGGTAGGTCCACGCGTTGCCGGCCTCGTCGACCTCGCAGCGGAGCCCGACCTCGTCGAGAAGCTCGGCCAGCAGCTCGCGGGCGGCGTGCCACTCGCCGGTCCAGCAGACCCGCCTTGCTCCCTCGGGGCCTCCCGTGCGGGCGTCGAGCTCGCGCAGGTCGGCGATCGCGCGCGCCGCGTCGATCGCGGGGGCGGCGTCGCCGCTCATCCGAGCCGCTCGCGGCGCAGCGGCTGCGCGAGGCAGTGCGGCCCGCCGCCGCCGAGCGTGAACATCGAGAGGTCCGGGTCGAAGACCGTCAGCCCGCGGGCGCGAAGGTTCTCGTTCAGCTCCGCACCCTCGTTCGAGAGGACGCGCTCGTCGCCGAGCGAGATCGCGTTGACGCCGAGGGTGAAGGCCTGCTCCGCCGAGGTCTCAATGATCTCGAAGCCCTTCTCGAGCAGCCAGGCGACCCCGCCGCTCGGCAGCTCCTCGACGCAGACCGCGACGAGCTTCTCGGCCAGGACGGAGACGAGCACGTCGAGGTGCACGTAGCGCTCCGGGATCGGCTGCACGCGGGCCTCCCAGCCGTCCTCCTCGAACCACGCGGCGAGCTGACGCGCGGCGACCTCCTGAGTGCGGGCCTCGCCGCTCCCGATCATCACGGTCCCCGGCTCGAGGATGACGACATCGCCACCCTCCAGCGAGCCCGCGGTGATCATCCTCCGGATCGGGATCTCGGCGGCCTGGTAGAAGCGGATCGCGGGGGCGTACTCGCCGCGGCGCCACCACTGGCTCGGCTGCGTGATCACGGTCCCGTTCGGCCCCATCGTGCTCGAGTCGCGGGCGAACACCTGGTAGGGGAGCGCCGGGTCCGCCTCCAGAAAATGGCAACGCACCCCCGCCTGCTCGTAGGCGCTGACCATCTCGGCGTGCTGGGCGGCGGCGAGCTCGGCGTCGAACCTGTGCCCGGCGGCCAGCGTGGCCCGCGAGATCGCGCTCGTCGCGCCCCAGCGGAAGTGGTCCGGCGGGCACAGCAGCGCGTCGAGCAGCCGACCGTGCTCCGAGTCGACGCCCCAGGGCTGGTCCTTCACCTGCGCCGCCTCGTTCGCCCGGCCCGCCTCATTCGCGGACCACTCGGATCGTCTTCAGCGTCCGGTCGCTGGCGCCGCGCACCAGCCCGCCGTGGGCGAGCGAATCGGCGATGTAAGCCAGGGTCGGCGCGGTCAGCCGCTCGCCCGGGAGCACGTTCGGGACGCCCGGCGGGTACGCCGCCAGAGACTCAGCGGCGATCCGGCCCTCCGCCTGCTCGAAGGGGACGATGTCCTGGGCCCCGAGGAACGCGTCGCGCGGGGCGAGCTCGAGCGGGCCCCAGGGAGGGGGCTCGGCGAACGAGCCGCGCTCGGCGACGTCGTCGGGGCCGATCGCCTCGGTCGCGTGCCACAGCGAGTCGACGAGCCGGTCGGCCTGCTCACGAACCAGCTCGCCCATCCCGAACACGGCGACGACGACGTTCTCGGAGAAGAGCTCGAGCATGATGTCGTCGCGCTCGCGCATCAGCTCGGCGATCCGGTGCCCTGTCGCCCCGGTGCCGCGGACGTCGATCGCGAGCCTGAGCGGGTCCCACGCCGCGACGCTCTCGCGGCCGGGGAGCAGCTCGGCGTCCAGCACGTCGAGGCCGGGAAGTGCGCGGATCCGCTCGCGGGTCGCGGCGAGCGTCACCAGGGTCTCGCTCAGCACCTCACGCCCCTGCGTCGCGGCGAAGCGGCGGGCGGCGTCAAGGGAGGCGGTCAACAGGGCGTTCGGGCTGGTCGACTCGATCAGCGTCACCGACCGGTCGACCAGCCCCTGGTCGACGAGGTCGGGGCGGCCGAGATGGAGGATCGCCGACTGGGTGAGGCTGCCGACGAGCTTGTGGGTGCTCGAGAGGACGATGTCGGCGCCCCCGCGCAGCGCCCCGGCCGGCAGCGTCTCGTGGAAGTAGAGGTGGGCGCCCCAGGCCTCGTCGACGACCAGCGGGACACGATGGGCGTGCGCGACCTCGGCCAGCTCCGCAACCCGGGCGATGGCGCCGAAGTAGGTCGGCGAGACGAGCATCGCGGCCCGCGCGTCGCGGGCGGCGTCGAGCGCGGCGTCCAGCGCGTCGGGAAGGACGCAATGCGCGACGCCCAGCTCGGGGTCGATCTCGGGGGCGACGAACCGGGGCCGCAGCCCGGACAGCACCAGGCCGTCGATCGTCGAGGAGTGGACGTTGCGCTGCACGACGACGTCGCCGCGGTCCGGGGGCCCCTCCCGCGTGTGCTCAGGGGCATGGGCGAAGGTGAGGCAGATCGCGTGGTTGCCGCCGGAGGCGCCGTTGAGCAGGAACCAGCTGCGCTCCGCGCCCCACGCCTCCGCGGCGAGCAGCTGCGCGCGCTGGAAGGGCGTCGGCTCGGGGCCGACGTCGATCCCCTCGATCCCGGCCGGCACGTCGTGCATGATCGCCGCCTCGCCCAGCACCTCGATCAGCCGCGGGTCGGCCGCCACCCCCTTATGCCCCGGAATGTTGAATCGCCCCGGATCGCGCTCGACGTACGCGGCGATGGCGTCGAGGTAGGGGGCTTCGCGCTGGTCGGTCAAGCTCCGTGCGGGGGCTCGCCGCCCGTGTATTCGGAGTACGGGTACCACCACTCCTTCGCGGCCAGCTCGCTCTCGATGTGGACGTGCTTGGTCTCCTGGAAGGCCTCGAGACCCTCGCGGCCGAGCTCGCGGCCGAGGCCGGACTGCTTGAAGCCGCCGAACGGCCCGGCGTCGTTGTCGGTGAGCGGGTCGTTGAACCAGACCGTCCCCGCCTTGATCTCGCGCATGCAGCGGAGGATCGTCCGGAAGTCCTGGGTGTAGACGTTGGCGCCGAGCCCGTAGGGCGTCGAGTTGGCGAGCTCGATCGCCTCGTCGAGGCTCTTCACCGGCACAAGCGGCGCCACGGGGCCGAATGTCTCCTCTCGCAGCAGCTCCGTCTCCGCCGGCGCTCCGGTTACCACCGCGGGGGCGAAGAAGTGCCCCTTCTCCTGCCCGCCGCCATCGCCGCCGACCACCACCTCGGCTCCCGCCGCGACGGCCGCCTCGACCTGGTCGGCGACCTTCTGCCGCTGTCCCGCGGAGACCATCGGGCCGATGTCGGTGTCCTTCTGCATCGGGTCCCCGATCACCAGCCCCTTGGCGACGTCCGCAAACGCGGCGAGGTAATCGTCGTAGACGTCCTCGTGGACGTAGAAGCGCTCGGCGGAGGTGCAGACCTGCCCGGAGTTCAGGAAGGCCGCCCAGGCGCCGCCCCTGGCCGCGACGTCGATCCGGTCCACTACGTCGGGGCAGACGATGAAGGGGTCCTTGCCGCCCATCTCGAGGTTGACGCGCGCGACCCGGTCGATGCACGCCCGCCCGACCTTCTTCCCCGTCTCGACCGATCCGGTGAACGCGACCCCGTCGACCCGCGGGTCGGCAGTGATCGCGGCGCCGATCTCGCCGCCCCCGGCGACGATGCTGACCACCCCGGGCGGCAGGTGATCGAAGCACGGCGCCAGCATCAGGGTCGAGAGGGGCGTCAGCTCCGAGGGCTTGCAGACCACCGCGTTGCCCGCCGCCAGCGCGGGGGCGAGCTTCCAGGCGAGCAGGAGCAGCGGGTAGTTCCAGGGCACGATGCAGCCCCAGACGCCGTGCGGCTCCTTGATCACCAGCGCCAGTTGCGAGGCCTCGATCGAGGGAATCACGCGACCGGCCGAGTCACGGCCGATCTCGGCGTAGTAGTCGAAGCACGCGGCGGTCCAGCCGACCTCGTCCGAGTTCTCGACCAGGGGTTTGCCGCCCTCGAGCGTCATCGCCTCGGCAAGCGCCTCCGTGCGCGCCTTGAGCCGGTCGGCGACCTCGTGGAGGAGCTCGCCCCTGTCGACGGCGGGGGTCGAGGCCCACTCGCGGGAGGCCCCCCGCGCGGCCGCGATCGCGGCGTCGAGCTGCTCCCCGCTCGGCGCACCGACCGTCGCGATCGTCGCCTCCGTGTAGGGGTTCTCGACGTCGAGCTCGGCACCGTCCCCGGCGAACTGCTCGCCTCCGATCAGCAGTCTCGTCTCGAGGTCGGCCATGGATCGATCCTACGGGGATCGATGTTTTCTTCGCAGCGACGTTTACCGGGGGGGCGGATGGGTAGGCGCAAGCCGAGTCGAGGCAGCGGGCGGGCGTTCGGAGACCCCCTACTCCGGCGCCCGCCCACATCAATGCGCCTCTGCTTCGCCGAGCTTGGCCTCGGCGCTGGCGGGCGATTTAGGGCGGCCGGTTTCCTTCTCCCCCTGGCCGTCCTACCCCCGCCATGCCCGAGAATGGCGTTTGCCCCCGCGGCGGGGGCGGGTAGTGTGAACGTCCAGGGAACCCTCCACGCGCCCTATCTGGTCCAGCGGGGAGAATCGCGGCCCGGCCGCGGCGTTGAAGCGCGCACGCTGGGAAGAGACCATGAACGACTCGCCCTCGACTCCCGACAGCACCGACGCGGCGTCGCCCGGGCTCGACGAGCAGCTGTCCGGGGAGCGCCCCCTGCTGCGCCGCTACGCGAAGGACCACTCCCCCCAGGTGCGAGAGGAGCTGGTGCAGCGGTTCATGCCGCTCGCTCGCCGCCTCGCCGCGCGCTACGCGGGCGGGGCCGAACCGTATGACGACCTGGTCCAGGTCGCGAGCGTGGGCCTCGTCAAGGCGATCGACCGCTTCGATCCCGAGCGCGGCACCGCTTTCTCGACATTCGCGGTGCCGACGATCCTCGGCGAGTTGAAGCGCCATTTCCGCGACCGCGGCTGGTCCGTGCACGTGCCGCGGGACGTCCAGGAGCGGATCCTCAAGGTCGAGCGAGCGCTCGCCGAGCTCCCCGCGCGGCTCGGCAGGGCGCCGACCGTCAGCGACCTCGCCGAGCGCCTCGAGGTCAGCGACGAGGAGGTCCTCGAGGCGATGCACGCCTCGCAGGGCCATCACGCGATCTCCCTCGACGCTTCCTCTTCCCACGGTGACGGCGAGGAGCCGGCGCCGCTCGGGGAGCGGATCGGCGAGAGCGACGTCGGCTTCGACACCGTCGAGTACGGCGCCGCGATCGAGCCGGCCCTGAAGGAGGTCTCGGAGCGCGACCGCGAGGTCCTCCATCTCCGCTTCGTCGAGGACATGACCCAGAGCGAGATCGCCGAGCGGGTCGGGGTCTCGCAGATGCACGTCTCCCGGATCCTTCGCTCGACGCTGGAGAAGCTGCGCCAGGCCGTCCGCGAGCAGGGGGCCGGCGAGAGCGGCCGCGGCTAGCCCGCCACCTCGAACTCGAGGTACTCCGCGGCGCGTCCGTCTTCGGACGCTCCCTGGACGACCTCCATCGACCGCGCCAGCGCCTGGAGGGACCCTTCGTCGCCCGGGATCCTCATCTGGGCCAGGAGCCGCTCGCCGCCGCCCGTGACGAGGGGGCCGACCCGGACCCTGAGAGCGCCGTCGGCCTCGTCGATCGCGATCTCGATCCGGCCGGTGGCGAAGTCATCGCCGGGGTGGGCCGAGACGGCGTCGCCGATCAGGACCGTGTCAGAGAGCCGCTCGACCGACAACTCGGCCCGGGCCGCGAGCGCGCCGATCACCCTCGCGAGCACGGGCCTCACGATCGCGCCGGGGCTGATCGCGACGGTCAGCTCGTCGATCGGCTCGCCCGGCCCCGCCTCCGAGGCCCCTTCCAGATCAGCGCGCGGGAGCGCGAACCGCACCTTGGTCGAGGTCCCGACGCCCGGGCGGCCGGTGACCTCGAAGCTGTTCGACAGCGACGCGATCAGAGGCAGCCCGAGCCCGAGCGTCGAGCCGCTCTCCGTCGCGCGCGGCTGGAACCCCATTCCCTCGTCGCTGACCGTCACCTCGACCTCGTCGTCGTCGGAGCTGGCCGTGACCTCCAGCGGACCGGGAATGCCGTCGTAGGCGTGGACGACGACGTTGTTGCAGGCCTCGGTGACGACGGTCTTGAGATCGTCGACGCGTTGCCCCGGCATCCCGAGCGCCTCGCCCAGACCGGCGATCGCCTGACGGACGACGATCAGGTTCTCCGCCCGCGCGGGCAGAACCAGATGCAGCTCGGGTTCGCTCAAGAGGGAGGCTCTCCGGCGATCGCCTCGCCGGCGGCGTCGCGGCTGCCATGGACGGGCAGCTCCTCTCGCAGCCCGGTGATCTCGAGAACCCGCGCGACGGCTTCGGCCCCGTCCGACTGCGCGACGGCGAAGCCGAGCCCGGCCTCCTCGGCGCGGCGGCGAGCGTCGAGGACGACCCCGAGGATCGAGGAGTCGACGAAGGTCGCCGCGCTGAGATCGACGATCACCGGCTCGCCCGCGGCGAGCAGCTCGTCGAGCCGGGCGCGAAGGTCACCCGCGGTGTTGAGGTCGTGCTCGCCGCTGACCACGAGCACGGGGATTTTGGAGTCGGATCGGTCCAGCGCGATCTCCCCAGTGCGCACGTCCCGCAACCTACCTTGATCCGGGAGGCCTCAAACCTCCTGCTCAGGCCGCACAGCGACCATCCGATCGGCGCGACGCTGCTGCCACAGGACCAGGATGATCGCAATCACGGTCAACGTGAAGAGCATCGTGGCGAGCACGTTGACCTGGACCGGAACACCTCTCAGGTGCGCCCCGAAGACGTAGAGCGGGAACGTCTCGAGGGTGCCGTGGTTGAAGTCGGAGATGATGAAGTCGTCGATCGAGAGGGCGAAGGCGAGCAGGGCCCCGGCGATCACCGCCGGGGCGAGGAGGGGCAGGGTCACGTACCGGAAAGTCTCAACCGGCGTCGCCCCGAGGTCCGCGGCCGCGTCCTCGATGCTGCGATCGAATCCGATCAATCGTGAGCGCACGACGACCACCACGAAGCTGATCGAGAACATCACGTGAGCGAGCAGCAGGCTCGTGAAGCCGAGGGGGACGGTGTAGATCAGGAACATCGACAGCAGCGCCGCCCCGATCACGATCTCGGGCGTCGCCATCGGCAGGATGATCAGCAGGTTCGAGGTCTTGCGGCCAAAGTACCGATAGCGCACCAAGGCGATCGCCATCAGGGTCCCGATCGCGGTCGCGATCGTCGTCGTCACTGCGGCCAGCTCGATCGAGGTCAGCATCGCGTTGTTCAGATCCGGGACTGAGAAGGCGCTCTCCCAGTACTTGAGCGTGAACCCGTCGTTGATCGCGAAGACGAGCCGATCTCTGTTCGCTGACGCGTCGGCGAACGAGAAGACGGCGATGACCGCGATCGGGATCAGCACGTAAGCGACCGCGAGCCCGGCGTAGATGCTGAGCGCGTTGCGACGCAGCCAGGACCAAGCGCGCGAGGGGGTTGCGGTGATGGACGCCCTTGCCGTCGCCGTCGCCGACTCCATCGCCTACGCCTCGTCCTCGCTGCCGACGAACGCCTCGGTTCCCGCGAGCCGTATGTAGACCAGCACGACGATCACAACCGCCGCCATCATCAGGAACGAGAGCGCGGCCGCCTCCGGGTAGTTGCTCTCCTCCAGATAGGTGGACTGGATCTTGTTGCCGATCATCGTGTTGTTTGCCCCGCCGAGGAACTCCGCGTTGATGTAGTCGCCGTACGCGGGGATGAAGGTGAGGAGGACGCCCGCGACGACTCCCGGCATCGTCAGCGGGAGGGTCACCCGCAGGAACGTCTGTCTGGCGGAGGCGTAGAGGTCCTTGCCGGCCTCGATCAGGCTCGTGTCGACCCGCTCGAGGCTGGCGTATATCGGCAGCACCATGAACGGCAGGAAGTTGTAGGTCAGGCCGGCGATCACGGCGCCGCCGGTGTCCAGAACCCGCCCGTTCTCGGGAACGAGCGTCAGGACTTTCAGGACATCGACGATCGGGCTCTCGTCGTAGAGGATCGTTTCCCAGGCGATCGTCCGGATCAGGTAGGTGGTGAAGAAGGGCGCAATCACGGCAAACAGCAGCGGCAGGCGCCAACGAGGGTTCACCTTGAGGGCGATCGCGTAGGCGAGTGGGTAGGCGATCAGAAGCGCGATGATCGTCGCCGTCCCGGCGTAGTAGAAGGTGCGAAGGATCTGCTCGCCCCGACCCGCGAGCGCTTCGGCGTAGTTGGAGAACTCCCAGCTGAAGGTGAACCCCTCCGGCGTGTTCGGGACGCCGGAGCGGAGCGACATCTCCGCCATGAAGTACATCGGGATGACGAAGAACAGGGTCAGCCAGATCGCACCTGGCGCGAGCAGTACGTAGGGGACGAGGCGCCGGCGGAGGGCGGCCGCAGAGCGTGCGCTCTTCTTCACTCTGTCACTCCTCCGCCGGCGCGGTACCTCAGCCCGACACCACCTCCTGGAACGCTTCGTCGACCTCGGCGACTTCCTCTGCGCTTCCTGGCGGGTCGGGATCCTCCGAGCAATCCGCGATCTCCGCCTCGCTCGGGAAGATCAGCGGGTCGTTCGCCAGCTTCGGGTCCCGCTGGGCGAGGATCTCCTGAACGCCCTCGACCGGCGTCACGTACTGCACGTACTCCGTGATGTCCGCCGCGTTCTCGGGCGTGTAGGCGAAGTTCAGGAACTCCAGCGCCGCCGCGGTGTTCGGAGCCCCGATCGGGATCACCGCCTGGTCGAAGAACAGGTCGCATCCGTCCGTCGGCCTGCGCCACTCGACCCCCTCCCTGCCGATCAGGGAGGAGTCCCCGGACCAACCGATCGCGGCGACGATGTTGCCGCTGGTCAGGTCCTCGGTGTACTCGTTGCCGGTGAAGCGTCGAATCTGGCCCGAGTCGCGGGCCTCGCGCAGCTTGTCGATCGCCGCCAGCCAGTCCTCCTTCGTCGCTTCGTCAGGATTGATCCCCTCGCTCTGGAGGATGAGCGTCACCGTGTCGCGCATCTCGGTCAGCATCGTCACCTTGCCCTTGTACTTGGGGTCGAACAGGTCCGAGACCGACTCGATCTCCGGAGCCTCGGTGGTGTCGACGAAGATTCCGGTCTGGCCACCCTGCCAGGGAATCGAGAACTTGCGCTCCGGGTCCGTGGTCGATTCCTCGAACTGCGGCAGGATGTTCTCGAACACCGTCGGGAGGTCGGCGTGGTTGATCTCCTGCAGATAGCCGAGGTCGTACATGCGCTTCGCCATCCAGTCGGTGACGACGAACAGGCTCCGGCCCCCCGAATCCCCCTGGTCCAGCTGGGGCTTCAGCTTGTTGAAGAAGACGACGTTGTCGTTGACGTCCTCCTTGTACTCCGTCTGCACGCCACTCTGCTGCTCGAACTCGGCGATCGTTCCGTTGGCGCCCGGATCGACGTATCCGGGCCAGTTCGAGATCAGGACCTCGCCGCTCGCCGTCCCACCTTGCGCCACGGGAACTTCATCGTCGGTACCGCCGCCGACCCCGTCGTCGTCGCCGCAGGCGGCGAGCACCAGCGTCGCCGCCAGCGCCATCAGGGCCAGGGCGAGCGCCCTCAGTTTGCGATTGCTGCTCACGTGATTCCTCCTTGTCTTTGATCAGGCGACCTGCGCCTGCTCCTCCGCGTCCGCGGCCCTGCCGCCGCCTCGATCCGACTCGCGCACGAGATGCATGTGCTCGGGCGCCCATGAAAGCTTCACCCTCGCCCCCGCGCCGGGCAGGCTCCTGCGCTCGGCCTCGTCCGTGTTGGGGCAGAGGACCGTCATCACCACGTCGTCGGCCAGCCGCACCTGCATCTGGGTCGAGGTGCCGAGGTAGAGCGAGCTCTCGACGAGGCCCTCGACGCTCGGCAGGTTGCCCTCGACGGGCTCGGCCTCGGGGGTGATGATCAGCTTCTCCGGCCGGACGACGGCGTTGGCGCGATCGCCGACCGCGAGCCCATCGACGTCGGCAGCGACCGTGACGCCGCTGTCGAGCTGCACCTCGCCGGTGGCGCCGGTGCTCCTCACCACCCCGGGCATCAGGTTGGAGACGCCGATGAACCCGGCGACGAAGCTGCTCGCCGGCTTGTCGTAGACCTCCTCGGGGTCGGCGACCTGCTCGATCCGGCCCTGGTTCATGACCGCGATCCGGTCCGACATCGTCAGCGCCTCCTCCTGGTCGTGGGTGACGTAGACGAACGTGATCCCGACGTCGCGCTGGATCCCCTTCAGCTGGATCTGCAGGCCCTTGCGCAGCTTCAGGTCGAGCGCCCCGAGCGGCTCGTCCAGCAGCAGCACCTTCGGCATGTTGACGAGCGCCCGCGCCAGCGCCACCCGCTGCTGCTGGCCTCCGGACAGCTGCGCCGGGCGCCGGTTCGCCTCCCTGGCGAGCCCGACCCGCTCCAGCTCGGCGCCGACCCGCCGCGAGATCTCCGCTTTGTCGACCTTCTTGCGCTTCAGGCCGAAGGCGACGTTCTCGGCCACGCTCAGGTGCGGGAACAGCGCATAGCTCTGGAAGACGGTGTTCGTCGGCCGCTTGTAGGCCGGCAGCCCGACCTGGTCGGCGCCGTCGATCAGCACCTTCCCGTCGCTCGGGTCCTCGAAGCCCGCGACGATCCGCAGCGTCGTCGTCTTTCCGCAGCCGCTCGGACCGAGCATCGTGAAGAACTCGCCCTCGGCGATGTCGAGGTCGATCCGGTCCACCGCCGTGAGGTCGCCGAACCGCTTGGTGACGCCGCGCAGCTCGACGCTCGGGTTGCCCGTTGCCGCCTCCATCTACTTCGATCCTCCCGCGACCGCGGGCTCCGCCGGCGGGCCTCGCTCGAGAAGCGCCGGGTCGGCGACCTCGGTGCGGCGCTTGAAGAACGGCTCGCGCTTGTAGAGCCGCCACGCGAACAGAAGGACCACCCCGACCAGCAGCATCCCGACCCCGATCACGGCCGGCGGGGCGACGCCGAACCACTCCTCGGCCGTATACGAGTTCTCCGGGTCCGAGAAGTTGAACAGCGCCTTGACGAAGATGTAGGTGAGCACGAGGGCCCCGGCCCCGGGCGCGAGCCCGACGAACAGGAGGTTGCGCCACGTCTTCGGGATCTCACGACGGTAGTAGATCACGCAGGCGAACCCGGTCAGCGCGTAGTAGAAGGCGATCATCAGGCCGAGCGCCGTCAGCGAGTCGAACAGGAAGGTCTTGTTGATCAGCTTCCCCGGCACGTACCAGGCGGTCGCGAGGACGCCGATCGCGATCGTCGCGAACACCGGGGTGAAGAACCGCTTCGAGACCTCTCCGAACGCGCTCGGAATCGCCTCGTGGCGGGCCATCGACAGGGCGGTGCGGGACGCCGGGAGGATCGTCGTCTGCGTCGAGGCGAGCGCCGACACGACGACGGCGAGCAGCACGATCTCGGCGAGCGGGCTGCCGAGTGCGCCCTCCGCGTACTTGGCGAGGATCCCGGGCTTGTCGTCGAACGCGGCGGCGCCGCCGAGCCCGTGCCAGGCGAGCACGGCGGTCGCGACGCCGACGTAGGTGATCAGCAGGATGATCGTCGAGATCAGGCCGGCGAGGCCGGGGCGCGTGACGTCGCCGGAGGTCTCCTCGTTCAGATTGACGGCGCTCTCCCATCCCCAGTAGATGAAGATCCCGAGCAGCATCGCCTGGATCAGGCCGCCGGACTCGCTGCTGAACGGATTCAGGTTGCCGGCCTCGATGTTGAGCGGGTTGAACCAGGACAGGTTCGGCTCGAACGAGCTCGCCGGGCCGTCGCCCGAGAACACCTTCCAGAGGATCACGCCGATGAAGATCAGCAGCGGGATGATCTGGATCGCCATCAGCACCATCTGCATCCGGGCCGAGGCCTCGGTGCCGATCACGCAGACCGTGGTCATCGCCGCGATCAAGAGGACCGCGCCGATGATGATCGCCGCCTTGGAGCTCTGCAGGCCGTCCGCGCCGATCAGGTCGTAGAAGGTGAAGACGGCGACGTCCGCGAGCGAGCCGACGACGAGGATCCCGGTCATCGCCACCGCCCAGCCGGCGATCCAGCCGGTGTTCGGCCCCATCGCCCTGGTCACCCACGAGAACGTCGTCCCGCAGTCCTGGTCGGCCTTGTTGAGCCAGTAGAAGGCCGCCGCGATGAAAAACATCGGCACGAACGCGATCAGCAGGGCCGCCGGGGCGTAGAAGCCGACCGCGACCGCGATCGAGCCGATCACCGCCGCCAGCGAGTAGGCAGGCGCCGTCGAGGCGAGCGCCACCACCAGTCCCTCCCAGAAGCTGATCGCTCCCGCCTTCAGGCCGTGCTCGCTGGTCTGGACGTCCTGTCCGGCAGCCGCGCGAGCTTCCAACTGGGGTCCTCCTCCGTTTGGTCCAAGCGATCGCCGCCACTTCAGCGACTCGTAGGGGCAGGACACTAAGCAACCCGGCGGGCGGCGGCAACGGGCGGATGCCCAAAAAGCGTTCCCCGCCGTTGTACGATCGGTACAACCGCAATTCGCAAGCTTGACCGAAATCTCGCTTGCGAGGGCGCCGTCTCAGGTCTACGTTTGTGCAACGCGTCGAACCTGACCCCGGAAGCGCGACCGAGATGAGGAGGTAACCGGAATGCAAGCCAGCGCCGGAACGGAGGCTCCGCCTGCGGCGATGAGCCCCGAGGAGCTCCAGGAGCACGCCCGCGAGCACCTCTGGATGCACTTCACGCGGATGGGCGGCTTCGGCGCCGAGCAGGCCGTGCCCGTGATCGTCCGCGGCGAGGGCTGCTACGTGTGGGACGAGAAGGGCAACCGCTATCTCGACGGGCTTTCGGCGCTGTTCTGCGTCAACTCCGGGCACGGCCGCGCCGAGCTCGGGGACGCGATGGCCGCCCAGGTCCGGGAGCTCGACTTCGTGACGATCTGGAGCTACGCGCATCCGCGCGCGATCGAGCTTGCCGACCGCGTCGCCGCGCTCGCGCCGGGTGACCTCAACAAGGTCTTCTTCACGAACAGCGGCTCCGAGGCCGTCGAGTCGGCGATCAAGCTTGCCCGCAACTACCACCGCCTGACGGGCAACGGCACCAAGACGAAGCTGATCGCGCGCGAGATCGCCTACCACGGGACCACGCTCGGGGCGCTCTCGGCGACGGGCATCACCGGACTCCGCAGCCAGTTCGAGCCGCTCGTCCCGGGCGGCTGCCACGTCCCGAACACCGACAGCTACCGCTGGCCCGCGGGCCGCGACCCGCTCTGGGCGGCCGACAAGATCGAGGAGCGGATCCTGTTCGAGGGGCCCGAGACCGTCGCGGCGGTGATCCTCGAGCCGCTCCAGAACGCCGGCGGATGCATCCCGCCGCAGGACGGCTACTTCGACCGCGTCCGCGAGATCTGCGACCGGCACAACGTGCTGCTGATCTCCGACGAGGTGATCTGCGCCTGGGGCCGGCTTGGCTACTACTTCGGCTGCGAGCGCTACGGCTACCAGCCCGACATCGCCACGACCGCAAAGGCGCTGACCTCGGCCTACGCGCCGATGGGGGCGATGATCGCGAGCGATCGCGTCTTCGAGCCGTTCGCCGACGAAAAGGCGATGTTCGCCCACGGCTCGACGTTCGCCGGTCATCCGGTCGCCGCGGCGGCGGCGCTGGCCAACCTCGACGTGTTCGAGCGCGAGGACCTGTGCGGCCACGTGCGCGAGAAGGAGGGCGAGTTCCGGGCGGCGCTCGAGTCGCTCTACGACCTGCCGATCGTCGGCGACGTGCGCGGCGACGGCTACTTCTACGCGATCGAGCTTGTCAGGGACAAGGACACGAAGGAGTCGTTCACTGACGAGGAGTCCGAGAGGCTGCTGCGGGGGTTCCTCTCCGGTGAGCTCTACCGGCGCGGACTGATCTGCCGCGCAGACGACCGCGGGGACCCCGTGGTCCAGGTGGCCCCCCCGCTGACCGCCGACACCAAGCAGTTCGAGGAGATCATCGACGTCCTCCGTCCGGTCCTCTCGAAGGCCTACGAGCGGATGACCGCCTGAACGGAGCGCGCCGATGCTGACGGTCGAAAGCCTCGCCACGGAACTCGGCCTGAAGCTGGCGACGGGCGAGAAGGCCGCGTCCGAGCGCGAGATTCGCTGGGTCCACATCTCCGAGCTGCGCGACCCGACCCCGTGGCTGTCCGGCGGCGAGCTGCTGCTGACGACAGGGATCCAGCTCGGCTCGGCCGACAGCCAGCGCGAGTTCGTTCGCCTGCTCGCGGGCAGTGGCGCCGCCGGCCTCGGGTTCGGGACCGGCTTCGACCACAGCAAGCTGCCGCGGGCGCTCACCAAGGAGGCCGACGAGCTGGGGTTCCCGCTGTTCGAGGTGCCGTACGAGACGCCCTTCATCGCGATCACCGAGGCGGCGGCCAACCGGCTGGTGAACGAGCAATACGACGTCCTCTCGCGCGGGATCGCGGTCAACGAGCGGCTTGAGCGGCTCGTGCTCGAGGGCGGCGGGCTCGAGGAGATCGGCCGGGAGATCGCTGCCGCCGTCGGCGGCAGCTCGCTCGTGCTCGACGCGCGCGGCGAGCCGCTCGCTCAGGGCGGTCGCCGCCTCTCGGCCGAGCTCATGGATGCGATCCGAAGCGAGGTCCAGGAGCGGGGGTCCGCCGCGGCGCCCTTCGTTCCGTCGCAGGCGAGCCTGCGCGGGCGCGCCCTCGCGCATCCGGTCTCGCCGCGCGGCGGTGCGGCCGAGGCGTGGCTGGTCGTCGTCCGCCGCTCGGGTCAGCTCGGAGACTTCGAGCGGCTGACGGTGCAGCAGGCCGCGATCGTCGTCGCGCTCGAGCTGATGCGCGAACGGGTCGCCCGCGAGACCGAGCGCCGGCTCGCCGGCGAGGTGCTGGCGGCCGCCCTTTCGGGGCGGCTGGGCAGCGATGACGTCCGCGACCGGCTCGTCCCGTTCGGGGTCGGCGAGCAGGCGGCGGCGCTCGTGTTCGAGAGCAGCGATCCGGCCGCCGCGCAGGTCACCCTCGAGCAGCACTTTCTCTCCGAGCGCCGCCCGGCGCTGATCGCGACCCAGCAGGCCGGGCGCCGCGAGCTGCTCTGCGCGGTGATCAACGCGGCCGAGGTCGACCCGATCGAGGTCGCCGCTGCCGCCCGGGCCGTGCTGGCGACCAGCCACGGGCCGGTCCGCGCCGCCGCCAGCAGGGGAGCGCCAACCGATCGGCTCCGCCACAGCTTCCACGAGGCGCGCTGCGCGCTCGAGGCGACCGGGTTCGCCAACGGCGCGGCTCCCGAGGTCGCCTCCCACCGTGATCTCGGCGCCTTCACGCTGCTGCTCTCCGTCCAGGACGCCGAGGCGCTCGAGCTCTACTGCGAAACGGTGCTGGGCCCGATCGAGGACTCCGACGACCGTTATGCGGGCGAGCTGCTCCGCTCGCTCGAGGCCTATATCGACCGCAACGGCCACTGGGAGCGTGCCGCGGCGGACTGTTACTGCCACCGGCACACGCTGCGCTACCGGATCAAGAGAATCGAGGAGCTGACCGGCCGCGACCTCGGCCGTGCCAACGACCGGGTGGAGCTGTGGCTCGCGCTCCGGGCGAAGGAGCTGATCGCATGAGGGTGGCCGTGCTGGGAGCGGGGGGCACGATCGCACCGGCGATAGTCAGGGACCTGGCCGAGTCCGAGGAGGTGACGGCGCTGCGCCTGCTCGACCTCGACCTGCGCCGAGCCGAGGGGGTCGCGATCGAGCACGGCGAGGGCAAGGCCCAGGCCTACGAGGTCGACGCGCGGGAGGACCTCGCCGAGCGCCTCACCGGAATGCATGTCCTCGTCAACTCCGCTCACTATCCGGTCAATCTCGCGGCGATGGAGGCGTGCCTCGGGGCGGGCTGCCACTACCTGGACCTCGGGGGCCTTTACCACGTGACCGCGAAGCAGCTCGAGCTCTCACCGCGGTTCCGCCAGCGCGGGTTGGTCGCCGTGCTCGGGGCGGGCTCGGCGCCCGGCAAGACGAACCTGATGGCGGCCCGCGCCGTCCGCGAGCTCGGGGGCTCGGCGGACTCCATCTCCGTCGCGGCCGCCGGACGGGACCTTGACCCCCCGGAAGGGATCGCGTTCCCCTACGCGGTCCGGACCTTGATCGCCGAGATCAGCCGCCCGCCGGTGGCGCTGTTCGACGGCCGGGCGCGCGAGCTCAGCCCGATGCAGGCCGGGCCTCGGATCGACTTCGGCGAGCCGATCGGCGAGGCGGACACGATCTTCACACTGCACTCCGAGGTCCTGACGTTCGGAGCCAGCTTCGGCGCCCGCCACGTCACCTTCGCGCTCTCGCTCCCGCCCAAGGTCCTGGAGCTGGTTCAGGACCTCGCGGCGGCGGACGAGGAGCGGGTCGCCGAGGCGGCCGCGTCCGCCCTGCCCCCGTCGCCCACGACGGTTTCGGCGCACGTGGTGGAGGCCTCGGCCGGAAACCGCTCCATCGTCGCGCGCAGCTTCACCGCGCCGCACGTGGACTGGGGGATCGGCGGCGGGATCCTCTCGACTGGCTCGGTGGCGGCGGCGACGGTGCGGCTGCTCGCGCGGGGCCGGATCACCGCGACGGGCGCGCTGCCGCCCGAGCGCTGCATCGACCCGGAGGAGATGTTCGCGGAGCTCGAGACGCGCGGCGTTCGCTTCGAGTTCCGGACCACGGAGGGGACCAGGGAAGGGATCGGAATGGAGGCCACGAGATGAGGGGAAGCGGACGATGAAGGTCGGCGTCCCCACCGAGGTCAAGGACGACGAGTATCGGGTCGCGATCACCCCCGCCGGCGTCCGGGAGATGGCGGTCCACAAGCACGAGGTGCTGATCCAGGCCGGCGCCGGCGAGGGCAGCGCGATCTCCGACGACATGTTCGCCGCGCAGGGCGCGCGCATCGTTCCCGACGCCGCCGCGGTCTTCGGCGAGGCCGAGATGGTGCTCAAGGTGAAGGAGCCCCAGCCGCCGGAGGTCGAGATGCTGCGCGAGGGCCGGACCCTGTTCACCTATCTGCATCTGGCGCCCGACCCCGACCTGACTCGCGGCCTGCAGGCCTCCGGCGCGGTCTGCGTCGCCTACGAGACCGTCGAGGACTCGCACGGGCAGCTGCCGCTGCTGGCGCCGATGAGCGAGATCGCCGGCAAGATCGCCACCCAGGCCGGCGCCTTCTATCTCGAGAAGCCCTTCGGTGGGCGCGGCATCCTGCTCGGCGGGGTGCCGGGAGTCGCGGCCGCGACGGTGATGGTGATCGGCGGCGGCGCGGTCGGGATGCACGCGGCGTTCATCGCGATCGGGATGGAGGCCGACGTGTTCGTGTTCGACGTCTCGATCGACAAGCTCCGCGAGCTCGACGTCGCCTTCGGCGGCCGCGCCTCGACCGTCTTCTCCTCGACGCTCGCGGTCGAGGAGATGCTTCCCCGCGTCGATCTTGTGATCGGCGCGGTGCTCGTGCACGGTGCCAAGGCGCCGTGCGTCATCCAGCGCGAGCAGCTGGGCCTGATGAAGAAGAACGCGGTGCTGGTCGACGTCGCGATCGACCAAGGCGGCTGCTTCGAGACCTCGAGGCCGACCACCCACCGAGATCCGACCTTCGAGGTTGACGGGATCACGCACTACTGCGTCGCGAACATGCCCGGCGCGGTGCCGATCACCTCGACCTACGCGCTCACCAACGCGACGCTGCCCTATGCGATCGAGCTGGCCGACCACGGCGTCGCCGAAGCGGTCCGTCGCGATCCGGGGCTGCGCCTCGGCGTCAACGTGGCGGGCGGCCAAGTCACGCACCCGGCGGTGGCCGAGTCGGTGGGGTTGGAGTACACGCCGGTGGAAGACGCACTGGGATTGACGCAGAATGCTTAGGACACATCGATCCAGGAGGAGAGCGAACTGATGGCAACGGCAACGGCAAGGAAGACGGAAGTACTCGAGCTGAAGAACTTCATCGGCGGCGAGTTCACCGACCCGTCCTCGGGCGAGACGGAGGACGTCGTCAACCCGGCGACCGGCGAGGTGATCGCGCGGGCGCCGCTCTCGAGCAAGGAGGACGTCGACAAGGCGGTCGCCGCCGCGCGGAAGGCGTTCGAGAGCTGGCAGAACACGACCCCGTCCCAGCGCCAGGACCTGCTCCTGAAGCTCGCCGACGCCTTCGCCGAGCGAGCCGACGAGATCACCGATCTCGAGACGATGGACGCCGGGAAGCCTCGGCAGGCGATGTTCGACGAGGAGATCGGGCCGATGGTCGACCAGTTGCGCTTCTTCGCCGGAGCCGCCCGGAACCTGGAGGGCAAGGCCGCCGGCGAGTACATGGAGGGGCATACGTCCTTCGTGCGCCGCGAGCCGGTCGGGGTCTGCGCCCAGATCACGCCCTGGAACTACCCGCTGATGATGGCCGTCTGGAAGATCGGCCCGGCGCTCGCGACCGGCAACACGCTGGTCCTGAAGCCCGCCGAGACCACCCCGGTGACGACGCTGAAGCTGCTCGCCGAGATGTGCGCCGAGATCTTCCCGCCGGGCGTCGCCAACTTCATCGGCGGACACGGTGAGCCGGCGGGCGCGGGGTTGGTCACCCATCCCGGCGTCGACTTCGTGTCGCTGACGGGCTCGCCGGAGACCGGCAAGTGGATCGCGGGCGCCGCGGCGGAGACGCTGAAGCGGGTCCACCTCGAGCTCGGCGGCAAGGCCCCCGTGGTCGTGTTCGACGACGCCGACATGGACGCCGTCGCCGAGACGATCGCGGGCACCGGCTACTTCAACGCCGGCCAGGACTGCACGGCGGCGACACGGGTGCTCGCCTCCAAGGCGGTCTACGACAACGTCGTCTCCGGCCTCGCCGAGCAGGCCAAGGACTACAAGACGGGCGACACGTTCGACCCGGACACCGTCCTCGGCCCGCTCAACTCCGAGCGGCAGCGCGATCGGGTCGAGGGGTTCCTCGAGGACACGAACGGAGCCGAGATCGTGACGGGCGGAAAGCGCCCCGACCTTCCCGGCTACTTCCTGGAGGCGACGGTGATCGCCGGCCCCGAGCAGGACTCCGAGATGATCCAGAAGGAGATCTTCGGGCCGGTGATCACGGTGCAGCCGTTCGACGACGAGGCGAAGGCGATCGAGTGGGCCAACGGCACGCGCTATGGCCTCGCTTCATCGGTCTGGACCCGCGACGTCGGCCGCGCCTTCCGCGTCTCGAAGGCGCTGCGGTTCGGGTGCGTGTGGATCAACGACCACATCCCGATCGTCGCCGAGATGCCCCACGGAGGGTTCAAGCAGTCGGGCTACGGCAAGGACCTCTCGATGTACTCGCTGGAGGACTACACCGTCGCCAAGCACGTGATGGCGAACCACACGTAGCCGGTCTCACAAGCCGAGGCCGCGGACCCCGCGCTCGTCCCAGCCGAGGTGGTGCGCCACCTCGTGGCGCACCGTGCGCTCCACCTGCGCCTGCAGGAGCGCCGGGTCGTGGCCGAAGTCCCGCTCCAGCGTGTCCTGGTAGATCACGATCCGGTCGGGATAGGTATCGCGGGCGACGGTGCCGCCGATGTAGTGACCGTAGGCGCGGTGCTCGTGACCAAGGTTCGAGACGACCACCGGCGTCGTCTCGAGCAGCTGCTGGAAGTCCGCGGGTAGGTCGTCCAGTGCCCGCATCACCAGCTCGTCGAACTCGCTCGGCGGGTAGTCGGGAACGGGCAGCGCGGCGAGCGCCTCGCTGCGGTCGACGAGCCGCCGGAACTCCGGCTCTGGCATCTCGTCCCCGATCATGGCGACGGTCGCCCACGCGGCCAGCAATGCGATCGCGACGGCGCCGGCGATGATCGTGAGGAGACCGCCGAGGCCCCCGAGCGAGGGCGGGTTGAGCAGCAGCAGGGCGAGCCCGGCGACGAAGGCGGTCAGGGCGGCGGCTCGCAGAGACGGGGCGAGGGCTTCCCTCATGCGAATCAGGTTAGAGAGGCGTCGCATGGGGTGGATTTGGAGGGATTTCGTGCCCTTGTCGGGGGCGCGGGAACGGGTTAGGGTCGGTCGCACCCAAGAGAGGAGTGATCGAGATGGGAGAGAACGCCGATGCCGTCAAGGCCCGCTGGGATGACTTCGGCAAGGGGGACATCGATGGCGCCGTGTCCACCACGGATGAGAATGCCGAGATCGTGATTCCGGAGACCCTGCCGTGGGGAGGCACGTACCGGGGCCCGGACGGGTTCAAGGAGATGATCCAGAAGTTCCTGTCCAACTTCGAGTCGGTCGACCCGAGGCCGACCGCATTTCTCGAAGCCGACGACGGCGAGACCGTGGTCGTGGTCGTCGAGGGCGTGGGTAAGACCAAGTCCGGAAACGAGCTGCGCGGCCGCTCGGTGTGGCTCTACAAGGTGAGCGGCGGCACGCTGACCGGCGCCGAGTTCTTCGGCGACACGGCTCAAGCTCGGGACGCGGTCGGCTAGCGGGCGAGGGGGTAGCCCGGCGGAACGCTTCCGTGCGGACCCGGGGTGGCGTTGGGAAGCGCGTCCCCCTGGGCCGCACTGGCGTGCCCGCTCGACCCGCCCGCGAACGCGAGCGCGGTGGCGGCAAGCGCGGCGGCCGCGATAGCGGCGAGCCTCTTGCATGTCATCGCGTTGAGCGTTACCCGCCCAGTATCGGGCCGAACGGCGCCGGCTTGAGCGCCGTTGAAAGCTGTCTAGAACGCCGCGCGGCTGCGCAGGCGTGAGCGCAGGCTGCGGCGGTCCTTGAGGATGCGCTGGGCGGCGTTGTGGCCCGATGCGGCCATCACCCCGCCACCCGGGTGGGTGCCCGCGCCGCACAGGTAGAGGCCGTGCACCGGGGTCGCGTACTGGGCGAGCTGCGGGACCGGTCGCATGAACGCCATCTGGGCGAGATCCTGCTCGCCCTGGAAGATCGAGCCGTCGACGAGACCGAAGATGCGCTCGAGGTCGGGCGGGGCGAGGACCTCGCGCTCGACGATCGCGCCGGGCACGTTCGGGGCGTAGCGGCCGAGGTGCTCGATGCAGGCGTCGGCGTAGCGCTCCCGCGCGCCGTCTCCCCAGGCCTCTTCGCCGGGCGGACCGTATTGGGTGAACATCGTCATCACGTAGCTGCCGTCGTCGGTCAGGGTGGAGTCGACGTGCGAGGGCAGCTCGGCCTCCACGTAGGGGTTCTCGGCGGGCTTGCCGAGCGTGGCGTCCTGCCAGGCGCGCTCGAGGTAGTCGATCGAGGGGCAGAGGTTGACCCCGGCGGACATCATCATCTCTTGCTCGGTGGCGGTGACGTTCTCGTAGCGCGGGGGCTCCGAGAGGACCATGTTGATCTTCACCGAGCCGCCGCGGGTCCGGTAGCGGCGCATGTCGCCGGCGACCTCTTCGGGGAAGTGCTCGGCGCCCGCGAGGTCGAGGACCGTGGTCTTGGGGTGGGCGCCGGACGCGACGATCGGGGCGGTGATCGTGTCGCCGCTCGCCAGGGTGACGCCGACCGTACGCCCGTCGCGCACGTCGATCGATGCGACCTCGGCGCCGGTGCGGATCTCCGCGCCCGCGGTCTCCGCCGAGGCGGCGATCGCCTCGCTGATCGCGCCCATTCCCCCGATCACCTGGCCCCACGCGCCCTCGATCCCGTCCAGCTCGCCGAGCGCGTGGTGGAGCAGGTTGTAGGCGGTGCCGGGCGTCCGCGGCCCGGCCCAGACGCCGACCACCCCGGTGGAGGCCATCGATCCCTTCAGCCCGTCCAGCTCGAAGTAGTCGTCGAGCAGGTCCCCGACCGACAGGGTGAACATCCGGACCAGCTCCGCGACCTCGCGCTTGCTCATCCCGCCGATCCGCCCGGCCTCGCGAAGCAGCGCCGCGATGTCGGCGGGAGCCTTCGAGCCCGGAGCGGGAGGCGCCTTCAGCATCATCGGCCGCACGAACGCGGCGGCGCGGAACATCAGCTCCTCGAACGGCTCGTAGGCTTCTGCGTCCGCAAGGCTCTGCTTCGCGATCGAGGCGGCGGTGCCGGCGGCGTCGTTGTGGAAGAAGATCGGCCCCTGCTCGGTGAGCGCGACGTAGGCCGGGTCGAGGGGGATCGCGCGGTAGCCGTGGCGCGCCAGGTCAAGGTCGTTGACGACCTTGGGCTGGAGCATCGAGACGACGTAGGAGGCGCGGGAGACCCGCTTGCCCGGCCAGACCTCCTCGGTGACGCAGGCCCCGCCGAGGATCTCGCGGCGCTCGAGTACGCAGACCTCGAGACCGGCCCGGGCGAGGTACGCGGCGGCGGTCAGCCCGTTGTGGCCGCCGCCGACGACGACCGCGTCGAACGAGCTGCGACCGCTCCCGGTGCGCTTCGCCGCCGACGGGGCGGGCGGTGCGCCGGGCGGGGTGGTCGCGGCCTCCATCGCGCGGCAGACTAGCACTTCGTGAAATTGACTACAAGGTCAATCGCGGGTGATCTCCCGTGCACGGGCGACGGCGTCGACCGCGATCGCGCGATCGCTGTCGACCAGCACCGGGTTGAGCTCGAGCAGCGACAGCCCCCGATCGAGCAGGAGGTCCGCGGCGCGGCTGGCCAGCTCGGCCGCGGCCGAAAGCGCCAGCTGCTCCTGCGCGCGGGCGCCGGTCAGCAGCGGTGCGGCGCGGAGCGACCGGATCGCCGCCTCGATCCGGCCCGGGTCGGCCGGGAGGGGGATCACCGCGACGTCGTCGAGGGCCTCCGTCCAGACCCCGCCGAGCGCGATCGCAAGCGCCGGGACGACGCCGTCGTTGCGGATCCCGACCAGCAGCTCGACCTCTCCGCCGGCCATCTCCTCGACCAGCACCCGCGTGCGCTCCGCTCCGCCGCCCCCGATCCGGTCGAAGGCCGAGCGAACCGCCTCCTCGTCGTCGAGGCCCAGGGCGAGGGCCCCGGATTCGCTCTTGTGGAGCAGCCCGGGACGGATCAGCTTCAGCGCCACCGCCGAGCCAAGCTCGCGCCATGCCGCGACGGCGTCATCGGGGTCGCTCGCGGCGCGGCCGCGGGGAATCGCAATCCCGGCCTCGCCGAGCATTCGCTTTGCGGCGACCTCGTCCAGGTAGTCGCCGCGCCGGCGCGCAGGCGCCGAGCCGTTCAGCGACGTGTGAGCCGCCGCTGCGATCGAGCGCAGCCGCTCGGGCGCGGCGTCGGCGGAGCGCAGCGCCCGGGCGCAGACGAGGCCGGTCCCGAGGCCCGCGAGGCCGATCACCCCGCCCGCGCCGAGCTCCGCCGTCGCCGCATCGTCGATCAGATCCGGGAGCGTCGAGCAGACGAGCACCGAGGCGTCGGTCTGCCGCGAACCGGCGAGAATGCCCTCGCGGACCGCGCGCCAGCTCGCCTCGGATTCCTCGTCGAGGCCGTCGGGGTGGTCGTAGAGGACGAGCAGCTGGTCGATGCCGGGGTCGGCCCCCACCGCGGAGATGATCGCCGCGAGCCGGTCGACGTCGCCCCAGATCATCGCGGTGTAGTCGAGCGGGTTCGCGATCGTCGCGGCCGCCGGCACGAGCTCCCGAAGGGCGTCGGTCGTCAGGTCCGACAGCGCGGGCAGGTCGATCCCGAGCCGCGAGGCCTCATCGGCGGCGAGCCCGGAGTCGCCGCCCGAGCAGGTGAGGACGGCGAGACCGCCGTCGCCCCTGGGCCGAGCCGATGGCTCGGCGAGCGCCTTGGCGAGTTCGAGGAGCTCGTGCGGATCGGACGCCCAGGCCGCGCCGGCCTCCTCGATCAAGGCTCGGAAGACGCGCTGATCGCCGGCGATCGAGGCCGTGTGCGCGGCTGCCGCGCGAGCGCCGGCCTCCGACGAACCCACCTTGAGAACCGCGACCGGGACGCCGGCCTCGGCGCAATCGGCGAGCGCGGAGGCGAGGCGGGCGCCGTCGCCGTCCTCCTCCAGGAACAGCGCGATCGAGCCGACACCCTCCCGGCGCGCCAGCGATGCGAGCCAGTCGCTTGCGTCGAGTACCGCATGGTTGCCGCCGGACACGACGGTGTGGAAGCGGAGGCCGCGGCGCGACCCGAGCGCGTTGACGGCGACGTTTCCGCTCTGCGAGACCAGCGCGACGGCGCCGGGCTCGAGCGGGGCGACCGAGTCGCCCCAGAGCGGGGCGCGGACGTGGGTCGAGATCAGGCCGTTGCCGTTCGGCCCGCAGACGGGCAGCCCGGCGGCGCGTGCCGCATCGCGGAGGTCCCGCTGCAGCTCCGCGCCGCCCTCCGCCTCGGCGAAGCCGGCCGAGACCACGACCGCGCCGCCGCAGCCGAGCTCGCCTGCCTCGGCGATCACGGCCGGCACGGCCGCCGCCGGGATCGCGACCACGACCGCGTCGACCGGCTCGCCGATGTCACCGAGGCTGGGCACACACGGATAGCCGTGCGCGTTCTCGCGGCCGGGGTTGACGCCGTGGACGGCTCCCCGGTAGCCCGCGCGCCGGAGGTTGCGCAGCACGGCTCCCCCGTACGAGTCGGGGCGCTCGGTGGCGCCGACCACGGCCACCGAGCGGGGCTCGAGCAGCGGGGTCAGGTCCTTGGCCGGCACCCCTCGGCCGCCCCGGTCAGTGCAGGATCCGCTCGACGCCGCGGCGCTCGAGGCCGCGGGCGACGATCAGCCGTTGGATCTCGCTGGTTCCCTCCCAGATCCGGTCGACGCGGAGCTCACGCAGGAACCGCTCCGCGACGTTCGACCGGGTGTAGCCGCGTCCGCCGAACGCCTGAACGCAGCGGTCGGCGCACCGCCACGCCGCCTCGCTCACGAACAGCTTCGCCATCGAGGCCTTGTGGTGGCACAGCTTCGGGTCGGCGCCGGCGTCGATCATCGCCGCCACCTGGAGCGTGAGGAGCCGCCCCGCGGCGGCGTCCGTGGCCGAGTCCGCGAGCGGGAAGGAGACACCCTGGTAGTCGAAGATCCGCTCGCCGCCCTGCTCGCGCCCGGTCGCCCAGTCGGTCGTCTCCTCGAGCAGCCGCCACATCGCACCGCCTCCGCGGGCCGCGATCCCGAGCCGCTCCTCGCTGAACCAGGAGCGCTGCAGGTCGTCGCCGCCGCCGACCCCGCCGATCACGTCATCGGCACCGACCTCGACGTCCGTGAACCGGATCGTCGGGTGGCGGTCGGGGTAGCTGTGGGTGAAGTCGGGGTCGTCGATCGTCTCGACGCCGGGACGGTCCTTGTCGACGACGAACAGGGTCGGGAGCCGCTCGCCGTCCTCGATCACGTTCGCCATCACGACGATCACGGAGGCGACGTCGCCGGAGGTCACGAACCACTTCTCGGCGTTGATCCGGTAGCCGCCGTCCGTGCGCTCGGCCGTCGCCTCGATCCGCGAAGGGTCCGAGCCGGCGCCGCGCTCGGTGACCGCATAGGCGTCGCGGAGCTCGCCGCGCAAGGCCGGGCGCAGGTAGCGCTCGGCCTGCTCGGGCGAGGCGTGGTCCCAGACGTTGTACGCGTTGGGGACGTGCCAGCTGATCGCGTTGGTGCTCCGACCCCACTGCTCCTCGACCAGTACCCACTCGGTCTTCGTCCAACCCTGGCCGCCGTGCTCGGGAGCGTGGAGCCCGCCGTTCAGCCCGGCGGCGATCCCCTCCCGGCGGACCTCCGCGATCACGTCGTCGGGGAGGACGCCGCCGCGGCGCTCGGCGTCCTCCTCGAGGGGGATCAGGACGTCGTCGACGAACCGGCGGGCGCGGGCCTGGAGCTCGACGGCGCGCTCATCGGGCGCCGCGATCGGGGTGAAGGGGTCGCCGATCTGGGCCGTCGCCGACATCCCGTGGACACTAGTTGCACTTGACTACAAAGTCAAGAGTCCCTAGGATCGCCGCAATGGCGTCCGCTCTGCCCCTCGATCCGCTCCAGGTCGCCGAGACGATGCGGCCGCTCGAGCGGGCGACGATGCTGCCGCCGGCGGCCTTCACCGACCCCGCCGTGCTCGACTGGGAGGTCGAGAACATCTTCTCGGAATGGATCTGCATCGGCCACGTCTCCGAGGTCGACCGCCAGGGCCGCTACCTGATGCGCGAGCTCGGCATCGACAGCGTCATCGTGATCGGCGGCGAGGACGGGGTCCCGCGCGCCTTCCTGAACGTCTGCCGCCACCGCGGCGCCCGCCTGATCGTCGAGGCCGAGGGCCAGGTCAAACGGCGCCTGCGCTGCCCCTACCACGCCTGGTCCTACGGGCTCGACGGCTCGCTCCAGGCCGCGCCGCACATGGACGGCGTCGAGGACTTCGACTTCTCCTGCAACGGGCTGCTGCCCGTTCGCCTCGCCGTCGTCGGGGGGCTCGTCCTGATCGACCTCAGCGGCGAGGCGCCCGATCCGGCCGAGCACGTCGGCGAGCTCGCGGGGCACCTCGAGCGCTATCGCAACGAGACGCTCCGCAGCGGCGGCCGCCTGACCTACGAGGTCGCCGCGAACTGGAAGGGGATCGCCGAGAACTACAACGAGTGCCTGCACTGCCCCGGCGTCCACCCGGAGCTGAACGCGCTCAGCAACTACATGAGCGGCGAGCCGATCCTCGGCCGGGGCGCCTGGTGCGGCGGCTCGATGGAGCTGACCGGAGAGGGAGCCGAGACGATGGGCTCGGACGGCGGTCACGCGAGCAACCGCCCCCCGATCGAGGGGCTGACGAAGGAGGACGAGAGGCTCGTCCTCTACTTCGTCCTGTTCCCGAACGCGCTCGTCTCGCTGCATCCCGACTACGTGATGCTGCACACGCTCTACCCGCGCGAGCCGGGTCGGACCGACGTGATCTGCGAGTTCTTCTTCGAGCCGCGCGCGCTCGAGGCGCCCGCCTTCGACCCGAGCGACGCGATCAGATTCTGGGACAAGACCAACCGCGAGGACTGGTACGTCTGCGAGCTCACCCAGAAGGGCGTCGGCACCCGCGGCTACACGGCGGGGCGGTACTCGCTCGAGGAGAGCGACACCCACGCGTTCGACAGCATGATCGCGAGCCGCTACATGGAGGCGATCGAGGCACCGGAGCGGGTCCCCGCGTGAGCGCCGTCGCCGGCCGGCTCGGCGAGATCGGCCTGCCCGAGCCGGTCAGCGCCCTGGCGGCGCGTGATTGGGACGCGGTGATCGTCGGCGGCGGGCACAACGGCCTCACCGCCGCCGCCTACCTCGCGCGGGCGGGCAAGACCGTGCTCGTCCTGGAGCGGCGCGAGCGGCTGGGCGGCGCCTGCACGCTCGAGCGTCCCTTCGAGGACGCCGGCTACGTGGTCAGCCCCTGCGCCTACGTCGTCGGCCTGCTCGACGACGTCGTGATCGACGAGCTGCGGCTCCGCGAGCGCGGGCTGCGCTTCTTCACCGCCGATCCGAACCTCTGGGTGCCGTTCGAGGACGGCACCGCCTTCGGGCAGTGGCTCGACGACGAGCGCACCGAGGCGAACCTCGACGCCCTCGGGGTCTCCGCCGCAGACCGGAAGGGGTACTGGGCCTACGAGGAGCTGTTCGACCGGGTCCGGGTCAAGCTCCGCAAGGGCGAGCGGGACACGTGGGTCGGCGACACTCCGACCCGGGCGGAGATCGAGGAGATCCTCGGCGGCGACCGGGAGATGATCGACCTCGTGTTCGAGTCCTCGATCGCCGCGGTGCTCGACGCGCACCTCTCCGACGAGCGGCTGAAGACGGCCCTGTACGGCCAGGGGATCATCGGTACCTGGGGCGGGCCCTACGAGCCCGGGACGGCGTCGATCAAGCTGATGCACTACCAAGGGGATCTGGAGGGGCAGGGTCCGGTCTGGGGGTACGTCGAGGGCGGGATGGGGATGATCAGCTTCGCGATCGCCGAGGCGGCGCTGGAGGAGGGCGCGACGCTCGCCTGCGGCGTCCCCGTGGGCCGGATCGACCCGGGCGAGGGGGTCGAGCTCGAGGACGGGACGAAGATCCGCGCGACGACCGTGATCTGCAACGCCGACCCGAAGCTGACTCTCGGCCTGCTCGAGGGCGCCGGGGTCGATCCCGCGTACCGCGAGCGCCTCGAGGCGTGGAAGATCCGCAGCCCGGTGGTCAAGTTCAACGCGGCGCTCGAGCGGCTCCCCGCCTGGACGGCGGCGCCCGGCGAGACCTGGCCGGCTCAGGCGACGATCGACGCTTGCGGAACGATGGAGGAGGCGCAGCGGGCGTTCGAGCGCTGCGAGGCCGGCGAGCCCGCGGTCGGCTTCGCCGAGATCTACATCCAGACCGGCTACGACCCGACGGTGGCGCCCGAGGGAAAGCACCTGATGAGCGTGTTCGGCCAGTACGCGCCCTACGAGATCGCCGACGGCGACTGGGACTCTTGCCGCGACGACGTCGCGAAGCAGTTCGTCGATCTGATCTCCCGTTTCGCCCCCGACCTGCACGAGTGCGTCAGCTTCCACGAGGTGCTCGGTCCCCCCGACATCGAGTCGCGGATCGGGCTCACCCGGGGCAACATCTTCCAGGGCGAGGTGACACCGGACCAGATGTGGGAGGGGCGGCTGAGCGCGAGGACCCCGATCCCGGGCCTGTACCTGTGCGGCGCGGCGACCCACCCCGCTGGCAGCGTGATCGCGCTGAACGGGCGCAACGCCGCCGAGGCCGTGCTCGCCGACCAGGGCGTCGCCCTGGCGGCGGCCTGAGGCGCCCGGGCGCGAGGCTAGGCTCGTGGCCGTGGCCTCCCGCGTCGCAGCACCGGACGCACGCGCCCGCATCCTCGATGCGGCCTGCGATCTGATCGCCGCCGACGGGATCGACGAGGTGCGGATCGCCCGTGTCGCCACCAGGGCGCGGGCCTCGACCTCGCTCGTCCACCACTACTTCGACACGCGCGAGGACCTCCTCGAGCAGGCGCTTCTGCACTCGTTCGAGCAGGTCGGCGAGGAGCGGTTCGGCGAGGAGCGCCCGGCCGAGGATCCGCCCGCCAACGCCACGGAAGGGCTCGCGCGCGCAATCCGCGAGTGCCTGCCGCTGCCCGGCCCGCAGGAGCGCGGCTGGGTTCTCTGGGTCGAGCTGTGGCTCCGCGCGGTGCGCTCACCCGAGCTGCGTCCGCTCGCCGCGCGCCTCTACGAGCGCTACCGCGACTGGATGGCCGGGGTGATCAGGGCCGGGGTCGAGAGCGGCGAGTTCCGCGCGGACGCCGACCCCGACGCGGTCGCGGACGTAGCGATGGCCCTGCTCGACGGCGCCGGCGTCCGGGCTCTGATCCGCGATCCCGAGATGGACATCGGGCGTGCGCGGGCGGTCGTCTCCCGCGCCCTCGCCGCGGAGCTCGACATCGACCCCGCCGCGCTCGCGGCTTAGCGGGACCGGACGGCGACGCGACTCAGACGGCGACCTCCGTCGCGACGCCGATCGGCAGCCAGCGGACGCTGCGGCGGACGTCGTCCGAAGCGTTCTCCAGCTCGCGCACGATCGCGTCTCGCCCCTGCCTGAAGTGCTTCCACCCCTCGTAGTGGATCGGGATCGCCGTGTGTGGCCGGACCAGCTCGCAGAACTCGATCGCCTGGCGCGCGGTCATCGTGTAGCGCAGCGGCCCCGTGACTGGGAACCGGACGCCGCCGAGGTGGAGGAGCGCTGTGCCGACCTGGAGGCGGTCGGCGACCTCGCGGACGCCGTCGAAGAGCACCGTGTCGCCCGAGATCCAGACCTCGCCGTGCTCCTGGCCCTCCCAGCCCAGGGCGAAGCCGATCACGTCGCCGACGATCGGGTGGCTCAGGGGCGGCCCGTGGCGGCACGGCGTCGCCGTGATCTCGATCGGCGACTTGCCCGGGGCCTCGAACCGCGTCGTCGCCCACGGGTCGAGCCCGCGGGCGGCCCCGCCGAGCCGCCCCGCCCCGGATCTCGTCGTGACCACGACGTCCGCCGAGGGGAGCAGCGCCCGCCCCGCGGCGTCGAGGTTGTCGTCGTGATGATCGTGGCTGAGCAGGACGGCGTCGATTTGCCCGAGCTCCGACGCCGGGATCGCGGGCCCGGCGAGCTTCAGCGAGCCCGTGCCCCAGCCGAACGCGTACCTGCCGCCCGCGGGGTCGAAGGTGGGGTCGGTCAGGAGCCGCCAGTCGCCGGCTTCGATCAACACCGTCGGCCCGCCGATGTGGGTGAGGCGGATGTTCATCGCCCTCCAGTCGAGGTGAAGGGCGACCCTACAGCGGATCCGGCTCCGGGTTGGACGGGGAGTCGAACAGGAGTGCCGAGCGCTGAATCGGCGCGTCGGTTGCCGTCTCTTGCCCGCGGGTGTAACTTGAATGACGGTTCAGCTTTGGAGGAGAGGCAGGAAGCCTGAGTCCACGCCCGCAGATCGACCATATCCGCAGGCCGCAGATCCTCGACGCAGCCACCGAGGTGATCGCCGAGCGGGGGATCGCCGCGACCAGGATCGCCGACGTCGCCGAGCGCGCCGGAACGAGCCCCCCGGCCGTCCTCTACTGGTTCGACAGCAAGGATGAGCTTCTGACGGAGGCGCTCGCCCACGAGGAGGGGCGCTTTCGCGCCCAGTTGGTCGAGCGACTCGACGGGACGAGTGCCTCGGAACGGGTCGCGATCCTGATCGACGCGTCGTGCGGCGGCAGCGACTGGCGCCTCTGGATGGAGCTGTGGACGCGGGCGCTCCACGATCGGGAGGCGGGCCGGACCCGGCGGGAGCTCGACCGTCTCTGGCGCAGGGAGATCGCGACCACGGTCGAGGCGGGACAGCGCGCGGGCGAGTTCGCCCAGGCCGACGCCGGCGAGGTCGCCGCGCACCTCGCCTCCTTCCTGGACGGCCTCGCCGTCCAGGTCGCCCTCGGCGATCCTGAGATGCCGATCGAGCGGATGAGCGAGCTCGCCAGGCAGATGGCGGAGCGACTGCTCGACTGCTCGCTGCCGGCCCCGGAGGGGTACGGCGACGAGGTCCTGGAGGCGGTCGCGTGAGCCTCGTCGACGAGTCCTTCAGCCGGCGCCGCCTCCTCCAGGCCGGCGCGGGAACGGCGCTTGCGGCGTACGGCCTCGGCGGGCTCGCCGGGTGCACGGTGAGCCGCTCGGTCGACCGCTCGGCCGAGGGCAAGATCATCGTCCCGGAGATCGACGGCGATCTTCTGATCTACAACTGGGCCCAGTACATGGACCCCGCGATCAAGAAGGGGTTCGCCGAGCACTACGGGGTCGAGGTCAACGAGGTCAACTACGACAACCTCGAGGCGATGGTGATCAAGCTCCGCTCGGGCGCGCAGTACGACCTGATCTTCCCGAGCTCCGAGTACGTCTTCCGGCTCCGCAACGAGGGGCTGCTCGCCCAGTTCGACCGCTCCCTGCTCCGCAACTCGGACAACGTCGCCCCCTTCTACGACAGCCCCTGGTACGACCCGGACTCGGAGTTCTCGATGCCCTACGCCTACTACACGACGGGGATCGCGTGGCGCGACGACGAGGTGACGGGCATGACCGGTTCGTGGAACGACCTCTCCAACCCCGACGGGGCGGGACGGATGTTCATCCTCGACGACTTCCAGGAGGCGATCGGCGAGGCGAACCTGATCAACGGCTTCGACCTCAACACCACGGACCCGGACGAGATCGAGACCTCGAAGGAGACGCTGCTCGATCAGAAGGAGAACGCGCGCGGGTTTTCGACGAACTCCGTGCAGAACCTGGTCAACGGCACGGCGGTCCTCCACCAGGCTTGGAACGGGGACATCGTCAACGTCCGCAACCAGGTCGACAACCCCGAGAACTACCGCTACGAGACCTGCACCGAGGGCGTGCCGGTCGGCACCGACGCGATGTCGATCCCGATCAACGCGCGCTCGCCCGGCACGGCGCTGCTGTTCATGGATTGGATCCTGACACCCGACAACGCGTTCAAGAACGTCAACTGGAACGGCTACCCGCAGCCCTGCGAGGGGGGCAAGCAGGCGTTCGCGAAGCTCGCCAAGGACGAGCCGTCGATCAACGTCGACCTCGACGAGCTCGCCAACGGCGAGGAGTACCGCCTCGACGACCCCGAGGCGCGCCAGCTCTGGACCGAGACCTTCACGGAGGTGAAGGCCGGCTAGTGAGCGAGGGCTTCTGGAACCGCTTCCTGGTCCCGCCCGCCGTCTGGCTGCTGGTCCTGTTCGCGTTTCCGATCTGCCTCGTCCTTGCGCTGTCGTTCGGCTACGTCGACGACCTCGGCCGCGCCGTCTACGCCACCGACCTCGACAACTACGCGGACGCCTTCGACCCCACCTACCTGCCGGTCATGGTCCGCTCGGTGCTCTACGCCGTCGCGACCGCGGTGCTCTGCCTCCTGATCGGCTACCCGATCGCATACTTCATCGCCCGATTCGGTGGGCGCTACCGCTACGCGCTGATCGCGGCGCTGGTGCTCCCGTTCTTCGTCAACTACCTCGTCCGCACCTATGCCTGGGTGGCGCTGCTTTCCGACGAGGGCCTCGTCAACAACGCGCTGATCGACGTCGGCATCACCAACGACCCGATCCAGATCATCAACACCCCGTGGGCGGTGATCGGCGGGCTCACCTACGGGTACCTCGTGTTCATGATCCTCCCGATCTACGCATCGCTGGAGCGAATGGACCCGGCGGTGATCGAGGCGGGCAAGGACCTTTACGGGAACCGCCTCCAGACCTTCCTCCACGTCACCCTGCCACAGACCCGGCAGGGCATCCTGGCCGGCTCGGTGCTCGTCTTCCTGCCGGCCGTCGGCGACTTCGTGGCCGCGCAGCTGCTCGGCGGTCCCGACACCTACATGGTCGGCAACCTGATCCAGGACCAGTTCTTCGCCGGGAACAACTGGCCGTTCGGGGCTGCGCTGACCGTCGTGATGATGCTGTTCCTTTCGATCTTCATGTTCGGGTACCTGCGCTCGGCGGCGCGGGAATCGAGGGCGGCGCTGTGAGCGCCTTCGACCGGCCGCGCTTCCTGCGCGTCTACGTCGCCTTCGCCTACCTGTTCCTGTTCGCGCCGATCTTGGTCGTCGTCCTCTTCTCGTTCAACTCGATCAAGTCGCTTCAGAACTTCGAGGGCTTCTCGCTCCGCTGGTACGAGGAGTTCCTCGACGACCCGACGCTCCGCGAATCCCTATTCGCTTCGCTGGAGATCGCGGTCCTGACGATGGTCGCCGGCACGGTCCTGGGGACGATGCTCGCGATCGGCCTCGTCCGCTCGCGCGCGCGGTGGAGCGGCAGCGCCAACGTCCTGATGCTGATCCCCCTCGTCGTCCCGGAGATCGTCGCCGGCATCTCGGCGCTGCTGATCTTCTCGCAGATCGGGATCCAGCTCTCGATCCTGACCGTGATCCTCGCCCACATCACCTTCTCGATCTCCTACGTCGCGATCGTCGTCCGGGCGCGGCTGGCGACGATGGGGACCGAGGCCGAGGAGGCGGCGATGGACCTCGGGGCGACCCGCTGGCAGGCGGTGCGGATGGTGTTGCTGCCCGGGCTGTGGCCGGCGATCGTTGCCGCCGGGCTGCTCGTGTTCGCGCTCTCCTTCGACGACTTCGTGCTCTCGTTCTTCACCACCGGCGAGGACGTGCAGCCCCTCCCCGTGCGCATCTGGTCGGCGATCCGGTTCGGGATCTCGCCGACGATCAACGCGATCGGGACTCTGATGATGGTGGTGTCGATCACGGCGATCGGCCTGGCGCTCCTGATCCCGCGCCTGTTCGGGCGGCGGGAGAGTGGCGTCAAGGTCCTGACCGGACAAGAAGGAGGATGAGGATGGCGGACGCGATCAGGCTCGAGGGGGTGACGAAGCGCTTCGGCGAGCACGCCGCCGTCGACGACGTCTCCCTCGACATCGGCCAGGGCGAGTTCTTCTCGCTGCTCGGCCCGTCCGGTTGCGGGAAGACGACGACCCTGCGGATGATCGCCGGATTCGAGCAGCCGAGCGAGGGCCGAATCCTGCTCGAGGGCGAGCCCGTCGACGACGTCCCTCCGTATGGCCGCAACGTCAACACGGTGTTCCAGAGCTATGCGCTGTTCGAGCACCTCAACGTCGAGGACAACGTCGCGTTCGGGCTGAAGCGCAAGAAGGTCGCGAAGGACGAGATCGGTCGGCGTGTCGGCGAGGCGCTCGAGCTCGTCAACCTCGAGCGCCGCGCGTCCGCCCGGACGAGCGAGCTGTCGGGCGGGCAGCAGCAGCGGGTGGCGCTGGCGCGGGCGCTCGTCAACCGCCCGGCGGTGCTGCTCCTCGACGAGCCGCTCGGCGCCCTCGACCTGAAGCTGCGCCGGCAGATGCAGGTCGAGCTGAAGGAGATCCAGCGTGAGGTCGGGATCACGTTCGTCTACGTGACCCACGACCAGGAGGAGGCCCTCGCGATGTCGGACCGGATCGCCGTCATGCACGAGGGCAGGGTGGTCCAATGCGGCGATCCCGAGGAGGTCTACGAGCATCCCGACGCGCCCTTCGTCGCCGGGTTCATCGGGACCTCGAATCTGATGGAGGGCGTCGCCCAGGGTGACGGTAAGGTGAAGATCGCGAGTGGCCAGGTGGTTCCCGCGCCGCTTCCCGAAGGGTGCGATGCCGGAACGGCGGTACAGATCGCGGTGCGGCCGGAGAAGATCGCGCTCGACGAGCTGGAGGAGGGGATGGTCAGCCTCGAGGGGACGATCGAACAGCGCGTCTACCAGGGCGTCGTCACGCAGGTGACGGTGTCACTCGGCGATGGAGCGCGGCTCGTCGCCCTCGAGCAGAACACCTACCGCGCCCGCAGCGATGACCGCTGGGACCCGGGTACGAAGGTGAAGCTCGGCTGGCATCCCGAGCACTGCCTGGTCCTGCGCTAGCCGCCCAGCGGCGACGGGGGGATCCGGGTGCTGCCGTGCACCTCGGGCAACACCATCGCCACCTGGTCGACGTAGCACCACGACCAGTCCTCGCCCGGCTCGAGCGAGCGGATCAGCGGGTGGTCGTCGGCCGCGGCGTGCGCGGAGGCGTGGCGGTTCGGGGAGCTGTCGCAGCAGCCGACGTGCCCGCACTCGAGGCAGATCCGGAGGTGCAGCCAGGGGTCGCCGGTGCGGAGGCAGTCCTCGCAGCCGGCGACGGACTCCGGCAGCTCGGTGACCCTTACCTCGTCCAGGTGTGCGCAGGACGCGGCCATGCCGTCAACTGCACGCCTCAGCCGTCACGGAACAGCCGTCCCCTCGGCGACCGCCGAAGCTCCCCGTCCGGAAATGCTCTCGTCCCGGCTCAACCTGTGGGCGAGATAGACGGGAATCGCCGAGAGCAGGATCACCAGCAGCGCGACGACGTTCACGATCGGGAGCTGGTTGGGCCGAGAGAGGTTGGCGAAGATCCAGATCGGCAGCGTCTGGTCGGAGCCGGCCGTGAAGGTGGTGACGATGATCTCGTCGAACGAGAGCGCGAACGCGAGCAGCGCGCCCGCGACGAGCGCCGTCCTCATGTTCGGCAAGGTCACGTAGCGGAAAGTCTGCCAGGGATCGGCGCCGAGGTCCGCCGAGGCCTCCTCGAAGGATGTCGACATCCGGCGCAGGCGGGCGATCACGTTGTTGTAGACGACGACGATGCAGAAGGTGGCGTGCGCGGTCACGATCGTGAACAGGCCGAGGTCGATGCTGAGCGTCTGGGTGAAGGTCGCGTTCAGGGCCATCCCGGTGACGATTCCCGGGAGCGCGATCGGGAGGATGACCAGGAACGAGATCGTCTCGCGGCCGAAGAAGCTGTAGCGCGCCACCGCGAGCGAGGCGAGCGTACCGAGCAGGATCGCGATCGCGGTCGCCAGGGCGCCGGCCTCGAGGGAGAGCAGCAGCGCGTCGCGGGCCCCTTCGTTCTCGAACGCCTTCCCGAACCAGTCGAGAGTCAGGCCGGGCGGCGGCCATTGCAGGAGCCGCGATTCGTTGAACGCGTAGAGGCCGATCACGGCCAGCGGGATGTAGATGAAGGCGAGCGTGACGGCCACCCCGGCGCGCAGGATCCAGCGGGATCTGGTCGACAGCCTCATCGGCTCACAGCTGCTCGAAGGCGCCCAGCCGGCGCGCGATCAGGAGGTAGAGGATCATCACCACCACCGGCACGGTCGCGAACGCGGCCGCGAGGGGAAGGTTGTTGGCGACGCCGACGTTCGTATAGACGACGTTGCCGATGAACTGCGTGCTCGAGACAAGGGTCGGGGCGATGAAGTCGCCGAGCGTGAGCGAGAACGTGAAGATCGACCCCGCCACGACCGCCGGGAAGGCGAGCGGCAGGATCACGCGCCTGAACGTCGTGCCGGGCCTCGCTCCGAGGTCCTCGGAGGCCGAAAGGAGGGTGTCGGGGATCCGCTCCAGCCCGGCATAGATCGGGATCACCATGAACGGCAGCCAGAGGTAGCTCATCACCAGCCAGAGCCGGAAGATGTCGCCGTCGGGAACGCTGACCCCGATCGGGTCGAGCGCCCAGTTGAGGGCCCCCTCCTCGCTCAGGATCGTCCGCCACGCGTAGACCTTGACCAGGTAGCTCGACCAGAGCGGCATCAGGACCGCGACGACGAGGATCGCCTTGACGCGGCTGCTGGCGACCTTCGCCATGAAGAAAGCGATCGGGAAGGCGAGGATCGCGTCAGTGATCGTGACCAGCGCCGCTACTCCGATCGTGCGCGCCGCGATCGAGCGGTAGACGTCCTCGTTGACGAGGGTCTCGAAGTTCTCGAGGCTGAACCCTCTTTCGATCTCGGAGGTGAAGTCGTCCAGGTGCCAGAACGAGGCCACGAACAGGACCGCGAGCGAGCCCAGGTAGGCGATCACGAGCCAGCCCACCGGCCCGGACAGCAGCGCCCCGGCCTGGAGCCGCGGACGACCGTAGAAGAGGTCGGCGAGCCTGCGGCCCACCGACCTCCTCGGCGGCTGGGCGCTTACGCCAGCCGCTTCCACGGTTCGTCGTGCACGGATCGATCGGCTATCTGATCAACCCTTCACCTCGGTCCACCCCTGGACCCACTCGTCGTAGGTCTTGCAATTCTCGCCGCGGTCGTCGCCGCAGTCCTTGGTCGGGGTGGTCCAGTACTCGATCCGGTCGAAGAACGTCTCATCCGCTGCGTGGAATATGTCGCAGTGGTCCTTGTTCTCCGTCAGATCGCAGGACTTCTCGTTGGCCGGTGCCTCGCCGAACCACTCGGCGACGGCCGCATTCGCCTCCGGGCTGACGATGTGATCCATCCACATGTACATGCAGTTCGGATGCGCTGCCTCCGAGCTGATCATCCACGTGTCGGACCATCCCGTCGCGCCCTCTGAGGGCAGGGTGTTCTTGACGTTCGCACCCTCGTCCTGGAGCAGGTTGGTGATCACCTGCCACGTGGTGCCGACGGTGCTGTCGCCGTTGGCGAACGCCTCGACCTCCTTGGTGTAGTCGGACCAGTACTCGCCGACGCTCTCCTTCTGCTGCTTGAGCAGATCGATCGCGGCGTTGAACTGCTCCTCGTCGAGCTCGTAGACGTTCTCGATCCCGAGCTCGGGATTGTGCTCGCGGAGATACAGCGCCGCGTCGGCGATATAGATCGGGCTGTCATACGCCGTCACCTTGCCCTTGTACTGCGACGCCTTGGCGGGATCGAACACGACGTCCCACGAGGTCGGGTCCGGCTTCACCTGGTCGGGGTTCCACATCAACAGGTTCGCCCCACGGCCATGCGGGATCCCGTAGTTGACGCCGTCGACCGTGTTGTGGGGCTGGTCCTTCAACGCCGGGAAGATGTCGGCGTAGTTCGGGACCAGGTCCGTGTTGACAGGATCGACGTCGCCGCCCTCGATCAGGCGCAGGGTCGCGTCGCCGGAGGCCGAGACGCCGTCGTACTCGCCGGTCCGCATCAGCGTCACCATCTCATCCGACGTGTTGCCGATCTTGACGTTGACCTGGCAGCCGGTCTCGTTCTCGAAATCGGTGACCCAGTCCACCTTCGGATCGGTTGACCCGTCCTCCACGTACCCGGCCCAGGCGATCAGGTTGACCTCGCCCTCACCTGCGCCGAGCTCCGACGGTGCTTCTCCGCCGTCCCCGCCCCCATCGTCGTCATCGTCGCCACCGCAGCCGGCGATAACCAGCATCACCGCGGCGAGCCCGACGAGAATCAGCGCCGGTCCCCATGCGGGGTGAGCTCTAAATCGGCTCAATGTGACTCCTCCTCTCCAGTGATGGCGACCGTGTGCTCCGGCCGCCATCCGATTTTCACTTTCCGGCCGCGTTGCTCCTGGACCTCCGCGGAGGTTGTCTCCAGGTTCTGGCGGACGACTTGAAGCTCTCCACCCGCGTCGAGATGGACGATGTAGCGGGTGATCATCCCGGCGTAGGCGACGTCCCGGATCCGGCCGCTCTCGACGTGCAGCCCCTGGGGCGCGGCGCCGTTCTCGATCAGGATCACCTTCTCGGGGCGGACGGTGAAGCGCCTGCCGTCGCGCTCGAGCAGGTTCGAGACGCCGACGAAGCCCGCCACGAACGGATTGTCGGGGCGCTCGTAGATCTCGGCGGGAGCTCCGACCTGCTCCACGCGGCCCTCGTTGAAGACCGCGATCCGGTCCGACATCGTCAGCGCCTCCTCCTGGTCGTGGGTGACGTAGACGAAGGTGATCCCGACCTCCCCCTGGATCGTCTTCAGCTCAACCTGCATCTGCTCGCGCAGCTTCAGGTCGAGCGCCCCGAGCGGCTCGTCCAGAAGCAGCACTCGAGGGCGGTTGACGATCGCCCTCGCCAGGGCGACGCGTTGGCGCTGGCCACCGGAGAGCTCGCCCGGCTTGCGCGCCTCGTAGCCGGGTAGCCGCACCATCTCGAGCGCCTCGGACGCGCGGCGCCTTCGCTCCTCGCGGGCGACGCCGTCGACGCGCAGCCCGTACTCGACGTTCTCGCCGACGGTCATGTGCGGGAACAGCGCGTAGTCCTGAAAGACGGTGTTGACAGCCCGGTCGTAGGGCGGGACTCTGGTGACGTCGCTGCCCGCGAGCTCCACCGTGCCCGCGTCCGGCTCCTCGAATCCGGCGATCATCCGCAGCGTCGTCGTTTTGCCCGATCCGGAGGGGCCGAGCAGGGTGAAGAACTCGCCGCGCTCGATCTCGAGGTCGAGCCCCGCGACCGCGACGACGTCGCCGTAGCGCTTGCTGACGCCGTTCAGGCTCACGTCCGAAGCGGCGTCTTCTCCCCTCGTGGCTACGGCTCTCCTCCTCGTCTTCGAAGGGGTTACGCCCGAACTATCCCAACTGGACAAGCGGCACCCCCACGCTGAGCCCACGCTATCCGAGCCCAGGCGGCAGCGCCAGGCCCAGATGGACAATCTTGGCGCCTGCCCTTGGACCCGGCGGCGCCGGCTCAACCGATCGCGCGCACCGCGGCGGTCACGGCCGCCGCCAGGATCACGGCCAGGAGCGGCGAGTCTCGGACCGCCAGCACGCCGCCTGCCGCCGCCACTCCCGCCGCCCGCTCATCGATCACGAGCGAGCCGTCGTGCGAGAAGGTCTCGGTGATCACCAGCGCCGCGAGCAGCGCCGGTGCGAGCAGCGCGACGACGTTGAGGGCGCGGGGCGGCAGCTCGCGGCCTCCGAGCACGACGGGCCCCG
>DATADX010000002.1:0-50255 GCA_036258315.1 Solirubrobacterales bacterium
CCCCGAGACCAACGGCAAGGCCGAGCGCTTCATCCGCACGATGCTCGCTGGTTGGGCCTATGGGGCGATCTACCGAGACTCCTCGGAGCGCACCAGAGCCTTGCCGGGCTGGCTTGATCACTACAACTACCGCAGACGACAAGGCGCCATCGGCCGCAAGCCGCCCGGGGCTCGCTTAGCCGAGCTTCTGAACAACGGGCCTGGGTCTTACAGCTAGCGGTCGATCGTCGTCAGCCAGACGCTCGAGAGCAGCCGCACCGCGACCGGGTCCAGGCCGCGGACCGAGGCCTCGTAGCCGATCCCGACACCCCCCGCCTGGCTCGAGCGCAGGAGCGGCTCGGACGCGATCGCGCCGAGCTCGGCCGGACCGAGCGGCTCTGCGACCTGCGCGTCACCGCCCTGAAGCAGCCCGAGCCGGCCGGCCCCCGACGGCGCCACGATGAACGAGATCCCGTCCAGCGCCGGGCCGAGGCCGAGCGCGCTCCCCCACCAGCCCGCGTTCCGCGCGAGATCGAGACGGTCCGGCGATTGCCCCCCGAGCTCGAACGCGCCGGTCCCGCTCCCGATCGCCTCAGGGTCGAAGCTCGAGCGCTCCCCCGTCGCGGGAGCGAGCGCCTGCGGCGAGACGATCCCGAGCCGCGGCGACGCGAGCAACTCGGGCACGCCCGCGGCCCGCTCCCTGAAGATGAACCGGACCTCGTTCGGGCGCGGCGCGTCTACGGCGAACAGGCCGGGCAGCAGCGCCCGCCCCATGGCCGAGGTGAGCCAGCGCCGCGAGTTTGCGAGCACCGCCGAGGCGTTGAACGGGGAGCCGTCCCGGAACAGGACGCCGTCCCGCAGCACCAGCGTCCACACGGTCCGGCCCGAGGAGGGCGCGGCCGACGTCGCGAGCCCGGGCATCCCGGTCGGCCCTCCGTAGGGGCCGTCGAGCGAGGAGACGAGCGGTTCGTAGAGCTGGCGCGCGACCACCTGCTCGAAGCGGGAGTCCGCGGCGAGCGGGTCGAGGTTCGCAGGCAGCGCCGGGAGCGCGTAGGCAAGCACGCCGCCACCGCCCGCGGGGGGCAGGCCGGCCTCTCCTCCACCGCGCTCGTTGTCCCCGCCGCAGCCGGCGACGAGGGGGACGCAAACGAAGGCCACCATCAAACGCGGCCACGAGCGCCCGCACACGTCAGGCGCAGCGGCTTCGCCGCTGCCTCGGAGGAGTGGGGGCTGGTGGCCGCTCAGATCTTCAGCATGACGAGAGCGTTGAGCGCCCACAGGACCGCGAAGAAGATGGTCCAGCGGGTCAGGTTGCGCTCGACCAGCGAGCCGCCCCCGAAGGAGCTGCCGCCGCCGCCGATCCCGAACGCGCCCGACAGGCCCGTGTCCTTGCCCGAATGGAGCAGAACGAGAAAGATCAAGATCACGGAGATCACCACCTGGACCGCTCCCAGTGCAGATTCCATGCGCAGCAGTCTAGGGGGTCAACGTCGCACGGCGATCCCGTCCATTACCACGTCGACGCCTCCCTCCAGAAACCGGCGGTCGACGGGCTCGCCGGTCAGCAGCAGCCGCAGGTGGATCGGCCCGAGCACCGACTCGATCACCTGGGTCGGATCGGTCCCGGCCGGAACCTCGCCGCGCTCGATCGCCCGCTCGACGATCACGCCGTCCAGGGCGAGCCGCTCCGACCAGAAGCGGCGGTTCGCGGCCGCCAGCCTGCCGTCGCGCGGCGACTCGGCCGCGACCGCGCGGGCCATCGCCGCGACCTCGGGTCTGACGGCGTTGGCCGCAGCGGTGCGGGCGAGCTCGAGCAGGTCGTCGCGGAGCGAGCCGGTGTCGGGGACGGAGATCTGCTCGCCGGCGCGGTCGAGCATCGCGTCGAGGACCAGCTTCTCCCGGGTCCCCCAGCGGCGGTAGAGGGTCGTCTTGTTGACCCCCGCCCGCCGCGCGACCCGCTCGAGGCTGAGCGCGGAGTAGCCGCGCTCGGCGAGCTCGGCGAGCGTCGCCGCGATCGCGTCGGTGCGCACGCGGGCGCTTCGTCCGCCCGGCCGGCGCTTGATCGTGGTCGTCACAGCCCAACCTTAACGCAACGACCAGTTGCGTTTTGCTATGTTGCGGGCATGGAGAGCTACGGGCGATCACCGTCCCTCCACCGGCTCGTGAGGCGGACGGCGGCGACCCGCCCGATGGCGAAGCTCTACAGCGTCATCCAGCAGCCTCTCGACCGGGTCGTGTACCGCGCCAGCCGGGGCAGAACGACGATGTCGTCATGGTTGGGCGGCGTCGAGATCACGATGCTGACCACGACCGGCGCGAGGAGCGGCAAGCCCCGGACGCTCCCGGTCCTCGGCCTCCCGGACGGCGAGGACATGATCCTGATCGCCTCGAACTTCGGCCGGCCTCACAATCCGTCCTGGTACCACAACCTCCGCGCGAACCCGCGAGCGACGATCGAGTTCGAGGGAGCCTCCCGCGAGGTCACGGCCCGCGAGCTGAGCGGCGCCGAGCGCGACCGCGAGTACGGACGGGGGGAGGAGATCTACCCCGGCTTCACGCACTACACCCGCTGGGCCGCACCGCGCCGGATCCCGGTGCTGAGGCTCGAGCCGCTCCGCTAGCCGGCGGGCCGCCGGGACTCCTCGTCGCGGTCAAGCTTGTCGAGGCGCCTCAGGATCGCGATCGCCTCGGCGCGGAGCTCGCGGTCGAGCCGGGCGAAGTCCTCCTCGCTGAGCTTGCCGGAGGCGCGGTCGGCCTCTGCGTCGCGGATCTCGCGGTACTTGACCTGCTTGCGGGCGTCGAGCTCGGCCCGCTCGGCCTCGAACGGGTCGCCCTCCCCCCAGCCGGCGCGGCGGCGGAGCGGCACGGTCACGAAGGCGGCGACGAGCACGATGATCGCCAGGGCGAGCAGGAACTCCATCGGGGCGCAGCCTAGGGATCAGGCGATCAGGCCCGCTTCAGCTCCCGCCCCAGCTTCGCCTCGTAGGCGGCGCGGACTCGGCGCCGCGCCTCGGCGGTCGGCCAGATCGCGAACGCCGCGCCCGCCAGGGCGACGAGGGCGCCGATCCAGACCCAGGCGACTAGCGGGTTGACGATCACGCGGAAGGTCGCCGGGGGCGGACTCTTCGCGTACTCCTCGGTGAGGGCGAGGATCGCGATCCCCTGAGCGGCGGCACCGGTATCGGCGAGCAGGGTGTTGCCTCGCTCGATTTCGGGCTGGAGCGTCGAGAGGTCGGGCTGGAAGGCGGTCCAGAAGTCGGAGCCGGCGCCCGACTTCAGCCCGATCTCGCTCGTCGCCTCGCCCTCGAAGTAGCGCCCGAGCGGACCGACAGAGGGGTCCATCGTCGGGTAGTAGTTGCGCGCGGGCGCCAGCAGCGCGTAGTCCTCGCCGCCCTTGTCGACGTCGAGGACGGCGTTGAACGCGATTCGCTCGGTCTCCGGGTCGGCGCTGAAGCTCTCGTAGGTGACCGTGTAGTCGCCGACCTGCGCCGACTCCCCCACGTTCAGGCGCAGGTCGCGGTTGGTCTGGAAGCTCGACGAGGCGGCGACCCCGACCAGCAGCACGACCAGTCCGGCGTGCGCGACGTAGCCGCCGTAGCGGCGGCGGTTCCGTGAGACGGCGCGCGGAAACGCCCGCGCGAAGCTCTCGCCGGTCAGCGAGCGGCGCGAGGCACCCGCGCGCCAGAGCTCCTGGCCGAGCGCGACCAGCGTGAACGCCGCGAACGCGAACAGGACCAGCGCCCACGGATTGTCGGCGGCGTCGGTGACGAGGCGGAGGACGAGCGCGGCGGCCGCTGCCGCAGCGGCCGGCCACAGGAACATCCGCCGCAGCGCCGTCCCGCTCAGCTTCCCCCACGCGATCAGCGGCCCGACCCCGGTGAAGAGGACCAGCAGCACCGCGAGCGGCCTGGTCAGCTGGTTGAAGAGGGGCTCGGCGAAGTTCCGCTCCTCGCCGACGACGTCGGAGATGATCGGGAACAGGGTCCCCCAGAGGATGATCAGCGTCATCCCGACCAGCAGCAGGTTGTTGACCAGGAAGATCGACTCGCGCGAGAGCAGCGAGTCGATCCGGCGCTCGGGACGCAGATCGTCGACCCGGCTCGCGATCAGGAGCGTGGAGCCGATCGCGACCAGCCCGATCAGGACCAGCAGCGGCGTCCCGACGGTCGAGGCGCCGAAGGCGTGGATCGACTCGAGGATCCCCGAGCGGACGAGAAAGGTCCCGAGCAGCGCCAGGACGAAGGCACCGCAGATCAGGCTCACGTTCCAGACCTTCAGCATCCCGCGGCGCTCCTGGACCATGATCGAGTGCAGGTAGGCGGTCGTGATCAACCATGGCATCAGGGCCGCGTTCTCGACCGGGTCCCAGGCCCAGTAGCCGCCCCAGCCGAGCTCGTTGTAGGACCAGAAGGCGCCGAGCAGCAGCCCCGTCGCGAGGAACGTCCAGGCGGCGAGCGCGAATCGCCGCGTCGTCCGCAGCCAGGAGGCGTCGAGCTTGCGGATGATCAGGGCGGCGATCGCGAACGCGAACGGCACCGACAGCATCACGTAGCCCGTGTAGAGCATCGGCGGGTGGATCACCATCGCCCAGTTGCGCAGCAGCGGGGTCAGCCCCTGACCCTCGGCGGGCGCCGGGCTGAGCTGGTGGAAGGGGTGCGCCTTGAACAGCATCAGCGCGATGAAGAAGGTCCCGAGCCCGGCCAGCACCGCCGTCGCCCACGGGACGAGCTCGCGGTGCCTGCGCCGGGTCAGGTACAGCACGGCGCTGGCGGCGAGCGACAGCACCCAGGCCCAGAGCAGCAGCGAGCCCTCCTGGCTCGACCACATCGCGGTCAGCTTGTAGATGGTCGGCGTGGTCGTCGAGGAATGGCTGGCGACGACGCTGAACGAGAAGTCATCGCGCAGGAACGCGGCCTCGAGCACCACCACCGACGTGGTCGTGAGCGCCGCCATCGCGTAGACCGCCCGCCGCGAGGAGTCGACCCAGCGGCGATCGCCGCTGATCGCGCCGTAGATCGCCGCCCCCGCCGCGAAGATCGCCGTCAGCAGTGATGCGGCCAGCGCCGCCTGGCCCAGCTCGATCATTCGATGATCACGTGCTCCGGGTCGGCCTCCGCCTCATCCTGGAACTTGGAGGGACACTTGGTGATCAGGCTGTCGTGCTCCGCGACGAACGTCCCGCCCTCGAGCTTGCCGGTCACGATCACCTCGCGCCCGTCGCGGAACGGGTCCGGGACGGTGCCGGTGTAGGTGACCGGGAGGGCGTCAGAGCCGTCGCGGTCGGAGATCCGGAAGTCGAGCTTCTCGTCGGTCCGCTCGATCGTCCCCGGGACCACCTTGCCGGTCAGGTCATAGGTCTCGCCCGAGCCCGACCCGATCACCTCGGAGGGCTCGCGCGCCTCGGTCGAGGCCGAGAACGACGTGTAGACGAGCCCCGCGGCGAGCAGGACCGCGGCCGAGAGCGCGACGACGAGGCGGATCTTTCGCTTCCGGACGGGATCCATGGCGGCTGCGATTATCGCAATCGGCGGATCCCCGCATAGGATCTCCACCATGCGTCGGGCCCGCCCGCTGATCGTCGCTGCCGTGATGGTGGCCGTGCTGGCCCTGATCGGATGTGGCGACGACACCGACGAGAAGAACGAATACGTCGGCCAGGTCAACGACGTGACCGCGACGCTCAACACAGGGCTGGGCGAGGTCGCCAACCAGGCCGGCGCCCTCCCCTCGCCGGCCGACTCGAGCCGGGTGTTCCGCGACTTTGCGGCACAGCTCGACACGGCCGCCGCCGAGATCTCGGCGATCTCACCGCCGGAGGACGTAGCCGATCTCCACGATCGGCTCGTCGAGCAGCTCGAGCGGCTGAGCGCGGAGGCGACGAACGCCGCCGACGAGATCTCGGCCGGCGGACAGGCAGCGGTCGCCGGGGTGGCGACGCAGTTCGTCGCCGAGGCGAACAGCCTCAGCGCCGAGGCGGACGGGACGATCGCCGAGATCAACTCGGTGCTGCAGGAGTGAGCGCTAGCCGCGGGTGAGGCGGCGGCGGAGGCCGGCCGCCAGCGAGGCGAGGCGGACGACGGCCCGCTCGGCGCGCGATCCGCGGCCGGGCAGGACGCCGAGGTCGCGCATGATCTGGGCTCCGTCGTAGTACGAGACGAGGTGAGTGATCCGCCCCTCCGCGTCGAATGTCGCGACGTCCACCCCGGCGCTCTCGGCCACGCGGCCGGTGGGGGCGAGCCCCTCGAACCCGCCGCTGTGGGTCATCCGGCTGCGCCACTCGCCGGCGGTGAAGCCGTCTCCGTGCGCGAGGCGAACAAGCGCGAAGCTGAGATCCGGGAAGGCGGCATGGACCCGCGCGGCGTGGGCACGGATCTCGCCGGGACCGTGGAGGACGACGCCGAGGCCGCGGTCGTCGTATACGGCCGCCTCGGCGAAGAAGGAGGCGATCCGGTCGGGGTCGCGCGCGTTCCAGGCCGCGAGGTAGTCGCCACTCAGCGCCTCACTCTCGACACCGGTCACGGCCGTGCCCTCCATTGGGCCGAGTCTACGGCGAGCCCGCGTTCTGCCGCTTCGCCTGCGAGCGCCGCTGCCGCCCGACGGCGATCCGGGTCGCGAGCCTGCTGAGCGGCCTGAACGGGAGCACGATCCCCGCGACGCTGCCCGCCAGCTCGACGTAGCCGAGCTTGTCGAGGAGCTCGGTCGCCTCGCGCCGCTCGCGGCCGCTCAGGTTCTTCGAAGGCCGCCCGCCCGACTTGCGGGCGAGCTCGATGAGCCGTTCGCGCTCCTGCGGCTCGAGCCGCTTCCAGTGCCTGCGCGTGGTCAGCAGCACGTCGGCCACCATCACCATCCAGAGCCGGCGGGCGAGCCAGCGGCTGCGCATCGCCAGCCTCCTGCCGAACCCGGCGAACAGTCGTCCAACGCGCCGAAGCAAAGCGGATGACGGGACTCGAACCCGCTACCTCGAGCTTGGGAAGCTCGCGCTCTACCAGGTGAGCTACATCCGCAGAGCGCCACATTCTAGGTCGATATCCGTCTCTCTCTAGGCTTTCCCTGCAGATGAGCGTGCGGACGTTCGCAGTGTTCTTGCTGGTCCTGGCCGCGGTCGGCGTGCTCGGATTCGGCCTTGTCAAGAAGAGCGACGAGGCGATCGCGGTCGGCGATGCCGCCCCTCAGCCCGGCCTCACCGAGCTCGGCAGCGGCGCCCCCGCGAGCCTCGAGGAGTATCGCGGCCGCTGGACGCTGGTCAACTTCTGGTCCTCGTGGTGCGAGCCCTGCCGCTCCGAGTCCCCCGACCTCCAGGCCTTCGCCGATGCCCACCCCGAGGTCGCGGTGGTCGGCGTCAACCTCGAGGACGCGAGCGAGGACGCCCGCGCCTTCGTCTCCGAGTTCAAGCTCACCTATCCCCAGCTCCGCGCCACCGACAGCAGCTCCGCCCGCGAGGACTACGGGATGGTCGCCCGCCCCGAGAACTTCCTGATCGACCCCGAGGGGAAGGTCGCCTACATCCAGCGCGGCCCGGTCGACGAGAAGATCCTCCGCGAGCGGATCGAGCCGCTGACCGCCGGCTCGGCGCAGTGAGACCCGCGGGTCTCCGGCCGCTGGTCCTGCTTGCGCTCACGCTCACGCTCGCGCTCACCCCCGCGGCCGTGGCCTCCGCCCAGGCCCCGGAACCGCGCACGACCCTCCCCGACGTCGAGGACGAGGTGATGTGCCCGGTCTGCGGCACCACCCTCGAGACCGCCGAGGCCCCGCAGGCCGAGCGCGAGCGCGAGCTGATCCGGCGCCTGATCGCCGAGGGCCTGACCAAGGACGAGATCAAGGACCGGTTGGTGGCCGAGTACGGCGAGGAGGTTCTGGCGACGCCGCAGGGCGGCGGGTTCGACGCAGCGGCTTGGCTCGTTCCTGGTCTGGGCATCGCCGTCGTGGGAGCGTTGCTGGCGACGTTCGCCTTGCGAAGGCGCCGGCGCTCGGGGGACGGTGACACTCTGGCCGGCCCCGAGCCGGCGGAGACAAGCCGGTTGAACGAGGACATGTCCCGCTACGACCTGTAGTCGTAGTCGCAGCCGCTACATCCGCTCCGGCGCCGCAATCCCGAGCAGCCCGAGAGTCTGAGCGATCGTCCGCTTGGCGAGCAGGCAGAGCCTGATCCGCTCGGCCTCCACCCCGTCGCCCTCGGCGCCGACGACCTGACAGTCGCGGTAGAAGCCGTGGAAGTCGGCGGCTGTCGCCATCGCGTAAGCACAGAGCCGGTGCGGAGCGCGGCGCTCCGCGACGTCGCCCACCTCCGAGCGGAACTCGAGCAGGCGGCGGATCAGCGCCCGCTCGGTCGGCACGAGCGGCTCGGCGGCCGGGGGTGCGTCGGCCGCGGCGGCGACCAGCTCGTCCCCAGCCTTGCGCAGGATGCTGGCGATCCGAGCGTGGGCGTATTGGACGTAGTAGACGGGGTTGTCGTTGGACTGCTTGCGGGCCAGCTCGAGGTCGAGGTCGACGGTGGTGTCGTGGCTCCGCTGGAGCATGAAGAAGCGGGTCGCGTCGGCGCCGATGTCGTCGATCAGCTCGTCGAGCGTCACGAACTCGCCCTTGCGCTTCGACATCTGCGCGCGCTCGCCGCCCTCGACGACGTGGACGAGCTGGATGATCTCGATCTCGAGCCGGTCCGGATCGAGGCCGAGCGCCTCGATCCCCGCCTTCAGTCGGCCGACGTACCCGTGGTGGTCCGCACCGAGCACGTCGACGAGCCGGTCGGCTCGGTCGAGCTTGTCGCTGTGGTAGGCGATGTCGGTGAGGAAGTAGGTCGGGCCCCCGTCGGAGCGGACGAGGACGCGGTCCTTGTCGTCGCCGAAACTCGTCGTGCGCAGCCAGATCGCGCCCTCGCTCTCGTAGACGTTGCCGGCCTCGCGCAGCTCCGCCAGCACCCGGTCGCGCGCCCCGCTGTCGTCCAGCGAGTGCTCGAAGAACCAGCTGTCGAACTCGACGCCATAGCGGCGCAGCGTCTGCTCGGCATGCTCGCGCATCAGCTCGGTGCCGCGCCCGGCGAGCGCCTCGACGTCGTCTGGCCCGACGCCCTCGCCCACGAGCCGCTCGGCGAGCTCGGTCACGTACTCCCCTTCGTAGCCGCCCTCGGGCGGCGACTCGCCGCGCATCCGGGCGGCGATCGACTGCGCGAAGCGCTCGATCTGCCCGCCCGTGTCGTTGACGTAGTACTCGCGTCCGACGGCGTGGCCGGTCACCTCGAGCACCCGCGCGACCGAGTCCCCGTAGGCGGCATGGCGGCCGCTCGCCGCGGTCAGCGGGCCGGTCGGATTCGCGGACACGAACTCGACCAGCACCCGCTCCCCCGCTCCCCGGTCGGAGCCTCCGAGCTCCTCGGCGGCGGCGAGCGCCGACGCGGCGCCCCGGTACCAGGCGTCGGCGAGGAACAGGTTCAGGAACCCCGGCCCGGCGACCTCGACGCGATCGAGCTGGTCGCCGAGCTCTGCGGCGAGGCGCTCCGAGAGTCGCTCCGCGACCGCCCGCGGCTGCTCGCCCATCGCAGGTGCCAACAGCATCGCAGCGTTGGTCGAGTAGTCCCCGAACTCGGGCTTCGGGGGGCGCTCGAGGCCGACTTCGGCCGGCTCCTCGCCCGGCTCTCCGCGCAGCGAGGCGGCGGCCGCCTCGATCGCCGCCCTCAGCTCGGTTGCCGGATCGGTCATCGCGCGAAACCCTACGCATCATGCGGGCCCGCTACCTGCAGGGCTCCAGCGGGCAGGGGTTCCGAGCTCGCAGCCCCTAGTGGTGGTACGGCTCGCCCGCGAGGATCTTGGTGGCGCGGAAGAGCTGCTCGAGCAGCGCCACCCTCGCGAGCTGGTGCGCCATCGTCTGCGGACCGAGCGAGAGCCGCTCGGAGGCGAGGGCAAGGACGTCGTCGGGAAGCCCGCGCGGGCCGCCGATCAGGAAGCAGAGGTCGAGGGCGTCGATCCGGCGCTCGGACAGCCAGGCGGCCCAGGCGCGCGAGTTGAGCGCCTTGCCGCCGCGGTCCAGCGCGACGACGTGGGCGCGCTGCGGGATCCGGCCGGCGATGTTGAGCTCGTCACGGACCTCGATCACGTCGACCGGCTGGTGGCGCTGGAGCAGCTTTCGGTAATGCGCGTCGGCGGCGGTGAACGGGTCCTTGACCTTGCCGACGACGATCAGCGTCGTCTTCAGGGCCGCGCTCCCCTCTCCCAGGCGAGCGCCATCCCGATCCGCTGCATCGTCGTCGGATGGGTGCGGAACAGGGCGCTGTACCACTCCGGCGGGTCGGGGTCGGAGAGGTTCGTGTCCGCGAGCCGTTGCTGCAGCTCGATCATCCCGTCCGGGTCGCCGGTCAGCTCGAGGGCATCCAGGTCCGCCTTGGCCTCGACATCGCGGGAGAGCTGGTTGCCGACCACGCCGATCGCGAACGACGCCGCGAGCAGCGAGATCGCGAGGGCGGGGAGGAATTCGGGGCGGCCGGGGCGCGCGCCCGTGCGCTCCCCGAGGGCGCGCGAGAACCGGGCCGTGAACAGCAGCGCGAGCGGCGCCGCGATCGCCACGAACGCGATCCCGCGCTGGATGTCGTGGTTCTTCACGTGCGCGAGCTCGTGTGCGACGACGGCGCGGCGCTCGCCGCGGTCGAGCTCCTCGAGCAGCGTGTCGTAGAGGACGACGCGCTTGGTCGGGCCGAGCCCGTTCACGTACGCGTTGATCGAGGTGCTGCGCCTGCTCGCGTCGACGCGGTAGACCTCGCCGATGTCGACGCCGGCGCGCTCGCCGAGCTCGAGGACGTCCGAGCGCGCCTGGCCGGGCTCGAGCGGCTCGAAGTCGTTGAAGAGCGGCGCCAGCACCACAGGGCCGAGCCAGGTGAGGACGACGCCGATCACGACCACCGCGGCGCTGCCCGGGATCCACCAGCGCCGCGGCGAGCGCCGGATCAGGGCGAGCGCGCCCGTTGCCACCGCGGCGAGGATCGCGACGTTGATCGCGTTCGCCTTCGCCCAGTCGACCGCCCAGGCGCCGAGGTCCTGCGTCGCGAGCCCGACGTCCTTCGCCCGCTCGTGAGCGGCGACGTCGAACGGCAGCGAGGTCACGGCCACCGCGAGAGCGATCCCGGCCCCGGCGGCCGCGCCGCCGAGCACAGGTCGCGCCCCGGCGCGTTCGAGCGCTCGCCGGGCGAATGCAGGCTTTCCCGCGACCAGCAGCACCAGCAGGACGCCCTCGGCCGCGAGGCCGCCGATCATCAGCAGCCGCTGGCCGGAGCGATATTCGTGCGCGCGGTCGAGCTGCTCCTGCGAGAAGTACGCGGTCTCGCTCACCTCGACGGGCTCGATCGCCTCCCGGGGGCGCAGCAGCCAGGCGGCCCCCTCGGCGACGACGATCGCCGCCACCGCGGTCGCGCCGATCCGCAGCCAGAGGGGCGAAGTGCCCCCGATCCGCTGCCTGATGACGCCGGCCCTGGCCATCCGCCTACGATAGACCGCCACTTGGGGCGGCCCTCGCCCTCTCCATGCGCCTGGCGATCCTCACCGACATCCACGCGAACCTGCCCGCGCTAGAAGCCGTGCTCGCCGCGACCGACGCCGCCGATGTCGAGCAGCGCTGGTGCCTGGGGGACGTCGTCGGCTACGGCGCCCAGCCCGACGAGTGCGCCCGGCTCGTGGCCGAGCGCTGCGAGGTCTGCCTCGTCGGGAACCATGACCTCGCGGTGACCGGCGAGATCGACACCGAGGTCTTCTCGGCCTCGGCCGCCGCGGCCGTCCAGTGGACCCGCGACAACTGCGACAAGTCGACGCTCGAGTTCCTGAAGCGGCTGAAGCCCGAGCTGCTCGACCGCGGGGTCGCGCTCTACCACGCCTCGCCCCGCGATCCGGTCTGGGAGTACGTGCTCGCCGTAGAACAGGCGCGCGAGTGCATCGAGGAGCAGGCCAGGCGCGTGAGCGCGATCGGGCACTCCCACGTCGCCCTGTTCTTCACCGACGCAAAGGGGCCCGGCGGTGGTCAGGCTCCCGCCGGCCTCGAGCTGGACGTATCGGCGGACCGCTGGCTGCTCAATCCAGGCAGCGTCGGGCAACCCCGCGATGGCGATCCGCGTGCCGCCTGGCTCGAGCTCGATACTGAGACGTGGACCGCGACCTACCACCGCATCGACTACGACATCGACCCCGCCGCGGAGGCGATTCGGGCCGCCGGGCTGCCCGAACTGCTCGCCGATCGGCTCTACGTGGGGCAATGAGCGCCGTAGCTAGTATCGCCGCGATGCGTAGGCCGAGACTCGTTTCGGCGGCGCTCTGCGCCGCGGCGGGAGTGGTTGCGCTCGCCGGCTGTGGCGGGGACGACCAGCCCGACCCCTCGATCCAGCCGGTCGATGCCCGGACCCTGCTCGCGACGCTGCAGGAGGTCGAGGACAACGTCGAGGTCGGGAGCTGCTTCGTGGCGGCCGACAAGGTGGCGGAGCTGCGCAGCGAGATCGAGCAGCTGCCCTCCGACGTCAACTCCGACGTCCGCACCGCCCTCGAGGAGGGCACCGATCGGCTCGACGCGCTCGTGCCGGCCGAATGCGAGAGCGACCAGCCGACCACGACGACGGAGACGACGACCGAGGAGCCGACCACCACCGAGGAGACGACGACCGAGGAGCCGACCACGGACGAGACGACGACCGAGGAGACCCAGCCGACGGCTCCGACCACCCCGACCACGCCCACCTCCCCGGGCGGCGGCGGGATCGCACCGGGAGACGGGCTGTGAGCCCGCGCGGACCGAAGGGCGAGCTGATCTCCGACCGCTACCGGATCGAGGACCGGCTCGGCTCGGGCGGGATGTCGAGCGTGTTCCGAGCGACTGACACGATCCTCGAGCGCACCGTCGCGGTCAAGATCCTCGCGGAGCACCTCTCCGACGACGACCGGTTCGTCGCCCGCTTCCGGCGCGAGGCGCTCGCGGTCGCGAAGCTCGTCCACCCCAACATCGTCCAGGTCTATGACACCGGGATCGACTCGGGGCGCCACTACATCGTGATGGAGTACGTGAAGGGCAAGTCCGGGGCCCAGCTGCTCCAGGCGCAGGGCACCCTCGACCCCGAGACCTCGGTCGAGATCGGAATCCAGGCCTGCGCCGGCCTCGATTACGCCCACCGCCACGGGATCATCCACCGCGACGTCAAGCCCGGCAACCTGATGATCATCGGCGGCCCCGCCAACGGCGGCGACATGACCGTGAAGCTCGCCGACTTCGGGATCGCGCGCGCCACCGAGCAGACCCGGATCACCCAGGTCGGGTCGGTCGTCGGCACCGCCGCGTATCTCGCGCCCGAGCAGGCGCGCGGCGAGGAGGCCACGCCTGCCTCCGACGTCTACTCACTCGGCGTCGTCCTCTACCAGTTCCTCACCGGCCGCCTCCCCTACGAGGGAGCATCACTCGCCGAGCTGGCGGTGCGTCAGCAGTCCGAGCAGCCCCTGCACCCCTCGGACTACAGCGAGGACGTCCCGCGGGCCGTCGGCGACGCGGTCCTGGTCGCGCTCGAGTCCGATCCCGCCAACCGCTTCGCCGCTGCCGGCGAGCTGGCAGACGCGCTCCGCCGCGGCCTCGCCGGGCAGGCCCCCGCGACCACCGCCGCGACGCGCGTGCTCGGCGCCGACGATCCGACCCCGGCGACGCGCCACCTGCCCGGTACTGAGACGACCCGTCGCCGGCCGCCGAGGCAGCGGCGCCCGGTCGCGCCGCCTCCCCAGCAGAAGCGCGGCGCCTCCGGGATCGCGCGCAACCTGCTCGCACTGATCGCGATCCTGCTCCTCGCGGCCGCGGTCGCGCTGGGGGTGGTATTGATCTCGAGCGACTCGGGAGGCAGCGGCACGAACCTCGAGGACGTCGTCAAGGACAACCTCCAGGATCAGATCGACTCGCTGCGCACCGTGATCGAGGAGAACACGGAGTAGCGGCCGCTTGTGGCCCCGATCGATGGCGAAGCCGTCTACCGCGCAGCCCACGGCGTCGCGCCGCCCAGTATCGCCCGCGCGTACGCGGCGAACGACTGCGCGTCGATCGCCTCGCGCGCGGCGGCCACCAGTCGCTCCACGTAGGTGAGGTTGTGGAGGGTGAGCAGGCGGGCGCCGGTCAGCTCCTGGGCGCGAGCGAGGTAGTGGAGGTAGGCGCGGCTGTAGCCCTCGCGGCACGCTTCGCACGGACAGCCCTCGACCAGCGGCGCGTCGTCGTCGGCGTAGCGGGCCTTGGTCAGGTCGAGCCGGAAGCGGCCGTCCGGATCGGGGACGAGCGCGGTGCCGTGGCGGGCGAGCCGGGTGGGGACGGCGCAGTCGAAAACCTCGATCCCGAGCCCGATCCCCGCGATCAGGTCGTCGACCTCCCCGATCCCGAGCAGGTGCCGTGGCGACTCGTCTGGGAGGTGCGGCAGCGTCGCCTCGAGCACGCCGTGCATCTCGTCCTTGTCGCGCCCGAGGGTGCCGCCGATCGCGATCCCGTCCACTTGCGCCGAGCCGATCCGCGCGGCTGACTCGCGGCGCAGGTCCCCGTAGACACCTCCCTGGACGATTCCGAACACCGCCTGTCCGGCCGGCCCGCACTGCTGATGCCACTCGAGACAGCGGTCGAGCCAGCGGTGCGTGCGCTCGGTCGAGCGAGCGGTGTACTCGCGGTCGGCGTGGTAGGGCGTGCACTCGTCGAACGCGAGCGCGATGTCGGCGCCGAGCTTCGCCTGGATCGCCATCGACTCCTCGGGGCCAAGGAAATGGTTCGATCCGTCGAGCAGGGAGCGGAAGCTAACCCCGCGCTCGGAGATCTCGACCTCCGGCTCGCCGTGCATGCTCCCGCGTCGGCCCTTGATCTCGTCGGCGACGCCGCCGTGAGCGAGCGAGAAGACCTGGAACCCGCCGGAGTCGGTGATCAGCGCGCGGTCCCAGCCCATGAAGCCGTGGAGACCGCCGTGGGCCGCGATCCGGTCCTCGCCCGGCGACAGGTGGAGATGGAAGGTGTTGCCGAGCACGAGCTGGTAGCCGAGCGCGGCGACCTCGCCCGCCGAGAGCCCACGCACGCTCGCCTTCGTCGCGAGCGGGATGAACGCCGGCGTCGCGACCTCGCCGTGTCCGCTGCGAATCAGGCCCGCGCGGGCTGAGCCGTCGCGGGCCTTGATCTCGAAACTGAGCCTGCCGGGATCGTTGCGCACCCGGCAAGCGTATGTGGGTCGCTACCCGTTACTCCTTCTTCTCGGTGCCGCTGCCCTCGACGCTGCCGGAGCCGATCTCGACTCGGGTCGGCTGCGTCTCCTCGGGCTTCGGGATCGTCACCTCGAGGACTCCGTCCTTGAAGTGGGCGGAGACCTTGTCGGCGTCGACTCCCTCGGGAAGGCTGAGCGCGCGAGAGAAGCGTCCGAAGGCGCGTTCCACGCGGTGGAAGCCCTCGCTCTTCTCCTCGCTCTCGGACCGCCGCTCACCCGAGATCGTCAGGACGCCGTCCTTGATCTCGAGGTTCACATCGTCCTCGTTCATCCCCGGCAGGTCGGCCCGGAGGACGAGGCTCTGCTCGTTCTCGACGAGGTCCATCGGCGGGATCCAACGCCGGACGGAGCCGCCGTTGGGCGGGCGCCCTTCGAAGAAACGGTCGAACAGACGGTTCATGTCGCCCTGCAGCGAATCCAGTTCACGCACGGGGTCCCATCGAATCAGTGCCATTTGCATTCACCTCCTTGGAACGCGTAAGTCTACTGGGCGAAAGCATAAAACCTGAGTCAGCTCATGTCAAGTCTGTGCCTGCACGACAAGCAGAGAGCGGCCGGTCATCGCCTCGGGCCGGGGGATGCCGAGCAGGTCGAGGGCGGTCGGGCTGACGTCGGCGAGGATGCCGCCCTCGCGCAGCTCGAGCCCGGGAACGGTGATCACGACCGGGACCGGGTTGGTCGAGTGCGCGGTCTGCGGCGACCCGTCGGCGGTCAGCATCTCCTCGGCGTTGCCGTGGTCGGCGGTGACGATGCAGGCGCCCCCAGACTCGTGCACCGCGGCGACGACCTCGCCGAGCCGCCGGTCGGCCTCCTCAACGGCGGCGACCGCGGCGGGGATCACCCCGGTGTGGCCGACCATGTCAGGGTTCGCGAAGTTGATGATCCCGAACCGGAATCCGTCCTCGCGCCAGGCGGATGTGAAGGCCGCGGCGGCCGCGGCGGCGCTCATCTCCGGCTTCTCGTCATAGGTCCCGACGTCGCGCGGGGAGTCGACCAGGCGGCGCTCCTCCCCCTCCCACTCCTCCTCGCGGCCGCCGTTGAAGAAGTAGGTGACGTGGGCGTACTTCTCGGTCTCGGCGACGTGCAGCTGGCGCTCGCCCCGCTCGGCGATCACCTGGGCCATCGTCACCTCGGGCTGGTGCGGCGGGAAGGCGATCGGAAAGGGCCAGCCCTTGCGGTACTCGGTCATCGTCGTGACGGACAGCGGCGGCGCGCCGCCGCGGTCGAACTCGTCGAAGTCAGGGTCGCCGAGCGCCATCGTCAGCTGCCGCGCCCGGTCGGGGCGGAAGTTGATGAAGATCACCGGCTCGTCGCCGGCGGCGCCGTCGTAGTCGCCGATCACGACCGGCTCGATGAACTCGTCGGTGACGTCGCGCGCGTACGAATCGCGAATCGCGGCGACGGCGTCGTCCTCGCGCGGAGCGCGCGCGTGGACGATCGCGTCGTAGTGGCGCTTGGTCCGGTCCCAGCGCCGGTCGCGGTCCATCCCCCAGTAGCGGCCGCCGACCGTGCCAACACGGCCGGCGTGCCGCAGCCAGCGCTGCAGCTCGCCGACGTATCCCGCGCCTGAGGTGGGGAGGGTGTCGCGGCCGTCGGTGAGGGTGTGCACGACCAGGTCGGGCACCCCCTCGCCCGCCGCGAGCTCGATCACGGCCTCGATGTGCTCCCAGCCGGAGTGGACGCCCCCGTCCGAGATCAGGCCGATCGCGTGCAGCCGGCCCCGCCGCGAGTCGCGCGCGCGTACGCACGCGCCCCGCAGCGCCGGGTTCTCGAAGAAGCTGCCATCGGCGATCGCGTCGTCGAGCCGTGCCAGGTCCTGCTTGATGACGGCGCCGGCGCCGAGGTTCAGGTGACCGACCTCGGAGTTGCCCATCTGGCCGGGCGGCAGCCCTACGTCCGGGCCCGACGTCCTCAGCGCGGTATGCGGGTAGGTGCGCCTGAGCTCGTCGAACGTCGGTGTCTCGGCCAGGGAGAGTGCGTTGCCCGGCCCATCGGGCGCGTCGCCGAAGCCGTCGAGCACGATCAGGGCCAGCGACGGAACGGGGGCGTCGCTGGGCCCGGGTGGGAGCGGGGTCACGGAGTGGCGGCCTGGACCAACGCCAGGAAGTCGCCGGGATCGAGACTGGCGCCGCCGACGAGGGCGCCGTCCAGGTCGGATTGGGCGAGCAGCTCGGCGGCATTGTCAGGCTTCACGGAGCCGCCGTAGAGGATTCGCACCGCCTCGGCCGCGTCGCGGTCCCGGGCCCTGATCCGCTCCCGGATCAGCGCGATCGCCTCCTCTGCCTGTCCGGGGCTCGCCGTCCGCCCGGTGCCGATCGCCCAGACCGGCTCGTAGGCGATCACGACGTCGGCGAGGCGATCGTGGGGGACCTCGGCGAGGTCGGCCTCGATCTGGGCCGCCAGCACCACCCCGGTCTCGCCGCTGTCCCGCTCGGCCTCCTGCTCCCCGATGCAGAGGATCGGCTGGAGACCGGCCGCGAGCGCCGCGGGGACCTTCCGGGCGAGCGCCTCGTCGGTCTCGTTGAAGTACTGGCGGCGCTCGGAGTGGCCGAGGACCACCCCGCTCACCCCGAGCTCGACGAGCATCGGCGCCGCGATCTCGCCGGTGAAGGCGCCGCTGTCCGCCTCGTGCATGTTCTGGGCCGCGACCCGGGCCCTGGTGCCGTCGCAGCGCTCGACGGCGGCCGCGAGCGCGGTGTAGGGCGGGCAGATGATCACGTCGCTGTCGCTCTCCGGGGTCCCGTCGAGGGCGGGCAGGAGCTCCGACAGGAACGCCTCCGTCTCGGCGACGGTCTTGTGCATCTTCCAGTTCGCGGCGAGGAGGGGCCTACGCATCGCGGAGCGCCTCCACGCCGGGGAGGGGCTTTCCCTCGAGCAGCTCGAGGGAGGCGCCGCCGCCGGTCGAGAGCCAGTCGACCTTGTCGGCGAGACCGAACTGGACCAGGGCGGCGGCCGAGTCGCCGCCGCCGACGACGGTCTGGCCGGGCGCCTCGGCCACCGCCCCGGCGACCGCGCGGGTGCCGCCGGCGAACGGCTCGAGCTCGAAGGCGCCCATCGGGCCGTTCCAGAAGACGGTGCCGGCGCCGGCGATCCGCTTCGCGTACTTGGCCGCGGTGTTGGATCCGATGTCGAGGCCCATCCAGCCCTCGGGGACGTCGATCCCGTTCAGGGGCTGCACCGCGGTATCGGCGTTGAGCTCGCGGCCGAGGCAGAGGTCCTCGGGGAGGTGCAGCATCGCCTTCGCCCGTTGGGCCCTGGGGACGAGGTCGCGGGCGATCGCGACGCTCTCGTCGTCGACGAGCGAATTGCCCGTATCGCGACCCTCGGCCTTGAAGAAGCTGAAGCACATCGCGCCGCCGATCAGGATCTCCTCGGCCGAGTCGAGGAACCGCTCGATCACCCCGATCTTGTCCGTCACCTTGGCGCCGCCGAGCACGATCACGAGCGGGCGCTCCGGGTCGTCGGTGACCCTCGCGAGCTCGCTGAGCTCGCGCTCGAGCAGCAGCCCGGCGTAGCCGGGGAGCCGGCGCGCGACGCCCTCGGTCGTCGCGTGAGCCCGATGCGCGGACCCGAACGCGTCGTCGACATAGATCTCGGCGAGCCGTGCGAGCGCGTCCGCGAGCTCGGGGTCGTTCTTGGTCTCGCCGGGCTCGTAGCGGCTGTTTTCGAGCAGCAGCACGTCGCCCGCGCCCAGCCCCTCGGCGAGGGCCTCCACATCGGGGCCGACCACGGCGGGGGCCAGCGTCACCTCGGTGGCGAGCAGCTCACCCAGGCGCGCCGCGACGGGCTTCATCGACAGCTCGGGCTCGCGGTCCTTCGGCCGGCCGAGGTGCGAGACGAGCACGATGCTCGCGCCGCCCTCGCTGAGCAGCTCGATCGTGGGCAAAGCCGCGCGGATCCGGGTGTCGTCAGCGACCACCACACTGCCGCTTCCGCCGTCGAGCGGCACGTTGAGATCGGCGCGCAGCAGCACGCGGCGGCCGCCGACATCGGCCTCCCTGACGCTCGCCTTCGAGAAGCCGGGCACCTGGCTGACTCGCCGCTTCTATGCCTCGACGGTCGCCGGCTCCAGCACCTTCTCGCCGAGCTCGACGCAGCGGTTGGCGTAGCCCCACTCGTTGTCGTACCAGGCGAAGACCTTGACCATGGTGCCGTCGAGGACGATCGTCTGCTCGGCGTCGAAGATCGACGAATGGGGGTCGGTGACGATGTCGGTGGAGACGATCGGGTCCTCGGTGTAGGCGAGGATCCCCTCGAGCGGCCCCTCGGCCGCGGCCCTGACCGCGGCGTTGATCTCGTCGGCGCTCGTCTCCCTCGCCGCCGTGAACGTGAGGTCGACGAGCGAGCCCGTGATCACCGGGGCGCGGATCGCCATTCCGGTGAGCTTCCCGTTCAGGTCCGGAAGCACGAGACCGACGGCCTTCGCGGCGCCGCTGCTGGTCGGGATCAGGTTGACCGCGGCGGCGCGGGCGCGGCGCGGGTCCTTGTGCGGCATGTCCTGGAGGCGCTGGTCGGCGGTGTAGGCGTGGATCGTGGTCACCAGACCGTGCTCGATCCCGACGGTCTCGTGCAGGACCTTGGCGACCGGGGCAAGGCAGTTGGTCGTGCAGGAGGCGTTGGAGATGATGTCGTGCTGCTGGGGGTCGTAGTCGTCGAAGTTCACGCCCAGGGCGACGGTGATGTCCGGCTCGGTCGCGGGGGCGGAGATGATCACCTTCTTGGCGCCGGCCGCGAGGTGCTTCGCGGCGTCCTCCCGCGTCGTGAACAGGCCGGTCGACTCGATCACGACCTCGACGCCGAGCTCGCCCCAGGGCAGCGACGCGGGGTCGCGCTCGCTGAGGACCTTGGTCGGGGTCCCGTCGACGGTGATCGCGTCGTCGCTCACCTCGACCTCGCCCGGAAAGCGGCCGAGGACGGAGTCATACCTGAGCAGGTGCGCCATCGACTCGGCGGGAACCAGATCGTTGACGGCGACGAACTCGAGCTCGGAGCCGGCGGCCAGCGCGGCGCGGAACATGTTGCGCCCGATGCGCCCGAAGCCGTTGATGCCGACCTTCACTGCCATTCCGTTCCTCCTTGCTAGACCGCTTGCGCCGCTCTCAAACTAGCGCCGTTCAGGGAGCGACGACCAGCTCGACGAGGTAACCGTCGGGGTCGAGGAGGCGAGCGGCGTAGTTGCCAGGGCCGAACGCCGGCGGGTTGCCCGGCTCGGCCGCCGATTCGCCGCCGTTGTTCATCCCCGACTCGTAGGCGGCCTTCACCGCCGGAATGCTCTTCGCGGGGAAGGAGACGACCCCGAAGCCGGGGCGCTGGATCTCGTCCTTGGTGATGAAGACCTCGGACTTGATCAGGCCCCACGAGACCGTCGTCGCGCCGTCCTCGTGGCGGCGCCAGCCGAGCGGCGCCAGGATCGAGTCATAGAACCTCGCGCTTCGCTCGAGATCGGAGACTTTGAGGGCCGCGTACTGGAGCATCGCTCCCCGAGACTAGGGAAAAGTCCCGCAGCTCAGCGGCGCGGCTCCCAGCGGAACCAGCGAAGTGCGACGACGAGCCCGGCGAGGCCCCACACGGCCACGATCGCGAGGTCGCCCCACTCGAAGCCGGCTCCGACCGTGTTCGGGTCCCACGCCGTGAAGAACGCCTCGAAGAAATGGCGGATCGGGAACACGTCGGCGAAGTGCAGCACGCCGTCGGGGATCTCGCTGTCGGGGATGAAGATGCCGGATATGAAGTAGAGCGGCAGGATCAGAGCATTGGAGATCGCCGGTGCCGCGTCCTCGGAGGGGATGATCGTGGTCAGTGCGAAGCCGAGGCAGCTGAAGGCGAACGCGCCGACCGCGAGCGTGACGAGAATCGCCGGGATCGTCTCGGTCGGAAGCGTGACGTCGTAGACCAGCCGGCCGATCACGGCGACGACGATCACCATCAGGATCGAGACGACAAGCGAATTGCCGACCCGCCCGGCGACGAAGGCGCTGGCGGGCAGCGGGGTCCCCCTGACCCGCTTCAGCAGTCCGCGCTCGCGGTCCTCGGTGAGGTTGATCGCGAGGCTCTGGGTGGTCGCGGAGATCACGGCGAGGGCGACGATCGCGGGCACGTAGTAGGTGGTCGTCTTCACCCCTCGCTCCTCGATCTCGTCGTTGCCGAAGATCGTCGCGAAGATGAACAGGAAGATCAGCGGCAGCAGGACGGTGAAGAAGACCGAGGCGGGGTTTCGCCAGAAGACCTTCTGGTCGTAGCGGAACTGGTGGAGCAGGAGCGGCAGGCCCGTCATCAGCTCTCGGAGCCGGTCTCCGCAGTGCCGTCGGTGAGCTCGAGGTAGACGTCCTCGAGGCTCGGCCGCCGCACTTCGAGGCCCTCGAGCTCGATCCCATCCTCGCTCGCCCACGTGGTCAGGTCTCGGAGGACCGGAACGGGGTCGTGGACGCTCAGCGACACGGCCCGCCCGTCGATCCGCGCCCGACTCGACACCGAGCCGGGCAGCGCCGCGCCGCCGACCCCGCCCGGGAGTCGGAATCGGATCTGGGTCGGGCGCTGCTCCCGCTCGCCGAGCTCGTCGGGCGCGCCCTCGGCCACGATCCGGCCCGAGGAGAGGATCGCGACCCGGTCCGCGAGCGTCTGCGCCTCATCCATGTAGTGCGTGGTGAGGAAGACGGTCTTCCCGAGCTCGCGAAGGCTCGCGATCACCTTCCACGCCTGGCGGCGCGCGGACGGATCGAAGCCCGTGGTCGGCTCGTCGAGGAAGAGCAGCTCGGGATCGCCGACCAAGGCCAGCGCGACATCGAGGCGCCGCTGCTGTCCGCCGGACAGCTGCGCGGTCCGGGAGTCGGCCTTGTCGGCGAGGCCGACGAGGTCGACCGTCTCCCCCACGTCCCGCGGGGCGGCGTAGTAGCCGGCGTACTGGGAGACCGCCTCGGTCACGGTCAGCTCCGGCGTCAGCCGGCACTCCTGGAGCACGAACCCGACGTGCTGGTGCCAGTCCCGGTCGGCGCGGGCGGGGTCCACCCCGAGCACGCTCACCTCGCCCGCAGTCCTCGTCCTGTAGCCCTCGAGGATCTCGACGGTCGTCGTCTTCCCCGCCCCGTTGGGCCCGAGGAAGGCGAAGATCTCGCCCCGGCGGATCTCGAGATCGATGCCTCGCACGGCCTCGAGCTCGCCATAGGACTTCCGCAGCCCCGCGACCGTTATCACCGGATCGGCCAAGGGCGCGGAGTCTAGGTTGGCCCTTCCCTCCGCGCCTGGAGGAAGCAATGAGCGGTGCCGAGGTCCGCTCCGTCCAGGCCTCCCGCTTGTACGAGAAGCGGGGCCTGGCGGGGCGGACTCTCAGGTCGAGGTGTTCACGAAGGCGGCGATCCGGTCGAGTGTCGCCCGGTCGCCCTCGAGGTGGGGAACGTGCGCGACACCGTCGAGGACCCTGAGTTGGGCACCGGGGATGACCGCGGCCGCTCGCTCGCAGATCGTTTGGACGTCCTCGGCGTCGAGCCGGCCGATCATCACGAGGGTAGGGACCTTGATCTCCCCCAGCCGTGGCCACGCCGGCGGGATCTCGGCCTCGTCCCCGGGGTCCTCCGCGCGCAGCGCGCGGCCGTTCATATCGAGGAAGAGCTCACGCGTGGGCCCGCGGACGCGCCCTTCCTCGGCACCGGGCCCGTCGAGCCACTTCCATGCCTCGAGGCGGTTTACCTCGTCCAGGTCGCCGGCGGCGTCGGCGGCCTCGAGCCGCGCGTCGAGCTCGGCCGTCGGCCCGGTGTCGAGCTCGAGATACGGCGCCCCGCGCACCGCCGGGGCGATCAGGACGAGCCCGGCCAGCCGATCGGGGTGGGCAAGGGCAAGATCGATCGCAGCCTGGCCGCCCATCGAGCACCCGATCACCACCGGGCGATCGAGTTCGGCGGCGTCGAGGACGGCGATTGCGTCGGCGACGGGCGACCAGCCGTCCTCGCGCTCGTAGGTCGTCTTGCCGAAGCCGCGCGCGTCGAACACCACGCAGCGGTGACGCGGGGCAAGCCGCTCGACGACGTGCGTCCAGCTGCGCCGGTCGTTGACCCCCGCGTGGATCAGCAGAACGTCCTCCCCGCCTTCGGCGGCGGGCGTCACGTCGTAGGCGAGTCGGGCGCGTCCTGAGCTCGCGAACACCAGCGGGAGCCTAGCCCTGGCGCGGCTCGCGCTAACTGATCTCCGTGTCGCGATGGACGACACGCAGGTCGACGTCGTCGCGATCGCCGAGCTCGCGCGCGATCCGGTCGGCGACGGCGATCGAGCGGTGGCGGCCGCCGGTGCAGCCGATCGCGACCGTCAGGTGCTGCTTGCCCTCGGCGACGTACGCCGGGAGCAGGAAGTCGAGCAGCGGCATCAACCGGCCGTAGAACTCCCCCGCCTGGGTGCCGGACTCGACGTACTGCTTTACGGGCTGGTCGAGGCCGGTCTGCGGGCGCAACTCATCGACGTAGTGAGGGTTGGGCAGGAAGCGGACGTCGAGGGTGAGGTCGGCGTCGCGCGGCGGGCCGTTCTTGAACCCGAAGGTGAGCAGGGTGAGGGCGAGGCGGTTGTCCTCGTGCTCGCGGCCGATCAGCTCGGTCGCGATCCGGCGGCGCAAGGCGCCGCCGGTCAGATCGGTGGTGTCGATGACGACGTCGGCGCGCTCGCGGAGCGGCGCCAGCAGCTCGCGCTCGGCGCGGACGCCGTCGACGATCCGCCCGTCGCGCGCGAGCGGATGGCGTCGGCGGGTCTCCTTGTAGCGGTGCAGGAGGGTCTCCTCGTCGGCCTCGAGGAAGAGGACCGTCAGGTCGACCCCGCCCGACTCGAGCTCGCCGAGCACCGCGAGCAGGTCCTCGAAGTACTCGCCCCCGCGCACATCGGAGACGACGGCGGCGCGTTCGACGCCGCTGCCCTCGTGGCGGAACAGCTCGCCGAGCCCGCCGATCATCCGCGGTGGGAGGTTGTCGACGCAGAAGAAGCCGCCGTCCTCGAAGGCGGCGATCGCCTCGGATTTCCCGGCACCCGAGTACCCCGTGATCGCAACCATCTCGACGCGGTTCGCGGGCCGGGCCCCGTCGCCCGCGCCCGCGCCCTGCTTCTGTGAGGCAGCCTTCGGCGACATCAGTTCGCCCTGTTCAGTTGGCGGTGAATCTCTCGCGCGAGCTTACCGGGCACACCGGGCACGGCTTCGAGCTCCTCGCGGCTGGCGCCGAGCATCCGCTCGGGGGAGCCGAAATGCCGCAGCAGGGCGCGCTTTCGGGCCGGCCCGACCCCGCGGACCCCATCGAGGACGGAGGCGGTCATCGCCTTGTCGCGGCGGCTGCGGTGATGGGTGATCGCGAACCGGTGGGCCTCGTCGCGGACGCGCTGCAGGAGCCGCAGCCCGTCGGAGCGCCGCTCGAGCCGGATCGGGTCCTTGCGGCCCGGCAGGAAGATCTCCTCGATGCGCTTCGCGAGGCTGATCACGGTGACGCCGCGCTCGGTGAGCGGCTCGAGCGCCTTCAACCCCGCCGACAGCTGGCCCTTGCCGCCGTCGATCACGATCAGGTCGGGGAGCGCCGCGAAGCTCGCGTCGCGCTCGGAGTCGTGCGGAGAGAGGTCGGCCTGCTCGAGATAGCGGTTGATGCGCCGGCTCAGCACCTCGCGCATCGCCGCATAGTCATCAGGGCGGCGCCTGCTCGCTCGACCACCTCCCGCGCCCGTCCTGCGGGCGCTCGCGTCCGGGGGCGGCTTGCCGTTTCCTTCAGCGACGTCGCCGCGGATGTTGAACTGGCGGTAGTCGGACTTCTTCGGAGCCCCTCCCTCGAACACGACCATCGAGGCGACCGTGTGGGTCTCGCCGAGGTTCGAGATGTCGAAGGCCTCGATCCTGACCGGGACCCGCTCGAGGCCGAAGGCGTCCTGGAGTGCCGAGAGCGTCTCGACGCGCTGCTGCCGGCGGTGCTCGCGACGGAGCTTGTCCTGGGCGAGCGCCAGCTCGGCGTTACGGACCGCGAGCTCGCGGAGCCGGCGCAGGTCCCCGCGCGCGGCCACCCTGACCTCGACGTGAGAGTCCCGCTGCGAGGACAGCGCCTCCTCGAGCACGGCGGTGCGGCCCCTCAGCTCCGGGCCGACGACGACCCGCCCTGGCACCGCCGGCGCAGCGGAGTAGTACTGGAGCAGGAACCCTTCGGCGACCTCGCCGAGGTCGCGCTCCTCGCCGCCCGCGAGATAGAAGCCGTGGCGCTCGGCGAGGACGCCGTCGCGGACCTGGAAGACCTGCGCGTTCGCGTCGGTCCCGTCCACGGCGACGCCGATCACGTCGGCGCTGCCGAGCGAGCCTCCGGCGACCCGCTGGCGCTCCATCAGGCTCTGGACCGCGGCGAGCCGGTCGCGGAACAGGGCCGCGCGCTCGAAGTCCTGCGCCTCGGCTGCCTCGGCCATGCTCGCCTCGAGGTCGGCCTCGATGTCGCGATAGCGCCCGGACAGGAAGGCCATGATCGCGTCGATGTTGCGGCGGTACTCCTCGCGGTCGATGTAGCCGACGCAGGGCGCCTGGCAGCGCTTGATGTAGTAGTCGAGGCACGGGACGCCCGAGCGGCGGCCGGGCTCGCGCCCTTCGCAGGTGCGGTACTGGAACAGCTTCCCGAGCAGGTCGAGGGTCTCGCGTACGCGCTTGGCCGACGAGAAGGGCCCGAAATAGGCCCGGTTCGGGCGATGGCGCTCGCGGGTGAAGTAGACGCGCGGGTACTCCTCGTCGAGGCTGATCCCGACGTAGGGGTAGGACTTGTCGTCGCGGAGCCGGATGTTGAACCGGGGCCGGAGCCGCTTGATGAAGCTCTGTTCCGCCAGCAGCGCCTCGGCTTCCGTGTTCGTGACCAGCGTCTCGATCGAATCGATCCGGTCGATCAGCTCCCGCGTCGATCCCATCCCGGTGCCCCGTCCCTTGCCCGAGAAGTGCGAGGCGACCCGCTTGCGGATCGACGTCGCCTTGCCCGCGTAGAGCGCGTCCCCCGAGCGGTCGCGGAACAGGTAGACCCCGGGCGAATCGGGCAGCTCGCGGCGCTGCTCGGCGAGCTTCTGCTCGCGTTCTGTGAGCTCCTTGGCCATCGAAGTTAAGGGTAGGCTGCCGCCGATGCCGGACCAGACGCCACCCGAGCTGAAGACGCTGAGGATCGAGGCCGACGGGCCGATCGGGACGCTGACCCTGAACAGGCCCGACGCGATGAACGCGATGAGCCCCGAGCTGATCTTCGAGCTGACGGTCGCGGCCGCCTGGCTCGCGGACCGGGCGCCGTTCAGGGCCCTGATCGTGACCGGCTCCGGCCGCGCCTTCTCGGCCGGCGGCGACGTGAACTGGTTCCAGAGCGGCCTGGCGGACCCCGAGCACGATCTCCCCGCCGACGTCCGCCGCGGCGCCGAGGTCCTGCACCAGGCGATCGTCGACTTCCGCCGCATCCCCTACCCCGTGATCGCCGCTGTCAACGGCGCCGCCGCGGGTGCCGGATTCTCGCTGGCGCTGATGTGCGACCTCCGGATCGCCTCGGACGCCGCCGCCTTCGTGATCGCCTACGGGCGGATCGGCGCCTCGCCCGACGGCGGCATGACCTACTTCCTGCCGCGCGTCGTCGGTCCGGCCAAGGCGCTCGAGCTGGCGCTCGACGACCCCGTGCTCGACGCGAACGCCGCGCTCGAGCTCGGCCTGGTCAGCGGGGTCGTCCCGGCCGACGAGCTGGCCGCGGCGGCCCGCGAGAAGGCCGAGTCGCTGGCGGCCAAGGCCCCGCACTACGTGCGGATGGCGAAGTCATTGATCAACGAGAGCCTCGAGCACTCGCTGACCGAGCACCTGCAGCTCGAGCGCCACGGGATCGCGGACAGCATGGGCACGGCGGACCTGCGCCGCGGGGTGAAGGCCTTCTTCGCGGGCGAGCAGCCGGAATTCACCGGCACCTGACCGGGTGGGGTTAGAGTTGTTCCACCCTGGGAACGACCCGAAAGGGGATCGGATGAAGAAGCTTCTTCTGCTCCTCGCCGTCGTGGCGCTGTCCGCATTCGGCCTCGCCGCATGCGGCGGAGACGACGATGACGATGGGGGCGAGACGACCGCGGCGGCGACCACGACCACCGACACCGGTGCCGCGTCCGGGGGCGGAGCCGGCGGGACGGTCAAGATCACCGCGGCCGCCGACGGCTCCCTCGCGTACGACCAGACGGAGGTCTCGGCGCCGGCGGGCTCGGTGACGATCGACTTCGACAACCCGGCGTCGCTCTCGCACGACGTCGTGGTCGAGGACTCGGCGGGCGAGGAGCTCGGCGCGACCGATCTGATCGCGGAGAGCAACACGTCGACGACGGTCGATCTGCAGCCGGGCAGCTACACGTTCTTCTGCTCCGTCTCGGGTCACCGCGAGGCCGGGATGGAGGGCACGCTCACCGCGAAGTAGCCGGCGACTCTTCGCCGAGGCGGCCCGGCGACCCGGGCCGTCTCGCATTTCAGGCCCGTCCGCGTGTCGCAACGACGATCAGGTCGCTGAGCACGCCCTGGCCGGCGAGCGCGGGGCCCGCGCCCGGCCCGGTGACGGTGACCTTCCCGATCGGATCCGCGCTGCAGACAACCGCGTTCTCGCTCCCGTCGACTCCCCAGAGCGGATCGTCCCGCTGCAGCCCCTCGGGACGCACACGAGCGGTGAGCGAGGCGCCGTCCGTACCGCGCTCGATCGACGTGACCGACCGCAGCCGCGCCCCGCCCCCCGCGACGGCCTCGACCTCCCCGGGATCGAGCTCGCCGAGGCTCGTGCAGGCGACGTCACCCGGCCGAAGCTGCGAGCCGAACACGAGCCCGGCCAGGATCATCGCCTTCGCGGTTTCATCGTGTCCGTCAACGTCGGCAGCGGGGTCGCGCTCTGCGAGCCCCGCCCGCTGTGCGCGCGCCAGCGCTTCGTCGTAGCGATCGCCCTCCGCCATCCGGGAGAGGATGAAATTGACGGTCGCGCTGAGGACGCCGCGGACCGCCGTAACCGTCGCCCCCGCCACGCCGTCGCTGAGCGTGCTCAGCACGGGCGTCCCCGACATCACCGTGGACTCGGCGCGGAACGCGGTCCCCTGCGTCGCAGCGAGCTCGGACAGCTCGACACCGTGCAGCGCGACGGGCCACTTGTTCGATGTGACCACGGGGATCCCACGACCGAGCGCCTCGCGCATGTGGGCGGCGCCGGGTTCGCCGTCGCTGCGCGGGCTCGCGCTGACCTCAGCGAGGACGTCGGCTCTCGTCGCGGCGAGACCATCGAGGCTGTCCCCCCAGCGCTCGGCGCCGGGATGCTCGGAGATCGGGCGCCCGGCATCGAGCAGCTCCAGCAGCAGCCCCGTGTCGAGCCCGTCCGAGCGGTGGACGAACCCGTCGCGGGCATTGCCGGCTCCGACCACCCTGGCGGCCAGGCCGTGGCGTGAGAGCGGCGCATCCCCCTCCGGGCCCAGCCGGCGCAGCAGCCACCGGCCGACCGTGCCGAGGCCGACGACCCAGACGTCGATTCGCCGCATTCCCTATTCGGGGAGCGCGCGCCCGACCGAGTCGGCGACGCAGCAGGGCTTGTCGCTGCCCTCGACCTCGAGGATGAAGCGGGTGACGACCTGCCACCAGCCGTCACTGGCGTCCTCGACCTCGACGATCTCGGCCGTGGCGCGGACGCGGGAGCCCGCGGGCACCGGAGCCGGGAAGCGGACCTTGTTCCAGCCGTAGTTGACGCCGAGCTTGAAGCCCGTCGACCTGATCATCTTGAGGCGGAAGCCGTCGATCAGCGACAGGGTGAGGTTGCCGTGCGCGATAGTCGTCCCGAACGGGCTCTCCCGCTTGGCGCGCTCGACGTCGACGTGAATCCACTGATCGTCGCCCGACAGCCGCGCGAACGCGTCGATGTCCTCCTGGGTCACCTCGCGCCACTCGCTGGGGCCGATTTTCTCGCCCTGGAGCGCGCGCAGGCCCTCCACACCATCTATTTCGACGACGGTCACGATCGCGGAGACTACCCCCACAATGTTGCTTTAAGCCTCCAGGGGATATAGATACCTGGTGAAAGGGGGGCCGTTGTCCCACGGAAGGGCCCCTGACTGACGTGAATGGAGAGGAGAACACGCGAATGCGAGGGCTCACAACCAAGAGACTCCTCGCTGCCGCCTCCGGTCTCGTCCTCGTCCTCGGAGTCGCCGCCTGCGGCGACGATGACGACGATGGCGGCGGTGGTGGTGGCGGTGAGACGCAGCTCGATCTCGTGATGGGGGACTCGATCCCGCTCACCGGCGACCTGGCTGACTTCGGTCCTCCGGGCCAGAAGGGGGCAGACCTGGCGGTGGCGCAGATCAACGACGCGATCTCAACGGCCGGTGTCGACCACACGGTCGAGATCGTCCACGAGGACAACGAGACGAACCCGCAGGCAGCCGTCCAGGCCGCGCGGAAGATGGTCGACTCGGATGGCGCCAGCTGCATCCTCGGCGCCTGGGCATCGTCGGACACGATCCCGACGGCTCAGTCCGTCTCGATCCCGGACGGCATCCTGCAGATCTCACCGGCATCGACGAGCGACGAGATCACCGGGCTCGACGACAACGGCCTGGTCAACCGGACGTCGCCGCCTGACTCGTTCCAGGGACCGGTCCTTGCGGAAGCAATCGCCCAGGATCTCGGCACTGCTGAGGGCAAGACCGTCAACATCGGCGCGCGCAACGACTCCTACGGCGAGGGTCTCACCGGGACCTTCGGCGACGCCTGGGAGGCGCTGGGCGGCTCGATCGGCGAGTCAGTGCTCTACGACCCCGAGCAGCCGAGCTACAACTCGGAGGCCCAGCAGATCACGGCGGGCAACCCCGATGTGATCGTGATCATCGATTTCCCGGAGACCTTCGTGAAGGTCGGTCCGGCGCTGCAGCGCACGGGCGCCTGGGACCCGAAGAAGGGCTGGGGAACCGACGGTCTCGCTTCGAGCGACCTGCCTGGCGACGTCGGGCCGCCCGTCGTCGACGGGATGCGCGGCACCGCGCCGGGCGCGCCGGACCGGGGCGAGGCCTCGACCGCGTTCGACACCCTCTACACGGGTGCCGAGCCGAGGGACGTCGAGCGTCAGACGTTCGACGCCCAGAATTTCGACGCAGCGATCCTCTGCTACCTGGCCGCGGTGAGCGCAGGCTCAACCGACGGGCAGGACATGGCGGATGCGCTGGTCGATCTCACCGCCCCGGGCGGTACGGAGTACTCGTGGCAGCAGCTCCCCGAAGCGATCGAGGCGCTGCAGAACGGCGACGACATCGACTACATCGGTGCCGCCGGCGGCCTCGATCTCGACGAGAACGGCGATGCCACTGCGGGCGTCTACGACGTCTACCAGTACAAGGGTGCCGACCTCGAGATCATCGACGAGCTCCCGCTGCAGCCAGTCGAGTAGTCGCACCGAATTCGTGAGAGAGCCGGGGCTTCGGCCCCGGCTCTTTCATGCCCTCAGGAGGTCGGTTCGTCGATTCGGGCGGTCCCGCCGAGGTACAGCTCGGCGACCTTCGGATCGTCGAGCAGCTCCCTGCCGGAGCCCTCGAACCGGTTCCGACCGAGGTCGAGGACGTACCCGCGGTCGGACATCGCGAGCGCCCGCATCGCGTTCTGCTCGACCATCACGATCGTCACCCCAGCGCGGTTGATCTCCTCGATCTTCGCGAAGATCCCCTCGACGAAGGCCGGCGCCAGGCCCGCCGAGGGCTCGTCGAGCAGCAGCAGCTGCGGCTCGGGCATCAGCGCGCGCGCCATCGCGAGCATCTGGCGCTCGCCGCCGCTCATCGTCCCCGCCGTCTGTCCCTGGCGCTCACCGAGGCGCGGAAACAGCTCGTACATGACCGCCATCCGCTCCTTGGCGGTGCGGCGCTCGAGCGCGCCCATCTCCAGGTTCTCGTCGACCGTGAGGCTCTGGAAGACGTTGTCGAGCTGCGGCACGTAGCTCATCCCGAGCCGGGTGATCACGTGCGGCGGACGCCCGGCCAGGTCCTCGCCGCGGAGCGTGACGCGGCCCTGGCGCGGCGGCAGCAGCCCGAAGATCGACTTGATCAGGGTGGACTTGCCGGCCCCGTTCGGGCCGATCACGGTGACGATCTCGCCCTCCCGGACCTTGAGGTCGACGCCGCTCAGGATGTCGACCTCGGGCACGTAGCCGGCGACGAGCCCCTCGGTCTGCAGCATCGCGCCGTTCGACTGAGGCTCCGCCATCAGCCGCCCTCCTCCGCGGAATCGTGGAAGGTCTCGCCGAGGTAGGCGTCGATCACCTTCTGGTCCTTCCTCACCTCCTGAGGTCCGCCGCTGGCGATCACGCGGCCCTCCGCCATCACGACGACGCGGTCGGAGTGGTTCATCACGACCTCCATGTCGTGCTCGATGAACAGGAAGGTGACACCCTCCTCCGTGCGGAGGCGCTTCATGTGATCGAGGAGGCGCTTGCCGAGCGTCGGGTTGATGCCCGCCATCGGCTCGTCGAGGAGCAGCAGCCGCGGCTTCGCCATCAGCGCCCGGGCAAGCTCGAGCAGCTTGCGCTGCCCGCCCGAGAGCGTGCCGGCGTACTCGTCGGCCAGCTTCCCGAGGTTGAAGACGTCGAGCAGCTCGATCGCCTCCTCACGGACCTCGCGCTCGCGCCGGCGGACGGCGCGGGGGTGCAGGAACAGGTTCCGAAAGCGCTCGCCGGGCTGGTCGGGCGCCGCGAGCATCATGTTGTCGATCACCGGCATCGCCGCGAGCGCTTTGGTGATCTGGAACGTCCGGACCATCCCGCGCCGCGCTATCTCGTACGGGGGATGACCGAAGATCGAGTCGCCGGCGAAGCTGATCCCGCCGCGATCGCCCCTGTAGAAGCCGGTGAGAACGTTGAACAGCGTGGTCTTTCCGGCGCCGTTGGGCCCGATCAGCGCCGTGATCGACCCCTGGGCGACCTCGAAGCTGGCCCCCCGGACCGCCTGGATGCCGCCGAACCGCTTGAACACGTCGTCGATGTCCAGCAGGGCGCCGTTGGACGGCGGCGCCGGCGGAGCGGACGTGCCGCCGTGGCTCTCCGGCTCACTCGCCAAGGACCATCTCCTCCTTCTTGCCGAACAGCCCCTGCGGGCGGAACGCCATCAGCCCGATCAGGAGCGCCCCGGTGATCGCGAGCCGCAGCGCCGCGATCCGGGTCTCCGTGAACGGATCCTCGGGCAGATCGATGTAGCGGGTGCCCTCGAGCACGAACCAGAACAGGAGCGCCCCGATCGCCACCCCTCTGTAGTTGGCGAGCCCGCCGAGGATCAGCACCGCATAGGCGAAGAAGGTGACCAGGGGCTCGAACTCGGTCGGGTGCAGCGTCTTCAGGTTCAGCGCGAGGAACAGCCCCGCCAGCGCCCCGAGCACCGCAGCGATCAGCAGGGACTGCAGCTTGAAGACGAGCGTGTTCTTGCCGAGAGCGCGGGCGGCGTCCTCATCCTCGCGGATCGCCCGCAGCACCCTCCCCCACGGTGTATACGTGATCCGCTGCAGGACGAACATCGAGACCAGCACGAACGCCCAGACGACCAGCAGCAGCGGCAGCAGCGAGGGCGGGTCGGCCCAGAAATTCGAGATCCACTCGTTGATCGAGTCCGAGACGTCGTTCCAGGCGTTCGGATAGCAGTTGGAGGGATCGTCCTCGGCGCAGAACAGCCCCTGGTTGCCGCCGGTAAGGCTGCGCGCGTTCTGGGCGAACAGCCGCACCACCTCCGCCATCGCCAGCGTCGCGATCGCGAAGTAGTCGGCGCGGAGCCGCAGCGACGGCAGCCCGATGATGAGCCCGAAGGCCATCGTGACGAGGATCGAGCAGGGCACCGCGAGCCAAAACGAGAACCCGGCGTCGAGGACGAGGATCGCCATCGTGTAGGCGCCGATCGCCATGAACCCCGCCTGCCCGAAGTTGACGATCCCGGTGAAGCCGACGTTGAGCTGGAGCCCGAGCGCGACGAGGGCGTAGATCCCGGCCAGCACCCCGATGCTGATCAGGAACTCGATGTCGAACAGGTTCGCGATGTCGACCGCGAGCGGCGTCACAGGGCCTTCGCCTTCCCGAAGATGCCCTGCGGCCGGACGATCAGCACCAGCACCAGCACGATGAACCCGACGGCGGTCTTCCAGCGCGCGTCGACGACGAGCGTCGACCACTCGGTCATCACTCCGAGCACCATCCCCGCCGCCAGCGCCCCGAACGCGTCACCGATGCCGCCGAGGATGACGGCGGCGAAGATCGGCAGCAGCAGCTCGAACCCGAGCTCGGGGCGGATGTTGGTCGTCGCCGCCGCCAGCACACCCGCGAGCCCGGCGAGCGCGCCAGAGAAGATCCACGTGTAGAGGATCACCCGGCGCGTGTCGATGCCGGCCGTCTCGGCGAGGTCGAGGTCGTCGGACAGCGCCCGCATCCGCTTGCCGAGTAGGGCGTAGCGCAGCATCAGTCCGGTCGCGACCAGGACCGCGACGCCGACGCCGAGCACGACCAGCTCCGTCTGGCCGATCCGCAGCCCGAGGAACTCGACGGTGCTGGTGGTGTTGACGTCGAGGAGGCGGATCTCGGTCCCCCAGAACCACGTGAACACGGCGCGGAGCACGAACGCGAGCCCGAGCGACATCAGGATCAGCTGCAGGAAGCCGGCGTGCTTGCGTCGCATCGGCCCCCACAGCGTGCGCTCGAACAAGAGCCCCAGCACCGCGGTCGCGAGCATCGCCCAGAAGACGCCGACCACGAGCGGCGCACCCCAGGTGACATTGACCAGATAGGCCATGTAGGCGCCGAAGGTGAGGAAGTCGCCGTGGGCGAAGTTGGTCAGCTTCAGGATCCCGTAGACGAGCGTCAGCCCGACGGCGCCGAGCGCGTAGATGGCGCCCAGCGAGAGCCCGTTCAGCCCGGTCTGGAGGACGTCGTGGAGCCCGTAGCCGATCGTCAGGGCGATGAAGATCAGCGCGATCACAAGCCCGGCCATCGCGGCCGGGCTCTGTCTCAACCTCTCCACCAGCCGCTCGCCGGAAGCGGGCGGAGCGGCTTCGGTCATCTGACCCGCCTCCATGACTCCCTCTGTCTATCTCATTCGTGCGATCAGTGCCAAGGGCGGCAAGGGCCTACCCAGCCTCCGCACCGCGTAACCGGAACCTGCTGGCGAACCAACCAAACCTCGAGCACCGGCACGAGGTCGAATTCCGGGTGCTCTAGGTGGCTGACGAGTTCCAAGCGGCGTCCCTGGCGCGCGGCCAGGCGAAGACCTCCATGCGCATCCCGTCGGGATCGAAGACGAAGAATGCCCAATAGCCGTCGATGTCACGATCCTCTTCGGGTGGATGGTGGATGCGCGCGCCGTCGGCGACACAGCGCCTGTATGCGGCGTCCACCTCATCGCGACTGTCGACCTCGAACGCGAGGTGCTCGATCCCGACGTCGTAGTAGCGATGGGCGCCGCCGTCCGCCGGACGCAGCCCCAACCTCGCGCACGTAGTCGGATCCTTGAGATAGACGACCTCCTCGGTTCCTCGGTAGGTGGGGTAGCGGACCTCCTCGACCCACCCCAGCGGGCCGAGCAGGCCGAGGTAGAAGGTCAGCGATCGCTCGACGTCTGCGACCGCGAGGTCGACGTGATGGATGCCCTTCGCCGGCATGGCTCCTCCCTCAACATAGGGTCGGCGCGAGGGTACTTGAGACCCGCCCGGCTGCCGGGCCATGTCGAGGAAGCGTTCTTGGAGGCATGGGATGGACCGGCGGTGGACCCGGGGGTGTAGCCTTCCCTCCCGGCCATGCTCTCCACGATCGCAGTGGGAACCGACGGCTCCGAGACCGCCAAGAAGGCTGTCGCTGAGGCGATCGAGTTGGCCAAGCGCTACGACGCGGAACTGGTGCTGATCAGCGCTTTCCAGGACTCGGGCACCGCGCCTGAGGATGAGCCCGACGAGCGCCAGTGGGCCTACAGCACCTCGGCCCAGCTGCAGGCGATCCTGTCCCGGCTCAAGAGCGACCTGAAGGCGGAGGGGCTTTCCTGCCGGACCTTGTCTGCCGAGGGCGATCCGGCCGACGTGATTGTCAAGTTGGCCGAGGAGTGCAACGCGGACGCGCTGGTGATCGGCAACAAGGGCATGCACCGCCGGGTGCTCGGAAGCATTCCCAACTCGATCACCCACAAGGCGCCCTGCTCGGTCTTCGTCGTCAAGACGAGCTGATCGCTTCTCGTTGGAGGTCCAAAGCGCTACTCCGATGGCCCGGCGGCTTCGAGGGCCTTCCCGAGGTCCTGCCCCCACTCGAAACGAGCAATCCTGCCCTCCTGGAGGGTCCAGGTATGGGCCTCTTCGTTGACGAGCTCCCTCGAGCTTCCCGGGCTGCGAATGTGCCAGCTGACCGCAGCCACGACAATCTCCCCGCAGTCGTACAGCTCCCGAAGCTCGTGGTGGGCTTTCTCCCAGGGGTCCGCCCAGCGGCGCATGGCCCGTGCGACGGCGACGACTCCCCGGCGTACACCTGGTTCGACCGCATAGGGTGGATTGACGTACTCGATGTCGGCGGTCGCGAGCTGCAGGAGCTCCTCGGGATCCCGATCGATCATCCCCGACACGTAGACGTGGCGCACAATCTCGACGTTCTCCTTCGACATCCCCAGCCAGTATGTCGCCCTGAACCGAGAACAAGCGTCACAGCCATCATTGCCTCCGTTTCGCTCCGTTGAGCGGGAGCTAGACATCGCCGTTAGCGGACCAATCGGACCTCAAGCGCGGGCGCGAGCAGGGCGCCCGCCCCGTCGAGGAGCGCCAGGATGCGGGCCACGTAGGCGCGGGTCTCGGGGTAGGGAGGCACGCACGAGCAGGGCGCGACGGCGCCCGGGCCGGCGTTGTAGGCGGCCAGCGCGAGCGGGATCGAGCGGAACTGGCGCAGCAGGTCCGACATCAGGTGGGCCTGAGCGTCGATCGCCGCGGCCGGGTCGAACGGGTTGGAGAGCCCGTAGGAGGCGGCGGTCCCGGGCATGAACTGGGCGATCCCCTCGGCGCCCGCCGGGGAGACCGCTCCGGGGTCGAATCCCGACTCCGCCTCGATCTGGGCGGCGAGCAGCGCGGCCGAGACGTTCCAGCGGCCGGCGGAGCGCAGCAGCGGCCCGCGAAAGCGGGCCGGGACGAACGCCGGCAGCGCCCGGGCGGAGGCGGCGCCGTCGGCGCCCGCGCCCGGGCGCGAGCCCAGCCCCCCGCTCTCTCCGGCCGCCGAGCAGGGCGGCGGTCCGGCCGTGAACCCGAAGTGCCACGCCTCCCACGAGTAGCGCCTCAGGAACCCGAACCGCTGCGAGTTCGCGGCCAGCCAGCCGTACGCGGACGGGGGGCCGAGGTCGAGCTCGGTCGCGCAGCGGTGCAGCGAGCGGCCTGGCGGCGCCACCCAGCGCGGATCGGGATGGGCCTCGAACAACGCGGCCTGCTCGGCGTCGGAGCGAAACCCCGAGGTGACGGCGAGCTGGTGGCCGGCGGCGCGGGCCGTGGTCGCCATCCGGTCGTAGGCCGCCGCGACGTCCGGGCGCATCCCCTCGCCGTCGCGGTAGACGAGCGGCCCGGAGTAGCCGCCGCCCTCGGCCCGCTCGGGCATCCCGGTCCACGAGCCCGTCGGCGGCGACGCCTCGGCGACCGCGCTCGCAACCATCCGGACCGGCTCGGGCGGGCGATCGGCCTGCGCCCCGACGGGCAGCGCGTCCGACCCGATCTCCGCACGGACCCGGACCCGCGCCCGCAGCGGCGGGTTGGAGCGCGCGTCGGGGAACTCGACCTCGAGGCGCTCGGGCGCGACCCCGTTTCGCTCGCCGGCGTCGAGCGCGGCGCGCTCGGCGTGGGCGAGGTAGGTCGCGCGATCGAGGTGCCGCGGGTTGACCGAGCCGTCCGGGAGAAGCGGCGGGGCGAGCAGCCGCGGCATCTCGTCGCGCATGCTGCGCGCGGCCGATAGAGCCGCGAGGTCGGCCGCGCGCTGGACGCGGCCCTTCCCGGTCACCGCAGCGCCGATCGCGGCCAGAATGAGCGCGCAGCCGATCAGGGCGAGCGCCGCCCCGAGCACGATCGGAAGCGCCTGCCCCGCCTGCCCGCGAAGCGGGGCCGCGCCGAGCAGCGAGCGGGCGATCCGTCCGAGCCCGGCCGAGTGGCGGCCTCCGGCGCGGACGCCCGCCAGCGCCCGCCGCGCGGCGAGCGCCGAGGGCGCCTCGGTGGCGACGCGGGCCCGCGCCCCGCGGCGGCGCAGCTCGCCGACTGCGAGCGCGGCCAGCGAGCGCTCCCTCGGGAGCCGGACGAGCAGGAGGCCTGCGTCGGGGCGGAGCGGCTCGCAGTCGAGCGCCGCCACCCAGTGCGCCGCCGGCAGCTGCACGAACCGCAGCCGCGCCCCGGCCGCGTCCGCGATCCCCGCGATCCCGGCGATCCCCTCCTCGCTCGCCTCGATCCCGAGATGGCAGAGGTGCCCGCGCGCGACCGCGCCGAGGCCCAGCGCCCGGAGCGCCGCCTCGAGCCTGCGCGCGGGGGGAGCGGCGAGCAGCGTCGCCTGGCGCCTCCGGGCGGGCGCCGACACCTCCGCGAGCAGGACACCGTCGCCGCGCAGCTCCGCCGCCTCCGCGGCGAGCGCGGCCGCGAGCGCGAGGCTCGCACGCTCGCTCGAGCCGCTCACGAGCACGGTCAGCGCGCGCTCGCTCACCGCCCCTCCGGGGCCGGCCTTGCCCAGGCGGTGGAGCCGACCGCGAGCAGCTCGCCGAGCCCGGCGATCGGCGAGGGAGGACGCAGCTCCACGCGCAGCCTCCCTCCCCGCGCTTCGACCTCGACTCGGTCGCTCGTCCAGCCTGGGAGCGCCCCGCGGGCGGCCCGCTCGGGATCCTCTCCGGCGGCGACGGCGAGCGCCCCGGCCTCGGCGGCCCCGTCCGCGAGGGTGAGCGTGTAGCCGGTCGCGAGAAGCTGGAAGGCGATCAGCCCGGCGAGCAGCAGCGCGGGGAGTCCCGCGAGCAGCTCGACCGAGGCCTGGCCGCGAGATCCTTCGGGGAGCCGCCCCTGCTCAGCCATCGCCGGGGTCCAGCTTCGCGGCGACGTCGATCGGCATGCCCTCGGCGCCGGGCAGCAGCGCCGGCGCGCGGACCCGAATGCGGATCCCGTCGCCGCCCTGGGCGCTCGCCCCCCGGCGGAGGCGGCCGGGAAGGGCACGCCGTGCGACGGCCTCGCCGTCCGCTCGGACGTGCTCGGCCCGGGCGCCGGCGCGGGCGGCGTTCGCGGCCGTCCACAGCGCCCAGCCGGCCGGCAGGGCGCTGGCGGCGATCGCGACGCACACGACCAGCGCCGGCAGGGCCGCGAGCAACTCGACCGACGCCTGCCCCGGCGCTTGCCGAAACCGCTCTGCCTTCCCGTTCGCCACGGCGCCAGGCTGGCGTCCGTGAGCGAGCGGCTGGCGCGCACGCCGTCACGAGACGGTCACGACTGCGCGCCCGGATGCAGTCCTCCGGGCCTAGCTGAGGGTCGTCGCCTCGCGGACGACGAAGAAGATCGCGCCGACGGCGGCCGCCATCAGGCCGATCCAGACGAGCACACCCCCGTCCCAGGACTCGAACTCCTCGAAGCCGACGATCAGGAGCGCGATCGCGCCGATCGCTCCGTACAGGATCGCCCGGCGCCCGTCGGGCATCGTCAGCAGCGTCATCTGCTGGCTCCGGTACAGCGTGTACACGAACCAGGCGATCGCGACGAAGAACGCGATCGAGATCAGGGTCCGGATCGTCTCCGCAGTCTCCGCCCCTCCGGGCACGGCGGCGATCGCCAGGGCAACCAGGGCGATGATCGCGACGTTGCGAGCGGTGCGCAGCACGGACCCGATTCTAGATCGGCCCCGCGCCCGCGTTTGCCGCAAATTGCGGCCTTTCCGGTGTGGATCGTTACATTCACTTCACGTCGACCCCGTTGCGCCTGCCTCGGCCCCTCGCTAGCTTGTCGGAGAGGACGCTGATGCCCGAGACCTCCGCCACAGTCGCGCCATCAGAATCCGAGCTGGCCACCGCGGCGCTGCGCTTCGCCCGCCGCGTTCATCTCGGCCAGTACCGGAAGCAGACCTACGAGCAGTTCGTCGAGCACCCGATCGCGGTCGCGCGGTGCATGCACGAGGCCGGCTACGACGGTCCCCTGCTCGCCGCCGCGTATCTCCACGACGTCGTCGAGAAGACACCCGTCGAGGCCGCGGAGATCCGGGAGCGGTTCGGGCCCGAGGTCGCCGACGTCGTCGAGGCACTCAGCGACGACGAGACGATCGAGGGATACGGAGCGCGCAAGCGCGATCTTCGCCGCCAGGTGCTCGCGGCCGGCCGCGGCCCGGTTCTGATCTACGCGGCGGACCGGGTCGCGAACCTGCGCGACTGGCGCCGGGTCGCGCCGGAGGCGCGCGAGGCGTGCGCCGGGCGGCTCGGCACCAACCTCCCGGAACGGATCGAGCTCTGGGCGGAGGACCTCGAGGAGCTCACGGCCTTCGACCCGGAGCTCCCCTTCCTCGCCGAGATCGAGATCTCGCTGCGGGCGCTGCGGGCCGGCGAGTGAGTTCCAGCCCTCCCCGCGCGCCCGCCTAGAGGAACTCCTCCTCGTCGAGCGCCGCTCGCCTGCGGAGCGGCAGGATTCCCCACAGCAACAGCAGGATCACGCCGATCACCGCCGTGGGGATGATCACCTCGGCGCCGTCGTAGAGAATGTCGGCGATCAACAGCACCGCCCCTGTGATCGAGAGCGCCAAAATGGCGAGGCCCGCGATCGTGAGCCGGTTGGCGATCTGGACGAGGTGCTCCTTGTCCTGCTGGCGGAACAGCAGGCGATGGTAGGCGGAGGGGGCGATCAGGAGCGCGGTCGCGATCGCGGTCCCCATCAGGATCGCGAAGTAGAGGTCGCGCTGGTCGGCCGTCAGGTTCGCGAACCCCTGGGCGAACGGGACCGTGAGCAGGAACGCGAACAGCACCTGGACGCCGGGCAGCGCGACGCGCAGCTCCTGGAGCAGCTCGCCCATGTTGCGGTCCGCCCGCTCGGCGGCCGTCTCCCTCCGCTTCTGGGGCGTGCTGCCCTTCGCGGCCTCTCTCCCTTGCTCGGACACCCCCACGGCATACCTGCATGTAAACGGAATGAAACTCCGCGAAACTGGGGACGGTAGATCGGCTCGAGCTCCCTGCGGTGGAGCAGCACCGCTCAGGAATGTCTGACGGCGATCGACTCGATCTTGTGAGCGGCCGTCTCGGTCGAGTCGATCGCCCGCTCGAGCACGCCGAAGATGTCCTTCCAGCGGATCACCACCATCGGGTCGATCCCGTTCGAGAACAGCGAAGCGAGCGCCTCGCGCCAGACGCGGTCCCCCTCGTTCTCGAGCCGGTGGATCTCGATCCAATGCCGCTCGAGGTCCGTGAAGCCGCGCAGATCGGTGAGCGCGGCCGAGACGTGCTCGCAGGACTGCGCCAGGATCTTGGTCAGGGCGTAGCCCTGGTCCATCGGGGCCTCGATCTTGTACAGGCCCATGAAGTCCGCGGTCTCCTCGATGTCGTCGACGATGTCGTCGAGACTGGTGGCGAGTCCGTAGATCTCGCTGCTGTCCAGGACGCGCCCCGGCTCGATGTTGAGGCGGCGCACGATCTCCTGAGTGATCCGGTCGCCCTCCTGCTCGGTCTTGAGGATGTCGCGGGCGAGCCCCGTGTCCTCCGGCCAGACCTCGAACATCCGCTCCAGCATCTGAGACGCCCGATGGATGTTGGTCCCCGCTTCGGCGAGCAGCTCGAAATAGACGGTGTCCTTGCTTGTCAGCGACCGAAGCGCCACCGAGGCCAAGCTACCAGAGCACCCGGGACCCTTCCGGCCCCGTCAGACGGCCGCCGCCGCGGCCGTCTCGGAGCGGGCCGCGTGCAGCTTCATCAGCTCCTGCTGGAGGTTGCGGGGCTCCTCTCCGTCGGGTGAGAGCCGCCGCCAGGAGCCGTCCGAATCGAGCTCCCAGGAGTTCGTGTTGTCCGCGAAGGCGCGGTCGAGGACGTCGTCGAGCTGCTCGCGCTGGGCGCTGCCCTCGACGGGCGAGAGCAGCTCGACGCGGTTGTAGAGGTTGCGGGGCATCAGGTCGGCGGAGCCGATGTAGATCCGCTGCTCGTTCTCGCGCTCGAACGAGTAGATCCGCGAGTGCTCGAGGAAGCGGCCGACGATCGAGACGACGCGGATGTTCTCCGAGACCCCGGGGACGCCGGGCCGCAGCGCGCAGATCCCGCGCACGTTGAGATCGACCTGCATTCCGGCCTGCGAGGCCCGATAGAGGGCGCGGATGCAGGACGGATCGAGGAGCGAGTTCATCTTCATCCGGATCCGAGAGGGGCGCTCGGGGCTGTGGGCCTCGATCGCGCGCTCGATCTCGCCGACGACCTCCTCCTTCAGGGTGAAGGGGGCGACCGCGACCTTGCGGTAGCGCTTCGGCCGGGCGTAGCCGGTCAGGTAGTTGAACATCTCGGCGATGTCCGCGCCGATCTGCTCGTCGGCGGTGAACAGCCCGGCGTCTGTGTAGAGGCGGGCGGTCTTCGGGTTGTAGTTGCCGGTTCCGATGTGGACGTAGTTGCGGACGCCGTCGCCCTCGCGGCGTGCGATCAGGACGCACTTGACGTGGGTCTTCAGGCCCGGGATCCCGTAGACGACGTGCACCCCGGCCTCCTCCAGCGAGCGTGCCCACTGGATGTTGGCGCTCTCGTCGAAGCGGGCCTTCAGCTCCACGAGCGAGACCGCCTGCTTGCCGCGCTCGGTCGCCTCGATCAGCCCCGGGACCAGTGGCGAATCCGCGCTCGTCCGGTAGACGGTCTGCTTGATCGCGAGCACGTCGGGGTCCTCGACGGCCTGGCGGACGAAGCGCTCGACCGAGGAGGTGAACGAGTCGTAGGGGTGGTGGACGAGGATGTCGCCGTCGCGCATCGCTCCGAACACGTCGACCTCGCGGTGGGTCTTGCCCTGCTGGAGCTCGGGCGGGGTGACGCCCTTCCACGTCGGGTAGCGGAGCTCGCGCTTGCCCGGGACGCCGACGACGTCCTCGAGGTCGTCGAGGCCGAGCAGCCCAGGCACGTCATAGACCTGCTCCTCGGAGATCTTCAGGGCATCGATCAGCGTGCCGCGGAGCCCCGGCTCCATGTCGTCGGAGACCTCCAGCCGCACGACCTCGCCGAAGCGGCGGCGGCGCACCTCCTCCTCGACCGCCTGCATCAGGTCGGCCGCCTCGTCGTTGACGTCGTAGTCGGTGTCGCGGGTTACCCGGAAGAGCGAGTGGTGGACGATCTCCATCCCCGGGAACAGGTCGTCGAGGTTGGCGGCGATCACGTCCTCGAGGGGCACGAAGGTGACGCCGCCGTCGCCGATCGAGAGGAACCGGCGGAGCAGCTCCTTCGGGACCTTGACCCTGGCGACGACCTCCTCGTCCTTCTCGGGGTTGCGGAGCAGGACGGCGATGCTGAGCGAGAGGTTGGAGATGTAGGGGAAGGGCCGGCCGCGGCCGATCACCAGTGGGGTCAGCGCCGGGAACACCTGCTGCTTGAACAGGCGCTCAACCTCCTCGCGCTCGCCGCCGTCCGCGTCGGCGAGCCGCAGCACCCGGATCCCCTGCTCGGCGAGCGCCGGCGAGAGGACGTCGGCGAAGCAGTGGTAAAGCCGCTTGCGAAGGGTCATCGCCCGCTCGCGGACCCGGTGGATGACGTCGCCCGGCGCGATTCCGTCGGCCCCGCGCGCGTCGTTGTTCGCCTCGAGCTGATCGTGCAGCCCGGCGATCCGCACCATGTAGAACTCGTCGAGGTTGTCCTCGTAGATCGCGCAGAAGCGGAGCCGCTCGAGCAGCGGCACGTCCGGGTCCTCGGCGAGCTGCAGGACCCGCTCGTTGAAGTCGAGCCAGGAGAGCTCGCGATTGAAGTAAAGGGAGGTTTCCTCGAGGTCGATCACCCCGTCGGGGCCGCCGCTGGGCGGCTCGGAGGGCGTGACGGCGACCTCTCCGTCGCCGCTGCGTGCGGCTCTGCGGGGGGTCTGGAGGGTTTCCTCTGTCATCAGGTTCCACGCCGGAACGCGTCGGAGCAATGCTAGCGACGGCCAAGCCGCCTAGGCCGCTGAAGCAAGCTCGAGCCGCGGCTGATCGGCCGGAACCAGAAGCTGGTCGTAGCCGGCGGCGAGCTCGGCCATCGAGGCGCGCCAGGTGCGGGCCCGCGCCGCCGCCAGCCCCTCACGGCCGAGCTTGGCCCGCCAAGCCGGCGCGTCGGCGAGCTGGAGCAGCGCCGCGGCGATCATCGCGGGGTCGGGCTCGCAGAGCCGCCCCGTCCGACCGTCCTCGACGATCGAGGCCGGGCCGCCCTCGTTGACGGCGACGACCGGAAGCCCGCTCGCGCCGGCCTCGACGAGCACCTGCCCGAAGGTGTCGGTGCGGCTGCAGAACAGGAACATGTCGGCGCTCGCGTAGGCACGCGGCAGCTCCTCGCCGTGCAGCCAGCCGAGGAACGTGGCGCGGTCGCCGAGCCGCTCGCGCAGCACCTCCTCCTCGGGCCCGCCGCCGGCCAGCAGCAGGTGCAGCCGCGGATCGTGCGAGTGCGCGGCGAGGAAGGCGTCGGCCAGCAGGTCCGCGCCCTTCTCCTTGGTCAATCGGCCGGCGTAGAGCACCTTGATCTCGCCGGGGAAGGCGTCGCGGTCCGAGTGGGCGGGATCGAACCGGGAGGTGTCGACGCCGCGTCCCCAGCGGCCGATCCGCTTCTGGTCCACCCCGAGCCGGGCCACGGACTCGTCGCTCGCGGGGCTGGGAGTCAGGACCCGGCCGCACTGGCGGTAGAAGAGGCCGAGCGCGAAGTCGGCCGCCCGCTCGAGATCCGCCGAGGAGGAGCGGAGGCCGGCGTAGGCGCCGAGCTCGGTGTGCCAGCTGCCGAGCACCGGCAGCTCCATGATCCTGGCGACCAGCGCCGCGATCACCCCGGCGGGCCCCGGGGAGGTCAGGTGGACGAGCTCGAAGCGGCCCTCGGCGAGGACCTCGACCATCGCCGGGAGACTGGGGACGCCGATCTCGAGGCCCGCGTAGAGGGGGATCTCGACCTCGGCCACCGCCGGGAGGCGGCGGTCGACGTTGCGGTCGGTCCCGATCACCTCGACGTCGTAGTTCGGGACGCCGAGCTCGCGGAGGCGCTCGATCGTGTGGGTGACGCCGTGCATTCCGCCGATCGCGTCGGCGATCAGGGCGACGCGCTTCGGCCCCTCCGACGCGCTCAGCTTCGCTTTCTCCTTGCCGAGGAACGCGGCCGCGGGCGTGTAGGGGATGGCCGGGATCGCCGCGCGGAACAGGTCGCGGCCGGTCTCGACGGCACGCGCGGCGAGGTCGGCCGGGTCAGCCTCCTGGTCGAGGCTCGCGATAGTCCTCTCGACGACGTCGCGCAGCTTGCGCTCGTGCGCGCGGCGGGCGCGGCGCTCGAGCTCGGCGTGGCTGAACTCGTCCGACTGCATGTAGGTGATCAGGTCGCGGCCGCGGTGCTGGAGCTCGATCGAGTCGCTGAACGCGGCGAGCAGCGCGCGCGCGTCCTCGGGGCCGAGGTCGCCGGCGACCGAGCCGCTGCGCACGTCGCCCTCGCTCATCACCCGCTCCGCCATCTTCAGGACCGCCTCGGGATCGGCATCAACTCGCACGTCCTCCGCTTCGCGTCCGGGCGTGCGAGGGTGTCCGTTAAGGGACGATCTGGTGGCAGCGTCCTTGAGCAGCAGCGCGCGGGTGGCGAGCGCCATCGCGCTGTGCGCCCATTTCGCCGCGCTCCCCTGGTCTCCGCGAGCCTCGGCAGCGCCCTCGCGGATGTAGCGCAGAAACTGTTCCGGCGTGCCAGCGGGCGGCGTTTCGGTGAATGTGCGCCCGATGTCCACGCCGGCGTGATCGTCCGAGCCGCCGGTGCCGGCTCCACCGTGCGTCTCGATGTAGATCGCGGCGGGCATGTTGAGCTCGCGCGCGCGCGAGCCGTTGCGGGTCTCCCAGACAGGGAAGAGCTCCGCCAGCCGGCGACGGTGCGCGGGCGTGAGCTGCGCCTCGACCGCGTAGAAGGGATGGGCGAGCGAGCAGGCGATCTTGTTCGAGTGCAGGTACTCGGCGCAGGCCTCGAGGTCGCGGTTCATCTCCTGCAGGCGCTCGTGGTCGTCGGGGGTGATGCCGAAGCAGAGCACGTGGACGGCCTGCTCCTCGCCGCGGAACCACGCCGTCAGCTCTTCGGAGATGAAGACGTCGGGACGGTCGGCGATCTCGAGCGCCCCGGCGATCGTGTCGTGGTCGGTGATCGTGACCAGGTCCATGCCGCGGCGCTTGGCGAGCTCGTAGACCTCCTCGGGAGGAGTAGCGCACTCCGGCAGACCGAGGCTGCGCTGGATCCCGAGCTTCGAGATCTCCGAGGCGGTCGAGTGACAGTGCAGGTCCACCCTCGTGGTGGCGATACGGCTCATCTGACTCCCGTTCTCATTGGTCCCTTACCACGACGAAGAATCCCTGCAAGCACGCTTGAAGCCGTTACGAGGTGGTCAACCACACGTAAAGAGGTCGTGAACCGCTGCGTTGGCACACTCTCGCGATGGCCGTGATGCCGGAGAACCGCACGCGTGAGGCGTCGTGGCTGGTCGACCGGATCGCGGTCTGGTCCTGCGAGGGCGTCGCCCGCGACCAGCTGATCACCCTGACCGAGGGCGTGATCCCGCACGAGGAGCGGGGCGAGCGGCGCAACCTCGACCCAGCCGAGGTGACCGTCACGGCGCCCGCCCCCCAACGCGTCCTGATCGAGGCCGAGGCCCCGCATGGCGCGTTGCGGGTCGGCGCCGCCTGGCCGCTCGAGGCCGGCGAGCGGCTGACCGGGCTCGGCGCCCGGCACGGGCTCGACTTCGACCAGCGCGACCGCTGCGTCAACCTCGGCTCGGACCGCCGCTACACCGGCCCCGATTGCCCGCCGGAGCTGCTCGCGGACGGCGGCATCCCCCAGGGCGACTACGCCCCGGTCCCGTGGCTGCTCTCCTCCGCCGGCTGGGCGGCCTGGCTCGAGACCGGCGGGGCGGGCGCGGAGTTCGACCTCGGCTACGGCGCGGTGTCGGTCTCCGTCCGCGCGGCCGCGGGCCCGCTCCGCCTCCACCTCTTCGTCCATCCCTCCCCCGCCGCCCGCCTGCGCGCCTTCCTGCACGAGACGGGGCTCCCCGAGCTCCAGCCCGAATGGGCGTACGGGCACTGGAAGAGCCGCGACGTCTACGAGCACCAGCGCGACGTGGAGGACGACTGGCGCGGCTACCGGGAGAACGAGCTGCCGCTCGACGCGATCGTGATCGACTCGCCGTGGGAGACGCAATACAACACCTGGCGCTTCAACCCCCATCAGTTCCCCGACGCGGCGGGGATGGTCCGGGGGATGCGGGCCGACGGCGTCCGCACCGTCGTCTGGGTGACCCCCTGGGTCAACCTCGAGTCGATCGACGGCCAGCGGCCTCCCGATCCCGAGTCGGAGCGGATGCACCGCGAGCCGGCCCCGAACTACGAGGAGGGAGCGCGCGAGGGCCACTTCGTCCGGAACGCCGCCGGCGATCCCCACGTGGGCCGCTGGTGGATGGGGACGGGCTCGGTCGTCGACTTCACCTCCGCCGAGGCGAGCGAGTGGTGGAAGCGGCTGGCCCGGCCCGTGTTCGAGCTCGGCGTCGAGGGCGTCAAGGCCGACGACGGCGAGGGCTACTACTTCCCGCCCGACGTCGGATTCGCCGACGGGCGAACCGGCGCCGAGGCGGCGTGGGAGTACGGCGCCCTCTACCGCCGCGTCACCCAGGAGGCGCTCGAGGAGGTCCACGACGGCCCCGGCGTGGTCTTCGGACGCTCCGGGTGGACCGGCCAGCAGGCGACGGGCTTCATCTGGGGCGGCGACCAGGCCTCGGACTTCTGGTCGCTGCGGGCACTGGTCGCGTCGCTGCTGACCTCCGCCGCGAGCGGCTTCTCGAACCTCTCACACGACGTCGGCGGCTATCTCGGCCGCCGCCTCACCGAGCGCTGCGAGCCCGAGCTGCTCGTGCGCTGGGCGCAGCTGGGCGCGCTCTCCCCTCTGATGCAGGCCCACGGCCGCTTCGAGCAGGAGGCCTGGACCTACGACGAGGCGATCCTCGGCCTCTACCGCGAGGCGGTCCTCCTGCACGAGCGCCTCGTCCCCTACATCACGGCGGCTGCCGCCACAGCCGCCCGCACCGGGCTCCCGGCGATGCGCCCGCTCTGCCTGGTCGATCCCGGCGACCCCGAGGGCTGGCGGATCGCCGACTCGTACTTCCTCGGCCCGGCGCTCTGGGTCGCGCCGGTGGTCGAGGAGGGCGCCCGAACGCGGCGCGCCTATCTCCCGAGTGGACAGTGGATCGACTGGTGGAACGGCGAGCGCCTCGATGGCGGGCGCTGGATCGACGCCGAGGCGCCACTCGAGCGGATCCCGCTCTGGGTCCGCGAGGGGTCGCTGGTCGTCACCTATCCGGCCGACCAGGTCACGCGCGGCCTCGGCGAGGAGGACCCGGGGCAACCCGTCGAAGCGACGCTGTGGGGCGAGCCGCCGCTCAGCCACGCCCGTGCCGACCTTGCCGATGGGACGGCGGTCCGGTGGCGCGCGGGCGAGTGGTCGGTGGAGCCGAAACGGCCGCTGATCACCGCGAAGCGAGGAGCGGGCGCGGCGCGCTAGCGCCGGGCGCGGCGCTCGCCCCTGCGTTCCCGCTTGCCGGCCTTGCGGGCGGCCGTCGTGGTCGCCCTCTCGAAGCGGATCGATGCCTTCGACACCGACGCCGACGCCGTCGCGGTCGCGCTTGCGGCGAAGACCTTGAGGTCGCCCTGGCTCGTGAACTTGTCGTCGGCGCCCTTGATCCCCCGGTCACCGAACACCCCAGTCAGGGCCGACGGAGGGGTTGGGTTCCCGGCCGTGTCGAGCGCGTCCGCGCGAACGCTGGCCACGAACGGGGCCCCTGGCGTCAGCAGGGTCGTGTTCAGCGACAGGTCCGCGTCAAGGAGGAAGTCGCTGCCGCCGAGCCGGACATCGTCGCCCGAGAGCAGGACCTGCGCCGGCTGTGGGGCGGGCCTGGCGCAGACGGCTTCGACCACGGTCTCCACCTCGACGGCCTGCAGCGGCGCGCCGGTGTTCGTGCGCGTCACCTCGAACAGCTCCTTCGTCGGCGGTGCCGGCGGGCTCGGCAGCGGCGGCGCCGGCGCCGAGCAGCCTGAGGGGGGCGTGGGCGGCGTGACAGGGACGGTTGGCACCGGGTCGCGAAGGTCGGCGGTGACCGTGACCGGGGTCCCGACCGGCGGTGGCTTGATCACCGCGGGGTCCTCGGTGTCAAGCACCGGCGGCGAGTGGACCAGCACCGAGGTCCCGCGCGCGGAGACCGTGTAAGCGTCCGGGACCGCCCGGTCGGTGCTGTCCTGGTTGGAGGTGACGACGCCGCCGACGCTGACCTGGCTCGCCTGCCCGTTCACCTGCCGCTTGCCATCCTCGCCGAGCGTGCGGTTGGCGAGCGTGCGCTGCGGTACCCGAACGACGTCGCCGACGTTGGGGAGAGCCTGGGTCCTCGCGTGCACGGCCACCAGGAAGCCGCTGCGCGCCAGCGTGTAGCTCCAGGCCACCGGGTTCGTGTGGACGACCGTGCCGCTGATGTAGGTCGGCTTCGGCTTCTTCTTCTTCGTCTTCTTGTCGCCACCGCCACCGCCGCCGCCGGAGGTCTCGTCGCCGAAGCTCGGCGTGGTCGTGGTGGACGCGACGCTCGCGGGTGCCGAGGACCCGCCGCCGCCGATCCCTCCGCCCCCGTCGCCGGGGATGATCGGCTCGGGCTCCGGGGCGCTGGGCGGTGCCTGCACGACGACGACCGGACCGGCGAGCGGTCCGGCGAGGTTGGGGCTGATCGCGGTCCCGGCGATCACTCCGAACCCGAGCGCCAGAGCGGCGCAGAGCGTGACCGTCTGGATCGGCATCGGCAGCAACGCCCAGAACCCGGTCGGGGCGGGGGCTTCCGGGGCGCTGGCTGGGGCAGCGTATGGGAGCGCGAGCGGAGGCCCCACCCTCGCGCCACAGGTGATGCAGTAGCGCTGGTCGGGGGCGAGGGGGGTTCCGCACTCCTTGCACGGGCCCCGGGTGATCACTGCTTGGGGGCGCCCTCCGGCCGCGGAGAGGCGGCGGGCTTCGCCACGGGATCGGAACCGGTGCCGGACTTCGCCTCGGTGGCCGTCGGGGTCTTGATCTCGGTTCCGCACTGCCAGCAGAAGACGGCGCCCCGCGCCTGCAGCGCGCCGCACGCCGGGCAGGTGCTCGCGGCTCCGGCCTCATCGAGCTTCAGCAGGTGCTCGACCTGGCCGAGCTCCGCGTCGACCTTCTGCAGCTCGGCGGCGCGCTTGTTGAGAACGTCGAGGCGGTAGTAGTCACGGCTCGCCATCTCGTAGGGCGAGGCCGCCGAGGTCCCACTGGAGCTGCGCGAACCGGTTCGTGAGCTCCTCCCGCTGCTTCAGGAGCGCCTGCTCGCCCACCGCCGGACGTGAGCCGTTCACGGACGTCTTGCCTGCGCGGCCGCCGCTCTTTGCACGCGCCGGCCGGCGCCTTGCGCCGGCTGCGGAGCCGCCCGCCTTCGTGGTCCGCTTCGCATCTGGCTTGAATCCCTGGCTGATCGTCTCGCCGAACCCCGGCCTTCTCCCCTTGGCCATCGTCAGCAACCGATGCAGGTCGCGTCGCTGCCGCCGCCTGTAAACAGCGAGGGGGCAAGCCGTGTGGCGCGATGCGATCCCGGGCAGGGACTACGTGTCCGCGCGACGCTCCTCCGCCCCGGCTTCGCCCGCCCCACGGCCGGTCAGCTCGGCGGCCGCCCGCTCCTTCGCCACCCTCGCCCGCTCGGCCCCCTCCGCCGCCTCGCGGTGCGCCCGCTCGGCGGCCTCGGCCTCAGCCTCAGCCCTAGCTGCAGCCTTGGCGGCCCGGCGGGCCGCTCGCGCGCGCGACCATCGAGGGACGCACCGCCGTGGTCCAGGTCGATCCGTGCGCCGAGGGCTTCCGCCTGAGCCATGGCGGCATCGAGGTCGAGGCGCTGGTCCGGACCCGCGAG
>DATADX010000003.1:0-33878 GCA_036258315.1 Solirubrobacterales bacterium
CTGCTGCCGGTCGGCGTCACCGACGTGGATGGGGACTTCGAGGCAGGCGACGCCGTCGAGGTCGCGGCGGACAGCTCCGTGATCGGCAAGGGGATCGCGAACTACTCGGCCGAGGAGCTGCGCCGCATCAAGGGGATGCGGAGCGCCGAGGTCCGCGAGCTGTTGCCTCACGCCTCCGAGGAGGCCGTGCACCGCGACTACTTCGTCCTGACCTAGGCGGACGCAGGGGCCGATGTTCCGCGCAGCGCTCCGCGATCGCGGGCTGCTCGGGCAGGCGACGAGCGGGCTCGTCGCGCAGCTGACCCAGGCCGCGGCGGGGCTGGGGATCATCCTCGTCGTCCAGGCGGCCGGAGGCTCGCTCGCTCTCGCGGGCGCCGCCGCGGCCGTGTTCGTGATCGGCGCGGGGGCTGCCCGCCCCGTCCAGGGCTACCTGATCGACCGGCACGGCGCGCGACCGGTGCTGGTCTGGAGCGCGGTCCTGCACGTCGCCGGCGCCGCGGCGCTCGTTGCGTTCGTCGAGCTCGAGGGCGCGCAGTGGCCGCTGCTGTTGCTGGCGCTGCCGGTGGGCCTCGGCGAGCCGCCGGTCGCGCAGAGCATGCGCGTCACCTGGGCCGAGATCGCCCGCGAAGAAGACCGGACGGCCGCGTACAGCCTGATCACCCTGATCCAGGAGCTGGCCGTGCTGTTCGGCCCGCTGCTGCTGGCGGCGATCGTCGCGCTCGCCAGCGCCTCGGCGGCGCTGCTCGCCGTCACCGCCCTCTCGGGGCTCGGCACGTTCGCGCTCGCGCTGACGCTGCCGGGGTCCAGCGCCCGGGCGCCGCGGTCTCGCGGGCGGCTGCCGCTCCGCTTCGCGGGCGTGCGCGCCGTGCTCGCGGTGACGGCGTTGTTCGGGGTCTCGCTCGGCGCGGTCGAGCTCGCGATCCCGGCCCTGACCGATGAACGCGGCGAGCCGGCCGTAAGCGGGCTGCTGCTGGCATTGATGTCGGTCGGCGGCGTCGGCGGCGCGATCGTCTACGGCGCCCGCCGCTGGCGGACCGGCACGGCGACGCATCTGGTCGTGCTGCTCGGCCTCCTCACCGTGGGGCTGGCGCCATTGATCCCGAGTCCGAGCTATGTGCTGATGGTGGTCCCCCTGCTGATCGCCGGCGCGGCGATCAACCCGGTCGTGACCGCCGGCGCGCTGCTGATCGAGGACCACGCGCCGAGCGCGGCGGCGGAGGTGTTCGGCTGGCAGTCGACCGCGCTGGCGACCGGGGCCGCCGCCGGGAGCGCCGTCGCCGGCCTCGTCAGCCGGCGGCGAGGGCCCTTCGGCCGCGTTCGCGGTCTCGGCGCTGGCCGCGGCGGCGGCGTTCGGCGTCGCGGCGCTCGCCTGGCGCCGCCTTGGCTCGCTGGCCAGTTCCGGCTAGAGTCCCGGCGGTGGCAGCTGGAGAGGACAGCGTCGCCGGCCTGAGCGAAGCCGAGCGCGCCACGCTGGCAGCGATCTGCGACACGGTCGTGCCCTCGATCGAGCGGGCGCGAGACCCCGACGGCTTCTGGGCCCGCAAGGCGACCGACACCGGCGTCGACGAGGCGGCGGCGCAGCTGATCGCCGAGATCCCCGACCCGGAGCTGCGGGCCGGCCTCGCTCAGCTGATCGCGGCGATCGGCGCGCAGGGGATCGCCCGCGCTTCGCAGGCGTCGCGCGAGCAGATCCTCCGCAACGTCGCGCTGTCCGGGCCCGAGGCGGCCGCCGGCGTCAACGCGCTGGTCAACATGATCCTGTTCCTGTCCTACGGTGCTCCCGATCCCGACACGGGCCTGAACCCGAACTGGAAGGCGCTCGGCTATCCGGGACCGATCTCGCCGCCGCCCCACGTCCCGAAGACCCTCCGGATCCACGAGCCGAAGGGCAGCGAGGAGACGATCGAGGCCGAAGTCTGCGTGGTCGGCTCCGGCGCGGGGGGCGCGGTGATCGCCGCCGGGCTGGCCGAGCGAGGCCTCGACGTGGTCGTGCTCGAGGCGGCCGGATACTTCAACGAGTCGGACTTCAACCAGCTCGAGCTGCCCGCCTACCAGCAGATGTTCTGGCGGGGCGGGCCGAACCCGACCGCCGAGGGCAACGTCAGCCTCGTCGCCGGGACCAGCCTCGGCGGTGGCACCACGATCAACTGGACGAACTGCCTGCGGACCCGCCCCTGGGTCCGCGAGCAGTGGGCCGCCGAGCACGGGCTCGAGGGCGTCGACGGTCCGGAGTTCGACGCGCACCTCGACGCCGTCCTGGAGCGGATCGGCGCCACCGACGCCTGCAGCGACCTGAACGGCCCCCAGCAGCGGATGAAGGAGGGGGCGGAGGCGCTCGGGTGGAGCACCGAGACGATCATCCGTAACGCGGATCCCGATTGCTACTTGCCCGAGTCCGCGGCGTTCCTCGGCTTCGGCGACCAGTCCGGGAGCAAGCAGAGCGCCGACCGCACCTGGCTCGCCGACGCCCAGCAGCGTGGGGCCCGCTTCCTGACCCACTGCCGGGCGAGCCGCATCCTCGTCGAGGACGGCCGCGCCGCGGGCGTCGAGGCGGAGTGGCAGCCCCCGGAGGGCAACGGCGCCGAGGTGACGGTACGCGCTCCCCGGGTGGTGGTCGCCTGCGGGGCGCTCGAGTCTCCCGCGCTGCTGGCACGGTCCGGAATCGGCGGGCCGGCGGTGGGCCAGTACCTGCGGCTGCACCCCTCCAGCGTCGTCGGCGGGGCCTACGGGACCGACCAGCGGGCATGGTGGGGCCCACCGCAGGCGGGGCTTTGCGACGAGTTCGCGGACAGCGGCGAGGGCTACGGGTTCCTGATCGAGACCGCCCAGTACGCCCCGGGCCTGGTCGGCTCCGCGACGCCGTGGATCTCGGGCGAGGACCATAAGCAGCGGATGGCGGAGTTCCCGCACACGGCGACGTTCATCAGCCTCACCCGCGATCACGGCCACGGGCAGGTCGCCGTCGACGCCGCGGGGGAGGCCGAGCCGCTCTACCCGGTCGACGACCCGCTCGACATCGACAACCTCCGGCGCGGGATCGAGGTCCAGATCCGGATCCACGAGGCCGCCGGCGCGCACCAGATCGGCCCACTCGCGGCTGGGGCTCCGACCTGGCGCCGCGGTGACGACCTCGAGGCGTTCGTCGCGACGGTCAAGCGGATCCCGTTTCGGGCCGGCGGCTACAAGCTCTTCAGCGCCCACCAGATGGGCAGTTGCCGGATGGGCGAGGATCCGGCGACCTCGGTCGCCGATCCTCGCGGTGAGCTCCACGACACGAGGGGCGTCTGGATCGGGGACGGCAGCGCCTTCCCGACCTCCTCCGGGACGAACCCGATGGTCTCGATCATGGCGCTCGCCCACCGCACCGCCGCGGCGATCGCCGACGACGCCGGCGTCGCGACCCCCGCGAAGCCGACCCGGGCCGCTCAGCCCGCCTGACCCGACCGAAAGGAGCCGACCTTGGCCACCGAGGCCCCTGCACCGCCGCAGCCCGCCCACCCCGACGAGCCGATTGTTCGTGACCGCCACTACATCGGCGGCGAGTGGGTTGCGCCGTCGGGCCCGGGGTCGATCGAGGTGCTCGACTCGACCACCGAGCGTTTGATCGGGCGCGTTCCGGAGGGCACCCCCGAGGACGTCGACGAGGCCGTCGCGGCTGCGCGAGCGGGGTTCGAGGCCTGGTCAGCGGTGTCGATCGAGGATCGGCTCGAGGCGTGCGCGGCGGTCTCGGCCCAGCTCGCAGCGCGCGCGGACGAGCTCGCCGCGCTGATCGCGGCGGAGGTCGGGATGCCGCTGGCGCTCGCGCGGACCATTCAGGCGGGGCTCCCCGCGATGGACTTCGCCGGCACCGCGCAGGTCGCCGGTGAGGTGGCGTGGGAGGAGCGGGTCGGCAACTCGCTGGTCGTGCGCGAGCCGATCGGCGTGGTCGGCTGCATCACCCCCTGGAACTACCCGCTGCACCAGATCTGCGCGAAGGTCGCACCGGCGCTCGCGGCGGGCTGCTCCGTCGTCGTCAAGCCGAGCGAGGTGACGCCGCTGAGCGCCTACGTGCTCGCCGAGATCATCGATTCGCTCGCGCTCCCTCCCGGGGCGTTCAATCTCGTCACCGGCTTCGGCCCGGTGGTCGGCGAGGCGATCGCCGCGCACCCCGGCGTCGACATGGTCTCATTCACGGGCTCGACCCGGGCGGGGCGGCTGGTCAGCGAGGCCGCGGCCTCCAACGTCAAGCGGGTGGCGCTGGAGCTAGGCGGGAAGTCGGCGAACGTGATCCTCGATGACGCCGACCTGAACGCGGCGGTCCCCAACGGGGTCGCGAACTGCTTCCTCAACTCGGGCCAGACCTGCAGCGCCCACACGCGGATGCTGGTGCCGCGCGAGAGGCTCGCCGAGGCGGAGGCGATCGCCGCCGCGGTGGCCGGGAAGATGGCGCCGGGCGATCCGTTCGACCGCGGGACCCGGATCGGCCCGCTCGTCTCGGACGCGCAACGCAAGCGGGTGCGGGAATACATCGAGCAGGGCCAGGCCGAGGGCGCGAAGCTCGTCGCCGGCGGCGCCGAGCCGCCCGAGGGCCTGGACGAGGGCTACTTCGTCCGCCCGACCGTCTTCTCCGAGGTGAAGCCGGAGATGACGATCGCCCAGGAGGAGATCTTCGGCCCGGTGCTCTCGATCATCCCCTATGACGACGAGGACGAGGCGGCCCAGATCGCGAACAGCACCATCTACGGGCTCGACGGCGGAGTGTGGTCGGCGGACGTCGAGCGCGCGAAGGCGTTCGCGCGGCGGATGCGGACCGGGCAGGTCCAGATAAACGGCGCCACCTTCAATCCGCTCGCCCCGTTCGGCGGCTACAAGCAGTCGGGTCACGGCCGCGAGCTCGGCCGCTTCGGTCTCGAGGAGTTCCTCGAGACCAAGTCGATTCAGCTGTAGCGGCCACCAGGCCGCAGCATTCAGGAGCGAAGGGCGAAAGCCCGAAGCGACTTGTGGTGGGCGGGCCAAGCCGCGACCTGATCGCGAACCCGTCCCTGTTTCGGCTCCGCCCAACCGCGGGTAACCGCGTACGACGACGAAAATCGAGAGTCGAAACGAGAGGAGCCCAGATGGCTGAGGAACTGAAGGGCAAGCGAATCGCGTTCCTCGTCGCCAACGAGGGAATCGAGCAGGTGGAGTTGACCGAGCCGCGCAAAGCGATCGAGGAGGCCGGCGCGGAGACGGATTTGATCGCGCCCGAGGCGGGCAAGGCACAGGCCTTCAACCACTTCGACAGGGCCGACCAGTTCGACGTCGACAAGACCGTGGCGGAGGCGAACCCCGACGACTACGACGCCCTGGCGCTGCCGGGCGGGGTCGCGAACCCCGACAGCCTGCGCATGCACAGCGACGCCGTCGAGTTCGTCCGCGCCTTCTTCGAGGCCGGAAAGCCCGTCGGGGCGATCTGCCACGCACCCTGGATGCTGATCGAGGCAGGCGTGGTCGAGGGCAGGACGTTGACCTCGTGGCCGAGCCTGACGACCGACCTGCGCAATGCTGGAGCGGAGCGGGTCGACGAGGAGGTCGTCGTCGACTCGGGGCTGGTCACCAGCCGCAAGCCCGACGACATTCCCGCGTTCAATGCGAAGATGATCGAGGAGTTCGCGGAGGGCGTGCACTCGGAGCAGCGTGAGAAGACCCACGCATAGGCTCGCCGCCGCGCGTTCGAACGCGTGCCGACAACCGAGGAGATAAAGCAGGGAACGAGGCTGGCGGAGCGTTACACGGTGCTCCGCCGGCTCGGTGCTGGCGGGATGGCGACGGTGTTCCTCGCCGAGGACGGCCGGCTCGGCCGCGAGGTCGCGATCAAGCGGCTGCACACCGACGCTCCCGAGGCCAGCCTGCGCCGCTTCCGTCGCGAGGCGCATCTCGGGGCGGCGCTCAGCCACCCGAACTTCGTCGCGATCCACGACACGATCGCGGGCGAGGACGGCGCCCTGATCGTGATGGAGTACGTGCCCGGGTCCTCGCTCGCCGAGCTCGCCGGGGGGCGGCGCCTGGCGCCGCAGCGGGCCGTACCGATCCTTCGCGCCGTCGCCGAGGCGCTCGACCACGCCCACGCGGAGGGGGTGGTGCACCGCGATGTGAAGCCGGCCAACGTGCTGGTGCGCGACGACGGGATCGTCAAGCTCGCCGACCTCGGGATCGCGAGGGCGATCGGGGCGACCCAGATCACGAGCGAGGGGAGCGTGATCGGCACGCTTCCCTACATGGCGCCCGAGCGGCTGGAGGGTCCCGGCGCCGGCGGGCCCGAGTCCGACGTCTATGCCCTGGCCGCGGTCGCCTACGAGATCCTGTCGGGGCAGCCGCCGCGGGAGACGACCTCCAACGAGCAGGCGGACTCGCACGGCCCGCCCGACCTCCGCGGGCGCTGGCCCGACGCTCCGCCCGGGGCGGTCGCGGTGCTGGAGCGGGGCATGGACCCGGATCCCGCGCGCCGCCAGCCCTCGGCCGGCGGCTTGGTCGACGAGCTCGAGGCGGTGCTCGCGGGAGGGACGCGGGCCGCGACCGAGCAGAGCGCGGCGCCGATGGCAGCGGTGCCGTTCCCAGAGCCCCCCGGGACACGCGAGCGGCCGATCCGCCGGCGGCCGACCCTCGTCCGCGAGACCGCGACGGGGACGGCCGGGCAAGGCCCCGGCCGCGTCAAGCGGGGCGCGGCGCTCGCGACCCTCGGGCTCGCGATCGCGGCCGTCGCCGCGATCGCACTCGCGAGCGGCGGCGACGGCGGCGACGGCGGCGGCGGCGAGGGGCCGAGCGCCGCGGTCGGCGACCGGGCCGGCGCGAAGCCGGACGGGGCCGGCCAGCAGCCGGCCGAGCAGGCCCCGGCCCCGGCGCCCGCAGACGAACCGGCCTCGAGCGATGACGGCTCGGGCGGATTCGCGTCCGCGGACCCGGCGGAGCTGAACGACCTCGGCTTCTCGCTGATCGGCGAGGGCCGCTACGAGGAGGCGATCCCGGTCCTGCAGCGCGCCGTCCAGGGCGCCGAGGGCTCCGACGGGCTCACCTACGCCTACGCGCTCTTCAACCTCGGTCACGCGCTGCGGCTCGCCGGCCGGCCTGAGGAGGCGATCCCGGTCCTCGAGCAGCGCCTCGCGATCCCGAATCAGACCGGCACGGTCGCGCGCGAGCTCGCGGCCGCGCGGGCGGCCGCCGGGGAGGGCGGGGACGAGGAGGGCTTCGGCGGGCCGGGGAACGGGAACGGGAACGCATTCGGGCACGAGAAGCACGAGGAGGAGTAGCGACGCCGCGGGCGCGGCCGCTCGCGGCGGAGCTGGTGGCGCAGCTACCCTGTTTGACGATGGCAACGGGGACTCGGAGCGTCCACGATGTCTGCGTCGCCGCCAAGCAGGCGGCGCACGCGCTTGCGCGAGCCGATCGCGCCGCCAAGGACGCCTGCCTGCTCGACCTCGCGGACCGGATCGTCGCCGGGGCGGCGGATCTGCTCGAGGCGAACGCCGCGGATGTCGAGGCGGGCCGCGAGGAGGGGCTGAACGAGGCGCTGATCGACCGGCTGACGCTGACCGAGGCGCGGATCGCCGAGATGGCGAAGGGCGTGCGCGAGATCGCCGCGCTCGACGACCCGGTCGGTGAGGTGACCGAGGCGTGGACGCTCGAGAACGGGCTCGACGTGCGCAAGCAGCGCGCGCCACTGGGCGTGGTCGCGATCGTCTACGAGGCGCGGCCGAACGTGACCGTCGATGCCGCGGCGCTCTGCCTGAAGAGCGGCAACGCGGCGGTGCTGCGAGGCTCGAGCAGCGCGGAGACCTCGAACGGGCTGCTGGCCGGGCTGATCTCGGAGGCTCTCGCGACCGCGGGGCTCCCCGAGGCATCCGTCTCGCTGCTCGCGGGCGGCGGGCACGAGCAGCTGGGCGAGCTCGCCGCGCAGGACGGCCTCGTCGACCTGATCATTCCGCGCGGCGGCGAGGGGCTGAAGCAGGCTCTGAAGGCGGTCGCGACCGTGCCGGTGATGTACGCGGCGGCCGGCAACTGCCACGTCTACGTCCACGAGGACGCCGACCTCCAGATGGCGCAGCGGATCGCGTACAACGCGAAGGTGCAGCGCCCGGGCGTCTGCAATGCGGCCGAGACGCTGCTCGTCCACGAGGCCGCGGCGCCGGCGCTGCTCCCGGCGCTGCTGCAGCAGCTCGCCGACGCGGGCGTTGCGCTGGTCGGTGACGAGCGCGCCCGGGCCAACGCGGGGTCGCTGACGGTCGGCCCGGCGACTCCCGAGGACTGGGATACGGAGTACCACGGCTTGAAGATGGCGGTCGGGGTCGTCGACTCGCTGGGCGAGGCGATCGACCACGTGAACCGCCACGGCACCCACCATTCGGATGCGATCGTGACCTCGTCCGAGCTGGTCGGCGAGGAGTTCACCGACGGCGTCGACTCGGCGGCGGTCTACGTGAACGCCTCGACGCGCTTCACCGACGGCTACGAGTTCGGGATGGGCGCCGAGATCGGCAATTCCACCCAGAAGCTGCACGCGCGCGGGCCGATCGGCCTGCGCGAGCTGACCACAACCAAGTACGTGGTTCGCGGCAGCGGCCAGGTGCGGGAGTAGGGGATCGGCGCAACAGGCGTTCTCGGCGGTGCCTTCAACCCGCCTCATGTCGGCCATCTGCTGCTCGCCCAGGAGGCGAGCTGGCAGCTCGGGCTGGACGCGGTGCTGCTGATGGTCACCGGTGAGGCGCCTCACAAGCAGATCGAGGACGACCCCGGTGCCGAGGTGAGGCTGGAGATGGCGCGCCTCGCGGCGGGCGCGGGGGAGGGGCTCGAGGCGTCGCCGCTCGAGGTCGAGCGCGAGGGTCCGTCGTATACGTACCGGACGCTTGAGCTGCTCGCGGAGGAGCGGCCCGGGGAGGAGCTCGTGTTCCTGCTCGGCGCCGACATGGCGGCCGGGCTGGCGAGCTGGGAGCGCCCCGAGCGGGTGGTCGAGCTGGCGCGGCTCGGGGTGGTGCCCCGAGCGGGGATCGGGATGGGGGCGGTGCGATCCTCGCTCGAGCGCCTCGGTGCCGCCGATCGCGCAGAGATAATCCGGATGCCACTTTGCGCAGTGTCCTCAACATCGATCAGGGAGCGGACGGCAGCGGGGCGTCCGCTGCGGCACCTGGTCCCGGATCCGGTGGCGGAGCTGATCGAGGCGCGGGGGCTGTACACGACCAGGGGCGCGAGGTGACGCAAGCGGGGTCGGAGGCGCTGGCGCGGCGGGTGGCGGAGATCGTCGACGAGAAGGGCGGGACGGAGCTGGTCGCGCTCGATGTGAGGCCGCTGGTCGGCTACACCGACTACCTCGTGATCTGCTCGGCCCGGAACGAGCGCCAGGCGAAGGCGATCCACGACGAGGTGTATCAGCGGATCAAGGCCGAGGGCCGGGTGCCGGCGCGGGTGGAGGGGGAGCACGAGGCGCAGTGGGTGCTGCTCGACTACCTCGATTGCGTCCTGCACGTGTTCACGCCCGAGGCGCGCGAGCGCTACCGCCTGGAGACGCTGTGGGGCGAGGCGGAGCGTCTCGACGTCGCGAGCGAGCGCGGGGCCGCTTAAGAGCGAAAACCCGTCCGAGGGGGTCCATACGCTCTTCTCCGATGGCGAGGGAAGGGTTCCGGCGAGCGTTCGGCGGTTACGACCCGTCACAGGTGGACAAGGCGATCGCCGAGCGCGATGCGCGCCTGCAGCGAACCGAGCAGGAGGCGCAGTGGCTGGCGCGGCGGCTGGTCGAGACAGAGCAGCGGTTGCAGCAGTTGACGGGCGCGGATGTCGCGGGCGCCGCCGGCGCCCTGAGCCGCCGCCTGGAGGAGATCCACGACCAGGCGCGGCGCCAGGCGACGCGGATCAGGATGGCGGCGCTCGAGGATGCGGTTCAGATCAGCGAGCGCGTCAAGGAGCTGACCAATCTGCGCGACGAGCTCGGCGCGAAGGTCTCGGAGCTGGCCGGCATGGCCGGGATCAGGCTCGGCGCGGACGAGAACCAACCGGCGACCGGGACGGAAGCGCCGCCGGCGGCCGGCAACGGCGTTTACTCGGGAGCGGTCGAGGTCGACGTCGGCCCCTTGCGCGACTTCGCCCAGCTGAGCGGCTTCGAGGACGCCGCGGCCGGGATCGACTCGGCCTCGGAGATCAGGGTGCAGCGGTTCACCGACGGGCGCGCCACCTTCTCGATGAACTTCGGCGAGCCCGTCGAGCTCCTCCGCGAACTCGAGGAGCGCGCCCCGTTCGAGTTCAAGGTCCGCGACACCCGCAACGACGGCGTCATCCTCGACGTCGACGACGGCGACCACGCGCAGCCCGACGCGGCGTAGACACTCCGTCCGGCCGGGCGCCCAAGATGTCACAGTTCGGCACGTTCTGCGCAGCATGCGACACCGAGGCTGCTCGAACGTACGTTCGTGTTCAATCCAAATCACATAGGGGCCATCGGGGAGGCGGCAATCGCGTGCGAGGCAATCCGGGCTGGGCTGGAGGTGTTCAAGCCGCTCTCGGAGCACTCACGTGCAGATCTCGTATTCGGCACCGGCACCCGGCTATTTCGGATCCAATGCAAGTCCGCCAGGAAAACCCGTGAGATCCTCTGCATCAATCTCGTCAGCAGCTGGCATACGCCGGCTGGCTACGTTCGTCACAAGTACTCGGCCGACGAAGTCGACTTCATCGCCGCGCACTGCATGGAGTTGAATGCCCCAGCTATCTGGTGCCGTTCAAGCTGGTAGCCGAGAGGAAAAGCGGGATCCAGCTGAGGCTCTCACCGCCACGGAACGGTCAGAGAGCGTCGATACACTTCGCGTCGACCTATCGGTTCCCTGGGGCTGTAGCTCAGCTGGGAGAGCGTCGGCGTGGCACGCCGAAGGCCACGGGTTCGAGTCCCGTCAGCTCCACTTCCTCAGATGATGCTGAGCTGGCTGTTGGCGCCCACGAGTTCCGTAACCTCTTCGGCTACTGGATGGAACGCGCGGCGGCCGGCGACGAAATCCTGATCACCCGCCACGGCAAGCCGTTCACCCGCCTCGGTCCCGCCCGCTGATCTACTCGATCAGCCCGAGCCGCATCGCCCGAGCGACGGCAGCCGCCCGGTCGGCGACGCCGAGCTTCTCGTAGGCGTGCTCGAAGTGGGTCTTGACCGTGGACTGCGTCACGACCAGCCGCTCCGCGATCTTCGGCCCGGAGTGCCCCTCCGCGGCGAGCTGTAGCACCTCGAGCTCCCTCTGGGTCAGCTCGCCCTTCGGTGCCACCGCTCCGTCCACCGGCGAGCTCAGCTCGCCGTCCGGCCAACCCGCTGGGGCGCACACGATCAGATGCCGTCCCGGGACGAGGTTGGCGACAGCCCAATAGACGACGTCGAGCCGGCTCCCCTCCGGGAAGTCGACCTCGTGGAAGCCTGCCAGGCACCCCTCCTCCATCAGCTTCCTCCAGCTCGTCTCAAGGGTGCGGAATCCCTCAACCGGGGTGAGATCCTCGATCTGCAGCCGGCGCATCTCGACGAGACTGCGGCGGAACAGCAGTCGCGCCGGCCGGTTGACCTCGACGTGGCGGCGGAAGTTGTCGACGGTCGACATCGGCACCGGACTGCGCTCCAGGACCTCCGCGAGCCTGGTCGGATCGTCACGCGCGGACAGCGCGCGTTCCGCCGCGGCGCCGACCTCGCGGGGCAAATCCGATGCGACGCGGGCCGCGTGGCGGATTGAGTCCTCAGTGTCACATGACATAGTCAGGTGACGTACTCTAGCGACGCAGTTCGGCAACCGGCAACGGAGGAGGGCATGCCGCAGCGGGAAGGATACGAGGGGCCCGGGGTCGCCAGCCGATTGCGCGCCGTGCGGGAGCGCCGTGGCCTGACCCGCGAGGGCCTGGCCGTCCAGTCGGGCATCAGCTGGTCCGCCATCGCGCAGCTCGAGTCCGGGCGCCGCAGGCACCTCCGGCCCGATACCGCGGCCGCCCTTACGGACGCGCTGGGGGTGTCGATCGACTACCTGGTCAGCGGCTCGGCCGCACCCCCGGCGATGCTCGAGCACAGGGCCCTGGTCTACGCAACCGAGGAGGAGTTCGTCGATGCAGCCGCCGCCTTTCTCGCCGAGGGCGTCGAGCGGTCCGAGCGCACCCTCGGAGTGGCGTCCGAGGCGAACCTCGCCCTGCTCCGCGACCGGCTCGGAGCCGTTGCGGGGGAAGTCGAGTTCGCGGTATCCGACAGCTGGCTCACCACTCCCGGATCCGCTCTCGAATCAGTTAGGGCGTTCCTCAACCGGAGCGTCGCCAACGGCGCCCCCTGGGTACGAATCCTCGGAGAACCGGACTGGCAGGGAAGATCGGCTTCCGAGGTCAGCCAGCGGACCGCATTCGAGTCGCGCCTCAACCTCGTCTTCGCAGGATCACCCCTGACCGTGCTCTGCTCCTACGACGCGAGGTCGGTCGATCCCGCGGTGCTCAGACAGGCGCGGGTCACTCACCCGGTAACGATCGAGGCCGGCGTGACCTCCGCCAGCGCCGACTACGCGGATCCGGGCGGATTCGGCCTCGAGTCGTAGAACGGACGTCCGCCCTAGGCGGCCGCGTCAGGACCGACCCGGTGCCGATCTGCGCGCGATTCGCCGCGCCTCGTCCAACGCCGGTCGGGACCGTGGCGGCAGTCGCCTCCGCACCCGCCACGGCGCTCCCGAGAAGTTGAAGTTGGCGACGGTCGCGAACCCCCGCTCGTCCTCCCGCAGCGCCAGCAGCAGGTGGGCGACGCGGTCCCCCGCCGGCAGCTCCGCTGGCTCCGCCACGCGCACGCACCAGCAGTCCACCCGACGCGCTCTCCCCGGCCGCACCATCAGCGCCCCCTCCTCGCCCACGAGCCAGACGCCGAGCCGGCCGCGCTGCAGGGCCAGGCCGGTCCGCGCCAGCAGCTCGCGCTCGGAATGGGCGACCAGGTCGCCGAGCAGTCCGAGCGCGACCGCCTCCGGGCCCCGCTCATCGCCGGGGCGGCGCGCGGCGCTCCGCTCGCTCCCGATCGGAACCACCGCGCGGGCCCCGCGCCCGGCCTGGAGATGCAGGACCGCGAGGCCATGCGCGAGGAAGATCGCCGCCACGGGCGTCGCCAGCGGCTCGATCGCCACCAGCGCGGCCGTCGGCGCCCCGAAGGTGACCACCACACCCCAGCTCCACAGCGTCCAGCGGCGCCCCTCGCGGCGCAGCGACCCCTCGCCGGCCCGGCGGCGCCACGGGATCGCCTCCGCCTCCGCCAGACCACCCGGGGCGGCGGGGGAGCCCGCCGGTTCCAGCGCGTCCGAGCTCAGCGGCTCAACCGCCCGCGATCGGGCGCCGCATCACGACCAGGTCGGCGTCGAGCGGCAGCTCGCGCACGACCTCGGCGGTGCCGTCGTCGCGGGCGACGCTGGCCAGCATTCCCGCGTCGAGCTGCCGCCGGAACGCCTCCAGCGCCGCCCGCTCCGAGGCTGCGTCCCCGACACTCCAGCTCGCCAGCTCCGTATGACCGCTCCTGTCCAGTCGGATCAACCGCGCCATCCTCGATCTCCTTCCTCTTCTCGGATCTGAATATACGCCTCGCCGCCCCGCCCGCCGCGGACGCGGGCCACCACCGCTTTACAGGTCCGGGTCCGCGACGCCGACACGGTCGAGCGCTACCAGCAGTAGCACCCGCTTCCATCGTCATCAGGGGCCGCCGAGCGGCCCAGGCTCGCGCCTAAACTGGCCTCGCGATGGCTGAAGCGGACACGAACACCCCCGGGCCCGGGCGCTACGACCCGGGCGAGATCGAGCGGCGCTGGCAGCAGGTCTGGGACGCTGAGAGCACCTGGGTGGTCGCGAACCCGGGCGCGCCCGAGTTCGACACCTCGAGGCCGAAGGCCTACGTGCTCGAGATGCTCCCCTACCCCTCGGGGGAGCCCCACGTCGGCCATCTCAAGTGCTACGCCGTCGGCGACGCGATCGCCCACTACCGACGGCGCCGCGGCTTCAACGTGGTCCACCCGATGGGCTATGACGCCTTCGGGCTCCCGGCCGAGAACAACGCGATCCAGACCGGTGAGCATCCACGCGTCGCGACCGAGAAGTCGATCGAGTCCTTCCGCAAGCAGTTCCGCCGCTGGGGCGTCTCCCTCGACTGGACGCGCGAGGTCGCCACGCACGAGCCCTCCTACTACCGGTGGACGCAGTGGATCTTCCTGAAGCTGTTCGAGCGCGGCCTCGCCTACCGCGCCGAGGCGCCCGTGCAGTGGTGCCCCGTCGACCAGACCGTGCTCGCGAACGAGCAGGTGATCGACGGCCATTGCGAGCGCTGCGGAGCGCTCGTCGTGCAGCGCCGGCTCGCCCAGTGGTTCTTCAGGATCACCGACTACGCCGACCGCCTGCTCGCCGACTTCGACCTGCTCGATTCCTGGCCCGAGCACGTCGTGACGATGCAGCGCAACTGGATCGGCCGCTCCGAGGGCGCCGAGGTGATCTTCGGCGGCGAGGAGCTCGAGATCGACTTCCCCGTCTTCACCACCCGTCCCGACACGTTGTTCGGCGCCACCTTCTTCGTGCTCGCCCCCGAGCACCCCGACGTCGAGCGCCTCGCCGCCGGCACCCCCTACGAGGCCGAGGTGCGCGAGTACGTCAACCAGGCGGCGCGTGCCTCGACCGAGGACCGCGGTGCCGAGGATCGTGAGAAGACCGGCGTCCCGCTCGGCCGCGAGGTCACCAATCCCGCCAACGGCGAGAAGATCCCGATGTTCGTCGCCGACTACGTGCTGATGGAGTACGGGACCGGCGCATTGATGGGCGTTCCGGCCCACGACGAGCGCGACTTCGAGTTCGCGAAGAAGTTCGGGCTCCCGATCCGCCGCGTCGTCGTCCCGCCCGAGGGCGAGCCGCCCGAGGACCAGGCATACGTCGAGCACTCCGAGGGCGAGCGGCTGATCAACTCGGACGGCTTCGACGGGATGCCCGCGGCCGAGGCGATCGAGGCGATCACGAACTGGCTCGAGGAGCAGGGCAAGGGCAGGCACGCCGTCAACTACCGGCTCCGCGATTGGCTGGTCAGCCGCCAGCGCTACTGGGGAGCCCCGATCCCGATCGTGTACTGCGACGGGTGCGGGATGGTCCCCGTCCCCGAGGACAAACTGCCCGTCCTCCTCCCGGACATCGAGGACTACGCCCCGAAGGGAAAGAGCCCGCTCGCGGCGGCCGACGACTGGGTCCTAACCGAGTGCCCGAGGTGTGGCGGAGGGGCCCACCGCGAGACGGACACGATGGACACGTTCGTCGACTCGAGCTGGTACTTCATCCGCTACCTCGACCCGCGCAACGAGGACGCCCCCTGGGGCCGCGACGCGGTCGACTACTGGATGCCGGTCGACCAGTACATCGGCGGCGTCGAGCACGCGATCCTGCACCTGATGTACGCGCGCTTCTTCACGAAGGCGCTCGCGGACATGGACCTGCTCGGCGTCCAGGAGCCGTTCCAGAACCTGTTCACGCAGGGGCTGATCACCCGCGACGGCGCGAAGATGTCGAAGTCGCGCGGCAACACCGTCAGCCCTGCGGAGCTCGTCGAGCAGTTCGGCGCCGACACGATCCGCACCTACATCTGCTTCATGGGCCCGCCGGTCAAGGGGGCCGACTGGAGCGACGCAGGCGTCGAGGGCGTGTTCAGGTTCATGGCGCGCGTCTGGCGCCTCAGCCGCGAGGTCGACGGGCGCACCGACCCCTCCGGCTCCGCGGACGGGGCTCAGGGCGACGCTCGTGAGCTGCTCGCAAAGGCGCACTGGGCGATCGACAAGGTCACCCGCGACATCGACCCCCGCTTCCAGTTCAATACCGCGATCGCGGCGGTGATGGAGCTCGTCAACGAGATCTACCATCTCAAGGACGGCCTCTACGGCGACCCCGCCGGGGACGGGGCAGTCCGCTTCTCGACGTCGACGGTCGCCTCGCTGCTGTTCCCGTTCGCGCCCCACCTCGCGAGCGACGTCTACGAGCTCCTCGAGGGCTCTCGCGTCTGGGAGCAGCCCTGGCCGGAGGCCGACCCCGCGCTGCTCGAGCACGAGACCTTCGTGCTCGCCGTCCAGGTCAACGGCAAGCTCCGCGACCGGATCGAGGCGAGTTCGTCGGCCTCCGAGGACGAGCTGCTCGAGCTCGCGCGGGCGAGCGAGAACGTCCGGCGCCACCTCGATGGCAAGGAGATCGTCAAGGAGGTCGTGGTCCCCGGCAGGCTGGTGAATCTCGTGGTCAGGTGAGCTCCCCGATCTGCTAGAAAGGCCCCGTGCTGGTCAGGCGGCTCGCGGAGGCTCCTGTTGAGGAGTGGCACAAGCTCCGCACCAACATCCTCATGGACGCCGGTGAGCTCGGGTCCCGGAACATGTCCGTCACCTGGATCGAGGTTCCCGCCGGCGTCGACCAGGAGCTGCACTCCCACGAGGAAGCCGAGCAGGTCTACGTGATCACGCTCGGGTCCGGCTCGATGACCGTGGCCGGCGACAAGCAGGAGGTCAGCCCCGGCGACCTGGTGATGGTCCCTCCCGCGACCGACCACTCGATCGCCAACGACGGCGAGAGCGATCTCTGCTGCATCTCGGTCCAGTCCCCGCCGATCACCGTCTCCGAGATCTACGGCGACACGGTCGCCTCCGGCGTCTCCGACTACGACGACGAAGACTATTGACCAGCGTCAAAGCCGGCACCAACGCGCAACCTCCTCGGGCTGCGCCCTGCGGGGGTGCGCGGTGGCGGCGCCGTCCGGGGGGATGCTGAGGCTCCGCATTTGAGACGCGTGCACTTGATCGCTCACGGGCGGGTGCAGGGCGTGTTCTTCCGCGATTCAGTCCGGCGCCGTGCAGAGGGATCGGGAGTCGCGGGGTGGGCTTCGAATCGCGACGACGGGACCGTCGAGGTGGTTCTCGAGGGCCAGGCCGAGGCGGTCGATTCGATGGTCGAGTACTGCCGCAGCGGGCCCGGGCGCGCCGAGGTCGCGCGGCTCGACGTCACCGAGGAGAAGCCCGAGGGACTGGGCGGTTTTCAGGTCCGTTAGCGATTAGACACTGGGCGCGCGCATCGCGCGCGCTCTTCGCTCCCAGCCTGGCCGCGTGCCAGAGCTGAGCCGCTCACAGCTCCTCGTCTACGCGGCAATCGCCGTCGCCGTGCTCCTCGTCGGCGCGCGGTGGATCCGCTCACCCAGCGTTCCCCCCGGCGCCGGTGAGCCCGTCAGCTTCGAGGCCGACGGCTTCGAGCCCGGCGGCGACACGACCCGCGATGTCGTCGTCCATGTCGCCGGCGCGGTTCGCCGCCCCGGCGTCTACCGGCTGCCGGTCGGCGCCCGGATCACCGACGCGATCGAGCGCGCCGGAGGCCTCGGCCGGGCCGCGTCCGAGGACGCGATCAACCTGGCCGCCCGGCTCAGCGACGGACAGCAGGTCGTGGTCCCGGGACGTGGCGCCGGCGCGGCCTTGGCCGCCGCGGAGGGACCGATCTCACTGGGCTTGGCCACCGCCGACCAGCTCGACGAGATCGAGGGCATCGGGCCGGTCACGGCGGAGAAGATCGTCGAGTTCCGTGATCAGCACGGAGGCCTCTCGTCCGTCGACCAGCTCGACGAGATCAGTGGAATCGGCCCCGCGACGATGGAGACGCTCCGCGAAGGCCTCCAGCCCTAGGTCAGCCGAGCACCCGTTCGTAGTCCTCGCGGGCGAGCTCGACGCGGCGCCTGTCGAGCGTCTGATTGCCGCGTGGGCTGGTCGGCGATGCGGTGAGGCCGTCGAAGCCGTCCCGCGGCCGCTCCCGCGCGAGCACGTCGCGCCGCGCCTTCTCGCGTCGGCGTTGAAGCGTTCGTGCATATTCCGATCGGCTCATCGTTGTCCCTCCTCGAGACGTCGGTGCGCGCCGGCTCTTCCCCGGCCGTCCGTTCGCGGTTACCACCTGATCATCGTGTGAAACCGCCCTGGCGCCATTCGCTGCTCGCCGGCCTCGCGGTCGGGCTCGGGGCGGCGCCGCTGCTCGGTGCTGATCCTGAGCGGGCCGCCGGCATGGCGGTCCTGGTGGCCGGCGGAGGTGCGCTGCTCGCGCTCACCCGGCCGCGCACCGCAGCCGGGCGGATCGCATGGACCGCGTGCGTGGCCCTGATCGCGGCGGCAGCCGGCATCGCGCTCGGCGCCGCCCGAACGGAGGCGATCGACGCCGGCGCGCTGCGGGGGCCGCCCGGCGCGCGGGTCTCCCTCGAGGGCAGGCTCGCCTCGCCGCCTCGCAGCGGCCCCGACGGCGTGACGGCGAAGCTCGACACCGCCGCGGGGGCGGTCGAGCTGGGCGCCCCCGCCCTCGACGGACTCGGCGTCGGATCAGAGCTCCGGATCGGGGGGCGCCTCGCCGAGCCGCCGCCGTGGCTGGAGGGATCACTGGCGCGGCGCGGGATCGCGATGGTGCTCGAGGCCGACAGCGTCGAGCCCACCGGCGAGCGGCGCGGCGGGGTCGCTGGGACGATCGATGCGATCCGCGGGCGGGCCGAACGCGCCCTTGACCGCGGCCTGCCTGACCGGGAGGCGGCCCTCGCGCGGGGCTTCGTGCTCGGCCAGGACGATCGCATCGACGGCGCCACGCGCGAGGACTTCCGGCGCGCCGGCCTCACCCATCTACTCGCGGTGAGCGGCCAGAACGTGATCCTCCTCTGCCTGCTCGCCTGGCCGCTGCTGGCGCTGTTGGGGCTGACGCTCCGGGCTCGGCTCCTCGCCCTGTTGGCGCTAATCGCGATCTACGTGCCGCTGACGGGCGCCGGGCCGTCGATCCAGCGCGCCGGGGTGATGGGCGCCGCCGGGCTGGTGGCCGCGCTCGCAGACCGGCCGGGCTCGCGCTGGTACGCGCTCCTGCTCGCCGCCGTGCTGACTCTGGCCCTCAACCCGCGCGCGGCCGGCGACGTCGGCTGGCAGCTCAGCTTTGCCGCCGTCGTCGGGATCTTCCTCTGGTCGGGCCGCCTCGCGGCGCTGCTCGATCGCGGCGCCGGTCGAGGGTCGCCGCGGCGAGCCCTCGCCGAGGGGGCGGCGCTGACCATCGCCGCGACTGTGGCGACGGCGCCGCTGATGGCCCACCAGTTCGGCTCGTTGTCGATCGCGGCGCTCCCCGCGAACGTGCTCGCACTTCCCGCCGTCGCCCCGGCGATGTGGCTCGGGATGCTGTCCGGGATCGCGGGGCAGCTGCCCGCGCTGCCCATCGAGCCGCTCAACTGGGTCAACTCCCTCTGCCTCGCCTATATCGGCCAGATCGCGCGCTGGCTCGGATCACCTCAGTGGGCGCTCCTGGACGCGGGGCTCGACGGGCTGGCGCCGGTTGCCACGGCGTATGCGGGACTGACCGCGTTCGCCGAGGTCGGCCTCGCGATGGCCGAGCGGCGACGCGGGATGGCCGTTCGAGACCGCGGGCGCCCCGGTCGGCAGGCCCGTCGGAGGGTGGCGATCGCGATCGGCGCGGCGGCGCTCGTGATCGTGTTCGCTCTCCACGGTTGGCGTCCCGGACCGAGCGCCGGCGCCGGTGACGATCAGTTCTCCGTGCGGGTCCTCGACGTCGGCCAGGGGGACTCGATCCTGCTCGACCCGCCGGGCGGGCCGCCGATCCTGGTCGACGCTGGGCCTCCTGGGGCGGGCGTCGCCGGCCGCCTCCGCGAGCTTGGCGTCAGCCGGCTCGGCGCCGTCGTCATCACCCACGACCAGTCCGACCACGCGGGCGGCGCGGCGGAGGTGCTCGAGACGGTCCCCGTCGAGCGGCTGGTAATCGCCGCCCCGGCGCCGCGACTGGAGGCGGTCGCCGCCGGCCACGGTGTCGAGCCGCTTCGGCTCGCGGAGGGCGGCCAGGTTCGCTCGGGGGCTCTACGGCTGACCGCGTTGTGGCCGCCCCGCGAGCTGCTCGGGATGCCGGGCGCAGAGACGAACCAGCTCTCGCTCGTGCTGCTCGCGGAGTGGCGCCACCTCTCGGTCCTGCTCACCGGCGACGCCGAGGCGCGTGACGTTCCCCTCGATCCCGGCCCCGTCGACCTGCTCAAGGTCGCCCACCACGGCAGCGAGGACGAGGGTCTCGAGGCGCTGCTCGACAAGGCGGCGCCGAAGCTGGCGCTGCTCTCGGTCGGGGAGAACTCCTATGGCCACCCGGCGCCCGAGACGCTGGCCGCACTCGCCGAGCAGGGTGTCCCGGTCGCTCGAACCGACGAGCGCGGTGAGCTCGCGATCGACGCCGGCGCGGCTGGCTGGACGCTCGCCGGCTGATTGTGGGCGGCGTCAGGGGGATCCCGTGTCCCTGACCGTCCGTAGACTCGGGGGCGTGGCCGAGATCAAGCCCGCCTACCTGATCGCCGGTACCGACGAGGCGAAGATCGCGCGGACGCGCCAGCGCCTTCGGGCCCGCGCCGAGCGCGAGGGCGGCCTCGGGGCGCTGGAGTTGTTCGAGTCGGGCGATGGGCGCCGCTCGCCCGACGCCGAGGCGCTGATCGGCTCGCTCACCGCGATCTCGCTGACGGCCGAGCGTCGCTACCTGCTCGCGGATGGCGTCGAGGCCTGGGGGAAGAAGGACGCCGAGGCGGTCGCCGCATCGCTCAAATCGCTGCCTCCCGAGACGACGATGGTGCTGGTCGCCCACGGGAAGGTCCCGGCGGAGCTGAAGAAGGCCGTTGAGGCGGCCGGGGGAGAGGTGCTGAGCTACGACGCCCCGCGCGAGCGCGAGCTCCCCAAGCGGCTCGTCGCCGACGCCCGCGAGCTCGGATTCACGCTCGAGCCCGATGCGGCCAGGCTGCTGGTCGAGCGGCTCGGACCGCGATCACTGCGGCTTCGCAACGAGCTCGAGCGCCTCGCCCTCTGGGCCGGCGACGGGGGGCGGGTCGGGGTGGACGAGCTCGACGCGATCATCTCCGACACCTCGGAGGAGGCGATCTGGACGCTCGCCGACGCCATCGTCGAGGGCGACGAGGCGAAAACGCTGACCGTCGCCGAGTCGCTTGTCGCCCAGGGCGAGGCGCTGCCGCGGATCATCTACTCGCTCGCTCCTCGCCTGCGACAGGCGCTGCGCGCCTCGCGCGAGCTCGAAGCGGGCCGCCCGCCCAGGGACGTCGCCGGGGGGCTCTCGATGCATCCCTACGCCGCGAAGGTGCTCGTCCAGCGCGTCAAGGGCCGGTCGCCGGCCGACATCGACCACTCGATTCGCGCTCTCGCCGACCTCGAGGTCTGGTCGCGCGGCGGCTCGGACTATCCCGAGGGCGTCGCCCTGACGCTGGCCCTCAAGGCCGCGGTCTGACCGAGCTCAATCGCGGCGATCGCTTGCCGGGAGCTAGGACTTGGAGCCGGCGGCGATCCGGGCAGCCCGGGCCTTCTTGCGAGCGCCCGTGTTGCGGTGCATGGCGCCGCGCTGCACGGCCTTGTCGATCCGGGCGACGAGGGTCTTGTGCTCGGCGGCGACCGTTTCGGCGTTCCCCGACTCCACCACGGCCTCGAGGCGTTTGAAGTGTGTCTTGACCGCGCTTGCGAAGCGCAGGTTCTCCAGCCGCTCTCGGCTGGTTCGGGCGTTCCGCTTCTTCTGTGAGGCGATGTTTGCCATAGAAAGACCCGCGGTGCGGGCGGCGAATGAGAATAGGGCACCGAACCGTTGCGCGTAGCTACGCGTGCGCGTTCTCAGGCATGAGCGACGATCGCGACAGAGACGACCTGGGCACCCCGCCGCCGGCTCCACCGGAGCCGTTCGACCCCTCGACGCGCGAATTCGAGGCCGTCCCCCCGCCTGGCCGAGAGCACGAGCCCGACAGCGAGGCCGAGGCCCCGACCGAGCCCGAGCGGCCGACCGAGCCCGACCGGCCGACCGAGCCCGACCGGCCCACCGAGCCCGACCGGCCGACCGAGGAGCGGGATCCCGGCCGTCCCTTCGAGCCGACCGAGCCGGCTGAATCGCCCGAGCCGGGCTGGCTGCGCGATCGGCCCGACCCGGGCGAGGTCCGCCGCAGCGCCGCCAGGCGGCGACCGAGCGGGGAAACGATCGGGTTCGCGACGGACACGGAGACGTTCATGGCCGTTCCCGCCCCTGCGCCCGCGACCACCTTCGAGCCGCCCGAGTTCGAGCGCCGCGGGGGCCGGCTCGGGCTCTCGACGGCGTTCTTCTCGATCGCCACGGCCGCCTCGCGGGTCGCCGGCCTAGTGCGCGAGATCGTCGCAGCCAGCTATTTCGGAATCACCGGGCCGATGTCGGCGTTCACGATCGCCTTCCAGATCCCCAACCTCGTCCGCAGCCTGTTCGCTGACGCCGCGATCCAGGCGGCGTTCGTCCCGGTCTTCCTCGAGAAGCTCGAGCAAGGGAAGAGAAGGGAGGCGTTCCGGCTCGCTTCGCAGCTGATCTTCACGGTCACGCTGGTCCTCGCCGCGATCACGGCCGTGTTCGTGCTCGCGGCGCCGGTCGTCGTCCCCGTCTTCGCGCCCGGCTTCGAGGGAGAGCTGCTCGACCTGACGGTGACGCTGTCCCAGATCCTGTTCCCGATCCTGATCGTCCTCGGGGCGACGGGGATGGTCGTCGGGATCCTGAACAGCTACGACCGCTTCGCGGCGTTCGCGATCTCGCCGTTCTTCTGGAACGTCGCCATCATCACCGTCCTCGTCGCGCTGGCGCCCGCCTTCTCGAAGGAGGACGAGATCTACGCGTACGCGATCGGGATCCTCGTCGGCACCGCGATCCAGTTCGCGATCCCCGCCTGGGACCTTCGCCACACCCCGTTCAGGTTCGACTGGAACTTCCAGTGGCGTCTCTCGCCCGACGTGAAGCGGGTGCTGCTCCTGATGCTCCCGGTCACCCTCAGCCTCGGCCTGATCAACTTCAACCTCGTCATCAACAGCTTCTTCGGCACGCTCGTCTCGGACCAGGCGCCGGCCGCAATAGACAAGGCGTTCCGGATCTACATGCTTCCCCAGGGGATCTTCTCGGTCGCGATCGCGACCGTCGTCTTCCCGACCATGGCGCGCTTCGCGGCGCGCGACGACTACGGCGCCCTGCGCTCGACGATGGCCAATGGGATGCGCCAGATCCTGCTGATGCTCGTCCCGGCCGCCGCCGCGATCGTGGTCCTGTCCGAGCCGATGACGCGGCTCGTCTACCAGCGCGGAGAGTTCGACGCCGCCCAGACCGAGGTCGTCGCCGAGGCGCTCTTCTGGTTCGCGTTCTCGCTTCCCTTGAACGGGCTCTTCTTGCTGATGACTCGAACCTTCTTCAGCCTCCAGCGCCCGTGGGTCCCGACGGCGATCTCGGGCGCGAACCTCGCGATCACCACGATCGTCGCCGCCGCCCTGTACAGCCCCTTCGGCGTCGGCGGGATCGTCGCCGCGACGGTCGTCGCGACGGCGGCGAGCGTCGTCGCCGAGGCGGTGATCCTGCGCGGCTGGCTGCACGGGATCGAGCTCAGCCGGCTGATCTCGAGTGCGGTCAGGATCACGCTCGCCGCGGCGCTGCTGGCGGGGGTCAGCTACCTCGTCTGGCTCGGCCTCGACGAAGCGCTCGGGCGCGGCGTCCTCGCGCAAGCGATCTCGCTGGGGGTGGCGCTGCTCGCCGGCGCGGTCGCCTACATCGCGGCGGTGATGGCGCTCCGCGTGCCGGAGGCCGAGCAAGTCGCGCGTCTCGTGCGGCGGGTGCTCCCCGGCAGTCGCCCCTGAGGCCGACAGCCCCCGCATGGCCCAGATCGGTGGCGGAGGCATGAAACGAATTCGCGCGGCCTACGACGCCTTCAACCGGAGCGACTTCGATGGGGCCAGCCCGCCTCCGACGACGAGCAGGGTGCGGTGGAGCTCTTCGATGCGACCGTCGACGGTCGAAGGGGGCCTAACCTCGCAGCGTGTGACAATTCGCGCCCCGATGGAACGAATCAGGAACTTCTCGATCATCGCCCACATCGACCATGGCAAGTCGACCCTCGCCGACCGCATCCTCGAGCTGACCGGGGCGGTCGACGCGCGGACGCACGTGCCGCAGATGCTCGACTCGATGGATCTCGAGCGCGAGCGGGGGATCACGATCAAGGCCCAGGCCGTGCGGGTCCCGTACACGGCGTCCGACGGGCGCACCTACCATCTGCACCTGATCGACACCCCCGGTCACGTCGACTTCTCCTACGAGGTGTCCCGCAGCCTCGCGGCGTGCGAGGGGGCGCTGCTCGTCGTGGACGCGGCCCAGGGCGTCGAGGCACAGACCGTCGCGAACGCATATGCGGCGATCGACGCCGGGCTCGAGCTGATCCCGGTCCTGAACAAGGTCGATCTACCGGGCGCCGACCCCGACGCGGTGGCCGCCCAGGTCGCCGACCTGCTCGGCGGCGATCCCGCCGACGCGCTGCGGATCTCGGCAAAGACCGGCGAGGGGGTCGGCGACGTGCTGGAGGCGATCGTCGACCTGATCCCTCCGCCCGAGGGGGAGCCCGATGCACCGCCCCGGGCGCTGATCTTCGACTCCGAGTTCGATCAGTACCGCGGCGTGGTCGCCTTTGTCCGGATGGTCGACGGAGAGTTCAGCAAGGCCGAGCCGATCGCGGCGATGCAGGCGGGCACGCTGGCCGACATCGACGACATCGGGTTCTTCACGCCGAAGATGACGCCGGCCCGGGGGATGTCCGCCGGCGAGGTCGGCTACGTGATCACCGGGATCAAGGACGTGACCAAGCTGCGGGTCGGCGACACCCTCACCAGTCGCGAACGGCCGGCCGGGGAGGCGCTCCCGGGGTATCGGGAGGTGCGGCCGATGGTCTTCTGCGGTCTGTTCCCGATCGACACGGACCGCTACGAGGACCTCCGCGACGCGCTCGACAAGCTGGCACTCAACGACGCCGCGCTCTCCTACGAGCCCGAGACCTCAGACGCGCTCGGGTTCGGCTTTCGCTGTGGCTTTCTCGGCCTGCTCCACATGGACATCGTCCGCGAGCGCCTCGAGCGCGAGTACGACCTCGAGCTGCTCGCCACCACGCCGAACGTCCGCTACGAGGTGACCCTGACCAACACCGGCGAGGTCGTCGAGGTGAGCAGTCCCACCGAGATGCCCGACCCAGCCTCGATCGAGTCGATTGCGGAGCCCTATATTCGCGCGACGATCATCACCCCGAACGAGTACGTCGGCGCGGTGATGGAGCTCTGCCAGAAGCGACGCGGCGAGCACATCGGCATCCACTACCTGTCGCCCGACCGGGTCCAGATCCAGTACGACCTGCCGCTCGCCGAGATCGTGCTGGACTTCTTCGACCAGCTCAAGTCGCGCAGCAAGGGCTACGCCTCGCTCGACTACGAGCCGATCGGCAACCGCCCATCGAACCTCGTCAAGCTCGACGTGCTGCTTGCCGGCGACAAGGTCGACGCCCTGTCCCTGATCGTCCACAGGGACGCCTCCTACGACCAGGGGCGGGTCCTCGTCGAGCGTCTCCGCAAGACGATCCCCCGCCAGCAGTTCGACGTCCCCGTCCAGGCCGCGATCGGGTCAAACGTGATCGCCCGCGAGACGGTCAAGGCGGTCCGCAAGGACGTGACCGCGAAGCTCTACGGGGGCGACGTTACCCGCAAGAAGAAACTGCTCGAGAAGCAGAAGAAGGGTAAGAAGCGGATGAAGCAGGTCGGCGCGGTCGAGGTCCCGCAGGAGGCGTTCCTCGCCGTCCTCCAGGTCGATGGCGAGTAGCGAGCCGACACCAGCGCAGGTCAGAAACATCGAGTTGGCGCGTGGCGGCCTCGAGTCCTGGATCGCGGGCGACCAGGACGCGGCGATTGCCACCTTCACTGAAGACGTCGAGGTGTTCGTCCCCCCCGAGCTCGGAAATGCCGGCAACTACCGCGGCGTCGAGCAGTTTCGCCGGTGGTTCGCGACGTGGGACGAGGCCTGGTCGGAGTTCGTGATGTCGGTCGAGTCGATCGAGCCCGTCGGCGAACGCCACGTCGTCGCGATGATCCGCAGCCGCGGTGTAGGCGCCGGCAGCGGGATCGAGGTCGAGAACGTGCTCGGCTGGGTGATCGGGACGCGCAACGAGCGGATGGACTACCTCTCGCTTCAGCCGGACCGCGACGCCGCGGTCGAGCACGCGGGCGAGCGCGAGTCCGTCTAGGTCGTGAGCCTGGAGACCGGCAGCTCGAGCCGGTCCGCAACTCGCGCCAACGAGTCGTCACCCGCGGCGCTCAGCAGCACCACCTCTTCGGCGGAGTAGTCCCGGAGCTCGTCCTCCAGGGCCTGGGCCGGGTCGCTGTCGCCGAGCGAGCCGCTCACCGGCAGGCCCGCGGCGACCAGCGCACCGGCGGAGTGCGCGAGCACGTCCTGAGACTGAGCGCGGGCGTCGTCCTCGGCCGAGAGCCAGCGCGACAGCCGTCCGCTGGCGACGGGGACCAGGAGCCGCACGTCGGCCGCGCGCTCGGCACGCTCCGCGATCCGCTCAGCTGCCTCCGGCGTCACCTCCGTCGTCGCGACCACGAGCAGGCGCCGCTCGGCATCCGGGCGCGAGGCGACCTCGATCGCACCCCGCGGCCGGGCCCGGGCGGCGAGCACGAGCAGCGTCGCGACGGCGAGCGCGCCGACCGCGAAGCCGAACCCGGTGCCGCTGTCGGTGATCACCCCGAGCGCGAGCGCTCCGACCACCGGCACGCAGATCGCGGCGACGATCACCGGCAACGCCCACGGGCGCAGATATGTCGTGCCCTCGGATTCCTGTGTCAGCCGCAGCCGCATCAGATCTGTCCTACCCGCTGAAGGCTAGAATCGCCGCCCTGATGGCGGTCAAGACCGAGGCAGTGGGCAAGGAATGGCCCGCCACCACCTACGAGGTCGGGCTCGAGAAGGTCCGCGAGTACGCTAACGCGATCGGCGCGAGCAACCCTGTCCACCACGACCGCGAGATCGCGAGGTCGGCCGGCTTCCGCGACGTCGCCGCCCCGCCGATGTTCTGCGTCGTCTACAGCGCCCCGGCGGTCGGGCCCGCCGTGCTCGATCCCGAGGTCGGCATCAACCTGGCGACGATGCTGCACGGCAGCCAGGAGTTCGTCTGGGGGGAGCCGGTCTGCGTTGGCGACCGGATCACGACGACGGCGGGCTGTGCCGAGATCTACGAGCAGGACGGCAAGGGCTTCTACGTGTTCGAGACCATCTCCACCAACCAGGACGGCGCCGAGGTCGTGCGCGGCACCTGGACCAACATCGTCAGAGGGGTGTAGGCGTGGCTGACCTGAAGCCGGGCGACGCGGTCCCCGACCTGAAGACGACTCCCGACAAGTACCTCCCGCACCGCTATGCGGGCGCCTCCGGTGACTTCAACCCGATCCACATAGACAAGGAGTTCGCGACCGCGGTCGGGCTCCCGAGCAACATCCTGCACGGCCTCTGGATGATGGCCCAGGTTGCCCGCGGCAACGCCCAGCTCGCCGACGGCGACCCCCGGGCGCTGAAGCGCCTCTCGGTCCAGTTCCGCGGGATGGGCTTCCCCGAGCAGGAGCTGACCGTGAGCGGGACCATCAAGTCAGTGGACGGCGGTCGCGTCGTCGTGGACACCGTCGCCGAGCAAGGCGGCAACCAGGTGATCCGCAACGCCGAGGCCGAGCTGATCATCTGACTCGCGTCTCCTCGGGCTTCGCGTGCGGGGAGACGGGGTTACGGCGCGAACGCGGGGGATGCTGAGGCTCCGCGGTGCACGCGCGAGTCCGGGGGTCTGTGGCAGCCGACCCTAGAATCAAGGGAATGCTTACGGAGCGACAGCAGGCGATTCTGGGTCTGGTCGTCGAGCGCTACGTGTCGGAGGGGAGGCCCGTCGGCTCGAAGGCGATCGCGACGAAGCCCGAGATCGACTGGAGCGCCTCGACGGTCAGGGCCGAGCTCGCGAGCCTGGAGAGGGAGGGGTTCCTGACGCATCCGCACACCTCCGCCGGCCGCGTCCCGACGGATTCCGGCTACCGCTTCTACGTCGAGGAGCTGCTCGCCTCCGAGGAGCGGCTGCCGGTACTGCCGCAGAAGGAATTGGGGCTCTCGCGGATGCGCCGCGAGGTCGACGAGGCGATCCGCGACACGACCGCGGCGCTCTCGCGGATCACCGACTTGGTCGCGCTCGTGAGCGCGCCGCCGCTCGCGACCGCGACGATCCACCGCGTCGAGGCACTGCGGCTGCAGCCCCGGAGCGTGATGGTCGTGGTGATCGCCTCGAACGGCGGCGTCACCAAGCGCGTCTTCAGCTTTCCCGCCGCGGTCGATCCCGGCCTCGTCGAGTGGGCCGGGAGCTACCTGAACGAGCGCCTCGCCGGCCTTGGGCTCGGCGCGCACATGGTCGCCGCCCGGCTCGACGACTCCGAGCTGAGCGCGACCGAGCGCGGCTTCATCGCCGAGATCGAGAGCGTGTTCGTGAACCTCGGGGAATCGGCCGAGGACACGCTCTACGTCGACGGGACCGCGCGCCTCCTGACCGAAGAGCATTCCGCCGACCTGCCGCATGTGGAGGAGCTCCTGAGGGCGCTCGAGCGCCGCGTCAACCTGCTGCGCACGCTTCGCTCGGCGCTTGACGAGCGATCGGTGTTCGTCTGGATCGGGGCCGAGAACCCGCAGCCCGAGCTGCGCTCGGTCAGCGTCGTCGGCGCCAACTACGGGCTCGGCTACCGCAACCTCGGTGCGGTCGGCGTGATCGGGCCGTTGCGGATGGACTACGGCACGGCGATCGCCTCGGTGCGCCAGGCCGCCGGGCAGCTGTCGCGCTTGTTCGACACGGTCTACGGCGAGTAAGGCGGGACCGGGGTGGCGAGCGGGCGCGACTACTACGAGGTGCTCGGGATCGAGCGCACCGCCTCCCAGGCGGAGGTGAAGAGCGCCTTCCGGAGGCTCGCGCGCGAGCTGCACCCTGACGTCAACTCCCACGATCCCGAGGCCGAGGCGAAGTTCAAGCAGGCCGCCGAGGCCTACGAGGTCCTATCGGACCCCGGCCGCCGCCGCACCTACGACCAGTTCGGCCAGGAGGGGCTCCGCTCCGGCGGGTTCGACCCTCGCACCGCCGACTTCGGCAGCTTCCAGGACATCTTCGAGACGATCTTCGGCGGCGACCCCTTCGGCGGTCGCCGCGGTCCCGCGGCGGGCGCCGACGTCGGCACCGTCGCCGAGATCGAGTTGATCGACGTGCTCGACGGGACCGAGAAGGAGGTCCGCTTCGAGGCGATCAGCGTCTGCGAGCACTGCCGCGGCAACGGCGCCGAGCCGGGCACCCCGATCGAGGCCTGCGACCGCTGCGACGGGACGGGGCAGCTGCGGCAGGTGAGCCGGAGCGTCTTCGGCCAGGTCGTGCGCGCGGTCCCGTGCGACAGGTGCGGCGGCGGGGGGCGCATTCCCAGCAAACCGTGCAAGCAGTGCAACGGCGCCGGCCGTGTCAGCGAGATGCGCACCTGGGAGGTCGACATCCCCGCCGGGATCGAGGACGGGCAGCGAATCCGGATCGCCGGCGCCGGCCACGAGGGCGACCCCGGCGCCCGCGCGGGCGACCTCTTCGTCGAGGTCCACGTCGCGGCCGACGAGCGCTTCGCCCGCCAGGGCACGGAGATCGTCAGCCGCGTCCCGCTCCCGGTCACAACCGCGATCCTGGGCGGCACGGTGACGGTTCCGACGCTCGAGGGCGAGACATCGGTGGACGTACCGGTTGGGACCCAGCACGGCGACGCCTCGGTGCTGAAGGGGCTCGGGCTGCCGCCGCTGCAGGGCCGCCGGAAGCGCGGCGACCAACACGTCGTCTTCGACGTCGTCGTCCCTGCGAACCTGACCGACGAGCAGCGCGAGCTGGTCCGCCGCCTCGACGCCGAGCTGTTCGAGGGCGCCGCGACGCGCGAGGCCGCCGAGTGAGCGCTTGATCAGACTGGCTGTCCGCTGCAGCCCCGAGGCGGCCGAGGAGGTGCTCGCCCACCTGCTCGAGCTCGCCCCGAACGGCGTCGAGGAGGAGCGCGGCCCGGGTTTCGCCGAGTTCGCGATCTACGGGCCCCCCGGCGAGGTCCCCGAGCTGGGCGAGCTCCGCGCGGCCGCGGGCCACTCGCGCGTCGACGTGACGACCACCTCGGTCCCCGACGATTGGGCCGACCGCTGGGCCGACTTCCATCGCCCGGTCGTGATCGGCGACCGGATCCGCGTGCGCCCGTCTTGGTGGGACGCCGAGGACGGCCCGATCGACGTCCTCGTCGATCCCGGCCAGGCCTTCGGCACCGGCGCCCATCCGACCACGCGCCTCTGTCTCGAGCTGCTGATCGAGCTCGAGCGCGCGGGGGAGGCGGAGGGAGCGCTGGCCGACTGGGGGACCGGCTCAGCCGTGCTCGCGATCGCCGCCGCCAAGCTCGGCTTCTCTCCGGTGATCGCCTGCGACCGCGAGCAGGCCGCGCTGGAAGCCGCCACGGCCAACGCGGAGGCGAACGGTGTGGTCCTCGAGATCGAGCGCGTCGACGTCCGCGAGGCGCCGCCGCCGCTGGCCCCGACCGTGAGCGCGAACCTGACCGGGCCGCTCCTGATCGAGTGCGCGCGCCGGCTGGCGGCGGTGGACCGAGCTCCGCGGACCCTCGTCTGCTCTGGGATGCTCGAGACCGAGGCCGCTGAGGTTGCGGGTGCCTTCGCCCCGCTCGGCCTCGAGCCGGGTGAGCCGCGGGTCGAGGGCGACTGGGCCGCCCTGCTGCTCCGCGCCTCGTGATCTCGATGTCTGCCGCCCCCGACAGATCCAAGCTCCCGATCGCCGTCTTCGACTCCGGCGTCGGCGGTCTCACGGTCCTGCACGAGTGCCTCGTCTCGCTCCCCGAGGAGGACTTCGTCTACCTCGGCGACGATGCGCGCTTTCCCTACGGGGCTCGCAGCCAGGAGGAGCTGCGCTCGCACGTCGAGCAGGTCTCACGCTTCCTGCTCGAGCGCGGCGCGAAGCTGCTCGTGATCGCGTGCAACTCGGCCGCCTCGGCCGGGCTCGAAACGGCGCGCGCGGTGGCGGCCGAGCATCGGGTGGAGGTGGTCGCGGTGATCGAGCCCGAGGCCGAGATCGCGGCCGCCGTCACGGAGACCGGGCGCGTCGGGGTCCTGGCCACCCCGGCGACGGTGAGGGCGAACGCTTACGGGCGCGCGCTCGCTGCCCAGCAGCGGACGTTGACGATCACCGAGGTCGAGGCGCCCGACCTGGCGGCCGTGATCCAGCGCGGCTTCCCCTTCGACGAGAGCGTGGTCCGGATGGTCCGCGCCTATTGCCAGCCGTTCAAGCAGGCGGACGTCGACACCGTCGTGCTCGGCTGCACGCACTACCCGCTGGTGGCCCCGATGTTGCAGCGGACGCTCGGGCGCGACGTTCGCCTCGTCACCGCGGGTCACGCGATCGCCGCGACGGCGCAGCGGACGCTCGGCGCGAACGGGCTTGCGTGCCGGAGTGACGAGGAGGGGTCCTACAGCTTCATCTGCACGGGCGAGCCCGAGAGCTTCCGCGAGCTCGGCACCCGGTTCCTGCAGATGCCGCTCGGAGAGGTCGAGCTGGTGAGGCTGCCGTGATCGCCGTCCTGGCCGCCATCGGCGGCGACCGAGGCTCTGGGGTCGAGATCGACCTGTTCCCGTGGGGGCTGGTGCTGAGCGCGCTCGCGGTCTACGTGGTCGCGGTCGCGGTCCTGCTCGCCGCCGGCCGCCGCGATGACGCACGGGCCGTCGCCGGCTTCCTCCCCGATTGCGCCGTGATGATCGGGCGCCTTGCCCGCGACCCGCACGTCTCGCGGCTTCGCCGCCTCGCCCTGCTGGCCGTGGTCGCCTATCTGGCGATGCCGTTGGACCTGATCCCCGACTTCCTGCCGGGTCCCGGCCACCTGGACGACGCGGTGGTCCTCGTCCTCGCACTCCGCGTGCTCGTTCGCGGCGCAACCCCGGAGATGCTGCGAGCGGCATGGCCGGGACCGGAGGCATCGCTTCGGCTCGTGCTCAGAGCCGCCGGGCATGAGGCGAACGGCAGGGGCACAATCGGGCGTCAGGCCGCCCGCTTTTCGAGCGGCCGCGACTGACCCATGCGGCCGCTACCCCCGCGCCGGAAGTCATCCCGCGGCGCGGGCTACGCTTAGGCCATGAGCATCCTCGAGCAGGTCCAGGAGGACGTGAAGACCGCGATGAAGGCCGGCGAGAAGGACCGGGTCGGCCAGCTCCGGATGGTCGTGGCCGCTCTCCAGGCCGAGCAGAAGGAGGGCCGGGGTGACGAGATCGCGGCGCTTCAGCGCGAGCGCAAGCGCCGGGTCGACGCCGCCGAGGCCCTGCGCGAGGGCGGCCGCGACGACGCCGCATCCGCGGAGGAAGCCGAGGCGAAGCTGATCGAGGGCTATCTGCCGGCCCAGCTCTCCGACGAGGAGCTCGACGAGCTGGTTGCCGCCACGATCGACGAGTCCGGGGCGAGCGAGCAGAAGGAAATGGGAAACGTGATGAACGCGCTGATGCCCAAGCTCGGCGGCCGCGCCGACGGCAAGCGCGTCAGCCAGGCGGTGCGCGAGAAGCTGGGCTCCTAGACGTTGGCGCGTAGCCAGATCACCATCGACAACGCGGTCGCGGCGGAGCTGGCCGGGTCGGAGGACGCGGTCCTGCGAGCCCTCGAGGGCCACCTCGGCTGCGACCTGTACCTGCGCGGCAACGTCCTCACCCTCGACGGAGACGACGGGGAGGTCCGCACGGCCGAGACGGTCGTCGGGGAGATCGTCGACCTGATCGAGCAGGGACACGAGATCGCGCCGGGCACGATCGAGGCCGTCACCGGCGCCCTCGACAAGCACGAGAACCCCGCCGAGATCCTCGAGGACGTCGTCTGGCAGCACCGCAACACGCGCGTCGCGCCGAAGACGGTCAACCAGAAGCACTACGTCGACTCGATCCGCAACCACACGATCACCTTCGGGATCGGCCCCGCGGGCACCGGCAAGACCTTCCTCGCGGTCGCGATGGCGGCCGCGGCGCTCTCGCGCGGCGAGGTCCAGCGGGTGATCCTGACCCGCCCGGCCGTCGAGGCGGGCGAGCGTCTCGGATTCCTCCCTGGCGACATCCAGGCGAAGGTCGACCCCTATTTGCGCCCGCTCTTCGACGCGCTCTACGACATGCTCGACCCCGAGCGCGTCAACGCCTACTTCGAGCGCGGCACGATCGAGGTCGCGCCACTCGCGTTCATGCGGGGCCGCACGCTGAACGACTCCTTCGTGATCCTCGACGAGGCCCAGAACACCAGCCCCGAGCAGATGAAGATGTTCCTGACCAGGCTCGGGTTCGGGTCAAAGATCGTCGTCACCGGCGACATCACGCAGATCGACCTCGAAAGGGGCTCGAAGTCGGGTCTGGTCGAGGTCGGCGGCATCCTCACCGACGTCCAGGACATCGCCTTCATCCGCTTCGGCGGCGAGGACGTCGTCCGTCACAAGCTCGTGCAGCGGATCGTCGCCGCGTACGGCGAGCATTCGGAGCGGCAGCGCGACGGGGAGCATTGAGCGCCGACCTCTCAGACGTCGAGCAACGGCTGCGGGCCGCAGTCGACGCGACGCTGAAGGCAGCCGGGGTCGGGGACGGCCACATCGGATTGGAGCTCGTCGGTGAGGGACGGATGCGGACGCTCAATTTCGCCCACCGCGGGGTAGACGAGGCGACAGACGTGCTCGCCTTCCCGATCGATCCCGACGAGAGCGGCCTCGGGCCGCGGGAGCTTGGCGACGTGTTCGTCTGCCCCGAGCGCGCGACCGACGTGATCGAGGCCGCGGTCCACGGCACGCTTCACTTGTGCGGCTACGACCACGAGGAGGACGAGGGCGAGATGCTGGCCCTCCAGGAGCGGATCATGACCGGGCTGCGCGGCTCGGCGGCGTCCGGGACTTGACCGCCACCCCGGACCCCGCCCCCACCCGCGCCGGGTTCGTCGGCCTCGCGGGCCGCCCGAACGCCGG
>DATADX010000004.1:0-10325 GCA_036258315.1 Solirubrobacterales bacterium
TCGAGGGGCTCAAGGGAGGCGACCCGCGACAGGCACCGGCCGAGCCCGCGGAGCCGTATCGCGCCCGGCTCGCCCGCTACTGGCCGGACCTCTGAGGGTCCAAGCGGCCTACGCCGCGAGCTGGTCCTTGAGCTTCGCCAGGAAGCCCATCGGGAAGCCGGGCAACCCGTCGAGGTCGTCGACCGACTCGAAGCCGTGCCGGCGGTCGCGGTAGGCGATCACCCGTGTCGCCTGCGTCACGGACATCCCCATCTTGCGCAGCTGCTCGAAGCTCGCCTCGTTCAGGGTGGCGAGTCCCCGGCGGTCCTCAGCTCCGGAGCCGGGCGGCTCCCCGGGTTCGGGTTCCGGCTCCGGCTCGCGCCCGGTTTCCGGCTCGCGTTCGGGCTCGGCTTCGGGCTCGACCTCCGGCCCGGGTTCCGGCTCGCCTTCGGCCTCTCCCTGCGCTTCGCCCTCCGCCTCCGCTTCGGCCTGCCGGCGTTCCGGCTCCGGGTCGGTTCCGGTCTTCGCCTCTTGCTCACTCTCGGCCGCCTCAGGAGGCTTGATCTCGTTCGCCGCGGCGCGCGCCTGGACGGCGCTCGCGCGGCTGCTCAGCTCGCCGATCCGCTCCTCGATCTCGCGGAACCGCGCGTCCCGCTCCTGCTCGCGCTTTCGCAGCTCCTCCGCGCTCACGGCGCCGAGCGTGGTCTCGGCGGCGTCCGCGCGGTCCTCGGCCTCCTTCAGCTTCAGCTTCGCGGTCCGCAGCTCCTCCGCCGTCTTCTCGAGCTGAGCGGCGAGCTCGGCCTCGCGCTCGGTGACCCGCCGCTGGGCCCTGCTCTCGGCCTCGCTCCTGATCGCGTCGGCCTGGGTGCGGAGCCAGACCGCCGCCTCGGCGCGCAGGTCGACGGCGGGATCGGCGCTGAACTGCGCGGGCTCCGAAAGCTGCTGCTCGGCGTCGGCCAGCTGCTGCTCGGCGCGCTCGGCCCGGCTCTGCGCCTCCTCGATCAGCCTCTGGCGCGACTGACGCTCCTCCGTCAGCTCGCCGCGCAGCGTCTCGAGCTCGGCCCGTGACCCCTCGAGCTCTGCCCGGGACTGTCTCTCGGCGTCCTCCCGGGCCTCCCTGCGAGCGGCGTCGACACCCGCCCCGGCTCGCTCCGCCTCGGCGCGCAGCTCCTCGGCCTGCTCTGCCAGGCGGCGCTCGGCATCGGCGACGCGCGCATCGGCCTCCTGTTGAGCGCGGCCGGCTTCCTCGGTCAGCCTCACCTCGGCCGCCTCGACGCGGCGGCTCGCCGCCTCGATCTGGGTCGCGAGCTCGTCAAAGCGGCGCTGCGCCTCCGCGGCCGCGCTCTGGGCGGCGGCACGCTCACGCTCGAGCTCCTGCTCGCGCGGTTCCAGGGCGGAGGCGAAGCGCTGCTCGGCGGCCTCGCGCGCCACCTCCACCTCCTCGCCTGCGCGCCGGTCGGCCTCCGCCTTGATCGCGTCGATCCGGCTGGCGAGATCACGCTCGAGCTGCTCGCGAGCTTGCGCGTCGGCGCCGGCCGGGCTCGCGCGGGCCCGCGCCTCGGCCTCCGCGAGGCGACGCTGCAGGTCCTGGAGGGTCTTCGCCGCGCGCTCGCGCTCGCGCTCCAGGTCCTCCTCGAGCGCGTGGATCTCGGCGGTGGCGCGCTGCTCGGCCGCGGTGCGGGCGGCCTCGACCGCCTCCCGGACCCGTTCGTCCCGCTCCCCGCCGGCGGACGTCGCCGACCCGGGGTCGGCCGGGGTCTCGCCCGCGTCTCGCGGCCTCCGGGCGGCGGAAAGCTCCCAGTCGGACACGTCGCGCTCGGCCATCCGCTCGGACTCTACGAAATGGCCGGTATGCGCGCGCCTGTTCGGGCGGTTCCCGCCCGCCGCCTCAGCTTCGTTCGCGGATTGCCACATCGAGGGGCGATTTCGCGCACCCCTCCGCGCCAGCCTCGGGCGAAACCACCCCTCGAGGAGGTACGGAGATGTATGCACTTGCGGTCAGGGTCCACACTGTCGGGGCGATCGCCCTGCAACGGCTCGTCGCGCTTCGGTCCGAGCGGGGCCAAGGGACGGTCGAGTACGTCGGCCTGATCTTGCTCGTCGCGCTGCTGATGGTGGGCATGGTCGCGGCGATGAAGGGATTTCAGGGCAAGCAGGGGCTCGAGCTGGCCGAGACGATCGTCGACAAGATCCGCGACGCGGTGAACCAGGTCTCTTTCAAGTAGCCGACCGGGGGGCATCGGCGTCTGGAACACTGGCGCCGATGTCCCCCGGCCGCAGCTACGAGCGCAGTCCAGCCGATCTCCGTCCGATCGCGATCGAGCCGGGCTATGTGCGCACGGCCGACGGGTCGGCGCTGATCTCGGCGGGCGAGACCAGGGTGATCTGCACGGCGTCCGTCAGCGACTCCGTCCCGCGCTGGATGGAAGGCAAGGGGCGCGGCTGGGTGACCGCCGAGTACTCGATGCTGCCCGCCTCGACCGGGCAGCGAAAGGCGCGCGACATCAGCCGCGGCAAGCAGGACGGGCGCGGCGTCGAGATCCAGCGCCTGATCGGGCGCTCGCTGCGCGGCGTCGTCGACTTCGAGGCGCTCGGCGAGCGCTCGGTCTACGTGGACTGCGACGTGCTCCAGGCCGACGGCGGGACGCGCTGCGCGGCGATCACGGGCGGATACGTCGCCCTCCAACTCGCCCTCGACGGGCTCGTCGGGCACGAGGCGATCGCGCGGCTGCCGCTGGACCAGTCGGTGGCGGCGATCAGCGTCGGGATGGTCGACGGGCAGGGGCTCTGCGACCTCGACTACGCCGAGGACTCGATGGCCGAAGTCGACGCGAACGTCGTGATGACGGGCGACGGCGGCCTCGTCGAGGTACAGGCGACCGCGGAGCGCACCCCGCTCTCCCGCGCCAGCCTCGACGAGCTTCTCTCCCTAGCCGAGGGTGGGATCGCGCGACTGCGGGAGGCTCAGCGCGAGGCCGTGGGCGCGCTGCCCGGCTGAGCCGGGGGCCAGGATGCAAACGCTGACGCTCGCGACCCGCAACGAGCACAAGCTTCGCGAGTTCCGCGAGGCGCTCCGGGCCGTCGAGATCGACCCGCTTCCCGACGAGGTGGAGCTGCCGCCCGAGAGCGGCGAGACGTTCGCCGAGAACGCGCTCGGGAAGGCACGGGCGGCCCAGGCCGCGGTGGGCGGCGCGGCGTTCGCGGACGACTCCGGGATCGAGGCGGCGGCGCTCGGCGGGCGGCCCGGGGTGCGCTCGGCTCGCTTCGCCGGTGAGGGCGCCGGCGACGAGGAGAACCTCGACAAGCTGCTCGCCGAGCTGGCGGGCGCCGAGGACCGCCGGCTCACCTACGTGTGCGCGATCGCGCTCGTCGACGAGAACGGCGAGGAGCACCTGTTCGAGGGCCGCTGCACGGGCACCCTCGCCCCCGAGCCGCGTGGCACAGGCGGGTTCGGCTACGACCCGGCCCTCGTCCCGGACGACACGGGCCCGGACGACCAGCGCACGATGGCCGAGCTCCAGCCCGCCGAGAAGCACGCGATCAGCCATCGCGGCCGGGCGGCGCGGCTGCTCTTCGAGTGGCTGGAGGGCCGCGGGTGAGTGCGGGGAAGGCGGCCGGGGGCATCTCAAAGGCCGCGGCCGCGGGCGTCTCCATCGCGTACAACGCGACGCTGATCGCTCTCAAGCTGGTCGGCGCGATCCTCACCGGCTCGGTTGCGATCCTCTCGGAGGCGCTCAACTCGATGGTCGACCTCGTCGCGTCGGTGATCACGTTCGTGGCGGTCCGCCGCGCCGACGAACCGGCCGACGTTGAGCATCCATACGGGCACGAGAAGGTCGAAAGCGTCGCTGCCTCGATCGAGGGCGTGCTGATCATCGGCGGCGCGGCGTTCATCGTCGCCGAGTCGGTCAGCCGGCTCCTAAGCGGCGACACCGAGGTGGAGTCGCTCGGGCTCGGGATCGCGGTGATCGGAGTCTCGACGCTCAGCGCTGGCGCGGTGTCGCTGTTCCTGCGCCGGCAAGCGCGCAAGCACGACTCCCCCGCCCTTGAGGGCGACGCCGCCCACCTGGGAGCCGACGCGATCACCTCGGCCGGCGTCCTGGTCGCACTGGCGCTGGTCGAGCTGACCGGGGCCGAGGAGCTGGACGCGGCGATCGCGATCGTCCTTTCGGGCTTCATCGTCTTCACCGGCCTCAACATCATTCGGAGGGCGGCGGGCATCCTGGTCGATGAGGCGCCGCCGCCGGAGGAGATGGACCGGATCGAGGCGGCGATCGCCCGGGCGCGGCCGCCGGAGATGGTCGGCTACCACAAGCTCCGGGCCCGGATCTCGGGGCGTCGCCGCTACATCGAAATGCACGTCCAGTTCCGCTCTGGGACAACCCTCGAGCGGGCACACGAACTGGCCCATCAGCTCCGCGACGCGATCGAGGCGGAGCTCAAGGACGCCGAAGTGCTGATCCACGTTGAGCCCGAGGCCTCCCGCCACGACCCCTCCGATTCACCCAGCCAATATCGAGCAGGGTGACCACCACTGTGGTCCGATCACCCGGCATCCCCGGAAGCGAAGCTGAGGAGATGCCGGTTAACGGCGAAGCCGTGATCCTCTGTCAGGTGAGGTTGATCGCGGCGGCGATCCCGACCGCCCCGACGACGATGCTGTAGCCGGTGTAGCCCGCGATCGCGAGGAGCACGACCGCGATCAGGCAGACGATCACGACGGCCAGCCAGGAGCCTCGTTCCAGGGTCACGCTCGCTATTTTGACCCAGTGACCCCGGCCGAGGCCTCGACGCTCACCGACCCCGCCGACGCGGTCGCTCAACTCCTCGCCACGTCGCCTGAGATGCGCGGCTGCGCGATCCTCGACGCCCAGGGCGAGCTCCTCGCTGCGACCGGTGAGGGCAATGAGCGGGCCTGGCGCGAGGCCGCGGCCGAGCTGATCGCCGCGGCGGACGAGGCCGAGGGCGAACCCGCTGCCTACGCCCACGTCGCGAGCGGCGACGGCGAGGTCTTCCTGGTTCGCCACCGGGGCCTCGTCGCGGTGGCGGCCGCCGAGCGATTCGTGCTCTCCTCGCTGGTCGTGTTCGACCTGCGGGCGACGCTGCGCGAGCTCGCCGCGGAGAGCTCCTGACGATGCCCGCGAAGCCGCACCGGATCCTGCTCGACCGCGTCTCCGGCTACGCCGACGAGGCGGCCGCGTACATGCGCCGGCGCCGGCACATGCGGAAGGCGTTCGCACGGGTCTACTACCGCGGCGGGCGGGCGACGGGCTTTCCTCCGGGTTCCGAGCCGGGGGATGCGCTGTTCGCCGCGGCAGCGCAGGTGATCGAGGTCGCCGGGCCGCCGCGGCGGGCGGCGCGCCAGGCGCGCACGGGGACGCCCCCGGAGCGAATCAGCCGCTGAACCACGGCGCTGAGCGGGCTCGAGCGCTTGTAACAAACACGCACAAAGGCTCGGAAATAGCCTCGGAGTCCGCTGTTACGCTCGCGGCCACTCCAATCTCCGAGGAGGGAAACCGTGACCAAGGCTGAGTTTCTCGACGTGCTGTCGCGCGACAGCAGGATCGGCAACAAGAAGGAGGCCGCCGCGGCCCTGGACGCGGTGCTGGACTCGATCAGCGAGGTTCTCAAGAAGGGTGGGAACGTCAACTTCACAGGGTTCGGCAAGTTCGCGGTCGCCGAGCGCGGCCCGCGGCAGGGTGTCAACCCGCGCACGGGCGAGCGGATCTTCATCCCCGGCGGCAAGGTGCCGCGTTTCTCGGCGGGCTCGGGCCTGAAGAAGAAGGTCAAGGGCGGCTGAACGGGCTGAGCGCCGCGCCCTTCGCGGACCGGCTCTCGGCGCTCGTCGCCGAGCGCCGCAGTCAGGTCTGCCTGGGCCTCGATCCGGATCCGGCCGAGCTCGCGCCTGAGCAGGGCGGCGGTGAGGGACCGGCGGGCGAGCTCGCAGCCGACGCGATCGTCAGGGCGTGCAGCCGCCTGATCGAGGCGGCCGGCCCGGCCTGCGTGGCGGTGAAGCCCCAGCTCGCCTGCTTCGAGCGGCTCGGCGCGCCCGGGTGGCGCGCGCTCGGTGCACTGATCGCGTTCTCGCACGCCGCGGGGCTGCTGGTTGTAGCCGACGGGAAGCGGGGCGACGTCCCGACGACGGCCCGCGCCTACGCCCAGGCGCTGGTCGGGGAGACCGCGACGCCGTGGGGCCCGGTGGCGGGACTCGGCGCCGACGCGTTCACCGTCAACCCGCTGCTGGGCGGCGACGCCGTGGAGCCGCTGATCGAGGCGGGGCGCGAGCACGGGGCGGGCGTCTTCTCGCTGGTGCGGACCTCGAACCCCGGGGCGGCCGACCTCCAGGACCGCGAGCTCGAGGGCCGGCCGCTGCACGAGCGCCTCGCGGAGTTCGTCGCCGCGCGGGCGGGGACGCTGGCGGGGGCTGACGGGCTGAGCGGGATGGGCGCGGTGGTGGGCGCGACCGCGCCGCAGCATCTGGGCCGGATGCGCGAGTTGATGCCGGACGCGATCTTCCTGATCCCGGGGGTCGGTGCGCAGGGAGGCCGCCCTGAGGACCTGGGCCCCGCGCTGGCACCCGGCCGCCCGGCGTCGATCCTCGTCGCGGCGGCCCGCAGCATCGCCGGGGCGGACGATCCGGCGGCCGCCGCCGAGCGGCTCCGCTCGGCGCTCTGGGGCCTGACGGGGTAGCCCCGGGTACTATCGCGCGGCTCAGATGCCCGAACGCAAGCCGAACCAAGTCGCGCGGGTGCTTGCCGTTCTCGGCCTGCTCGCCGCGTTCGGCGCCGTGATCGTGATGGTCGCCACCTCGGACGGCTCCGACGACGGAAACGGCGACGATGGCGATCGCGACAAGAACGCCAAGACGGGACCGACCAAGAAGGGCGAGCGCGCCATCGAACGTGGGGTCTGGGTGGTCGGCGACGGCGACACGCTGGTCTCGATCTCCGAGGAGACCGGGATCGACCTCGACGAGCTCGTCGCCCTGAATCCCGAGATCGATCCGCAGTCGCTCAGCCCGGGGCAGCGGATCTCGCTCCGCGAGGGCGCGATCGACGGCGACGGGTCCAGCGCGGACGGCGGCACGACGACAAACGAAGACACGATCACCGAGGGGAGCGGGATCGGCGACGAGGGGCCGACCGGGACGGGGACGACCGAGACGTCCGACTCGTTCTCGACCAACTGAACGTGCGCGGGGCGGGGCAGAGTGGCGGCAGGGTGTCCGTGCGCGGCCTGCTCGCGGCGCTGGCGGTCGCCGTCGCGCTCGCGCCCGCGGGCGTGCTCGCCCAGGACAAGCAGCCGGCCGGCAAGCCCGCGGGGCCGGCGGATGACGGTGCGCAGCAGCCGGCGGCGGGGCCCCCCGATCTCGACGCCCGCGCCTGGATCCTCGTCGACCCCCGCGATGGCGCGGTGCTCGCCTCGAAGGCCGCGAATCGGCCCCGTCCGATCGCGAGCGCGACGAAGCTGATGACCGCCTACCTGGCGCTGAAGAAGCTGAACCCGAAGCGGAGCCTTCGCGCCGCACCCTACGACGCGGGCAGCGTCGAGTCGGTGCTCGGCCTGAGGACGGGGGAGAAGATGCGCGTCAGCGACCTGCTCTACGCGCTGATGCTGCCGAGCGCGAACGACGCAGCCGCGACGCTGGCGACCGGCGTCGCGGGCGGCGTGCCGCGCTTCGTCGCCCAGATGAACCGCCAGGCACGGGCCCTCGGGCTCACCGAGACCTCGTTCTCGACGCCGGTCGGGCTCGACGCCCCCGACAACTACTCGAGCGCATCCGACCTCGTTGAGCTCGCGATCGAGGACCTCGGGAACCCCCTGTTCGCCCGGATCGTCGACACCCCGAGCACGGTGCTCCGCAGCGGCGACCACCCGCGGCGGATCACCACCCGCAACACGCTCCTGCTCGAGGACCCGAGCGTCGACGGGATCAAGACCGGGCACACTCAGGGCGCCGGCTACGTGCTGGTCGGCTCCGCCACCCGCGACGGCACCCAGCTGGTCTCCGCGGTGCTCGGCGCCCCGAGCGAGGCGGCGCGCGACGCCGACACGGAGGAGCTGCTCGGCTACGGCTTCTCGCTCTACAGGGCCTCGCAGCCGGTCGAGCGGGGGGAGGAGCTCGCCGATCCGAAGCTCGACTACCGCGACGAGCGGCTCGACCTGGTCGCCCGGCGCGGCATCGAGGTGTCGGCCCGGGAGGGCCAGCGGGTGGCGACGAAGGTCGACGCGCCGGACGAGGTGAGCGGCGCGGTCGAGCAGGGCGAGCGGCTCGGCGGCGTCGTCGTCAGGGTCGACGGGCGGGTCGCCGGAAGGTCGCCGCTCGTCGCGGCCGAGTCGGTCGCGGCCGCATCGACCGCCGACAAGGTGCTCGCGACCGTGCAGAACCCCGTGCTCCTGGTTCCGCTCGGCGGGTTCGTGATACTTGTAGGGCTGTTGCTAGCACTGCGTGGGCGGCGTCCCACGAAAACCGAGCCGGCGGCGGCGCCGGCGGCGGCTGATCCGGCACCGGGGCGCGACGAGCGCCCCAACCGGGATCGGGCCCCGCGCGAGCGGACCCCGGAGGAGAGGCGCAAGATGCACGAGGAGCGGATGCGGAGGCGGGAGCGCGAGCGCAGGGACAGCGCATGATCCTCACGGTCACCCTCAACGCCGCGATCGACCGCACCGTCGCCGTGCCGAGCTTCCGCCAGGGCCGCCGCCACCGCGCCGTCGAGGCGAGCACCGTCGCCGGGGGCAAGGGGGTGAACGTGGCGCGGGCGCTGAAGCTGCTGGACCGCCCGGTGATTGCGACGGGCCTCGCCGGAGGACCGACCGGCGCGCGTGTCATGGAGCGGCTCGCGGAGGAGTCGATCCTGACCGACTTCACCTGGATCGCCGGCGAGTCGCGCACCAACCTCGCGGTGATCGACCCGACCTCGGGGGAGCAGACCGAGATCAACGAGCGCGGTCCCGACGTCACCGCTGTGGAGCTCGACCGCTTCCTGGAGAAGCTGCTCTACCTCGCTCGCGGGGCGCGCGTCTGCGTCGTCGCGGGCAGCCTGCCGCCCTCGGTACCCGCCTCTTTCGCGGCGCGGATGGTCGCCGACCTGAAGGAGATCGGCTGCGAGACGGTCCTCGACACCGAGGGTGCCCCCCTCGTCGCAGGTCTCCGCGCCGAGCCCGCCGCGGTGACACCGAACGTGAGCGAGGCGGAGGGAGCGGTCGACCACGAGTTCAACGACCACGAGGACCTGCTCGCCGGCCTCCGCAGCCTGGTCGAGCTCGGGGCCCAGGACGCGGTCATCACCCGCGAGGAGGGCTGCGTCGCGTCGCTGCTCGAGGGCACCGAGCGGCGCCTCTACGAGGTCACCGCCCCGGCCTTGGACCCGGTCGCATCCGTCGGCTCGGGCGATGCCTTCCTGGCCGGCTTCGTCGCGGCCCGCTTCGACGGGCGACCCCCCCGCGAATGCGTGCGTTACGCGGTCGCCTGCGGGGCGGAGTCGACCCAGCACTTCGGGGCCGGCACGGTCGATCCCGCCGAGGTGGAGCGCCTCGCCCCTCGCGTCGAGGTCAACCTCCTCGACGCCCCCGCTGCGGTCCGCTGACGCCCCGGGGTGGCGGTTGACCGCTGTTATCCTCGGTGAGGCGTTGGAGCGAGTCCTGGACAACGCCGCAAAGAGCGGTACCGAGTCGCTTTCGCCCCGGCCCGCCGGGGTTTTTTCGTCCGCGAACGAACATAGGCTGGCGTAATGGAGATCGAGATCGGGCGTGGGAAGAAGGGTCGCCGGGCCTACGGGTTCGACGACATCGCGATCGTGCCCTCGCGCCGGACTCGCGACCCCGACGACATCGACATCACCTGGACGCTCGGTCCGTATCGGTTCGAGCTGCCGCTGCTCGCCTCGGCGATGGACGGGGTGGTCAGCCCCAAGACCGCGGGGATCATCGGCAAGCTCGGGGGCCTGGCGGTGCTCAACCTCGAGGGGATCTGGTCGCGCTACGAGGACGCCGACGCCAAGCTCGAGGAGATCGCCGCGGCGCCGATGGAGATCGCAACCCGGCTGATGCAGGAGATCTACGCCGAGCCGGTGAAGCCGGAGCTGATCGCCCAGCGGATCGAGGAGATCAAGGCGCAGGGCGTGGTCGCCTCGGGCTCGCTCACCCCGCAGAAGGTGACCGACCACCACGAGGTCGCCCTCGAGGCCGGCCTCGACATCCTCGTTATCCAGGGCACCGTGATCTCCGCCGAGCACGTCTCCACGACGAGCGAGCCGCTCAACCTGAAGGAGTTCATCGCCGACCTCGACGTGCCCGTCGTCGTCGGCGGCTGCGCCTCCTACAACACCGGCCTCCACCTGATGCGC
>DATADX010000005.1:0-37062 GCA_036258315.1 Solirubrobacterales bacterium
CTTCGCGAGCTGCTCGGCGACTCGCTCGACGATCCCGACGCGCGGCTCGAGATCGAGCTGGCGCTGCGCGGAGCGGGACCAGCACGGTAGGAACCGAACCTGCGGGTGTTGAAGCAGTCGATGATGCGCTTCCAGCGCCGGGGCACCCTGATCCTCGCCCTCGCGGCCGCACTCGCGGTCGTCGCACTGGCGGTCCCGGCCACCGCGCGTTCGGGGACCAAGGCGAAGGGCATTGACGTCTCGCGCTTCAACGGTGCGATCGACTGGCCCGCGGTCCGCCGCGCCGGGATCAAGTTCGCATTCATCGCCGCGAGCCGCGGCAGCGGCCTCGATTGCACCGTCAGGCCCGAGAGCTGCGGCCCCGACCCGCTCTTCGCAGGCAATCGCCTCGCGGCGCGGGGCGCCGGGGTTCGGGTCGGGGCCTACCACCGCGCCTTCGCCTCCGGCGCGACCCGCGCCGAGGCGCGCGCCGACGCCTGGGCCGAGGCCGACGTCTTCACCGCCCAGGTCGGGGCCCTCGACCGCGGCGAGCTGATCCCGGTCCTCGATGTCGAGACGCCGTTCGTCGCCCTGACGCAGAAGCGGCTCCGCACCTGGGTCTACGCCTGGCTGAAGCGGGTCCGCAAGCGGCTGCGGGTGCGCCCGATGATCTACACCAACGCCACGAGCTGGGGGGCGACGGGCGATACGACGCAGTTCGCGCGCGCGGGGCATCGCCTGTGGGTCGCGGAATGGGGCGTCTCCCGCCCGACCGTCCCGGCGGGGGGCTGGGCCGGCCACGGCTTCTCGGTCTGGCAGTACACGAGCTCGGGGTCCGTGCCGGGGATCTCGGGTCGCGTCGATCTCAATCGACTCGGGGTCGGCCTCGGCAAGCTCACGGTCCGCTGACGCGTGCCGTCCTATGCTTCGCGACATGGACGAACGACAGGGCCCAAGGCCCGATGAGGAGGGCTTCGGCGAAGCGGATCTGGGCGAGGCGGAGTCGACGAACCCACCCGACGACCCCGAGATGATCGAGCCCGACGCCGATCCGCTCGACACCGAGATCGAGGACGCGGACTTCTTCATCGGCACCGAGGACGACGACGACGAAGACGAATACGAGTAGGCATCGCCGCCCTGCATCTGCCAGGGTGATCGGATGAGCGAATCCGATTCCGGCCGCGAGCCGATCACCGCGGAGGGCGTCGCCGCCCTGCGGGCCGAGATCGAGCAGCTCGAGGGCGCCGGCCGCACCGAGATCGCGGCGCGCATCAGCGCGGCGCGCGAGCTTGGCGACCTCAAGGAGAACGCCGACTACCACATCGCCAAGGACGATCAGGCCCACCTCGAGACCCGGATCAAGCGTCTGCGCACCCGCCTCCGACAGGCGGTCGTCGTCGAGGTCGAGCCGGAGGCCGACGCCGACTCGTTCGCGTTCGGACGGACGGCGGAGGTGCTCGACGAATCGAGCGGCCGGGTCAACACCTGGAAGCTGGTCGGCTCCACCGAGGCCGACCTTGCGCGCGGCAGGCTGTCCGCCGAGTCCCCGGTCGGCCGGGCGCTTCGCGACCGGGCGGTGGGGGACTCCGTGCGCATCGAGACGCCAAAGGGCGACAAGACGATGCGCATTCAGCGGCTCGTCGCCTGACAGCCGATCCGAGCGGGCGGCTCGGCATAGGCTTCGGTCGTGGGCGACATCAACGATCCAGGGCTGCTGTCGCCGGGGCAGACCTCGCTGCTGATCGACCAGTACGAGCTGACGATGGCGGCGAGCTACCACCGCCGTCGAATCAACGAAACGGCGGTGTTCGAGCTGTTCTTCCGCAGACTGCCGCCGAATCGCGACTGGCTCGTCGCCTGCGGCGCCGGGCCGACCCTGAGGCTCGTCGAGGAGCTTCGCTTCGGTGAGCCGGAGCTCGGATTCCTGCGGAAGGCCGGCTTCGACGAGGAGTTCCTGGCGGCACTGGCCAAGTTTCGCTTCAGCGGTGAGGTCGAGGGGATGCCCGAGGGGACGCTGGCCTTCGCCGACGAGCCCGTCCTGCGCGTGACGGCGCCGCGGATCGAGGCGCAGGTGCTGGAGACGCTGCTCCTCAACCAGATCAGCTTCCAGACGATGATCGCGACGAAGGCGGCGCGCCTGGTGCTCGCCGCGGGGAGCGGCGAGCCGGGCAGCGGTGGGAGCGTCCTCGACTTCTCCCCCCGCCGTGACCATGGAATCGATGCCGCAATGAAGGCGGCGCGCGCCTCGGCGATCGCCGGCTGCGCGGGGACCTCGAACGTCGCGGCGGCGATGCGCTTCGGCCTCGACCCGGTCGGGACGATGGCGCACTCGTACGTCCTCTCCTTCCCAACCGAGACGGAAGCCTTCGAGGCGTTCCTCCAGGACCAACCGGGCAACGCCGTGCTTCTCGTCGACACGTACGACACGCTCGAGGGCGTCCGGAACGCGATCGCAGCCTCGCGGCGAACCCGGGTCCCCCTGCTCGGAATCAGGCTCGACTCGGGGGACCTTGCCGCCCTCTCCCGGGAGGCGCGCCGGTTGCTGGATGAGGCTGGGATGTCCGAGACCCGGATAGTCGCCAGCGGCGACCTGGCCGAGCCACGGATCGCCGAGCTCGTCTCGGAGGGGGCCCCGATCGACGTCTGGGGTGTCGGCACCGATCTCGGCACCAGCCCGGACTCACCGGTGGTGAACGGCGTCTACAAGCTCGTCGCCGACCACCGCGAAGGCGCGTGGCGCGGAGTGGCGAAGGCGTCGGAGGGCAAGGAGACGCGACCCGGCGCGAAGCAGGTCTACCGCCGCGTCCGCGACGGGGAGATCGCGGGAGACGTGATCGGACTGGAGGAGGAATCGATCGACGGGCACCCGCTCCTCGTCCCGATGATGGAGGCCGGCCGCATCCTCCAGGCCGAGTCCATCGAGCAGATGCGCGCGAGAACGGCGCGCAGCCTCGCGTCGCTGCCCGCGGGGCTTCGCCGGGGAGGCGGGCGGGCCTACCGGGTCGGCTACTCGCCCGGACTGCGCGAGTCGCGTGCCGACGCCGTCGCCGGATGACAAGTTCTCGGCGGGTGGCGACAACCACGCCCTGCTCGGGGGTTTTCCCTACCTGGGCGCGCCTTCGTTGCTGCGAGGATCATGGGGTGCCGATCTCTGTTCTCATCGTCGATGACGACCCCTCGTTCCGGGACCTCGCCGCGCGCCTGCTGGCAGCGTGCGACCTCGACGTGGCCGGGCAGGCGGGGAGCGTCGCCGAGGCGCTCGACGCAGCGAAGGCGACCAAGCCGGACGCGGCCCTCGTGGACGTCGATCTGCCGGACGGGAACGGGATCGCCCTGGCCGAGCAGCTGACGACCCTTCCCTGGAGCCCGCGGGTCGTGCTCACCTCCGTCGACGGCGATGCCGCCCGGTCCGACGACGTCAGCCGCAGCGGCGCGGTCACCTTCGTGCACAAGGCCGACCTCCCGAACAGGCCCCTCGACCGCCTTCTCGGCCCCGAGTAGGCCCGCGGACGCAGCGGGTAGTGTTGGGGCGTGGCTGAGCCCCTCCGCGTGGTGATCGGCGAGGACGACGTGCTCCTGCGGGAGGGAATCGCCCGGCTGCTCTCCGAGGCGGGGTTCGAGGTGGCGGCTCACAGCGGCGACGCCCAGGACTTCCTGCGCCGCGCGCTCGCTCATCGGCCGGACGTCGCGATCGTCGACGTGCAGATGCCGCCGGGCCTCGAGGACGACGGGCTCCGCGCCGGGCTCGAGCTTCGCCGCCAGCGTCCCGATACGGGGGTCCTGGTGCTGTCGCAGTTCTATGAGGAGCGCTATGCCGTCGAGCTGATCGGCGAGCATCCCGAGGGCGTCGGCTACCTCCTCAAGGAGCGCGTCGGTGACGTCGAGGCGTTCACCGACGCGGTCAGGCGGGTCGCCGAGGGGGGCAGCGCGCTCGATCCCGAGATCGTCGGCCGGATGCTCGGACGCCGCCGCGAGGACCGGCCTCTCGACCGGCTCAGTCCGCGGGAGCAGGACGTGCTCGCCGCGATGGCCGAGGGCAAGTCGAACAAGGGCATCGCCGAGACGCTCGTCGTCACCCCGGCAGCGGTCGAGAAGCACATCACAGGGATCTTCGAGAAGCTCGAACTGGACTCAGCCGGGACGGAGCACCGCCGGGTGCTTGCGGTCCTGACCTATCTCCGGGACTCATCCTAGGTCACAGCGGGAGCCTCGCGAACACGCGGGTGCCTCCGCCGGTTGGGCTCTCCACCCAGAGTCGGCCGCCGACGGCCGCCGCGCGATCGTGCAAGCCGATCAACCCGGACCCTTCGGCCGGCTTCGCGCCTCCGACGCCGTCGTCGCTGACCTCGACGCGCAGCATGCCATCCACGGCATCCGCTCTGACCAGCGCCCTGTCGGCCGCGGAATGCTTCGCCGCATTCGTGAGGGCCTCGCTGACGATGAAATAGGCGGTTGCCTCGACCGCGGGCGGAAATCGCTCCGCGCTCACCTCGGCGGTGACCGGCAGCGAGATCCGGGACACGACCGAGTCGACACCCGATCGAAGGCCGTCCCTGGACAGAACGGGAGGAAGAATGCCGTGCGCCAGCTCCCGCAGTTCCTCGTTCGCCTGCTCGCTGTGGCCGAGTGCCTCGGCAACGAGCTGCTCGGCCTGCTCATCGCCCCTGCGCATCGCACGCTGCGCCAGCTTCAGCGTGATGACCGTGTGCACCAGCCGCTGCTGCGCCCCGTCGTGCAGGTCGCGTTCGATCCGCCGGCGAGCCTCGTCTCCCGCGGCGACGACGCGTGCCCGCGAGGCGATCAGCTCGTCTCGGCTCTCAGCATTGGCGACGGCCGTCGCCACCAGCTCAGTGAACTCGGCGATCTGAGCCTCGGTCTCTGGAGGGAAAGGGCCCCCGCGCGACGAGGCGGCGATCACGCCCCAGAGGTGGCCCTCGACCACGATCGGGCAGCCGACCGACGACCGGATCCCGAGCGCCCGGGCCTCCTCGGCGATCGGTCCCGACGCGCGGGCGAAGCTGTCCAGTCGGACCGGCCCGCCACTCTTCCGGACCTCCCCGGCGATGCTCACCCCCTCGAGGGGGATCCGCGTCCCGACGGTCAACTCACCCCCCTTGGTCTCGCTCCATGCGGCCACCCCGGTCACGGTCCCATCCGCCTCGTAGCGCTCCATCCGGGCGAGGTCGGCGCCGGAGAGCAGCCCGACCTCCCGGGTGACCGTCGCGAAGATCTCTGCCGGGGGCACGGCTCGCGCCACCAGCGTGGCGACGCGACGCAACGCCTCCTGCTCCTCGGCCAGCCCGCGCACAGTGCCGGCGAGTGCCGAAGTGACCGCCGCGACCACCAGGAACACGGCGAGCGCCACCCAGTTCTCCCCCTCCGCGAGCGAGAACGAGTTGCCCGGCGGCAGGTGGAAGTACCCGAAAGCCGCGGCGCTCAGAACCGACGTGAAGACGCCCAGCGCGAGCCCCCAGTAGCGGGACACGAGCATCACCGGGATCATGTACGCGATCACCGTGCCCTCGACGGGCATGATCTCCCGCAGGCCGTAGATCAGCCCGGTGACCGCGGCGACGCCGACCACGCAAACGAGGACACCGAGCGCGGGTGACCGGGTATCGAGCCGCGACACCATCGTCATAACAATGTTCGCCTACCGCGGGCCCGAATGCGGCCACGGCCGCGGCTGGGTCACGGTGAGACGTGGGGATATCCCGAACAGCTGCTTCGGGCTGCTCGCAGCCAACTCTCGGGCGCGCGGGTATGGCGCCCGAGGCCGGCTCGGATCAGACTTCGGCCATACCCGCAGGCAAGTCCTCGCTCCGGTGTCGGAACACCTCTCCTCCCACCCGTGACTGCGAGGCGCAAGCACCGGTCCGCGCCGGGGGCGGGGCCATATCCCCCACCTCGCCCCCGGCCGGGCCGCATCCTTCCCCCTCCCCTCGAAGGGACCGCTTCGAAGAGCGGGCGGTGCGAGGTAGTCAAGAGAACACCTGGCCCAGAGCGGCTCCGGCCCGCTCCGCGGATCGGACTCAGTGCCCGTGGTACTGGTGGACCACGGCGTGGCCCTTGCCGCGGGCGATCATGTAGCGGTTCGCCAGGAAGGCGAACGGATATGCGATCGCGAACCCGAGCGCGACGCTGCCGTACAGCAGGGGATCCCCCACTCCGGCATCCATCGCGCCCGGGACGAGCACCACGACGAGATTGTCGATCGCCTCCATGATCGTGATCGAGACCGTGTCGCTCGCAAGCGCGATCGACACGATCGCTCCAGCGGCGAGCCCCGCCCGCACCAGCGGCATCGCGGTGAGGCCGAACCCGAACAGATACGCCAGGCCGACCGCGAGCGCGACCGTGGCGATGTTCGACCAGCCCAGCGCAGTTCCGATCCCGACCCCGGCGATCTCGCCGATCGCGCAGCCGGTCAGGCAGTGAGTCGTGGCACTGATCGCGAGGCGGTTGAGGGTCTGTCCGGACGGGGCCCGGCCCGCTGTCGTGCTCTCCATTCGCGCTTCCATGCCTCAGCGGCTGCCGAGCAAACGGCGGACCGCGTCCATCATCTCCTCGGTCTTCACCTCCCGATTGCCCTCGCTCGCGCCGACGACGCAATGACGGGCGTGGTCGGTGAGCAGCTCCACCGAGACCTTGTCGAGTGCCGCCTGGACCGCGGAGACCTGCGTGAGGACGTCGATGCAATAGCGCTCCTCGTCGACCATTCGCTCGAGCCCTCCGACCTGGCCGGAGATGCGGCGCAGCCGGTTCAGCAGCGCCCCCTTGTTCTCGATGTAGCCGGGCGCGGACGAGTTCGCCATCGGTCCAAACCTAGCATACCCCCCTGGGGTATCGTCGAAGCCGTCCGGCGTTCCTTCGCGTAGCGGCTACAGTCGAATGCAACCGACAGAAGGGCGGCACGATGAGCGACAGCACAGAGACCGCGATCCTCGCCGGAGGCTGCTTTTGGGGAGCACAGGAGCTGCTCCGCCAACGCGACGGCGTCATCTCCACCCGCGTCGGCTACACCGGCGGCGACGTGCCAAATGCGACGTATCGGAACCACGAGGGCCACGCCGAGGCCGTGGAGATCATCTTCGACCCGGAGCGCATCTCATACCGGGACATCCTCGAGTTCTTCTTCCAGATCCACGATCCGACTACCAAGGACCGACAGGGGAACGACATCGGGAGCAGCTACCGCTCGGAGATCTTCTACACGACCGACGAGCAGCGCCAGGTCGCGGAGGACACGATCGCCGATGTGGATGCGTCGGGCATTTGGCCGGGCAAGGTCGTCACCAAGGTGAGCGAGTCCGGCCCCTTCTGGGAGGCCGAGCCCGAGCACCAGGACTACCTCCAGAGGTACCCGAACGGGTACACGTGTCACTTCGTGCGCCCGGACTGGAAGCTGCCGCAGCGCGAGAAGACCGCCTAGGGGTCACCGCCCGCGGTGACGTTCGAGCGCGCCGACCGCAACCGGCGCGAGCGCGGCACCGATGAGCGATCCGGCGAGCACATCGCCGGGATAGTGGACGCCGGTGTGCACACGTGAGTAGCCGACCAGCGCGGCCACGGCCGTGAGGGCGCCGCCGGCCTTCGGTGCTGCGATGGCGACGCCGTTCGCGAAGGCGAACGCGGAGGCCGCATGTCCGGAGGGAAACGAGCGCGTCACCGGCATCCTCACCCGGCGTCCGAGCGGCACGCCGTGTGTCGCCCGGTCGGGGCGCCGGCGGCCGGCGAGCGGCTTGAGCAGCCCATTGACCACGATCGAGGTCAGAGCGACCGAGGCAAGGCCGTCCGCCGCGGCGCGCCGACCGCGCTCTCCCCCAACGAGGGCGAGGATTCCTGCACTGGCGATCCACAGCTTCGAGTGGTCGGCGGCACGCGAGATGCGGCGATTGACGCGATCCAACACTGGGCTCGGGGTTTGCGAGATCGCCGCGTACACCGCGGTGTCCAGCCGGACCGCCTCGTCCTGCCAGCCCCCGCTCTCGGCGGGAGCTCCTTCATGGCTCGCGTGCACGGGCGAATTGTCGCCGCTCAGCTCGCTGAACGCAGCGTGCGCAAGTCGTCCGGCCCACCCGCGCGATAGGCCCCGTGCATGGGCTGGGGATGTCCCTACCCCCGGGCTCCGATATCTCCTACGGCGATCTCTGGCTGAGGGGCCTACCCAGAGGTCGGTGCTGCTGGGATCGTCGACGGGCTCGCATAGGCGAGCTTCTGACCACACGACTGACTCGTCTCAGAAAGGAACCCGAAATGGACACGACCACGTTGGACCCCCCCGTCTTGGACGGCAAGGCGCCGGTAAAGGGCCGCCAAGCCGCCGGAAGCTACCAGACCTATGACCAGGCCCAGGAGGCCGTAGACCACCTCTCCGACGCCAAGTTCCCCGTCGAGGATGTCGCCATCGTCGGCTACGACGTGCGTCTGGTCGAGCAGGTGACAGAGCGGATGACGAACGGGAAGGCGACGCTCTACGGCGCCGGCATCGGCTCGATGTGGGGCCTCCTGTTCGGACTGCTCGTCGGGCTGTTCACGACGGAAGCGGTTTGGGCCGGCCTGGTCCTCGGCGGTCTCGTGATCGGCGCGGTGTTCGGCGCACTGTTCGGCTTCTTCGCTCACTCGGTGACGGACGGACGGCGCGATTTCGAGTCGAGTTGGGGACTGGTCGCCGGTCGCTACGACGTGATCGTCGCCGCGGAGCAGCTCGAGCGCGCTCGGACGCTGCTGAGCAAGAACTGAAAGCGCCCGGCCTGAGTGCTGAGTGCTGAGTGGGGCCCCGAGCCGGCTGAGGCTCGGGGCCTCGCGAGCGCCTAGTCGGGGTGACTGAGCTCACTGGTCCAGGCGCCCCGGATGCCCCAGTACCAGGTCGCGATCGTGGGCCTGTGAACGCCCTCGGTCGGAACGGTGAGCTCGATCCGTTCCGCGCTCAGCGGATCGACATGGTCCTCGATGTACCGGAGGCGCCTCGGGTGGTTCAGGTAGGTCTCGAGCGCCGCTTCGTCCTTCAGGTAGATGACCGAGGCGAGGCCGAAGCCGTGCTCCGGCGAGGAGCGGTCGCGGCCGTATGTCAGCCGGATCACGCCGGGGATCTCGTTCGGCAGGTCGCGGCCGGCCTCAAAGGCGTCCTCGATCTGCTCATCCGTCACCCCCGGCTTCAGCTTCAACAAGACGATGTGCTGGATCACGGCTGTCGGCCTCCTCGACCCATCCGCGGCTAGGTGAAGGCGCCGACGCCGGTGATGTCGCGACCGACGATCAGCGCCTGGATCGTCGCCGTGCCCTCGAACGTGTGGATCGCTTCGATGTCCGCCATGTGACGGATCACATGGTAGTCGTGGAGGATCCCGTTCCCACCGAGCAGGTCACGAGCCTCGGCGATCACCTGGCGCGCCCTGGTCGTGTTGTTCATCTTCGCCAAGCCGGCGATCGTGTCGCGCAGCTGCTCCTGCTCGACCAGGCGACCGAGCTGCAGGCAGTAGAGCTGCATGGCGGTGATGTCCGCCAGCATCTTGACGAGCCGGTCCTGGATGATCTGGAAGCTGACCAGCGGCTTGCCGAACTGCTTCCGCTGGCGGCAGTAGGTGAGCGCGGCGTCGTAGGCGGCGACGGCGTGGCCGAGCGCCGCGAACGCGCACACGTTGCGCGTGGCGACCAGCACCCGTCCGGTGTCCTTGAAGCTGCTCGCCTCGGGCAAGCGGCTCGCCTCCGGCACGCGAACGTCCCGGAGCTGGATCTCGGCCTGCCAGACGGCGCGCACCGAGCCCTTACGCTCGATCCTCCGAGCGTCGTAGCCGGGTGCGTTCTTCTCGACCAGAAAGCCCTTCACCTGCCGGTCCTCGGTGTCGCGCGCCCAGACCACGATCACGTCGGCGATCGAGCCGTTTCCGATCCAGCGCTTGTCGCCGTTGATCACCCACTGATCGCCCTCGCGCCGGGCCGAGGTCTCGAGCGCAACGGAGTCCGAGCCGTGCTCGGGCTCGGTGAGCGCGAACGCGCCGAGCTTCTCGCACCGAGCCATCTCCGGCAGCCAGCGCTGCTTCTGCTCCTCCGAGCCGAGCAGCCAGATCGCGCGCATCGCCAGCCCGGCCTGGACACCGGCGAAGACGCCGAGGCTGCCGTCGCCGCGACTGAGCTCCATCTGGATCAGACCGGCCGCGAGCGGGGTCATCGGGGGGCAGCCGTGACCCTCGAGCCCGTCGCCGATCAGGCCGAGCTCGCCCATCCGTCGCGCGAGGTCGAGCGGGAACTCGGCCCGCTCCCAGTAATCGCCGATCACGGGCAGAACCTCGTCCTCGACGAAACGGCGCGTGCGCTCCAGGTAGTCGAGCTCCTCCTCGCTGAGCGTGTCGCGGATCAGGAAGTAGTCGGTACCGAGGGCCTTGCCGACATCGGCGAAGGCGGGGCCTTCGGACGGCGTGGCGCCTGTCTCGGGATGGTTCATCGGCCGGGAGGCTGGATCTCCCGCTTGAGGATCTTCCCGGTCGGGCCCTTGGGAAGCTCATCGACGAACCAGACCTGGCGCGGATACTTGTACGCGGCGACCTGGGACTTGACGTGCTCGCGGAGCTCCTCGTTGGAGCACTCGGCGTCGTCCTTGAGCGCGACCGCGGCGGCCACCTCTTCGCCGAACTCGTCGTCGGGAATCCCGATCACCGCCGCCTCGGCGACCGCCGGGTGCTCGTAGAGGACCTCCTCGACCTCGCGCGGGTAGACGTTGTACCCCCCGCGGATGATCAGGTCCTTCTTGCGGTCGACGATGAAGAAGTAGCCGTCGGCGTCGCGCTTGGCGATGTCGCCGGTCTTGAACCAGCCGTCGGCGTCGATCGCCTCGGCGGTCGCCTCCGGTCGCTTCCAGTAGCCCTTCATCACGTTGTGGCCGCGGATCGCGACCTCTCCCGGCTCGCCCTCCGCCGCCTCCGAGCCGTCGTCGCCGAGCAGCTTCATCTCCACCCCGGCGATCGGGGTCCCGATCGAGCCAGGCTTGCGGTCGCGGTGGGGGTGGTTGAAGGACGCGACGGGCGAGGTCTCCGAGAGCCCGTAGCCCTCGAGGATCGCACAGCCGAAGGCGTCCTCGAAGGCGCGCAGGAGCTCGACCGGCAGCGCCGCGCCGCCGGAAACGCAGAGCCGCAGCGAGGACGTGTCGAAGCGCTCGCGCTCGGGGTGGTTGAGGAGCGCCCCGTACATCGTCGGCACGCCCTCGAAGACGGTCGCCCGGTCGCGGGCGATGATCGCGAGCGCCTCGCCCGGGTCGAAGCGCGGGATCAGCGTCAGGCAGGCGCCTGCGGCGACGGCGACATTGAGCCCGCACGTCTGGCCGAAGGAATGAAACAGGGGCAGCGCGCCGAGGATGACGTCGTCGCGGCCCGCCTCGATCAGGGTCTCGAGCGTCACCTCCACGTTGCGGACCAGGTTCGCGTGCGTGAGCTCGGCGCCCTTCGGCGTCCCGGTGGTGCCAGAGGTGTAAAGGATCACCGCGGTGTCGTCCGCATCGCGGTCGGTGACGTCGACGAGGGGCTCAGCGGAGCTGACGAGCTTCTCGAAATCGCCCGGCTTCACCGTGATGCACTCTGCCCCGGCCTCGGCGGCGCCCGCCTCGGCGGCCTCGGCGAACTCGTGCCAGGCGAAGACCGCCTTCGCCTCGGGGTCGGAGAGGTAGAAGCCGGTCTCGCGCTCCTTCAGCAGCACGTTCATCGGCACGACGACAGCGCCGAGGCGGAGGATCCCGTAGTAGACGATCGGGAAGTACGGAACGTTGGGAAGCATCAAGCCGACCCGGTCGCCGGCCCCGATGCCCTTCGCCCTCAGCATCCCGGCGACGTGCGCCGAGGCGCCGTCGAGCTGGGAGTACCTGAGCTCGGCGTCGCCCATCTTCAGCGCCACTCGGGCCGCATGTGTGCTTCCCGATGCGGTCAGGTTGTCTGCAAGGTTCAATCTGCCTCGCCTGCCACTAATGCGCTAGCACGTACGTGCCCGGCGCTTTTCCGATCGGTACGTAGTCACGGCTGCCGAGTCCCTTGGGTGCCTCGCGCATCGGGCCCGAGCGCTCCGCCAGCCACGCGTTCCAATCCTCCCACCAGCTTCCCGGCCGCTTCTCGGCCTCGGCGAGCCATGCCCGCGGGTCCTCGTGGTCACCCTCCTCCGCCACCCGGTAGCTGGCCCGCTCGTTGCCTGGCGGGTTCACGATCGCGGCGATGTGGCCGCTCGTCGAGAGCACGAACCGCGTATCACCGCCGAGCATCCGGGTCGTCCGCTGACAGTTCTCCCACGGCGTGATGTGGTCGGAGATCCCGGCGACGACATAGCTGTCGACATCCACCTTGCCGAGGTCGATCGGGGTGCCGAGCAGTTCCAGCGACCCCGGATCGACCAGCGGGTTATCCAGCGCCATCCGGATGAAGTCACGGTGAAGACCGGCCGTGAGCCGCACCGTGTCCTGATTCCAGAAGAGGATGTCGAACGCCGGCGGGCGCTGCCCGAGCAGGTAGTTGTTGACGACGTAGCCCCAGATCAGGTCATTGGGGCGGAGCCAGGCGAAGAGCGAGGCGAGCGCCGCGCCGTCGAGGTACCCCTTCCGGGCTGAGACGCCGACGGCCGCGCGCGCGATGTCGCGATTGACGAACGCACTCGGGACGCCGGCCTGCTCGTTGTCGAGCACGCACACACCGAGTGTCAGCCCCGCCAGCCGCTCCTGCTCTCCCTTCGCGGCCAGATGCCCCGCAACGCAGGCGCCGGCGATCCCGCCGCCGCAAAAAGCGAGCAGCTGCGCCTGCTCGGACTCCGCCACCGCGCAGGCGGTGTCGAGCGCCGATATGACCGCTTCCGCGTAGGTGTCGAGTCCCCAGCTGCCGTGTTCAGCCTCCGGGTTGCGCCACGAGATCGTGAACACCTGCTGACCCTGCTGAAGCAGATACTCGACCAGACTGCGGCCCGGCGCGAGGTCCCCGATGTAGTACTTGTTGATCATCGGCGGCACCATCACGAGCGGCACCGAGCGGACCTCGTCCGACTGCGGCGCGTACTGGATCAGCTCGAACGCATCCTCGCGCCGGATCACAGCCCCCTCAGTGACCGCGAGGTTGCCGCCGACCTCGAACTTCGACGTATCGACCATCGAGGGCAGACGCGGCGGGGTCCGCATGTCGGCGGCGAACTGGCCGGCGCCGCGGACCACGCTCGCTCCACGCGAGGTGACCGCGGTCTTGATCGCCGCCGGGTTCGACCACGGGAAGTTGGTCGGCGCGAGGGCGTCATGGAGGTTCTCGACTGGGAAGCGGACGCGGCGCTCGGTCTGGACGTCGAGCTCGGCGTCACGGATCAGCCCGTCGAGGGTCGCCCCGGTCGCGAGGTACGCCTGCATCAAGCGGTGGAAGACAGGGCTCTCCTTCCAGACGGGATCGGTGAAGCGGCGATCGCCGCGCGGCGGGGCGATCTCGGTGCTGCCCGTCGCCACACTGCCGAGCTCCCTCGCGAGCTCAGCGGCCCGCCGGGCGACGGCTCGCGGCCGCCGCGCCAGCGACGTCCCCAGCCGGACCGCGGCGTCGACGGCGAAGAAGCGCTGGCGAGGGCTGTAGGTGGCCTCGGTGAGCAGCACGTCCAACGGCCCACTCAGGTCGCGCTGATCCGAGGCTTGGAAGCCCTGGGACCGCGCCGACGTCCTTGCTCCGCTGGTCATATCCGGTGGATCTCCCCTTCGGGCGTTGTCGCTTCTGCCGGTCACCCTACTGCCCCCGGTCCTCCTAGGCGAAGGGCGCGACGAAGAGGAGGAACAGCGCATCCGCGACCACGATCGTCCCCAGAATGGAGGAGAGCCGCAGTCGTTCTGTCCTTGCCTTGTCCATGTCGATTGTCCTTGCCTTGTCCATGGTCGATCTCCTTTTTCGGTGTCTGCTCGATTGCACGGCAGAAGGTAGGCGCGCGGTGGTCTCGCGTCGATGGCTTCGGTGGCCAACCGCGCCCCGCCTGCTTGTGGATCGAGCACAGGGGGCATCAGCCCGAGCGGCAATACTTCAGTGACCGTGACCGAGGGACAGTCCGCTTCGGTGGTCGATCGGCGCTGGTGGGGAAACCACCTCGGCGAGCTGCGCTGGCAGCTCGAGGCGGCCCGCCTGCTGGCCAGCCCGGTCTTCCGCGGGCGTGGGGTCCCGCGCGGCGACGGCCGTCCGGTCCTGCTGCTCCCGGGGTTCCTCGCCGGGGACTACACCCTGGCGGCGATGGGCCTGTGGCTGCGCCGGATCGGCTACCTGCCGCGCGGCGCCAACTTCGTCACCAACACTTCGTGCTCGGATCAGGCCCTGCGCCGCGTCGAGCGGCGGGCCGAGGCGCTCGTGGCCCGGCGGGAGCGGCGCGTCGCGGTCGTCGGCCACAGCCGCGGTGCCCATCTCGGCAAGGCGCTCGCGGCGCGGCGACCCGAGCTCGTCTCGCACGTGGTCGCGCTCGGCGGGGGCCTCAGCAGCCAGCTGGCGATCAGCGCTCCGACCGAGGCGGCGGTGGCCCTGGTTCGTGCCTGGCACAGGCGGGGCGACCGCAACGGCGATCGCATCGCATGCCTGTCCGAGGAATGCGGGTGCGCGTTCACCGCTGCCTACTCGGCGCCGTTTCCGGAGTCGGTCCGCTTGACGAGCATCTATTCGAAGGAGGACGGCGTCGTCCGCTGGCAGTCGTGCGTGGTCCCCTATGCGGACAACGTCCGCGTCGGCGGCAGCCACGTCGGCCTCGCCTTCAACACCGAGGCGTACCGGGCGATCGCCCGGGCCCTGGCGGAACCCGAGCGTTCAGCGCTCGTCGCGAACGACCGCGGCGAGGCGTAGTGCCACCAGCAGCTCCGCAACGCGGCTCTCTATCGGGTGATCGAGCAGCTCCTGCGCCGCCCGGATCCGGTTGGTGATCGTGTTCGCGTGCACGCCGAGTCGCTCGGCGGTGCGGCGGGGGCTCGAACGCTCCTCGAGGTAGACCCGGAGCGTCGCGGAGAGACGCAGGCTGTCATCGTCCTCGGCTGCGAGCGGACCGAGATGACGGAGCACGAAGTCACGGGCATGCTCGAGGTCCGCGGACGCGAGCGCCGGGAGGGCGACGTCCTGATAGGCGACCACTGACCCGGGCGGGCGGTGGATCAGTCCGGCGATGCGTCGCGCGTGCATCGCCTCCCGGTGGCTTCGGGCGAAGCCGTCGAGCTCCGGCCCCGGAAGGCCTGTCGCCGCGCATGCCTCCGGCGAGCTCCCGACGTCGAACGTCCTCCGCAGCGGGTCGTCGCCCACCCGCTCCTCGTAGCGACCGACCCAACCGGCGATCAACTGAGCCCCGAGCGGCACCAGCAGGCGATGCGAGCCGCCCAGGTCGGCGGCGAGGCCCGACGCTGCGCGCTCCAGTGCCCCGAGGTCATCGACGTCCTCGCCCCCCGCCGGGCACCAGACCACGAACGCGAGGTGCGAACCGCCCAGCGGATAGCCGAGCCGCCGCTCCGCGGTCTCGCGATCGACCTGCCCGCCGCCAAGCAGCGCGCTCACGACGTCGGCGCGGACTGCGGCCGCGCTCCGGACCCAGCGATCGCGCTCCCGCGCGTACTGCTTGACGAGCGCCCGATTGACGGCGTTCACGTAGGCGAGGGTCAGGCCGGTTGCCTGCTCCAGCGCCGCGGGCAGCTCCAGCGGGTCCTCGACCGCGGAGCGCACGGTGCTGGAGAGGTTGCGCACGAAGGCAGCCTGCCCGATGTGATAGGCGCGAAGCAGGGCGTCGATGGTGAGTCCCTGGCGAACGAACTGGCGCGCGTAATCGATCGCGGGCGGGGGCGGCTCGGCCTCGTCCGGGTCGGTCCCCATCCGGACGACGTCGATGAACATGCGCACGTTGCTCTCGCTGCTCGCGTAGGTCGCCTCGCGCATCCCCTCGTCGGCCTCGAGCTCGGGGAGCTGCTGGTGGATTGCCGCCGTGATCTCATCGGCGACGGCCCCGACCCACTGATCGTCAGCGGCAAGCCGGCTGGCGAGCTTGCGCAGGGCCACGCTCGAAGCGGTCTCGCTTCGGTTCGCCGCCGGCTTCGCGGATGTGCGGGTCGCCATCGGCCGAACTCACCTTAGTCCGATTGTGAACGCGCCACAACGAAGACGGCCCGGCTTAAGCCGAATCGCCATTGGCGCCCTGCCGGGTCGGGCGTAGGCTGCTCGACAGCATCCGAGCCGCCAACAGCGCCGCACACCAAGAGGAGAGGCGAGCGATCATGTCCCATACCCCCCGTGTTTTCGCCATCGATGCCGGCGGCACGATGACGGACACCTTCATCGTCGACGAGGCCGGTGAGTTCATCGTCGGCAAGGCGCAGACCACGCCCGAAGACGAGTCGGTCGGACTGATGGCGTCCACCGACGACGCCTTCAAGCAATGGGGAATGGACACCGAGGCGGGCCTTCCGGAGATCCGGTCCGGCGTGTTCAGCGGCACCGCGATGCTCAACCGGCTGCTGTCCCGCAAGGGCCTCAACCTCGGGATGATCGTGACGGCCGGCCAGGAGGACTCGCTGCGCATGGAGCGCGCGATTCAGACGTACCTCGGATTCTCATACGGCGACCGCCTCCACGTCGCGACCCACTACCACAACGATCCACTCGTCGACCGCGACCAGGTCCGCGGAGTGCGGGGCCGGATCGACCTCTACGGCACGGAGGCCCTGCCGCTTCGCGAAGCCGACGTCCGCGAGGCGGCCGCCGCCTTGCTCGACGCCGGAGTCGACGGGATCGTCGTCTCGCTCCTGTTCAGCTACCGGAATCCGGCGCACGAGGCGCGCGTCGGCGAGATCTTGGCCGAGGAGAAGGCCTCCCGTGGCCTCGACGGCGACTGCCCAGTGTTTCTCTCCTCCGAGCTCTACCCCACGCGCCGGGACGTGCCGCGGATGAACTCGACCGTTATCGAGGCGTACGCCGCCGAGCCCTCCCGGGGCACCCTGCGCAGGGTCGCGGCGCGGACCAGGGAGCGGGGTGCCGGCTTCGAGCTCCGCGTGATGGCCTCCCATGGCGGCACGATCTCGATCGACGCCAAGGAGCTTGGGACGACCCTGATCTCCGGTCCGATCGGCGGCGTCGTCGGCGCCCAATGGCTCGCCGAGCGAATCGGGCTGTCAAACGTCCTCTGCACCGATATCGGCGGCACCAGCTTCGACATCGCGCTGATCACCGACGGCCGCTACGAGGTGACGCCGACGCCGGACATGGCCCGGTTCGTTCTCAACATGCCGCTGGTCAAGATCGACTCGATCGGAGCCGGCTGCGGCTCCTTCGTCCGCGTCGACCCGAGCTCGCACCGTCCCGAGCTGGGACCGGACTCTGCCGGCGCCCGGGTCGGCGTCTGCAATCCGGAGGGCGGCCTGGAGACGATCTCGATCTCCGACCTCAACCTCGTTCTCGGCCGGCTCAACCCCGACTACTTCCTCGGCGGCGAGGTGGTGCTCGACGTCGACCGGGCTCGGGACGCGATCTCGAAGCAGATCGCGAAGCCTCTGGGCCTATCGGTCGAGGACGCCTCGGCCGGGATCATCGAGCTGTTCGAGACGACGCTGCGCGGCGAAGCGGTCGGCCGGGTGCTCGGCAAGGGGTACTCGCCGACCGACTACACGCTGCTCTGCTATGGCGGCGGCGGGCCGCTGCACGTCGCCGGCTACACCGCCGGCGTGCCCTATGCCAACGTCCTCGTACCCGCCTGGGCCGCCGGCTTCAGCGCCTTCGGCTGCGCCTGCGCCGACTTCGAGTACCGCTACGACCGCACCGTCGACCTGCCGCTGCCACCGAACGGCGATGCCGAGGCCCGCGCGGGGATCGGGGCCTTGGTCACCGAGGCGTGGAAGGCGCTCGAGGAGCGGGTCGCCACCGAGTTCGCGAAATCGGGCTACGACCGCGATCAGGTCCGCTTCGTCCACGCCGTGCGAATGCAGTACTACGGCCAGCTGAACGACATCGAGATCGACTCGCCGCATGCCGAGCTCGAGACGGCCGACCAGGTCGACGAGCTCGTCGCCCGCTTCGAGGACGAGTACGGCAAGGTCTATGCGAGCTCGGCGAAGTCGCCCGAGCTCGGCTACGTCGTCACCCAGGCGATCGTGAAGGGCTCGGTCGAGATCGAGAAGCCGCGACTGCCGGAGCTCGACGTGACCGCGGGCTCGCCGCCGGTCAAGCACACCCGCCCGGTCCACTGGGGCGCCGACTTCGGCTTCACCGAAACCGACGTCTACGAGATGCACGACGTCGTCAACGGCCACACGATCGAGGGCCCGGCCGTGATCGAAGCGCCCTCGACCACGTTCGCGATCCCGCCGGACCGTAGGGCCTGGGTGGACGCGCACGACATCTTCCACCTCGAGAACAAGGAGGCCGATCGATGAACCCCCCGATCGTCGAAGCTACCCGCGAGATCGAGCCCGAGGCCGGCGCCGCGATCGGCTGGAACGGCCGGCGCCTGACCGAGATGCTCGCCGAGTCAGAGCGGCTGTTCGAGGAGCAGGGCAGCTACTGCGGGCTCGATCGCCTCGAGCTGAAGGAGTCGGATCCGATCGGCTTCGAGAAGCTCTTCAGCCGCGTTCGCGGCGGCCTCGTCTCGGCGCGCGAGACGGCGCTCAACATCTCCGCCTCGCCGATCGTCCGCGAGCTGGGAGAGCTGTGCTTCGCGCTCTACACGCCGGAGGGCGACTCGGTGTCGCTCTCCACCGGGATCATCGTCCACGTCCACACGATGTCCGAGGCCCTCAAGTTCATGGTTCGCAACGGGTGGGAGGACAACCCGGGCATCCGCCCCGGCGACGTCTTCGCCAACAACGACCCGACCATCGGGGACGTCCACCCCGCCGACGTGCAGACCTTCGTGCCGATCTTCTGGGAGGGCGAGCTGGTCGCCTGGGCGGGCGGCGTCACCCACGTGCTCGACATCGGCGCCTCGACCCCCGGCGGCGTCCCGGTCGGGCCGACCAACGTGTTCGAGGACGGGATCGACCTGCACGGGGACCGGATCGGCGAAGACGACCAGATCTCCCAGGCGCATTTGACGCGGATCGAGCGGCAGACGCGGACGCCGATGTACTACCTGCTCGACGAGCGGACCCGGCTCGCGGGCTGCCACATGATCCGCGACGCGATCGAGCGCTTGATCGTCGACGAGGGGCTGCCACGCGTGAAGCAGTTCATGCGCGAGGTGATCGAGGACACCCGGCGGTCGTTCAAGGCGACCGTCCGCCGGGTGACCGTTCCGGGCCGGTACCGCGCACCCGGGTTCTTCGACACTCAATTCGCCGACAAGGACGCTCTCCCCGAGATCGCAAGGCGCGACTTCATCATGCACGGCTGCTACGAGATGCGCTTCGGCGGGGACGGCACGATGGATGTCGACCTCGACGGCAGCTCGGCGTGGGGTTGGCACTCGATGAACGCCACGCCCTCGGGGACCTACGGGATGACCTGGCTTGTCCTCACCCAGGGCCTGATCTGCAACGACAAGATCAACGACGGCGGCTTTCTGGCAACCACCAGCAACATTCCGGAGGGCACCTGGCTGAACAAGGGCGACGCGCCCTGCTCCTCGAGCGTTCCGTGGCCACCCCTCTTCGCGACCTGGACCGGATACCTGCGTGGGCTCTCGCGCGCGCTGCAGTCGCGAGGCTTCATCGAGGAGGTGATGACCTCCTACCAGCACCCCGCCGCGTTCCAGGGTGGTGGCATCGACCAGTACGGAAACACATCCGGCTTCATGAACTTCGAGTTCGCCGGCGGCGGCATGGGCGCGCAGTACGTCCTCGACGGACTGGACTACGGGGCGGCCCCGTTCAATCCCGAAGGTGACCACGGAGACTGCGAGATGTGGGAGCTGATCACCCCGTTCCTCTACCTCGGGCGCCAGGTCAAGGCGTCGACCGGCGGACCGGGACGCCATCGCGGCGGGTCGGGCTTCGAGTCGTTGTTCATGACCTGGAACACCCCGTTCTTCCAGGTCCAGCAGCTGGTCGAATCGAGGATGTTCTGCGCTCCGGGGATCTTCGGCGGCTATCCGGCGGCGACCGGCTACGTCCACTCGGTCAAGGACTCGGGCGTGATCGAGCTCGCGCGGCGAGGCGAGCGCTACCCGACCGGCGACGGAAGCTATGACAAGCCCGCGCTGTTCGAGCTCGAGGGCGACCGCGTCTACGTCCAGGACGGCATGCGCACACTCGAACCGGCGAAGGTGGGCGACCTGTTCCAGATGGTCTACAAGGGCGGCGGCGGCGTCGGCGACCCGCTTCAGCGGCCGGTCGAGGCGGTCTCCCGCGACGTCTCCGAAGGCCATCTTCTCGCGGACTATTCCGAGTCGGTCTACGCGGTATCCGACCGCGAGGCAGCGCTCCGCGATCGCCTCGAGCGCTCGGTTCCCGCAGAGGAGTGGCGTGCGAGCGAGCGCGACCGAATAGTCGCGGGCGCACTGATCGAGCCGGTGCGCGCGATGTACGCCGAGTCGATGCGCCTCTCCCCCCGGTTCGCCGCGGAGTTTCGCGGCTTCTGGGACCTCGAGGAGGATTTCGAGTTCGATGCGGTGACGCCGACGGTCGAGGCCCAGCGCTCCCAACCCGGGAAGCTGACGCCGGCGCAGTCGGTCGCCGCCTACCTGGAGATGCAGAGCGCCAGCGCCTTCGCCCCGGACGACGAGGAGACCGTCGAAGGCGCCGCGGTGAGCCCGGAGCTGCTCGGCGACATGCTCGACGAGAAGCTGTCGCGGCGTGCCGTCAAGGAGATCCAGTCAGGCTTCAAGGACGCGGCGAGGTTCGACACCTGGATCTCGGTGCTCCAGGAACGGGTCCCATACGACGATCCGATCGTCCTCCCGCTCGGCGAGGGGCTGAACGTCGTCAAGCGCGCCTCGGACGGCGAGTACGTGATCCGCACCGACGCCGGCGCCGATCTCTGCCGCTGGGACGAGAACTGGAAGATGCACGCACGGGTCCGGGTCCGCGACGACGAGGAGGCGATGCGCGAGATCTACCCGAGGATGGGCCACGCCGACCCGGAGTGGATGGAGCTCCGGGAGTTCTTCTGCCCGGCCTCAGGGGCGCTGCTCGAGGTCGAGGCGGTGCCTCCGGGCTACCCGGTCGTCCACGACTTCCTCCCCGACCTGAAGGGCTTCTACGAGGGCTGGCTGCGGCGCAGCCTTCCCTAGCCGGATCCGATCAGCAAACCCGAGATGACCGCCGCGAGCAAGACCGCCACGACCCCCGCAACCGCCTGCGAGGCGTTCGCGGTCACGGTCGCGAGCCGAGCCGACCAGCGGGCGCTCCGGAGTGCGGACGGCAGCGTCGACTGGAGCTGGGCGGAGTACGCAGAGCGCGCCTGCGCGGCGGGCGGCGGCCTCGCCGGGCTCGGGGTCGGCCGCGGCGACACGGTCGCTCTCTGGCTCACCAACCGGCCGGAGTTCCACGTCGCCGATGTCGGCGCGATGCTGCTCGGCGCGGCGCCGTTCTCCGTCTATCCCACTTTCACCGTCGAGCAGGCAGAGCACGTGATCGGCGATGCCGGCGCCCGCGTCTTGGTCACCGAGCCCGCCTTCCTCGAGCGCGCGCTCGCCGTCCGCGACAGCGGGCGAACGGCGGTCGAGACAGTCGTGCTCGTCGACGGCTCGCATCCGGAGGCGATCGCGTGGCAGGAGCTGCTCGACCTCGCTTCGGAGCCCCTCGAGCTCGGTGCGGCGGCCTCCCATGCGCAGCCGGACGATCTCGTGACCCTGATCTACACCTCGGGAACCACCGGTCCCCCGAAGGGCGTTCAGCTGACCCATCGCAACGTCACGTCGCTCTGCTCGGCGATCCGCGATCACGCCGGCTTTCCGGAGGGCCTCAGGGCGGTCTCCTACCTGCCGATGGCGCACATCGCCGAACGGATCTGCACCCACTACGAGCCGATGCTGCTCGGCTGGGAGGTGACGACGTGCCCGGACCCCCGCGCGGTGGCCGAGGTGCTTCCCCGGGTCCGACCCGGCTTCTTCTTCTCCCCGCCGCGGCTGTGGGAGAAGATGCGCGCCGCCGTGCTCGCCGGGCTCGAGCGGGAGCGCGACGAGGAGCGGCGGGTGGGCGCCGAGCAGGCGATCGACGCCGCGGTTGCCAAGGTCCGGCTCGAGCAGGCCGGCGAGCCTGTGCCGGACGAGCTCGCGGCGCAGGTCGCAGGGGCCGAGGCCGCCTTCGCGGAGCTGCGGGAACGGCTCGGCCTGGACCAGGTCCAGGTGGCGATCGTCGGGGCGGCGCCCTGCCCGCCCGAGGTGATCGAGTTCTTCCACGCGATCGGCGTCCCCCTCGGCGAGGTCTACGGGATGTCGGAGACGACTGGCGTCCAAACCATGAATCCGCCCGACGCGATCCGGATCGGCACCGTCGGCACGAGCTTGCCGGGGGTCGAGACGCGGCTCTCCGACGAGGGCGAGATCCTGATGCGGGGGCCGAACGTCATGGCCGGCTATCGCAACCTGCCCTCCAAGACCGCGGAGGTGATCGACTCCGACGGCTGGCTTCACTCCGGGGACATCGGCGAGTTCGACGAGGGCGGCTATCTGAGGATCATCGACCGGATCAAGGAGCTGATCATCAGCGCAGCGGGGAAGAACATGTCCCCGGCGAACATCGAGGCGAAGCTGAAGACCTCCTCGGAGCTGATCGGGCTGGCCTGTGCGGTCGGCGACGGCCGCCCCTATAACGTCGCGCTCATCACCCTCGACCCCGACGCGCTCGCCGCGTTTGCAACCGCGAATGGGATCGAGGAGGCTTCGGTGGAGGCCCTGACCACCCATCAAGCCGTGCGCGGGGAGGTCGAGCGTGGCGTCGAGCGCGCGAACGAGCAACTGGCCCGCGTCGAGCAGATCAAGCGCTTCACGATCCTCCCGGTCGAGTGGCAGCCCGGCGACGAGCTCACCCCGACGATGAAGCTGAAGCGCAAGCCGATCGCCGATAAGTTCGCGGCGGAGATCGACGCTCTATACGCAGGCTAACGACCGCGAATCTGCGGCAGCGAAGAAAGGAAGAGGAAATGGAAGCATCGAGATCAGTCTCGGAGAGAGAGCCATCGGGTTGGGCCGTCTTCGCCGGGGTCGTCTTGTTGATCGTCGGTTCCCTCGACGCGCTGTGGGGACTGGCGGCGATCCTCAACGACGATGTCGTGATCGTCGGCGGCGACGGGGTGATCCTGGCCGACGTCACGACCTGGGGCTGGGTGTATCTGATCCTGGGCTTGCTCGTGGCGGCTACCGGGGTGGGGCTGCTTGCCGGCAGCGAGCCGGCGCGCTGGGCCGGGATCTTCTTCGTCTCCCTCAACGCGATCGCACAGATCGTCTGGTTCCCCGCCGCGCCGCTGTGGTCGTTCCTGATCATCATCCTCGACGTGATGCTCATCTACGGGCTGACGGCGGGCTGGAACGAGAACGAGGACTGGGACTAGCCTGACAGCTTCCGAGGGGCGGCCCCACCTTTGAGACGGGCCGCCCCTCAGCCGCTTGGGGAGGGTTGCGGGGAGCGGCGGGAGCGCCTGTGCAGGATCAGGCCGACGAGGCCAGCCGGCAGGTAGAGCCAGTAGTTGAAGAGCCGATACGCGAGCGTGGCCAGCACGGCTGAACCGCCGTTCACGCCGATCAGCGCGAGTGCGCCGGTCAGTCCCGCCTCGACTACGCCGAGCCCGCCGGGCGTGAGCGGCAGCTGCCCGAGCAGCGATGCCGCCGAGTAGGCGACGAGCACCAGCGCGCCGTCGGGGTGCGCGCCCACGGCGGCGAGAGCGAAGACGAGCGTCAGGTAGTCGAACACCCATTTGCCGCCTGCGGCGAGCAGCGCCTGCCACCAGTTACCGCCCACGGCGTCGGCGACAGCGGTGCGCTGGTCGAGCAGCCGCTCGGGAAGATCCTGTACGGGCTCGGACCGCCTCCTCAGCTTGTTGACGCTCCACTGTGCCGCCCGGCCGACGGCGGTCAGGAAACGGTCGTCCCTCAGCGCGAGCGAGCCGATCAGAACGATGCCGACCAACAGCGCCGCGGAGACCCACGCCGCCGCCAGCAGCTCCGTGGGCACGGCCACGCCCAGCACCACCAGCGGTAACGCCAGCATGTTCAAGAGCAGCAGGGCGCCGAACACGATCAGCGAGGCGGCGGTCATGCCGGACGCAGCGCGGCCGGACGGGACTCCCTCCTGAGTGAGCATCTCGTACTGGAGCGCAGCCGACGTGGCGGCACCGCCGGGCAGGATCTTGCTGACCGCACTGCCGACGAGGTACGAACGCAGGAATGGCCCCCAGCGATGCTCCCCGGTGGCGATTCGCTGCACGGCGCACATGCAAAGGACGCTCGCGCCCTGGGTCACGGCCATCGCCGCGAACCAGCCTGGCTCGATCTCACGCAGGCGCGTCGAGCTGCCGAGCACCTCGTCGAGCTCGGGCGCGAGGCCGTAGAGCGCCAGCCCGGCCACGGCCACCGCCAGCAAGTGCTTCAGGATCGCGCTGCGCGTGATGTGCGGAAGCTCGCTCGGTACCGGGGCCACGGTCATGGATTCTCCCGCGCGGAGCCTGGTAGCGGGCGAGGCGAACCGAGCAGTTAGGCGGGCTGCTGCTCGGCGGCGTCAGCGGCGGCGATCCGGGACCGGCGGTCGTCGGTGAACTCCTCGACGACGATCTGGATCGAGGCCGCGATCGGGACGGCGATGATCGCCCCGATGATGCCGAACAGCGCCCCGAATGCCAGGACGCTGGTGAGCACTGTGAAGCCGGAGACCCGGGCCGCCTTCCCGATGATCGTGGGCTGCAGTAGGTAGTTCTCGATCTGCTGGTAGACCACCATCACGATCACGAAGGCGATCACGGCGCCGACGCTGACCGAGAGCGCGACGAGCCCGATGATGAGGCCGGCGATCGTCGCCCCGATGTTGGGGATGAGGTCGAGGAAGCCTGCGATCAGGGCCAGGGCGAGCGGGTACGGAAGCCCGAGGATCAGCGCGGTGATGCCGTAGACGGTCCCGCAGATCACGGAGATCGCCAGGTTGCCGAGCATGTAGCGCGAGGTCGTGTGGACGATCCGATCCGCCACCTGCGTGTAGCGGTCCCGCTTGTCCGTGTACATCAGGCTCCCGATCCAGGCCCGCATGCGCTTTTCGTCGACCAGCCCGAACAGCGTCAGGAAGATGACGGAGAAGAAGAGCGTGACCGCCCCAAAGGCCGAGACTCCGACGTTGGTGACGCCGCCCGCCGCCGTGGACACCCCGCTGGTGATGTCGCCCGCGTGCTCCTTCAGCGTGTCGAGCGCGTCGCTCTCGCCGTTGATCGTGCTCCCCACATCGCTTTGCCGGACCTCCTCCACGATCTCCGGCAGGTCGGCACTGAAACCACGTACCGCGTCGCTGACCGCCTGCACCACGACGAGCAGGACGGCGCCGATGATGACCACGGTCCCCAACACCAGCACCGCGGAGCACAACCCCCGGCTCCACCCTAGACGCTGCTCCATCGCGTCGACCACCGGCGAGAACACGGCGATGCTGAAGGTGGACACGAGGATCACGAGCATCACATCCGCGATCGAGACGAGGGCCCACGCGATCGCGACCACGGCGGCGACCAGCAGGATCGTTCGGATCGAGATCGAGACATCGACCTCGGGGCGACCGCTGTCGCCGGCGGCCGAGGAGGACTGTGAGCTGGCCACTCGCTCTTGATACCGACGCGGTCGGACTGACCGGCGCGCGCTGCCGTGTCTCGGCTATCGGGTCGTGGCCTGCAGGTGGGTGATCGCGCTGACGCGCTCGACGGTGATCGCGAGGATCACTCGATCGAGGGCCGCCAGGGCTTCGTCGCTCTCCGGCTCCGGCGGCTCCTCCGCGCCGGCGATGCGCTGCACGATCAGGGCCGTCGCGGGTCCGATGCCCTCAGTGAGGATCTCGGCCGGGCCGGAGAAGGTGGCCGACGGATAGGGCTGCTCGTCTCCGCGAACGGAAAGCGAGGCCCAGCCCGTGCTCTGGACGTGCTTCGCCTTCAACCGCGCCGAGAGCGTCGAGACCAGGAGCCGATCGCCGTCCCACACGTAGTAGACGACGGACTGATGCGGCTTTCCGTCGTCCCCGATCGTCGCGAGCACGCCGACCCGATGAGCGTCGAGGAACTCCCGAAGGTCGTCGGTCAGACCGCCCACGCGGGTTCCTCCTCACCCTTCGCCACCACGAACCCGTCCGGCTCCTCGATGACGGTGTTCTCGAGCGACCCGATTCCCTCGATCTCGATCCTGACGGTGTCGCCGACCTTGAGAAGGCCCTCCGGGAACGGCTGGCGCACGGCGCCAATCCCCGCGGGCGTGCCCGTGGCGATCACGTCGCCCGGCTCGAGGGTGAACGCCTGGGACAGATGGGCGACCTGCTGGAAGCAGTCGTAGATCATCTCCTTGGTGTTGCCGTCCTGGCGCAGCTCATCGTTGACGTACGTCTTGACCGAAAGCGCGTGCGGATCGCCGAGCTCGTCGACGCTCACGACCCACGGTCCGAGCGGGCCATGGGTGTCGAACGACTTCCCGAGCGTCATCGTCGGTGTGCGGAGCTGCCAATCACGCACGGAGAGGTCGTTGGTGATCGTGTAGCCGGCGATCACGTCCGGCGCGCGCTCCTCGGAGACGTGGCGGCAGCGCTCGCCGATCACGATCGCCAGCTCGCCCTCGTAGTCGAGCAGGTTGGAGACCCGTGGCATGTGCACGTCGTCCCCGGGTCCGACCACGCAGGTCACCTGCTTGTTGAAGAAGACCGGGAACTCCGGTGCCTCCATCCCGCTCTCAGCGATGTGGTCGGCGTAGTTGAGGCCGATCCCGAGGAACTTCCGCGGCCTGACCGGGGCCAGCAATCGCACCTCACCCAGCGGATGGCGCTCGCCCCGATACGGGTCGAGAACGAGATCGCCCTCGACGATGCCGTCCCGGGCCTCCTCGTCGGCCTCGAACCTGCAGCGCCTCATGACGACGGCCCCGGGACCGGCATGGGGGTCTGCTCGGGCGCATACTCACCAGCCATTGCCTTCGCGTGGAGCTCCGCGAAGGACGTGCCCCCCGCATAATCGCCCGCGACCTCGCCGGGGTCGACGAACTGTCCGATCGGATTCGCCTTGAATTCGTCGGAGGTCCGCATCCACTCGGTCGACTTCGCCCAATCGCCGAAGTTGTCGACCTGGAGCTCGATGCGATTCCCGTCGGGATCGGCGTAGTAGTACGAGAACGTCATGCCGTGATCGATGCAGAAATCCGGCTCGATCCCGGCCTTCTTGAGGCGCAGATAGCTCGCGTTCAGATCGTCGAACTCCGCATACTCGAACGCCGAATGGTGCAGACCCGTGTGAGCCTCCTTCTCCGGGTCGTCGCTGAAGTCTGAAAACGCGAGGAGGGCGATCCGGTGGTTGGCCTCGTCGTTGCTGAGCCAGGCTCCGATGTCGTCCTGGTGGATCACCTCGGCTCCGACGAGCACGGAGTAGTAGTCGATCATCTCCTGCAGCCGTGTCGTCTTGAGGTTGAAGTGATGGAACTTCGGGTGAATCACTGCCGTTGAATCGGCCATATCAATGCTCCTTGATCATGGATTGAGTCTTCAGGGACAGCTGCGCCCCCAGGTCGTCGACGAGCGACGGCAGGTCGGCGGACGAGCGGACGCTGCCGAAGACATAGAAGTCAGGACGGACGAGCGCGGCGTGAGCATCGTGTTGACGAAGCCAATCAGTAAGGCGGCCGTCGAGGTCGCTCACCCCTCCGGCAACGCCGGCGTCCAAGGAGGCGGTGGTCACGTCAAGCTTGCGCAGGATGTCGCGGCGCTCCCCGTCGAGCTGCTCGAGGGGATCTCCGTCGGCCGCGATCAGCGCCCAGCCGCGCCCGACGACGTCGTCGAAGCGCCCGCTCTCCCCGTCGACGGCGACGCGCCCCTGGACGCTCAGCGTGCCCGCGAGCGGGTCCGGCGGCTCCTCGCCGCCGCGACGGATCGCGCCGGTGGCGAATGGAGGGGGCTCAACCGGGGGCGGCGGGGCCGCCTGGCGCAGGGTCGTGTCGCGCTCCGCCGCGGCCTCGGGATCGAGCTCGCAGAGAACCTTGCCGAGCTCGATCGCGAAGCGGATCACCCATTCGGTCTGCGGCTGGCGCTCCAGATCGATCGTGTCCAGGAGCTCGTCCGAGGCGAGCCCCCGCAGGACGAGGTCCAGCTTCCAGGAAAGGTTCGCGGCGTCGCGCAGCCCCGCGCAGAGCCCCTGGCCGAGAAACGGCGGGGTGAGGTGGGCGGCGTCGCCGACCAGCAGCGCGCGGCCGTCGCGCATCCGATCCGCCAGCATCGAACGGAACTCGTAGACGGCGGTGCGGGTCAGCGGACCATCGGTGGGCCTGTACCACGGTGCGAGCAGTGACCAGACGCGCGCGGGGTCCTCGAAGTCGTCCAACTGCTCGCCGGGCAGCAGCATGAACTCCCAGCGGTGGTGCCGCGGTCCGCTCTGGACGTGTGTCGTCGGGCGGCGGGGATCGCACCACTGGCACGCGACCGGCAGATCGGCGAGCGTCCCCATGTCGCGGGGTTCGGCGTCGACCACCAGCCAGCGCTCCCGGAACCCGAGGTCGCGGCGCGTGATCCCAGTCGCTTCTCGCACGAAGGAGTTGGCTCCGTCGGCGCCGACCAGCCACCTAGCCCGCACGGTTCGGGTCTCGTCGGTGGGGTCGAGCCGCCCCGGGGCGCGCTCCTCGTGGCGGCGGATCGTGAGCGTCACCGAGTCTCCCTCGTCGACCAGGCCCTCGGCCACCCAGCCGCGGTGCACGGCGACGCCGTCGACGCAACACACCTCGTCGAGCGCCCGCTCGAACTCCGGCTGGTGAAACAGGAAGTCGGGCTCCCAGCCGGACTTCGCCGGCGTCTCGGGCGTGAGCGTCAGCAACGGCTCGCCGTCCGCGCCGAACCAGCGGTACTCGCGGAGCGGGACCATCTCCTCGGCGAGGCGCTCCGCGAGGCCGAGGTTCTGAAGGAACCGCATGATCTCGTGATCGATGTGTACGGCGCGCGGCAGCCGGTAGATCTCGTTGAACCGCTCGAACGCCGCCACCCGGTGACCGGCGCGGGCGAGCAGGGCGCCGAGCGCCTGGCCGACCGGGCCGTACCCCACGATCGCGACGTCGACCTCGGAGTCCATGGCCTCAGGCGACGGCCTGCACGGCGACGGGACGGGCGAGGATCTGACCGAGGGCTTCCGAGAGCTCCTCGCGCGGGGTATCCGAGCCGGAAACGCTGCGCCAGGCCACGAAGCGGTCGGGCCGAACCAGGATCGCGCCGCCAGGCTCGGTCTCGCGACGGCGCGCCCACATGGACCGCGGGTCGTAGAGATCGCCGTCGACGTGGCCGATGCGAACGGCGTCGAGCGGCAGCTCAGCCTGCGCGGCGAGCTCCCGGGCGGCCTCGCACCACGGCTCCCCGTCCTCGCCCGCGATCAGCAGCCAGCGTCCGGGCTCCACGAGGTCCTTGATCGGCCGGCGGTTGCCGTCCTCGTCGTCGACCCAGGCGTGCGGCAGCGGGGCGCCGGGCCTGGTCGAGGGCTCGTAGACGCGGACCTCGTCGACTGAGTGACGCGGCGGCGTCCCGTCCGGGATGACCGCGGCCGACTCGTAGGTGTAGCCGAACTCGACGTTGAGCTCGTCGAACTCCATCGACTGCATCCGCATCCCCCGCAGGACCTGGCTGCGGTGCTCCGCGTCCTCGGGGCGGCCGCTCCAGAGCCGGCGCAGGTTCGCCCAGTTCTCCTCGGGCGTGTTCTCGTGCGAGATCCCCGCGGCGGCAACGGTCTGGAAGTGGTTGACGGCGTTCTCGAGCGACCGCTGGGCGTTGCGCTCGTCCGGGGAGCGCCGTTCCTCATAGGTCTCGAGCAGATCGGGTGACGCCTGGCCCGCGAGGACGGCGGCCAGCTTCCACGTGAGGTTCTGCACGTCATGGATCGCGCTCGTCAGCCCCAGGCCACCGGTCGGCGGATGGCGGTGCGCCGCATCGCCGACGAGGAAGACACGGCCGACCTGGAACGCCGACGCGATCACCGCGTCGACGGACCAGCGCGTGATCTTGTGGATCGTGATCGGGGTGTCGACCATGCCGAGCGCCTCTCGCGCGTCGGCCTCGATGCGCTCGTCGGACTGCGCCCGCGGATCGTCGACGGGATAGTTGATATGGATCACCCACTCCTCGGAGTCCGGTCCCCACCGCTCCGGGCCCATCGGCACCATCACGACCATTATCCCGCTGTCGGGGCAGAGAACCCAGCGAATCAGGACGTCCGGATCACGCGCCCAGCGAGAGAGGTCGGCGCTGACGTGCAAAGTCGCCGTCTCGGTGACGACGCCCAGCCCATCGTAGGTGACGCCGATCTGGCGGGCGACGGTGCGTCCGCCGTCGGCCCCCACCAGGTAGTCGGACCGCACCGTGTAGGACTCGCCGCTGCCGTTGTCGCGCACGACGGCCGTCACTCCCTCGTCGTCCTGGGTCAGCTCAAGCAGCTCGTGGTTGAACCGGATCCGCTCCGGGGTGAGCCGCTCAGCGCCCGCCTTCAGGATCGGCTCGAGCCGGATCTGGGGAAGGTTGAGCTGGTGCCACGGGCTTGCCGCGTGCCAGAACTCGTTCTTTCCGCCGGCGCCCCAGCACTCGAGCTTGGCGATCTGCCGCCCGGCGTCGGGATCGGATCCAGCGAAGCCGGCGTAGTACGCGGTCGCCGCCATCTGCTCGGGCGGGGTGCTGCGCTTGGCGATCTCGGCGGCCACGCCACAGTCCTCGAGAATCTCCATCGCCCGCTGGTTGAGGACGTGCGCCTTGGGCAGGTCGGAGGTGCTGGGCCGGGAACTGACGAGAAGATGGTCGACTGCTTGCCGCGCGAGCAGCATCGAAGCGGTCAGCCCCGCTCCCCCGCCTCCGACGATCAACACCGGCACTCGCTCCTCGCGCATCTTCTCTCCTCCGACAGTCATGGGGGAACAGGATTGGTACGGACGTTACAGAAGTGGTTTTGTAATGTCAACTTCAATCTTTGGGCTACGATGCGAGCGTGTCGCAGCACAATGGCGTCACTCCGAATCGCCGCGGCGCGCGCTCGCGCGAGCTGGTGCTCGACGCCGCGGAGCGGCTGATGGCCGAAAAGGGCTACGGGGCCGCGACGGTCTCCGCGCTGGTCGACGAAGCGGGAATCCCGCCGAGCTCCGTCTACCACTACTTCGACTCGAAGGAGGGGGTCCTGCTCGCCGTCATGGAGCGGGGTGCCGAGCGGTTCTTCGAGGCTCTCCCCGACCTCGACACCCGGCTCGGCTCGCAGGCCGAGCAGCTCACCGCCCTCGTCGACACGGTGACCAAGACGCTCGAGCGCAACCCGAACTTCCTCCGCATCCTGGTCGTGATGGCGACGCAGCCGGTCAACGTCGACGGGGGAGAGGTCAACCGAGTGGTCGAGCGCCTCCGCGAGCTCGCGTTGGAGCGGCTTCGAGATCAGATGCAGAGCGTCTTCGGCCTCGATCGCGACAGCGAGGACGCCGACCAGCTCGCGCGCTTCGCGCTCGCCGCGTTCGACGGCGCATTCGTCGCCTACCAGGCGGATCCCAAGCTCCGCCTCCGAGATCTCCTGCGGCACCTGCCCGCGGCCCTGATCGCGGTGCGGCGGGAGCTCAGGTAGACGGCGCACGTTCGTGCCTACTCACCGGATATGGCCTGCCGGGGCGCCGGCGATGCCGCGCTTGTCGCCGGCCAGCTCAGCTCGAACTCGAGCTCGACGCGGTCGGACTTCGACCGGGCCTTCCGCTCCAGGACCAGCTCATCCGGGAGGGCGACCTCCTCGCCGTCCAATTTCAGCGTCCCGCCCGTGGTCAGGGCAAAGGCGACATCGGTCAGGCGCTCCGCCGCCTGCTGGCTGGACAGTCTTTCCCTCTCCTCGTGCTTGAAGTCGCGCATTGGTCCTCCTCCGTGTGGTCGGCCGGCATCTGCAGCCAGTCCGCCGATTAACGCGCCAGCCGGGGTGAGCTGTCCTCACTCGATTCATGTGATTCGTGCTCAGGCCGGCGAGAGAGACACTGCCCGCCGGCCGATGCCGGCGATCAGGAGGAATAGCCGTAGCCGTGGCCGACAGAGCCCAGCTCGGGGACGCGAGATTTCCGCGGAGCGGAAGTCGCGGGTTCGTGCGCAGGCGACCTGACCGCTCGCGACCCGCCTGCTCGCTGCTCACCACGTCAGAGGGGGGAACGCGTCCCCCTCTGACGTGGCTCTCCTTCGGCGTCCGGGCAGGCTTTGCCGCGGCGCTACAGCTGCTTGTTCACCTCGCGTATCTGGAACGCCCGCACGATGTCCACGATGCCTTCCATCAGCGCCCAGATCCCGGCGAATACGAGCAGGATGTAGACCTTGGTGGTGAAGAACTGGCCGGCGGTCCAGAAGGCAACGGCCGTCATCAGGATGCCGGAGATCAGGCCGAGCCACCAGAGCTGGTTGATCGACCTCTCCAGGAAGGCGCGAGCCATCCACCAGATGGCGATCAGCAGGAACAGGAAGCCGAGGGTGTCGGCAAGCGCGGCGAACGTGTCCTCCGGGCTGATGAAGCAGATCACCGCGGCGACGAGGAACAGCACGCCGAATAGCCCCGCGACCCAGCGCCAGGCGGTGGATATCTGTGCCGCCTCGAGGGCCTCGCGCGGAGCGGCCGCGAGGACGATGTTCGTGATGCCGGCGAAGGTGAACATGAGGCCGACGAGGACGCCGACCGTGGTGACCGAAGCCTGGTCGAACTGGAGCAGGACCACCGAGATGATGATCCAGGCGATCCCGACGACGAGCCAGAGCCACCAGTTGCTGGTGATCTTGCGTGCCGGCTCGGCGAACTCCGAAGGAATCGGTGGGGCTTCGAAACGGGGTCCTGCCGCCTGTTCACTCATTAGCTCCTCCTAACGTGGGGATCGAGACAACACACACTTTCATGGGCGGCGAGGACTCTCAAGCCGAAAGGGGTGAGCCGTCATCACACGGTTTGAGTGATCTCGTACGCCGGCTATGAGGTGCCGAGGGTGCCGGAGGCGCATTAGCGCACTCGGGCGGGCGCGAGCAGCCCGAGCTCGCGCGCACGATCGACCGCTTCCCTGCGGTTGTGCGCGTCGAGCTTGGAGTAGATGTGGCGCAGGTGGGTCCGCACCGTATTCGGCGACACGAACAGCTCCGCAGCGATCTCCGGTGCCTTCAGGTTGCTCGGCAGGTACCTGACGACGCGGAGCTCAGCCTCGCTCAGTTCCTCCAGCATCGGCGCGGCCTCGCCGCGGGAGGTGGGCGACGACCCGCCCAGGACGTCCAGGATCTGGGAGAGCAGGCTGGCGTGTGCCGTGCTGTGCCTCGGATGGCGCTCCAGCAGATCGCGGACCGGGGCGAGCGCAAACGGCAGGATGATCCCGTCGGGCTCCGCGAGCTCAAGCGCCCGCTCCAGCGACGCCTCCGCGGCGTGCCGGTCGCCGAGCTCGTCGCGGGCCGCGGCGTCGTACAGGAGGGCCTCGATCGACTCCATCCGTGGGTCAACCTGCCAGGAAACCTCGGAGGAGCCCTCGATCACCGGGGCCAGCACGTCCACAGCCTGCTCGGGGCTGTCCTCCGCCAGGTGGACCTGCGCGCCGGCGATTCGCCCGAAGGCCGAGTCGCGCTCTGTGGGGCGGAGCTCGCCGAGCGCGGCCCGTGCAGGAGCCATCTCGCCAATCCGCGCCCGCACCTGCACGATCCGTCCCCGCGGGTCGATCGTCACGTCCTCGCTCAGAAGGGCCCTCATCTGCTCCGTCTGCCGGAACGCCGCGAGCGCGTCCTCGAGCCGGCCCTGCCCAAAGCGCAGCATTCCCCACGCGTACCGGACAACAAGCTCGGTCACGTGGGTCCCCTCCCTGGCGAGCGCGCGCTCTGCGTGCTTGAGGCGCGGCTCCGCCTCCTCGAAGCGGCCGAGGCAGACCAGCTCGGAACCGAGGAAGGCGAGGGCGGGAGCGCCTTCGATGGGATCGTCTGCCCACCCGTGAGCCTCGGCGAGCGCGACCGCTTGCTCGAGGAGCCGTAGCCCGTTGGCGAAGGTCTCTCCGTTCATCCGCACCGCCACCCCCAGATGGGCGAGGGCCCCGATCTCCTGGTAGGGACGTTCGATTCGGCGCGCCAGCTCGCGCGCCTCCTCGAGGTGACGGACGGCATCAGCAACCTCCCCGGTCCAGAGCTCGACGACGCCGACGGTCGTGAGCGCCGCAACCTGGTGCTCGGCCAGCTGCGGCATCCCGCCCGCCGGCTGCGCCGCCAGCGCCTCCTCGACCGACCGCTTCGCTTCGCGTGCTTCGGAGAGATCGCCTCGGCGGCCGGCCTGCCACAGCCTCGTGTAGGCAACCCGGAGCTTGAACAGCGACCGCCGCTCATCCGGCACCGTTCCCGCCTGGCGCTCGGCGAGCTCAATGTAGCTGGTCACCTCTTCCAGCCGGCGGTCGAACAGGCCGGCGCCCGCGAGTGCGATCGCCAACTCCGGATCCGTCGTCGCGGCCTCCGCAGGGAAGTCGGCGAGCAGCCCGCGGACCGTCGGCCGGCGCCCATCCAAGAACAGGCTGATGTAGCTGTCGGTCAGCAGGCGCGAGGCGTGCCGCCAATCCTCCGCGGCCTGGGCGTGACGAATCGCCTCCACCGGATGCCCGTGTTCGGCGAACCAGGCGGCGGCCTTCCGGTGCAGGGAGTTGATGCTCGCGGGGGCGGTGCGCCGCAACTCCAGCCGCAGGAGGTCGGCGAACAGCTGGTGGTAGCGAAACCAGGAGCGCGCCGGGTCGAGCGACGTGACGAAGGCGTTCGCCTCCTCCAGGTCATGCAGGATCCGCTCGGAGCCCGAGCCGCCAGTCAGGAGGTCGGCGAGCGGTCCGCTCACCCGGTCGAGGATCGAGGTCCCCAGCAGCAGTTGCCGGACCTCCGCCGGCTGGCGGTCGAGTACCTCGGCCACCAGGTAGCCCGCGACCGTGCGCTCGCTGCCTGAGAAATCTCTCACGAACCGCTCGGGGTCCGGGTGGCCGGTGAGAGACATCGCTGCGAGCCGCAGACCCGCCGCCCACCCCTCGGTCCGCTCGTGTAGCAGCACCAGCGCCTCCTCCGAGAGCGCGGTCCCGCTCCCCTCGAACAGCTCCCGCGTCTCCTCTCGCGAGAAGGGGAGATCGGTTCCCCGAATCTCTCTCAGCTCACCCGTGAGGCGGAGGCGATGGAGGCCGAGCTGCGGCTCCTCGCGGCTTGCCAGCACCACCCTGACCTGGGGCGGGATGCGGGCGAGAAAGCGCTCGAGGCACCGGAGCCCCTCGGCTGAGTCGAGCTCATGCAGATCGTCGATCACGAGCACGAGCGACCCCTCGAGCGATTCCAGGTCGGAGAGCAGACGGTTGACCAGCGCCTCGCCGCGGAACTCCGGCGTCGGGGCGACCCGCTCGACGAGGTACTTGCCGTCCGCATCGGCGAACGCGTCGATCAGCGACAGCCAGAAATGCTGGGCATCCTGTTCGCCGCGTTCGACTGCAACCCAGGCGATACGCTCGTCGAGGCCCGCCGCCTCGGCCCACGAGCGGAGCAGCACCGTCTTGCCGCTGCCGGCAGGTCCGCAGACGAGCGCCACCCCGCCCGGAGGGCACGCCGAGAGCCGCTCGAGCAGTGCGTTGCGGCGGACCAGCCGGCTGCGCGGAGGCAGGCGCTCCCGCCGGGCCTGTGCCGGGACGTCGGTCCCGTCCTCGGTCGCGCGTGAATCCGGGGCCCACGGAGAGGCGGAGTCGAGACGCCGAACCCTTCCACGCCCCGCTTCGAGGCGGTCCCGGTTGGTGTTCATCATCGCCCAGCATTTCATGTTTGCGGGCGCGCGCGTGGCGATGGTGACGTGCCGAGGATCACCAAGAATGGATGACGACCGCTCACCCGGTCGTCCGTCACTCTGCGGCGACGACGACCAAGGAGGTTGAGATGGCTGAGGCCGATGATTTGAGCAAGCTCACGGCCCGCGATGATTTGAGCAAGCTCACGGCCCGCGCGAAGGAAGCGGAGGACCGGGCGGCAGCTGCGCGACAGAAGGCCAAGGCGGATCTCGAGGCGGACAGGGACAACGCCCGGGCAGTGGGTGAACAGCAAGCCGAGGATCTGCGCGAGCAGGCCGAGGAGGGCAAGGGGCGGATCTCGGATCGGTGGGCGGATGTGCAGCGAGCCTGGAATGAGGCGATGGCCGGTGTCCGCGCCGACATCCAGAGCAAGAAGGAGGAGCACGACCTGCACAAGGCTCAGCACAGGGCTGAACGGGCCGAGGACGACGCCCGGTTCGCGATCGACTTCGCGTACTCGGCGATCGCGGAGGCCGAGTACGCGGTGCTCGACGCCGAGCTCGCGAGGAAGGAGGCGGACGCGCAGTCGAAGGACGCGGGCGCAACCGCCTGACGCTGCCCACGCGGTGAGCCGGTCGCTGCCCACGCGGTGAGCCGGTGCTCGCTGCCCACTTGATCGGATTGCAGGTTGAGCGCTGTGGCTACGAGAAGCTCCAAAGACCCCGCTCCTAAAGCCGCTGATGAAGGGGGCGGACCCGCGAGGTCTGAGCCGCCGTCGGGGGCACCGTCGGAGGGGAAGCCGCAGTCCGCCGCAGCTCCGTCGCCATTCCCTCCGATCGCCGATTACGGGTTCCTGTCGAACTGCCATACCGGAGCGCTCGTCGCACCCGACGGCGCCGTCGATTGGCTGTGCGTGCCGAGCTTCGACTCGCCGAGCATCTTCGGCGGCCTGCTCGATCGCGAGGCCGGGACCTTCCGGGTGGGGCCATTCGGGATCCACGTTCCCAGCACCCGGAGCTACGAGCCGGGGACGAACACGCTGACAACAACCTGGAACACGCCGACGGGCTGGATCCTGGTCCGCGACGCGCTCACCATGGGTCCGGGGGACGGCGAGGACGAGGTCACGCCCCACACGCGCCCACCGGCAGACGACGACGCCGACCACATGCTGGTGCGGACGGTCCTCTGCCTCGAGGGAAGCGTCGAGGTCGAGGTCGTCTGCGCGCCCGTGTTCGACTATGGACGAACCCCAGCGGAGTGGTCCCTGGTCGA
>DATADX010000006.1:0-43455 GCA_036258315.1 Solirubrobacterales bacterium
GAGCTGAGCGGCCTCGCGCCGATCGTCGGAGGCCGCTCGCTCGGTGCCCGAGTCGCCTGCCGCACCGTCGACGCGACGGGCGGCGTCGCGGTCCTCTGCCTCGCCTTCCCGCTGCAGCCGCCGCCCCGCAAGGGCGGCAAGACGTCGCCGAGCCGGATCGAGGAGCTGGATGCGGTCCAGGTGCCCGTGCTCGTCGTGCAGGGAGAGCGAGACCGCTTCGGGGTGCCGCCTGACGGGCCGGGGCGCACCGTCGTGACCGTTCCAGGGGATCACGGCCTGAAGAAGGACCTCGAAGCCGTCGCCGAGGCGGTTCGCGCGTGGCTCCCCGGCGCCGTCAGCGAAGCCGCGCCGGCGCGCGCCTAGTTCCGGTCGAGCTTCGCTTTTCCCGGCTACCCGGTCTAGCCGGAGAGCAGCTGCTCGACGAGGCTCTGTGCCCGGACCAGGGCCGGCTTCTGGAGCCGGCCGGGCCGGTCGCAGCGCTCGTGGTGGCAGGCATCGATCCCCTTCCAGGCCTCGAGCACCGCGGCGGGGAGGCCGGCGAGCTCGAACTCGCGGTGGTCGGAGTTGCCGTCGCCCGAGTCGCGGGCCCAGCGCACCGTCACGCCCGCGCGCCCGGCGGCGGCCAGGATCGCGCCCTCGACGCCGGCTCTGACGGATGGCTGGGGCGAGCGCAGATAGAAGCGGCGCCCACGGCCGACCATGTCGACCGAGAGGGCAAAACGCAGGCCCGCCGCCCGCCGCTCACGCTCGACCGTCTTCACCAGGGCTGCCGAGCCGACGTGGTAGCCGGTGCCGATCACGACCCGCTCCTCGGAGCCGGTCGCGACCAGCCAGGTGTCGCAGGGCGCATCGAGTGACGCCAGACGCGGCGCCAGCGCGACGAGCACGCCGACGCCGGAGGAGTTGTCGTTGGCGCCGAGGCCCGGCGGAACGCTGTCGATGTGCGCCATCAGGATCATCAGGCACTCGCGTGGTGTGTCGAGGGCGCCGATCACGTTCCGCGACCGGCCCCGGCCGGGCACGCCGAAGGGTGGGACGGTGACGCCGAGGCCGGCGGACCGAAACTGGCCGGCGACGTAGGCATGGGCGCGGCGCTCGTTGCGGCTGCCGGCGGGCCGCGAGCCGATCTTGCCCGAGATCCGCACTGCGGCCTCGTATGCGCTCGGCCGCGCCGCTGGCCGAGCGCTCGAGGTGTGCCCGGCGTGCGAGGCGGTCGGCGGGTTCGCGCCGGGTGCGAACGCGAGCACCAGTCCCGCGACCAGCAGCAGATCGAGGAAACTCCTCGTCGTCACGGCGGGGATTGTCGCAGCGAGCGAATACCCTGTTGACATGGCCGAGACGCTCTCCGCGGAACAGGTCCCGGCGCGGCTCGCCGAGATCCGCGATCAGCTGAAGCTGCTCGCGGACTACCTTTGACCCCGATTCGCTGAGGCGCGAGGTCGAGGAGCTCGAGGGCGAGATGCAGCGCCCCGGGTTCTGGGACGACCAGGCGACCGCCGCGCAGACGTCGGCGAGGCACGCTCGCGCGCAGCGGCGCCTCGAGGGCTTCGAGCGGCTCAGCTCCGACGTCGACGACCTCGCGGAGCTCGCCGAGCTCGCGGCCGACGACGAGGAGATGGCGGACGAGCTGGCGGCTCAGATCGCCTCGATCGAGCGGCGGCTCGCCGAGCTCGAGGAGGAGCGCCTCTTCTCGGGTCCCTATGACGCCGGCGACGCGGTCGTCACCGTCAACGCCGGTGCCGGCGGCACCGACTCGCAGGACTGGGCCGAGATGCTGCTGCGGATGTACCTGCGCTGGGCCGAGCGCCGCGGGTTCAAGATCGAAATGACGGAGGCGTCACCCGGCGAGGAGGCCGGCCTCAAGTCCGCAACCTTCATCGCCCGCGGCGAGAACGCCTACGGGCTGTTCGCCGCCGAGCGCGGCGTCCACCGCCTGATCCGGATCTCGCCGTTCGACTCGTCGGCGCGGCGCCACACGAGCTTCGCGCAGCTCGACGTCGCCCCCCTCGTCGAGGGCGACATCGACGTCGAGATCGACGAGAGCGAGATCCGCGTCGACACCTATCGGGCGTCGGGGGCCGGAGGCCAGCACGTCAACAAGACCGACTCCGCGGTCCGGATCACCGATCTCCCCACCGGGATCGTCGTCCAGTGCCAGAACGAGCGCTCGCAGGCTCAGAACAAGGCGGTTGCGATGCAGCTCCTGAAGAGCCGCCTGCTCGAGCTCGAGGAGCGCAAGCGAGCCGATGAGCTGGCGAAGGAGCGCGGCGAGGTCAAGTCGGCCGAGTGGGGATCCCAGATCCGCAGCTACTTCCTGCATCCCGATCAGCGCGTCAAGGACCACCGCACCGGCTACGAGGTGGGTGACGCGCAGCGCGTCCTCGACGGCGACCTCGACGGCTTCGTGCGCGAGTACCTGAACCAGAGCGCCGCCGGCGCGATCGCCGGCTAGGCGTGCCGATGCGGCGGGTCAGCGTCGGACTCTCCGAGGAGCGCGACTCCCGCGCGGCGGCGGCGGAGGCGGCCGGCCGCGCGGGCGCCGGGCTCGACGGAGGCTGCGACCTCTGCCTCGTGTTCGCAAGCGGCGAGCACCTGCCGCTGCTCGGCGAGCTGCTCTCCGAGGTCGCCGGGCGTCTCTCCCCCCGCAACCTGATCGGCTGCGGCGCCGGCGGCACCCTCGCCTCCGGCCGCGAGCTCGAGCGCGGTCCAGGCCTGGTCGTCTGGGCGGCGTCCCTCCCCGGCGTCGAGGTGGACACGCTGGTCCTCCCCGAGGAGCGCCCCGGCGAGGAGCAGCCCCTGTTCGAGCTGCCCGGCTCAGCCGCCGATTCCACCGACCGGGCGATGATCTTGCTGGCCGACCCCTACCGCTGCTCGATCGAGCCCTGGCTGGAGGAGATCTCGCGCACGCACCCGGGCCTGCCCGTGCTCGGGGGGCTGGCGAGCGCCGCGCTTCAGGACGGCAGCGCGATCGCCGCGCTCCACGATGGGGAGCTGCGCAGCGCCGGCGCCGCGGCCGCGCTCATCTCCGGCGTCCAGGTGCTCCCCTGCGTCTCGCAGGGCGCGGCCCCGGTCGGCCCGGAGATGACCGTCACGGCGGCCGAGCGCAACGTGATCGGGGAGCTCGCGAGCAAGCCCGCGATGGAGCGCCTCGGCGAGGTGATCGCCGCGCTCCCCGATTCGGAGCGGGAGCTGGCCGCGAACGGGGTCCTGCTCGGGATCGTGATCGACGAGAACCGTCCCGAGCACGAGCGCGGCGACTTCCTCGTCCGCCCGATCGCGGGCGCCGACCGGGAGACCGGCTCGATCGTGCTCGGCGAGCGCGTCAGGGTGGGGCAGACCGTCCGCCTGCACGTCCGCGACGCGGCCTCCGCCGACGAGGACCTGCGCGCGGCGCTCCGCGACCAGGCGCTGGCGCTCGGCCCCGAGGGGGCCGCCGGCGCGCTGATGTTCACCTGCAACGGGCGGGGCTCGCACATGTTCGACCTCCCCGACCACGACGCGGGCGCCCTCGAGGACGCCCTCGGCGTTCCGGCCGCGGGGTTCTTCTGCGCCGGCGAGATCGGGCCGGTCGGCGGGCGCAACTTCCTGCACGGGTTCACCGCGACCCTCGCGGTCTTCCCCGCCTCGTAGGCACTCAGCTCAAGCGCGGAGCGACCCCTCGAGCTCGAGCAGCGCCCGCTTCATCTCCGGGCCGCCGCCGTAGTTGCCGGGTTTGCCGCCCACCTGGATGACGCGGTGGCACGGGACGATCAGGGGAACCGGGTTGATGCCGCAGGCAGTGCCGGCTGCCCGGAACGCGCGCGGGTTGCCGGCCTGGGCCGCGACCTCGCCGTAGCTCAGCGTCTCCCCGTAGGGGATCCGGGCGACGGCGTGCAGCACCTTGTCGGCGAAGCCTCTGCTGAGCCGCCAGTCGACCGGGAGATCGAAGGCGGTGAGCTTCCCCTCGAAGTAATCGTCGAGCTCACGGCGGGCCCGATCGAGCCGCCGCGGCGCCTCGAGCACCCGTGGGGACACCTCGGCCGCGAGCCGGCTCAGGACCTCGTCGACGTCCTGGTTCGGCAGCCCGACCTTGACGATTCCCCGATCGGTCGCCGCCAGCAACAGCCGGCCGAACGGCGAATCGGCGGTCGCGTACGCGACCTCGACGAGGCCCTCGTCCTCGGCGCGGTCGAGCAGGCGCGCGGTCGCATCGCCGAGGTCGACCTCCGCGGCCGCGCCACGCAGGGCGCTCCTCAGTTGCCTCTCGCTGATCGGATTCATCTCAATTCACCTCGCAGCTTCTTCAATCCTTCGTGGACGTTCCGGCGTGCCGCGTCCTCCGAGCTGCCGAGCAACTCGGCGATCTGGCCATAGGCCATGTCGGTCGCGAAGCGCAGCACTACGGCGCTTCGTTGCTTCGGGGGCAGCACGCTGACCAACTTCCATATCTCCCCGTCGGGCGCCGCGCTCTCGAGCGCCTCGTCCGAGACCGCCACGCCGCCCCCGACCTCCTCGCCGCTCCCGGCGGGAACCGCGCGGCGTGAGCCCGCGCGGTGGTGATCGATCGCCTTGCGGTGGGCGATCGTCAGGAGCCAGGAGCGCAGGTTGCCGCCGTGGCCCAGCTGCGGATAGCCCCGCAGCGCCGCGATGAACGTCTCCTGGAAGACGTCCTCGGCATCGTGGGGACCGACCGAGGCGACGAGAAACCCCAGCACGTCACGCGCGTGCTCGTCGAGCAGCTCCTGAAACGGCGGTAGCGTTGCCATCCGACCATGAAACGTCCCACAGACGAGCTTCGTGAGATCGTTGCCCGGGCGCTCGCCGAGGACGTCGGGCACGGCGACGTGACCGCCACGGCCACGATCCCCGAGCACGCCCGGGCGCGCGCCTTCCTGGTCCAGAAGCAGCCGGGGGTGCTGTTCGGCCTCGACGCCGCGCGCGAGGCCCTGATCCAATCCGGCGCCGAGCGTTTCGAGGCGTTGCTCCCCGAGGGGGAGTGGCGCGACGACGTCCCCGCCAAGGCGGCGACCGCGAGCGGCCCAGCTCGCGCCCTGCTCGCGGGCGAGCGTGTCGCACTCAACCTGCTCGCCCACCTGTCCGGAATCGCGACGCTCACCGCGCGCTTCGTCGAGGCGGTCGGGGGCTCGGGGGTCCGCATCCTCGACACGCGCAAGACCACCCCCGGACTGCGGGCGCTCGAGAAGGCGGCCGTCGCCGCGGGAGGGGGCGAGAACCACCGGATGGGCCTCTACGACGCCATCCTGATCAAGGAGAACCACGCGGCGATCGCCGGCGGAGTCGAGCAGGCCGTCCGCCGGGCGCGTGCGGCCCAGCCCTGCCTCCCGATCGAGGTCGAGGCGCGCGATCTCGACGAGGTCCGCGCCGCCGTGGGCGCGGGCGCGGACAGGGTCCTGCTCGACAACATGGGCCCCGAGCAGCTGCGCGCCGCGGTGGCCGCCGCGCGCGACGGCGGCGGCGGATCCGCCCTCGAGGCCTCAGGCGGCGTCACCCTCGCCACGATCGCCGAGGTCGCGGCCACCGGAGTCGACCTCATCTCCGTCGGCGCCCTCACGCACTCGGCCCCGGCCCTGGACGTGAGCATGGAGCTTCAGCCCGGATAGAGTCGCTCCGTGCCTGCCCCAACGGAGGAGAAGCGCCGCAAGCGCGAGGCGCTCGTGCGCGAGCACATGGATTCCGAGAACCGGCACGAGTTCGAGGCGACCCTCGCGACGTTCGATCACCCCCGCTACGAGCTGGTCGGAACCGGCCAGGTCTACGACGGCCCGGACGAGGTGAGGCGCTACTTCGACGAGACCCGCCGCGCGTTCCCCGACCAGCGCAACGAGCTGCTTGCCCTGTACCACGCGGACGACGCCGTCCTCGTCGAAGCGGTCGTCCGCGGAACCCACCTCGGCCCCCTCCAGAGCCTCCCTGCGACCGGGCGCAGCTTCGAGCTGCCGATCCTCTCGATCTTCCAGTTCGACGGCGACAGGCTGGTCGGCGAGCGCGTCTACTTCGACTCGACGACGATGCTGCGCCAACTCGGCGTCGCGCGCGATCCGCTCAGCCTTGGCGGTCGCCTCGGGACGGTGCTCGCGCATCCGCTGACGATCGGCCGCGGTCTGGTGCGGCGGGTGGCCGGTCGCTAGGTTCCTCGCCCGGCCGCAGCCACGGAGTGAGCGACGGGTCGCGGCGCAGCGAAGCGGCGCGCCGAATCGCGTCGGGGCCGTACCGGTCACGGAGCTCGTCGATCGCGGCGTCGAGGGCGGGTTCCCGCCGGCGATCGAACGGCAACTCGAGCTGGTCGCCGCAGCCACGCGGCGCCAGGTTGGAGATGGCGATCCCGAGCAGGGTGATGCCGCGGCGCTCGATCGTCGGTGTGGCGACGGCGAGCAGCGACCGCCCCGCCGCGAGGATCGCTCCCGTTCCCGCCGTCGGGTGGGGGAGCGACCGGGAGCGCGTCGCGCGCGAGAAATCGTCGAAGCGCAGGCGCAGCGTCACCGTGCGGCCGGCGCGCCGCGAGGAACGCATCCGCCGTGTGACCCGGTCGACGAGAGCGACGAGCACGGCCTCGAGCTCGGCGGGTGACCGCCGCGACCTGCCCAGGGCAGACTGCGACCCGAACGAGCCCCGGCCGCGCCCGGGGCGGACGCGGCGGGGGTCGCGGTTGCGTGAGATCGCGTGGAGGTGACGCGCGGAGGCCGGGCCGAGCGCCAGCGCGAGCTCGGCCTCGCTGCGGCGCGCGAGCTCGCCGACCGTGCGGATCCCGCGGGCGAGGAGCTTCTCGGCCGTCACCTCGCCGACGCCCCACAGCCTGCCGACCGGAAGCGGGTGCAGGAACGCCCTCTCATCGGCAGGCTCGACGACCAGCAGGCCGTCCGGCTTCGCCGCCCGGCTCCCCATCTTCGCGAGCACCTTGGTCCTCGCGACGCCGACGGTGACCGGCAGGCCGACCTCCTCGCGCACCCGGCGCCGCAGGCGCTCCGCGATCTGCCGCGGCGTGCCCGAGATCGCCTCGAGGCCGCGAACGTCGAGAAAGGCCTCCTCCATCGAAAGGCCCTCGACCAGCGGCGCCGTCTCCCTGAAGATCTCGAACAGGGCCTTGCTGGCATCGACGTACGCCGAGAAGTGAGGATCGACGACCGCGGCGTGCGGGCACAACCGGCGCGCCCTGCGGCCGCCCATCCCGCCGTGAACGCCGTATGCGCGCGCCTCGTAGCTCGCCGCCATCACCACGCCCGAGCCCACGATCGTCGGACGGCCGCGAAGCGAAGGGTCGTCCCGCTGCTCGACCGAGGCGAAGAAGGCATCGGCGTCGGCGTGCAGAATGGACGCCCGATTGGGCACGAACATATGTTCGCATCCGCGACCGCCCGGATCAACCGCCGTGGGCCGGCGGACCCCTCCCGTCACAATCGAACCGTGGCCTCTGCTGACACCCGGGTCGCCTCGCGGCCGACCTCCGAGCTCCCCGGCGAGTTTCGCCCCCGCACGGTGCGGCGCCGCGCGGTCCAGGCAGTCGCGCTGCTCGTGGTGCTCGGCGCGATCGTGATGTTCGCACCCGGGCTCGGCGAGGTCCGGGACAGGCTCGCCGCGGCCGAGCCGGAGTGGCTGGCGCTCGGCGTCCTGCTCGAGGGCCTCTCGTTCGCGTCCTACGTTGTCATGTTCGGGCCGATCTTCTGCTCGGGGCTGAGCTGGCGGCGGAGCTGGCAGATCGGCGGCTCCGAGCTCGCGATGGGCTCGCTGGTCCCCGCCAGCGGGGCCGCCGGCCTTGCCCTCGGGGCGTGGATCCTGCACGAGGGTGGCATGGGAGGTGAGCGGATCGCGCGCCGCTCGGTCGCGTTCTTCCTGATCAAGAGCGGCGTCAACTTCGCAGCGGTCGCGATCCTCGGGACGGTGATGGCGTTCGGGCTGGGGCCGGACCTGTCGCTGTGGCTGACCGCCGTCCCCGCCGCCGCGGCCGCGCTCGTGATCGCCGCGGTGGTGGCGCTGCCGCGCCTCGGGCCGGGGGGGCCGGTCGGACCCGACGCTTCGTGGGCGCGCCGCGGGCTCAGCGCGACGCGGCGCGCGGTGATCACCGGCAGTGCCGAGGCGGTGCAGATCCTGCGCTCGGGGAACAGCCGCGTGCTGGCGGGGGCGGTCGGCTACTGGGTGTTCGACAACGCAGTGCTCTGGGCCGCTTTTCACGCCTTCGACGTCTCCATACCGCTGACGGTCGTCCTGATGGGCTACCTGATCGGCCAGCTCGGCGGTCTGCTCCCGATCCCGGGCGGGATCGGCGGGATCGACCTCGGGCTGATCGGGACCCTGATCGTCTATGGCGCTCCCGCCGCGGCGACCGCGGCCGCGGTGCTCGCCTACCGGGTGATTCTCTTCTGGCTGCCGCTGATCGGCGGCGCCGTCGCCTTCATCGATTTGCGCCGCGACATGCCGGGCCCCAGCGAGCTCGCATCATGCAGTCCTGCGATCGCGGCGCAGACGGCCTGAGCTGCCGGCCCGCTACTTCAGCAGCCGCGAGAGGCGCCGGTCCTTGAGGACACGGCCGCCGGTCTGCTCCTCGGGGCAGTAGTTGGTCTGGTGTTCGGCGAAGAAGACCGCCTCGATCGTGGTCCCGCAGCGCGGGCAGGGCTCGCCCTCGCGGCGGTGGACCTTGAGCGGCATCGGCATCTTGTCCGGGATCGCGGTCCCGATCACCTGCTCGTAGTGGGCGAGCGCGTCGCCGAGGACGTGGAGGCCGTCGTGGAGGCGCGCGATCTCCTCGCCCCGCAGCTCCGACCCCTGCTTGAACGGTGAGAGGCGCGCCTCCCAGAGGATCTCGTCGACCCAGGAGCGGCCGATGCCGGCGATTGCGCGCTGCTGGCGCAGCAGGAGATGAAGATGGTGTGGCTGGTCGATCAGGGCTGCGAGCTCGTCGCGGGGCGGCGCCGGCCAGGCGTCGGGGCCGAGCGTCGCCACCATCTCGTCATCGTCGACCTCGTCGCGGCGCAGCAGCTTCGCCCACGCCGACTGGCGGGTCCCGAACTCGCGCAGGCGCAGCTCGCCGCCGCCCGCGATCCTGACCAGTAGGCGGGAGCGGCGGTCCTTCAGCGAGGCCCGCTCGTCGAACAGCTGCATGCGGCCGGCCGACATCAGGTGCACGAGCAGGGTCAGGTCCTCGCCGCGCGCGTCGAAATCGGTCGCGAGCATCTTCCCGATCCGGCGCAGCCGCGTGATCCGCGCGCCGGTCAGGGCGTCGAGCGAGGGGTCGAACGTCTTCAGCGTCGCGACCCCGGCCGCCAGCGCCGACTCGACCTCCGCGCCCTTGAGCGCGGCCGAGAGACGGCGGGCGGTGATCTCCACCTCGGGCAGCTCGGGCATGCCTCAAGCGTAGAAGCCCGCTCGCGCAGCCCGCGGACCGGCCCCGGTAGACTTTCGTTCACATTCATTCGCTTGTCTCGAGGCAGATGCCGGGGCGGCGAACATAGAACTCGACGCCGGCTGGTGACCCCGTGCTTGAGCTTCCCACCGTCCAAGAGCTCCCCGCCAAGCTGAGCGAGGAGGAGATCCGCACCCTCTCCGAGGAGGTGCGGTCGTTGGCGCGCGACCGCGACGCCGTCATCCTCGCCCACAACTACCAGCTGCCGGAGCTCCAGGACGTCGCCGACTTCGTCGGCGACTCGCTCGGACTCTCCCGCCAGGCGGCCGCCACCGACGCCGCGGTGATCGAGTTCTGCGGCGTCCACTTCATGGCGGAGACCGCCTCGATCCTGTCGCCGGACAAGAGCGTCCTGATCGCCGACCTCGGCGCCGGCTGCTCCCTCTCGGACTCGATCGACGCCGATCAGCTCCGCGCCTGGAAGGCCGAGCACCCGGGCGCGCTGGTCGTGATGTACGTCAACACCTCGGCCGAGGTCAAGGCCGAGACCGACTATTGCTGCACCTCATCCAACGCGGTCAAGGTCGTCGAGCACATCTGGCGCGAGCACGGCCCCGACACCGAGATCCTGTTCGGGCCCGACATGTGGCTGGGGGCGTTCGTCGAGCGCGAGACCGGCCTCCGCGATGATCCCGCGCGCCGCGCCCGCTTCCACGTCTGGGACGGCGAGTGCCATGTCCACGCCGGGATCCGCCCCGACGACATCAGCGATGTTCGCGCCCAGCACCCGGACGCCGAGTTCCTGATCCATCCCGAGTGCGGCTGCTCCACCCAGGCGATGGAGTACGTCGCCTCCGGCGACATCGACTCCGAGGGCGTCCACATGCTCTCGACGGGCGGGATGCTCGACTACGTCGAGGAGCATCCAGACGGCGAGTACATCGTCGCAACCGAGAATGGGATGCTCTACCCCCTCCAGCAGGCCGCTCCGCAGGCGAAGCTCGTCGAGGCGAACCGGATGGCGTTCTGCAAGTACATGAAGATGATCACACTCCCAAAGGTCCGCGACTCGCTCCGCGACCTCAAGTACGAGGTCAAGGTCCCCGCCGAGATCGCCGAGCGCGCGAAGCTACCGATCGAGCGGATGGTCGCGATCGGGTAGGGATTCACTTCTTCGTGGGTCTTTGCGGCGAACTACGGGTTGCCGCCGGAAGCTCGAGCGGATAGGTTCGCCCTACGGGAACCCCTGGAACGAGGAGCTGAAATGTCCTTCGTCAGTTTGACGCGCCCGCGATTGGCGCTCGCCGCTCTGGTCGTCGCCATGACCTGTCTCTTTCCTGCCTCGAGCGCCGCCGCGCGCCCGCCCGACATCGAGCTGATGGACGTCGCGCCGGAGGGCGCCCCGCCCGGCCCCACCGCGGATGCGGCGGTCAAGCAGCGGATCGTTGGCGGATCGACGACGACGATCGCGAGCTTCCCGTGGCAGGTCTCCCTCAATCTCGACAGCCGCTTCGGGGCCCCGAATGACTTCGTCGATCACTGGTGCGGCGGGACGCTGATCACCCCGCGAATCGTCCAGACGGCGGCTCACTGCGTCGTCGCGGCCGACCCGGACGACGGCTTCACGTCGAACATGGAGACGAACGACGTCGACGTCGTCCTGGGCAAGACTACGCTGAGCACGACGGGCGGTCAGCGCCAGAACGTGATCGCGATAGCGATCGACGCTGACTACGACGAGAATACGCAGGACTTCGACGCCGCGTGGATTGTCTTGGAAAGCGCCTCGGCCCAGACCCCGCTGAAGATCGCCGGGTCGGGGGAAACGGCCCTGTGGGCCTCGGGTGCGGCTACGACTGTCACCGGGTGGGGCGCCACCTCGGAGGGTGGCCCGCAGAGCGACACCCTGAAGGTGGCGACCACACCGATCATTGCGGACGCGACATGTGACTCGTTCGGCGGCCTCTACGTCTTCTTCAACGCGACCAACATGGTCTGTGCCGGGGTTCTGTCGGGCGGCACCGACTCCTGTCAGGGCGACAGCGGCGGACCCCTCCAGGCACCGGGGTTCGTCGGCGCTGCCCCGACCCAGCGCCTCGTCGGGGTGGTCTCCTGGGGCGAAGGCTGCGCGCAGCCGAACAAGCCGGGCGTCTATACACGGATCGCCGGCCCGGAGTACAACCCGTTCGTCCAGAACGTGGTCGACACACTGGAGTCGGGCAACGGGCTCCCCGACGCGGGGTCTGTTTACGGGAGCGGCGCGACCACAAGCCCACCGTCCGCGCCGGCCACTCCGGGTAAGAAGTGCAAGAAGGGCCAGAAGCTGAAGAAGGGCAAATGCGTCAAGAAGAAGAGGAAGAAGAAGAAGAAGTAGGCGCAGCCAGCGGCATCGGCTAGCTTCCAGCCCGGATGGCGCCCGGGACCGGCAAGACGCTCCGCTGCAGCGCGATCGTGTTGCTGGCCCTGGCCGTCTCGCTGCAACCGGCCACGGCGGGGGCCGAGCCGGCAGCGATGCCCAGCATCGTCGGAGGCTCGCCCGCCTCGATCGCGACCGTCCCCTGGCAGGCCGCGGTGGTGTTCGACGACAGCTTCGGCGGCAACGCGTTCGACCGGTTCTTCTGCGGCGGCGAGCTGATGACGCCGCGGATCGTGCAGACCGCGGCCCACTGCGTGTTCGACACCGATCCCGACTGTAACCCCCTCTGTGTCCCTGACCCGGGCGGGGACGGGACGACGGCGCTCGATCCAAACGACGTCGACGTGATCCTCGGCCGCACGGTGCTGAGCGCCGGAGGCGGGGAGGACCTCGACGTGCAGGCGGTGTTCAGGGATCGGCGCTACTCACCCGTCACCCAGGACTTCGACGTCGCGTGGATCGTCCTGGCGAGCGGGTCCGCCCAGCCCTCGATCGACATCGCAGGGGCCGGCGAGACGGCCCTGTGGGCGCCCGGGCGGCCGACCATGGTGACCGGCTGGGGCGCCACCTTCCAAGCCGGGCCGCGCAGCGACAGCCTGCTCGCGGCGCCGGCGCCGATCATCGCGGATCCGACCTGCGATGCGATCGGCGGGCTCTACAACGACTTCGATCCCACCGACATGGTCTGCGCCGGGTTCCTGTCGGGCGGCATCGATGCCTGCCAGGGCGACAGCGGCGGCCCGCTGGCGGCGCCGGGCTTCCTCGGCAAGAAGCGAATCCAGCGGCTCGCCGGAGTCGTCTCCTGGGGCGACGGCTGCGCCCAGCCGAACAAGCCCGGCGTCTACGCCCGGGTTGCCGATCCGGCCTACAGCGCCTTCATCCAGGGACAGGTCGACGCGATCGAGGCTGCGCAGGGCCTGCCCGACGGAGGCCCTGTGGTGGGCAGCCGCGCCACCGTGGGCCCGAAGAAGTGCAGGAAGGGCAAGCGGCTCAACAAGAGGGCCAAGTGCGTGAAGAAGAAGCGCAACAAGAAGGGCGGGAAGGGGAAGCGGAAGTAGTCGCGGCCCCTGCTGGTACCTTGCGCCCGGAGGGATGATCGAGATCGTCGTACGCGTGTTGCTGGCCGGCGTGCTGGCGGGGGCGGCGCTGGCGAAGCTGGCTTCGCCTCGCTCGAGCGAGGCGGCGCTCTCGACCTTCGGCTTCGGGGCGGGGCCGCTCCGGCGCCTCGCCTGGGGAGGGTTGATCGCGGTCGAGCTCGGCCTCGCCGTCGGGGTCGCCGCCGGCGTGGACGCCGCGGCGTACGGGGCGGCGGCACTGCTCGCGATGTTCGCGGCGCTGATGGGCTCGGCGCTGATGCAGGGTCGGGCCGGCGCCCCGTGCGCGTGCTTCGGCGCCCGCTCGACGGTGAGCCGGCTCGCGCTGGCGCGGAATCTGGCGCTCGCGGCGGCGTTCGCCGCCGTCCCCTCGCTCCCCTCCGACGAGCTCGGCACCGACGCCTGGCTCGGGCTCGGGCTCGGGCTCGCGCTCGCCGTCTGCGCGGGGCTGGTGGTGGCAGTGCTGGCGCTCGCCCGCGAGGTGGGAATGCTGCGGCTCCAGCTCGGCAGCCAGGGCGCGCTGGAGATCGCCGGCGAGGGCCCGCCGGTCGGCGCGGCCGCCCCCGAGCTCGCCGCCCGGCTCCCGCTTCAGGGCGCCCAGCGGCTCGGCCTCGCGGTGTTCAGCTCCGAGGGGTGTCATCTCTGCGAGACGCTCTCGCCGGCGATCGAGAACGTCGCCAAGGATCCGCTCGTCGCCGTCGGCGTCTTCGACGAGTCGGCCGAGGCCGATCTCTGGCGCGCGCTCGCGATCCCGGGCAGTCCCTTCGCTGTTGCGGTCGCGGAGGACGGGCGGGTGCTCGCGAAGGGCACGTTCAACAGCCTCGCCCAGCTCGAGAGCGTGCTGGCGACCGCCGACCGGCGGCGCCGGGAGGGAGCCGGGGAGGCGACGGCCGGGTCGGGGCCCGGAGGGGTGCCGCTCGGTGCCTGAGCATCTCGACGGCGCGGGCGGGCTCGAGCGGGCGGCCGATTCGCTCGCCGCCAACACGTCGCGCCGCGGCTTCCTCGCCCGCGTCGGCGGTGCGCTGACGGCGATCACCGCGGCGCGAACGGTGGGATCGCTGGTGCGGCCCGGGGAGTCCGAGGCGTTCCACTTCTGCGGTCACACCTACACGACGGGTTCCTGCCCGCACCCAACAGGCCTGCCTCGGATCGATTCGCGCGGCTTCCCGTTGCGGGCGAGCGACGGGACTCCCGTCGATGACGTCGGGCGCGCGGTGAACGAGGCGGGCCAGCCGGTCGACGGCGGCGGCAACCCGCTCCGCGATCCCGACGGCCGCCCGATCCCGCCGGCGCCGCGCAGCCGGGTCTGCGACCGGGTCCAGAGCATCTACGGGTTCCCGACGACGGTCGACGGCGCGTGGTACCGGTGCTGCGGCGGCAAGGTGCGAAAGCTGACCGACTGCTGCGCGTACCACAGCGCCCGGATCAACGGCGACGCCGCGCTGACCGGCTACTGCTACGGCGGCCGCAAGGTCTTCTGCGTCATGTACTACGACACGCGGGTTCCGTGTTGATCGGGCCGCTCGAGATCTCGCTGGCGGTCGCCGCGCTCCTGATCGGGGCGACGGGCACGTTCTCGCCGTGCGGGCTGTCCGTGATCGAGACGATCGGCCCGACCGGGCACTCCGGCGGGCGCCGGACGACGCTGGCGGCGTGCGCGGCGTTCCTGCCGGGCGCGATCGCCGGCGGGCTGGTTACGTTCGGCGCTCTCGCGGCGCTCGGGGAGTCGCTTCACGGCGCGGGGGGCAGGGCGGCCTACCTCGTCGCCGCGGGGCTCGCCGCGATCGCGGCGCTGCTCGAGCTGCGAGGGACGAGGATCGTTCCGCAGATCCGCCGCCAGCTCCCCGAGACCTGGCGCAGGGCGATGCCGATGCCGCTCGCGGCCGCCCTCTATGGAGTCCTGCTCGGGCTCGGCTTCACGACCTTCGTGCTCACGTTCGGGGTCTGGGCGCTCGCCGGGATCAGCGTCGCGATCGCCGAGCCGTGGCTGGGAGCGCTGCTCGGCGCCTGCTTCGGGCTCGGGCGCGCGATCCCGATCGTCGCGCTGGCGCCGCTGGCGGGCGGGCGGGCCGGGACCCGCGCGACCGAGCTGATCTGCGAGCGCCCCGGCGTCTACCTGGGCCTGCGCCGCGGTGATGCGGCAGTGCTCGCCGCCGCCGCGATCGCGCTCGCGGTCGTCCCCGTCAGCGCCGGCGCCCGAAGCGTCGCGGTCTCCGACGCGGCCGACCCGTCGGCGACGAGGGAGTCCCTCGCCTTCGAGCGCTCGGGCGGCGCAGCGGTGCTGCGGCGCGGCGCCGGCGAGATCCCGCTCGGCGGGACGGACCCGGCGATCGGCGGCGCCTACGTCGCCACGATCGCGGGCGACAGCGTCCGCCTGCTCGAGCGGTTCACGCTCGCTCCGGTCGCGCAGGTCCAGGCTCCCGGCGCGGATGCGGTCGCCGTCTCGAGCGGATGGCTCGCCTACCGCGCCCCCCTGCAGGGCGGGGGGGACGGGATCTTCGCGCGCAACATCTCCAACCCCGCGGCGCCGGGGCCGATCCTGGCCGTGGCAACGGTCGGCGGCCCGGCGCAGCTGAGCGCCCCCGGCCTCGGCGGCAGGAGCCTCGTCTACGCGGTCGCCCGCCCGAGCGGCAGCCGGATCGTCCATCGCGTGCTCGGCACCCGCAAGGGCCGCGCGGTCGCCCGCTCGGGCCGCGTGCTCCTGTTCAGCCCGGCGACCAAGGGCCGCCACCTCGCCTACGTCCGCACCGACGCGCGACGCAGCCGCCTCCTGATCCGGGGCATTCGCGCGCGCGGGCCCGGGAAGCTCCTCTTCTCCCTGAAGCGCTCGCGGGGGCAGCTCTGGTCGACCGCTTTGACCGAGCGCTTCGCCTTCGTCACCGTGATCGACCCGGGCGCCAACGGCGCTGCGGCGCGGATCGTGAAGGTGCGCCGCAAGAACGCGCGGCGCGCCCGCCTCGGCGGCCGGCCGCCCCGCGGCGGCGGCAATCACAGGTTCTAGCTGGGAGGAGTGAAGGCGCGCAGCGGCGGCTCGGGATAGCCGACCGCCCGGTAGAGCGTCGCGCTCGGCTTCGCGATCAGCCAGCGGCCGCCGACGCGCTCGAGGTAGACCACGTCCTCCTCGACGGAGGTGTACTTGCGGTCGGCGAACCGGTGGGTGACCGTCGCCGTGACCCGCGCCTCGTTCTCCCCCAGCGAGACAGCGGTGACCTCGACGATGTCGGTCCGCTTCCAGGCGGGCAGCCCCCCCTTGCGCCGGTGGCCGATCGAGCCGTCGAGCGAGGCCGCGCAGCCGCCCCGCCGCACCGGGAGCTCGCTGACCGGCAGCGCTCCCGGGGCGAGCACCGCGCACGTCGCGGCACCGTCGTGAGCATCCAGGGCGGCCACGTAGTCGCGCACGGCCTGGGTGGCCGCCGCCTCGTCGCCGGCCGGGAGCGCGGTCCCCTCGGTCCCGCCCTCGGGATCGGCCTCCGGGCTGGCCTCGCCGAAGCCGGGATCGCCGACGTCCGGACTCGTGCCGGTCGGGGCCGGCTCCGCCGGGGCCTCGCCAGCCGCCGGGGGAGCCGCCGCCTCGGTGGTGGAGGCGGGCTGGTCGTCGCCGCCGCCGCAGGCGGGCATCGCGAGCGCCATTCCCAAGGCCATCGCGGCAACGGCCGATCGTCGTCCCGCCCTCACGCGCTCCAGGCTAGTCGGGGACGCAGCCGGGGTTCCGTCGGGTGCTCCGCATAGGGTCATCGCGGTGCTGTCCGCTGCTACCCTCGCGCCTCTGATTTGAGCCCGGCCCAGGCCAGCCAGGGTTCGGATCCTCCTCCCCGACCAAGGCGCGAGATGGCGCACCTGAAGCCAGTTCCAGACCCGAAGCCCGACGCTCCCGTGCCGGGGGAGAAGCCCTCGATCGCCGAGCTCGAGCGCTACGCGACGGTCCTGCGGATGCACTGCGTCAGCATGCTCGCGGTCGCCAAGTCCGGTCACCTCGACAGCTCCCTGTCGGCCGCCGACATCGTCGCCGCCCTCTACTTCCGCGCCCTTCGCCACGACCCGTCGAACCCCGGTTGGCGCGAGCGCGACCGCTTCGTCCTCTCGAAGGGGCACGCGGCGCCGATCCAGTACGCGGCGCTCGCCGAGCACGGCTACTTCCCGGCCGAGGACCTCCAGGGCCTGCGCCAGATCGGCTCCCACCTCCAGGGCCACCCCGACATGCACCGCACCCCCGGAATCGAGGTCTCGACCGGTTCGCTCGGCCAGGGGCTGTCGATGTCGGTCGGGATCTGCCTGGCGCTGCGGCTTGACGGCCTCTCGGACCAGGTGCACGTGTTCACCTTGATGTCCGACGGCGACTGCCAGGAGGGACAGAGCTGGGAGGGCGCAATGTCGGCAGCCCACTTCGAGATCCCGAACCTGACCGCGATCGTCGACTACAACCACCTCCAGACCGACGGCACCACCGAAGAGGTGATGGACACCGGCGACGTGCGGGCGAAGTTCGAGGCCTTCGGCTGGGACGCGGTCGAGATCGACGGCCACGAGATGGGCGCGATCGTCGAGGCGCTCGAGCGCAGCCGCACCCTCGACCGCCCCGCGGCGATCGTCTGCCAGACGAAGAAGGGCCGCGGCGTCTCCTTCATGGAGGGCCGGTTCGGCTTCCACGGCAAGCCGCCGAACGCGGAGCAGGCCGACCAGGCGATGAAGGAGCTGGAGGCGACCTTGAAGACCCAGAACGAGGCGCTCGGGAGGGCCTGACGGCGATGCCGCACACGGCCGAGCCGAAGACCGATCCGATCGCGACCCGCCACGCTTACGGCGACGCGCTTGTCGCGCTCGGCGAGGCGCATCCCGAGGTTGTCGCGCTCGACGCCGACCTCGCCGTCTCCACCCAGTCGATGAAGTTCGGCAAGAAGTTCCCCGACCGCTTCTTCAACGTCGGCGCCGCCGAGGCGAACATGATGTCGATCTCCTCCGGGCTCGCCGCGACCGGCAAGATTCCCTATGCCTCGACGTTCGCGATCTTTGCCACCTCGCGCTCCTACGACCAGGTCCGGCTCGGGATCGCCCACAATGAGCTCCCGGTCCGGATCGGCGCGAGCCATGGCGGCGTCTCGCTCGGGGAGGATGGCGCCTCGCACCAGATGATCGAGGACATCGCGCTGATGCGGGCGATGCCGAAGATGCAGGTGATCGTCCCCGCGGACTACAACCAGGCCTACGCCGCCACCTACGAGTCCTTCGAGCACCCCGGTCCGATCTACATGCGCTTCGGCCGCCCGGCGACTCCGATCGTCTACGAGGACATCCCCGAGACGCTCGGCGACGGCGTGGACGTGCTGCGCGAGGGCAAGGACATCTCGATCTTCGCCTGCGGCCACATGGTCTGGCGCGCCCTCGACGCCGCCGAGACGCTCGAGCGCGAGGACGGGATCGAGGCCGAGGTCGTCAACGTCGCGATCGTCAAGCCGCTCGCCTCGAAGGCGATCCTGAAGTCGCTCGCGAAGACCGGCGTCGCCGTCACCGCCGAGGAGCACCGGATCACCGGCGGGCTCGGGGACGCGATCCGCCAGGTCGCCGCCGAGCAGCACCCCGTCCCCGTGTTCGCGCTCGGGATGCACGACGAGTTCGGCGTGTCCGGCACCGCGGAGGCGTGCATGGAGCACTTCGGCCTCACCGCGACCGGCATCCTCGACCTCGCCCGCGAGGCGATGGTGAAGAAGCCGCTCGTCCAGCACCCGCCGATCGCGAGCGCTTAGCGGTTTCCTAAAGACCGTGGTTGGGTTCTTGCGAGGGCGCGACTAATCGATCTCTACCCTGTTGCACAGGTGAGGCGCCGTAGGGACGCCTTCGCTCCTCGGAATGGCCAGACATCAGACAAAGGCGCTTTCGCGCGGGCGCGAGCGGGCCGCTCGCCGTCCCGAGCACGTGACCGAGCGGCGCCCGAGGCCGCCGATCGTCGAGCTGCGCCGGGCGACCAAGATCTATCCGGGCGGCCACGTCGCGCTGGAGCGGGTCAGCCTCCGTGTCGACCGCGGGGAGTTCGTGTTCCTGGTCGGCCCGACCGGCTGCGGCAAGTCGACCCTGATCAAGCTCCTGATCCGGGAGCTGCAGCCGACCGAGGGCGAGGTGCTGATCGCCGGCCGCGACATCGCGACCCTGGGCCGCGACCGGATCCCGCAGCTGCGCCGCCGGATCGGCACCGTCTTCCAGGACTTCAAGCTGCTCCCCGACCGCAACGTCTACGACAACGTCGCCTACGCCCTTCAGGTGATCGGCGCCTCGCGCGGGGAGATCCGCAAGAAGGTCCCCGACGCCCTGCGCCTCGTCGGCCTCGCCGACAAGACCAAGAGCCTCCCCGATCAGCTCTCAGGCGGAGAGCAGCAGCGCCTCGCGGTCGCGCGCGCGTTCGTCAACCACCCGCCGCTGCTGCTCGCCGACGAGCCGACCGGGAACCTCGACCCGGCCACTTCCGTCGGGATCATGCAGCTGCTCTACCGGATCAACCGGACCGGGACCACCGTCTTCGTCGTCAGCCATGACCGCGAACTGGTCAACAAGATGCGCCGCCGCGTGATCGGTCTCGACCACGGCCGCGTCGTCCGCGACCAGTCGGCCGGCATGTACACCGACGAGGAGTCGACTCGCGAGTTCGCGGCCCGCGTCCGCGCCGAGCTGGGCGTCGAGGAAGAGCGCTACTAGGCGGGCGGAATGGGACGCGTGTTCTTCTTCATCGGCGAGGGGCTGCGCGCGCTGCGCCGCTCCGCCGCCCCCAGCGCCGCCGCGATCGTCACCGTCGCGGTGACGATGGTCCTGCTCGGCGTGCTCGTCCCCGTGATCCAGGCGACGAGCGGCAAGACCGAGGAGGTCCGCGACCAGGTCAGCCTCAACGTCTATCTCTATGACGACGCGACCCCGGAGGAGACGACTGAGCTTGAGACGACGATCCAGGGCCTGCCGCACGTCGCCGAGGTCGAGTACGTCGACAAGGACGAGGCGATGGCGATCCTCCGGGATCGTCTCGAGGCGAAGGACCAGGAGGACCTGACCGCCCAGCTGCCCGGCGGCCACAACCCGCTGCCGGCCTCGTTCAACATCAAGCCGGACGATCTCGACAACCTGCCGAGCATCAGCGCGGCGCTGATGCCGCCCGGCGCCGACGGGACGCCTCAGCCGATCAGCCCGGTGATCGAGGAGGTCGGCGAGTCGCGCGAGGAGGCGAACACGATCACCAAGGTCACCGGAGCGCTCAAGTGGGGCCTGACGATCGTCGCCGGTCTGCTCCTCGTCGCATCGCTGCTGCTAGTCGGCAACACGATCCGCCTCTCGATCTACGCGCGCCGTCGCGAGGTCGAGGTGATGCAGCTCGTCGGCGCGACCAACTGGTTCATCCGCTGGCCGTTCGTCGTCGAGGGGATCGTCTGCGGCCTGATCGGAGGCCTCGTCGCCGTCTTCATCCTGTTTCTCGGCAAGGAGACCGTCGTCGACCCGCTGGCCGACACGTTCAACCTCGTCACGGCCGAGAACACGATCGCCTTCACTAAGCTGACTGTCTTGCTGCTCCTAGCGGCCATGACAGTCTCGGCGATCGGCAGTGGCTTGACGCTGCGCCGCTTCCTCCGCGTTTGAGCGCAGCCCTGCGGCCGTTCCTGGTGGCGGTTGTCGTGATCGTCGCTTTCTTCGTGGGCGCGAGCGCCGGCGAGCGCTCCAGCTCGTTCGGTGATTTCGCCGGCGGCCTGTTCGGCTCCGACGACGCCGAGCTGAGCTCCAACGCCCTCGATGTGATCACCGACAAGTACTTCCGCGAGGTCGACTCCGACGAGCTCAACGATGCCTCGGTCAGGGGGATGGTCGGCGACCTTCGTCAGCGCTTCGATGACCGCTTCTCGCACTACTTCGGGCCCGACGCCTACGCGCGCTTCAAGGAGTCCACCGAGGGCCGGTTCTCGGGGGTCGGGCTGACTGTCACCGAGGTGAAGCCGGGCCTTCGCGTCTCCACCGTGTTCGACGACTCCCCGGCGAAGCGGGCCGGGATCCGCGAGGGCGACATCATCACGGCGGTCGACGGCAAGTCGATCGCCGGCCAGGACTCGGACCTGGCGACCGCGGAGATCAAGGGGCCTCCGGGCACCGAGGTGACGCTGACCGTGATCCGCCCTCCGAGCGAGAACCCGCGCGACTACACGCTGACCCGCGCCGAGCTGTCCGTCCCCGCCGTCGAGTCGAAGCTGAATGAGGCCGGCGGGGTTCCGGTCGGCTACGTGCGGCTGCTCCAGTTCTCTGAGGGCGCCCACGGCGAGCTGCGCGACGCCGTCCGGCGGCTCGAGGGCCGGGGCGCCGAGGGGCTTGTCATCGACCTGCGCGGCAACGGTGGCGGGCTGCTCACCGAGGCCGTGCTCACGTCGAGCACCTTCGTCGAGGACGGCGTAATCGTCACGACCAAGGGCCGCACTCAGCCGGACCACACCTACGAGGCAGAGGGCGACGCGCTGCCGCCGCGGCCGATCGTTGTCCTGATCAACGGCGACACGGCCTCCGCCTCCGAGATCTTCACCGCCGCGCTCGACGACGCCGGGCTCGCCGACGTGGTCGGCGAGACCTCGTTCGGAAAGGGTGTCTTCCAGGAGGTGATCGAGCTCGACAACGGCGGCGCGCTCGACCTGACGGTGGGGGAGTACCTGACCCGCGACGGCGTCTCACTCGCCGGCAAGGGAATCGAGCCGGAGGTGCCGGCACGCGACATCCCGAAGACGAAGCCGGATGAGGGCCTCCAGAAGGCGCTCGAGGTGCTCGCGGCGGATCTCCCCGCCGGGGATGTATCCGGCACCGCTGCTCCGAAGCCGAGCGGCGAGTAGCGTCGGCGCGATGAGCGCTTCGCGGCGCCACCGCGGCGAGACCCGCGTCGTCGTCACCTCCAAGCGGGGCCGCTTCCTGGTCGCCGAGCCGCTGTTCGAGCAAGGCGGCCGGATCTCGCTCGGGGGCGGCAAGCGGATCTCCCCTGGGCGAATGGCGCTCGTCGAGCTCGAGGGTGGGCGGGCCCGGGTGCTCGCGGACCTCGGCCGCCCGGACCGGGCCGCCGACGTGGTCGCCGCCCTGCTGCGCGAGCGCGAGCTCGAGGCAGGCTTCAGACCGAAGCTCGACACCGAGGCGCGTGAGGCGGCCGCGAGCCCTCCCGGGGACCGCGGCGCGCGCCGCGACCTGACTGAGCTTCCGACCCTGACCGTCGACCCGGCGACCGCGCGCGACTTCGACGACGCCGTCTCGGCGGAGGAGACCGACGGTGGAGTACGGCTCTGGGTCCACATCGCCGACGTCGCCGCCCACGTTCGCCCCGGCAGCCCACTCGACCGGGAGGCCTATCGGCGCGCCAACTCGACGTACGTCCCCGCCAGCGTCGTCCCGATGCTGCCCCCCGCCCTCTCCAGCGACGCGTGCAGCCTCACCCCGGGGACCGAGCGCCTCACCGTCACGGCCGAGATCGAGCTGAGCGACGGCGGCGAGACACGGTCGGCCCGCTTCTACCGGAGCCGGATCCGTTCCGACGTCCGCCTCGATTACGACGAGCTCGACGAGATCTTCGCCGGCCGGCGCGCCGCCCCGGAGCACGTCGCCGGGACGCTGACGCTGGCGCGCCGCACCGCTGCCGCGCTCCGGGAGCGGCGAGCCGGAAGGGCGCTCGAGGTGAGCAGCGCCGAGCCCGAGTTCGTGTTCGAGGACGGCCACGTGACGGCGGCGCACGCGATCGTGCAGACGGAATCGCACAGCCTGATCGAGCAGCTGATGGTCCTCACCAACGAGCGGGTCGCCGAGCTGCTCGAGCGCAAGCGGGTTCCGACCCTCTACCGCGTCCACGAGCAGCCCGACCCCGACCGCGTGGCCGGGCTGATCGCCCAGCTCGCCGCGTTGGAGATCCCGACGCCGCCGCTCCCCAAGAACCTCTCGCCGAGCCAGGCGGGCCGCATCGCGGTCGAGGCGAGCAGGCTGGCGACCCGTGAGGCCGCCCGCCGCGGGCACGGCCTGGAGGCGTATACATCGCTCGTGCTCAGATCGCTCAAACAGGCTCAGTACAGCGACCGCAACCTCGGTCACGCCGGGCTGGGCAGCCCCGCCTACGTCCACTTCACCTCGCCGATCAGGCGGTACCCCGACCTGATCGCCCACCGCGGATTGCTGTCGGTGGTCGGCGCCGGTGAACGCCCGCCGCGCGCCGAGCAGCTGGGCGAGGCCGGGGTCTGGTGCTCGGATCGGGAGCGTGACGCGTCCAAGCTCGAGCGGCAGGCCGACGACATCTGCGCGGCGTTCGTGCTCGAGCGAGAGCTGTTCGAGCGGGGACACGCCGCCGAATTCGAGGGCGAGGTCTCTGGAGTGATCAACGCCGGCGCCTTCATCCGCTTCGGCGGCGCGCTCGCTGACGTCTACGAGGGCTTCCTGCCAGCGCGAAGGATCGGCGGCCGCGAGCGCTACGAGCTCGACGAGACGGAGACGATGCTGGTCGGCGGGCGCGGCGGAGGCGTGGTGAGGATCGGCGACGCTGTCACCGTCGGCGTCGACGGGGTCGATGCGCCGCGGGGGAGAGTGGACCTGTTCCCGGCGGACCGGGAGCGCCGGTGAGCAAGAAATCGAAGAAGCGGCGCGCCGCCGAGGGCGGTGACGTCGCGACCAACCGCCGCGCGCGCCACAAGTTCAAGCTGCTCGAGCGGTTCGAGGCCGGGATCGAGCTGCGCGGCAGCGAGGTGAAGTCGCTGCGCGACGGGAAGGCGCAGATCAACGAGGCGTATGCGGTGATCGACGACGGCGAGGTGTGGCTCCGGGGAGCCCACATCCCGCCTTACCTCCCTGCCAGCTCGCAGAACCACGACCCCGATCGGCCGCGGAAGCTGCTCCTGCACCGGCGCGAGATCGAGCGTTTGATCGGGAAGACGGCCGAGCGCGGCCTGACCCTCGTGCCCACCCGCATCTACTTCAAGGGGCCGCGGGCGAAGGTCGAGCTCGCCCTCGCGACCGGCAAGGAAGGGCGCGACCGCCGGCGCGAGATCCAGGAGCGAGACACCCGCCGCGAGGTCGAGCGGGACTTCAAGCAGCGGCTCGGCTAGGGGCCAGGTGTCCACCGGGGGAATCCGCGGCTACACGTAGAAGCAGCGGTCCGTGTCAAGATTGGGCGCAATGAAGCTTGCCGCTATCGATACGGCCGCGATCTTCGAGGACCTCGAGGACTACGTCTCCGACAACCCGACGCAGGTCTACATCATCGTCGGGCTGCTGGTCCTGTTGCTGGTCGTCCTCCTCTACTCGGCCCGCAGGCGGCGCAGTGGAAATCAGGAGGGCGCCAGCAAGAAGGGCGGTGACGCGAAGGGCGCCGATGCGAAGGGCGACGACCAGAAGGTCACCGCGCAGGAGAAGGACGAGGCCAAGGCGGAGACCGGTGCCGAGGCGAAGGACGAGGCGAAGCTGACCCGCAGCGAGCGCCGCAAGCAGAAGAAGCTGGAAAAGCGCGCCGCGCGCGAGCGCAAGGCGAGTGAGAAGCGCCGCGAGGAGCAGGAGGAGCGCCGCGCCTGGGAGGAGGAGCGCCGCCGCCGCCGCGCGGAACGCCAGAGCCGGAAGGAGGCGCGTAAGAGGCGCCGCGCTCTGCGGCGCCCGAACCCGACCGCGAGCGCGGCGCCCGCCGAGCAGGACGAGGGTGGGGACGAGAGCGAGGAGAAGGCGGCCGCGCCGGTGGCCGGGGCCGCGGCGGCCGCCGCGGCGCTCGGAGCCCAGGCCGGGTCGAGGAGCGACGACGATCGCGAGGGCGCCACCGCCGTCGAGACCGCGGAGGAATCCGCGGCCGCCGAGACGGTGGCGGAAGCCGACGAGGAGCACGGCGCGAGGGAGTGGGTTCCCGCCGCGAAGCGAAAGCTCGAACCGAGCGAGGACTCCGAAGCCGAGGAGCGGCCCTCAGAGGAGCTCGAGCCAGAGCCGGAAGAGGCGTGGGAGCCGGAAGAGGCGTGGGAGCCGGAAGAGGACGCCGAGGCTTCGGCGCCGAGGGACGAGCACGCACTGACCCCGATCGCGCCGGAGCCCGAGACGGCCCCCGGAGGCTTCGCTCGGAAGGCGCCTGAGGGCGGGGAGCCCGAGCCCGACGAGATGCCCGCGGCCGACGAGCCCGCCGCCGAGGAGGAGTTGGAGCCCGCCGCCGAGGAGGAGTTGGAGCCCGCTCAGGCGTCCATCAGTGGGTCGCTGCAGGATCAGATCGACAGGCTGGCGCAGGAGGGCTCTGCGGCGGAGCCGGATGCCGAGGGGACCGACGAGGCGGAGACCGCGCCGTTGGAATCGGCGCCGCCGCCCGTTCAGTCCCTGCCCGACATCCCGGATCGCCCCGCATACGACGCGGCGCCCGCCCCGCCGACCCCCGCCATACCGACTCCACCGCCTGCCGACGAAATCGACCGGATCGCCGGCGAGCCGGACGAGCCGATCACGCGGGAGGAGGACGAGGAGCGGGTGCACGCCGAGGCGGACGCACGGTTGCGCCGGGCCGAGGAGCTTGAGAGGGAGGCCGAGGAGCGGGTGAGGCGGGCGAAGGGCGAGACCGAGCAGCTGATCAAGATGGCGGCCGACCAGGCCCGCCGCCAGGCCGAGCAGGAGGCCCGTGAACAGGCCGAGGTGCGGCTGCGCGAGGCGGCGGAGCGGATGCGCCTCGAGAGCGAGCAGCGGGCGCGCGAGGAATCCGAGCGCGTGCGCCGCGAGGTCGAGGACCGGACCCGGGCCGCGATCGAAGAGGCCCGGCGCGACGCCGACGAGCGGGTTCGCGCCGCCGCCGAGCAGGCCAGGCGCGAGGCAGCGCTGAGCCCGCGGATCGAGGCCGAGGAGCCCGGCGGCGAGCAGCGCGGCGAGGGCGAGGAGGGCCTCAGCACCGAACCGGGGGCCCGCGCCGAGCCGCAGGTCGAGGTGAAGCGCAGCCGTCTCGCGATCGAGATCGAGGAGACCGAGCGCCGGCTGCTCGCCGAGCGCCGGGAGCGCGAGCGGGCGATGGAGCGGGCCTACTCGCGGTTGAAGGAGGTCGAGGAGCGCGCCAAGGAGGCGGAGCAGCGAGCCGCGCACGCCGAGCGCCTCGCACGCCTCAAGGCCGAGGAAGCCGAGCGCGAGCGGCGCCTGCGAGAGGTGCTGGACAAGGTCGCGCAGGCCGAGGAGCGCGCAAAGGAGGCCGAACGGCGTGCCCGCGCCGCCGAGGCCGCCGCCGCCTCGACGGTGCGCCCGGCCTCCGACCCGATCGCACCGGCGCCGAGCGTCTCCGACGCGCCGGTCCCCGCGACCACGGCGCCTGAGCCGGCCCGGCAGAGCTCGGAGGGAACCGCCGCAGACAGCGGCGCAGGCGACCCGCTTCGCGGCGAGGAGGACGAGGACGAGCGCGAGGGCGGTCCCGGCCTGCTCGGCCGGATCCTCGGAGGGGGCGGCTCCGAGGAAGCGGAGGGGGAGCCCGACGAGGGGGCCGGGACGGATGAGGAGCGGGCGCAACCGTCACCGAACAGCGGGGCCGGCGACGAGCTCGATCTGAACCAGGCGACCTTCGAGGATCTGCGCGAGCTCGGCTTCTCGGTCACGCAGGCGACCCGCGTGATCACATACCGCGAGCGTCAGAGCGGCTTCGACTCGTTCGACGATCTCGCGGAGGTCCCGGGGATGCCGGGCGAGCTCCTGCGCGAGATCCAGCCCAAGCTCAGGCTCCGGTAGAGCCCTCAGACGTCGCTGAGGCTGCGCTCGAAGTAGGTCTCCGAGACCCCGACGGCGAGGAGGGCGGCGAGGGCGAGGTAGGTGAAGGCGACCAGCACCCGCGTCCGCGTCGGGATGTCGTGGAACGCGCGCGCCTCCGGGGCGTTGCGAGCCTTCCAGCGGCGCCAGCTCTCGAAACCCCCGAACAGGATCACCAGCAGCAGGATCGGGTTCGGGAAGAAGAAGGTCAGCGCCAGCAGCCCTGCGAAGCCGGCGAACCAGACCCATGGCGACAGCGCCGCCATCGCCCGACCGCCGTCGAGCGGCAGCACCGGGAGCAGGTTGAAGAGGTTGAGGAAGAAGCCGATGTAGGCGAGCGCCCTCCAGAGGTCATCGCCGGTGGCGAACCAGAGCGCGAGCGGGATCAGCGTCGCGATTGAGCCGAGCACCGGCCCCGCGAGGCCGACGCGGGCCTCCGCGCCCGCGTCCTTGCCGAGCGACTTGGCCGAGATCACGGCGCCGAGGAAGGGGATGAACATGGGCGCCGAGGCCTCGACGCCCTCACGGCGCAATTGGATCACGTGCCCGAGCTCGTGCAGGAGGAGCAGCAGCACGAACCCGACGGCGAAGGCCCAGCCGAAGATCAGCTGATAGGCGACGATCGAGACGAGCATCGACGCAGAGGTCGTGAACAGCTTCAGCTTCGGCAGCGCGAACAGCAGCACCTTCGCCTTGGCGCCGAACTTGGCGAGCAGGAGTCCCGCGGCCAACGCCGCCCCACCGACGCGTTTGAGCAGGCCCTCACGGCGCCCCGAATCGGGGTGAATCGGCTCCAGGTCTCGGTTGGGATACTGCTCCGCTTCCATCGAAGGAAACGGTAGCTGGCGCCCTTCAGCAACCCTGATGTCGGGCGGCTTCGATGCCGAAGCAGGCAGGATCACAAGCTTCTGGAAGAGCCCGCTCGCCCGGCGCTGGTCGCCTAACCTGGTCACATGAAGGGCGCGGATCCGAGCGGCGCCGGCGTCGGGTACGTCCCTCCCTATCTGCCGGAGTTCTACGACGAGGCGCTGACCGAGACGGGGTCCCCGCGGCCCCCCTACGCGGGCCTGATGGGCGAGCTGGCGGAGGCGGACCTCGGGGCGATCGCCGAACGCACCCGCGAGGGCCTCGACCGGCGCGGCGTCAGCTTCGGCACGGCCGAGGGCGGTCCGGCGCCGTTCCACGTCGATCCGGTGCCGCGGGTGCTCGAGGCGGCCGAATGGCACGGGCTCGTGCTGGGCATGCGCCAGCGCGCGCGCGCGGTCAACGCGTTCATCGCCGATGCGTATGGCGACCGCCGGATCGTCGAGGCCGGGGTTCTCCCCGCCAGGGTGATCGAGGGTGCGGAGGGCTTCGAGCCCGGGCTGATGGGTGTCGAGATTCATGGCCGCCACGCGCCGGTGGTCGGGTTCGACCTGGTCCGCGGCGCGGACGGCCGCTTTCGCGCCCTCGAGGAGAACGCGCGGACACCGTCGGGCCTCGCCTACGCCGCCGCCGCGCGCGTCGCCGTCGACGAGGCGCTCGGGTTCGATCCGGCCGAGGCGAGGCTCGCCGTCGCGCCGGCTTTCGAGGCGCTTCGCCGCGTGATCAGAGGGGCCGCGCCGGAGGGAGGAGGGGATCCGAGCGCCGCGCTGCTCTCGGACGGTCCGCTCAGCGCCGCCTGGTTCGAGCATCGGACGCTCGCCGCCCAGATGCGGATCCCGCTCGTGAGCCCGGGCCAGCTCGCGGTCCGCCGCGGTCGGCTCTACGCGCACGGGCCGGGCCGCCCGACCGAGCTCCAGGTCGTCTATCTGCGCACCGGGGAGGACCGGTTCAGCGACGAGACGGGGACCGCGACCTGGCTCGGCGAGGCCATGCTGGAGCCCCTTCGGCGCGGGCATCTCGGAATCGTCAACGTGCCCGGCGCCGGAATCGGCGACGACAAGCTCACCCACGGCCATGTGAGCGAGATGGTCCGCTTCTATCTCGGGCAGGAGCCGCAGCTGCCCGCCGTGCGGGACTACGACCTCGAGGATGCGGACGTGCTCGAGGAGGTGCTCGGGCAGCTCGGCGACCTGGTCGTGAAGCCGCGTGGCGGCTACGGCGGCGCCGGGGTGATCATCTGCCGCGATGGCACCCGCGAGGAGCTCGAGGCGGTCGCCGGCGAGATCACCACGGCCCCAGAGCGCTTCGTCGCCCAGGAGACGGTTACGCTCTCTTCGCATCCGACGGTGTTCGGGGCCGCGCTGGAGCCCCGCCACATCGATCTGCGGGCGTTCGCGATCGGGGACACCATTGCCCCTGGCGCGCTCACGCGGGTGGCCCTGCAGAAGGGGTCGCTCGTCGTCAACAGCTCGCGCCAGGGCGGCGCCAAGGACACGTGGGTGCTGGCGTAGCCGGCGCTGGGCCGCTGTTCCGCTAGTCGATGAACTCGTCGGCGAGCACCTCGACGAGCTTCGGAAGGTCGCGGACGCGGCGCGCGATCGCGAGCTGGTTCGTGCAGCCGTTGCGGCGGCAGAGCCTCGTGACGGAGGCCAGCTCGGGCTCGCAGCCGAGCGCGCGCGCGTGATGCACGCAGGCGTCGACGAGCTCGTCCGTGAGCTCGGCGACGGAGACGCGTCGGTCCTGGTCGGGCTGGATCAGTCGCGCCTCGACCCCGTCGCGGCAGGCCAGGAAGCGGTTTTCGGCGAGTGCCTCGGCGGCGTGGATCGCCCGTGGCGAGCTGTGCAGCCCCTCGGCCTCGAGCCGGCATAGGCACTGCACGAGCGCGACCAGCGCGCGGGTCTGCCAGAGGCTCGTCTGGGCGTCCATGATCCGCACCTCGACCGTCCCCAGCTTCGGCTGGGGGCGGACGTCCCACCACAGGTAGGTGGGCTCGGGCACGGCCTCGGAGCGGATCAGCATGTCGACGGCGTCGACGTAGTCCGCGTAGTCGGCGAACTCGCGCGGGATCCCGACCCGGGGGAATGCCTGGAAGACCGGCGTCCGCGACGAGGCGAGGCCGCTGTCGCGGCCCTGCCAGAAGGGAGAGTTCGCCGACAGCGCCAGCAGGACCGGGAGCCAGACGCGCATACCGTTCATCACCTGGATCGCCGTTTCGGGATCGGACACGCCGACGTGGACATGGAGGGCGAAGGTCGGCTCGCGGCGCGCCAGCTCGCGCATCGACGAGTAGACGTCGCGGTAACGCTCGCCACGCGAGACGACCACGTCCTGCCAGGTGGCGGTGGGATGCGTGCCGGAGCCGACCGCGCGCATTCCGAGGCTCTCGAGCGTGTGGCCGAGCGCGCGGCGGGTGCCGGCGAGCTCCGCGACCGCGCTGCCGACGTCCGGATGGACGACCGTTTGGAGCTCGACCGCCGAGCCGTGGGTCTCGGCGTTGAGGTGCTCGACGACCTGGGCGGGGGCGGCCGCGAGCACGTCCTCGATCCTGTAGGCGAGCTCCCAGGAGCCCGGCTCGACCAGCATCACCTCCTCCTCGACGCCGAGCGAGTAGGGACCGGCCTCGTGCTCGCCGGCCCACTCGGCCCAGTCCGGCAGGGTCGCCGCCACCTCGGCGGGGGCCGGCTCCGTGCGGCGCGTCTCGGCCACTAGCGCCTTCCGTTACCCGCGTGGGAGTTCGCGGCGCTGACGAACGCCTTGAACAGCTCGAGCTGGCCGTCGACGGCAGATAGGCACTCTGCATGCCACTGTACGCCGATCATGAACTCGTCGCGGTCGATCGCCTCGACCGCCTCGATCACTCCGTCGGGCGACCATGCGACCGGGCGCAGGCCCTCGCCGAGCTCGTCGAGCGCCTGGTGGTGGAAGGAGTTGACGTCGATCGAGGTCGTGCCGACGATCTCGGCGAGCCGGCTGCCCGGCTCGATCCGCACCGGATGGGTGAGCCTGTCGGCGGCGGCGTCCTGGCGGTGGAGGATCTCACCCTCGCCGAGATGCTGGAGCAGCGTGCCGCCGCGCGAGACGTTCAGGGCCTGCATGCCCCGGCAGATCGCGAGCACCGGCAGGTCGCGGACGTCGGCGCCGCGCGCGACGGCGAGCTCGACGAAGTCGAGCTCCGGCCAGGTCGGGCCGAGCTCGGGATCGGCCTTCGCGGCATACGTCTTCGGGTCGAGGTCGGGCCCGCCCGACAGGCAGAGCCCGGAGACGTGGTCCAACAGCGGGTTGATCGAGTCGGCGCCCAGCGGCGGCAGCACCACGGGGACCGCTCCCGCGCGCTCCAGCGTGCGCATGTAGGTCAATCCCAGCGCCATCTCGTGGCGCGGCGGCTCCCCCTCCTTGATGGGGCGGACGTCCTCGGCGCTCCGCACCTCCGAGGTGGTGACGCCTACCAGCGGCTTCGCAGGGATGGCCTCGCGCGCGGCTCGCCAGCGACCGCGCGAGCGTTGGGTTCCGCGGGTCAGCAACGTGCCCCTCGAGGCGAGCATCCCGGCAATCTAGGTCCCACGACCGGCATTCTCATGGTCCGGGTGGCCAGATTTCCTGCGCTTTCCCTGTCCACGCTGTCGAGGCGGGCTACCATGCATTTACATAGCACGGGGGCGAAATTGGCTTCGATTTGGTCATTCGTGCGTTCAGTTGCAGGTCGAGGTTCCCGGAGGCCTCGTTAAACACCGGGACCAACCAATACGTGCGGACCATGAGTTCGCCCTTGCGGCTTAGCTAGTACCTAAGTAGCAAGAGTCGGCTCTCCCTCGCCCGAGGGGAGGGGCAACGGCTTCAGAATCGGGCTCACCCGGGCGGCCCGTCCCGACCGCCAGGGGAAATCAAAGGGACTTGGCTCCGAGGGATCTCCCGCCGGCAGCGGAACCCGCGGAGCGAGACCAAAGCGCCGGCTATGCCTGTAGACGCTGACCGTTTCGTGACCGAACACCCGAGTTCGAATCTCGGCGCCTCCATCTCCACCGGGCTCAGCTCCCACCACCTGAGCCCGTAGAGCGCGACTCCCTCGTCGCGTGGTCGAAGAGTCGCGAAGCCGCCCAGGCTAGGCGCGAGAATCCCGGCCGATGCCAGTCGAAGCGGTCGCATTCGACCTCGACGGGGTCCTGGTCGACTCCGAGCAGGTCTGGGACGAGGTCCGCCGTGAGTACGTGCCCGAGCACGGCGGGCGCTGGCGTGAAGAGGCGACCAGGGCGATGATGGGGATGAGCTCGCTCGAGTGGTCTCGATATTTGGCCGAGGAGCTCGGCGTCCACGTACCGCTCGAGCGGATCTCGCGGGAGGTGGCGACTAGGGTCGCCGAGCGCTACCGGGAGCGGCTGCCGCTCCTCCCGGGCGCCCGGGAGGCGGTCGAGCGGACCGCCGCTCGCTGGCCGCTGGCGCTCGCGACCTCCTCGAATCGAGGGGTGATCGACCTCGTGCTCGAGGTCTCCGGGCTCGGGCCGTTCTTCGCGGCCACCGTCTCCTCCGAGGAGGTCGCCCGCGGCAAGCCGGCACCGGACGTCTATCTCGAGGCCGCCCGCCGCCTCTCCGTCGATCCCGAACGCTGCGCCGCGATCGAGGACTCCCAGAACGGGATCCGCTCGGCGGCGGCCGCAGGGATGACGGTGATCGCGGTTCCGAACGAGCACTTCCCGCCGGACGCGGAGTCGCTCGCGATGGCGGCCATCGTGCTGCCGTCGATCGAGGCGCTCACCGTTAAGGTGATCGAGGAATACTGAGCCGATGCAGGCGGTGGTCGCGCGCGAGCATGGAGGGCCCGAGGTGCTCGAGCTGCGCGAGGTCGAGCGCCCGGGGCCATATCCGACCGAGGTGCTGGTCCGGGTCGCAGCGGCCGGGATCAACCCTGTCGACTGGAAGACCCGCTCGGCGCCGTATCTGCCCGCGATCCAGCGCGATCCGCCGCTGATCCTCGGCTGGGACGTGGCCGGCACGGTCGAGGAGGTCGGCTACGGCGTCACCAGGTTCGCCCCCGGCGACCGGGTCTTCGGGATGCCCTGGTTCCCCCGGCTCGCGCGCGCCTATGCCGAGTACGTCACCGCCCCTTCGCGCCAATTCGCGTCCACACCCGAATCGCTCGACGACGTCCACGCGGGCGCCCTGCCGCTCGCGGGCCTGACCGCCCGGCAGTCGCTGGTCGACACAGCCGGGGTTGGGGAGGGCGACCGCGTCCTGATCCACGCCGCCGCAGGCGGGGTGGGGCACCTCGCCGTCCAGATCGCCAAGGCCCGCGGCGCCTACGTGATCGGTACGGCCCGGGCCGAGAAGCACGAGTTCCTCCGCGGCCTGGGCGTCGACGAGGCGGTCGACTACGCGGCGCGCCCCTTCGACGAGATCGTCTCCGACGTCGACGTCGTCGTCGATCTCGTCGGGGGCGACGACTACGGGCTGCGCTCGCTGCGCACCCTGCGCGAGGGCGGCCTCCTGATCGAGGTCCCCTCCGGCGCGAGCGAGGCGGTGTTCGCCGCGGGGGCCGCGCAATCGAAGCGGGTGACCGGGATCCTGGTCGAGCCCGACTACGCCGGGCTCGAGGCCCTCGCCTCGCTCGCCGACTCCGGCCGCCTCGAGGTCGCGGTCGAAGCGACGTTCCCGCTGGCCCGTGCGGCCGATGCCCACGCCCAGCTCGAGTCCGGCAGGGCGCGCGGGAAGCTCGTCCTGATCGTCTAGCCTCGCGCCCAGGCGAACATGGAGGTTTCCCCGTGAGCGAGCTTCTGGATGCCGCAGCTGAGCACGCGGCGAGCTATCTCGACTCGGTGCCGGAGCGGCCGGTCCGACCCGAGCTCGATCCCGCCGCCGCGCGCGAGGTGCTCCACTCGACCCTGCCCGACTCGCCCCTCGATCCGCGGCAGGTGCTCGACGAGCTGGTCGCGGATTCGGACCCCGGGATCACCGCGATGGGCTCACCCCGCTTCTTCGGTTTCGTGATCGGGGGAGCGCTGCCGGTCGCGATCGCCGCCGACTGGATGGCGAGCGCGTGGGACCAGAACGCCGGGCTCGCGAGCCCGACTCCCGCCATCGCCGCGATCGAGGAGATCACCGGCGGCTGGCTGATAGACCTGCTCGGCCTTCCGGAGGGGTCCTCGTTCGCCCTCGTCACCGGCTGCCAGATGGCCCACTTCACGGCTCTCGCGGCGGCCCGCCACCGCGTCCTCGCCGAGGCGGGCTGGGACGTCGAGCGTGACGGCCTGAGCGGCGCCCCGAAGCTGCGCGTGCTCGTCGGCGAGGAGCGCCATGTCACCGTCGACCGGGCGCTCCGGCTGCTTGGAATCGGCGTCGCCGGCGTCGAACCCGTCGAGAGCGACGCCCGCGGCGCGATGCGGACGGATGCGCTCGCGGACCGGCTCCGCGGCGAGCGCGGCCCGACGATCGTCTGCGCGCAGGCGGGGAACGTCAACACCGGGGCGGTCGACCCTCTCGATGAGGTCTGCGACGCCGCCCGCGAGGCTGGCGCCTGGGTGCACGTCGATGGCGCCTTCGGCCTCTGGGCGCATACGAGCCCGACCCACCGCGAGCTCCTGCGCGGCCACGACCGCGCCGACTCGTGGGCGACGGACGGGCACAAGTGGCTGAACGTCCCCTACGACTGCGGAATGGCCTTCGTCGCCGATGCGGATGCGCACCGAGGCGCGATGGCGGTGACTGCGAGCTACCTGCAGCAGGGGGAGCCGGTCCGCGAGCCGATCGACTGGACCCCCGAGTTCTCGCGTCGCGCGCGTTCGCTGCCGGTCTACGCCGCACTGCGCTCTCTCGGGCGGAGTGGCGTCGCCGAGCTCACCGACCGTCTCTGCGCATGCGCGGACCGATTCGCGCGGCTGCTCGGCGAGCGGGACGGCTTCGAGGTTCTCGCCCACGGCCTCAACCAGGTGCTCGTCTCGCCGCGCGGCGACGGCGAGCTCACCGATCGGGTCGTGGCCGAGATCCAGCAGGACGGCGCCTGCTGGATGAGCGCGACGACCTGGCGCGGACGGCGCTGCATCCGGATCTCGGTATGCAGCTGGCAGACGACGGTCGAGGACGTGGACCACTCGGTGGAGGCGGTGGCCCGGGCGTATGACCGTGCCCTCCGCACCTCGGTCGGTGGTCGGGCCGGCTAGTCCCTCGGCGGGATCGCCTGCAGCGCCCAGCCGTTGCCGTCCGGGTCGCTGAAGTAGACGAAGTCGCCCCAGGGCATCTTCTCGACATCGCTCACCTCGACGCCGCGCCGGGCGAGCTCGGCGCGGGCGGCCTCGGCATCGTCCACCACGATCTGCAGCCCCTGCATCGAGCCGGGCTCCATGTCGCTGATCCCGTCCCCGATCGCGATCGAGCAGGCTGAGCCGGGAGGGGTGAGCTGGATGAAGCGTAGATCGTCGCTGACTGCGTGGTCGTGGTCGGCGTTGAAGCCGGCCTGCTCGACGTAGAACTGTTTGGCGCGATCGGCATCCGAGACCGGGACCGCGATCAACTCGATCCTGTAGTCCATCGCGGCGCGAGTCTAACGAGGATCAGTTTCCGTGCCCTCTCCGGTCTCCTCCAGGGACCGCACGCCGCCGGCTGGGCCGATGGTCCTGTTCAGCGCTCAGGGCCAGGGCCCGAGCTCGGCCCTGGGATCTCGGTCTCGAGCCCGTGCCGGAGCCGGTACCGCCTGTCGTCGTAGCGACTGGTCTCGACCGCGATCATCGCCCAGAGCAGGACGTTGATCACGACGAGCGTCACGAGCCCCGACACCTCAAGCGCGAGAGGCCACAGCGCGATCAAGACCACCGCGACCGCGAGCCGGTTCACGTTCACCGTCCGCGCGTTCCGCAGCCGCAGGGCCACGTGAGCGAGCAGGTAGAGGGCGACCCCGCCGAGCAGAGCGAAGGCGGGGACGGTGTGGAGAGGCTCGTCGGTGTGGGCGAGCACCTCCTCGAGCCCGAAGGCGGCGAGGATGATCCCGGCGACCATCGGAAAATGAAGGTAGGAGTAGGAGTCGCGGGCGAGGATGTTGCGCTCCCGCCCCTCTGGCGCGCGCAGCAGGCGCGCCCGAGTGACGAGTGCGACGACGTCGAAGTTGATCCACCAGATCGCCGAGCTGAGCCCGATCCCGAGGATCGCCGCGGCGATCACGCCGGCGCTGAGCCCGACCTCGGCCCCGACTCCCAGCGCGACGATCGACTCGCCGAGCGCGAGGATGATGACCAGGTTGTGGCGCTCGGCGAAATGGCCCGGGACGAGCCTCCAGCCCGCCTGGCCGAATAGGAGCGGCGCGCCGAGGTCGAGGACGATCGCGAGCACCCAGATCGCTCCCTGGGCTGCACCGTCGAATGCCGACGCGGCGAGCAGCAGCGCGGTCACGATCACGACTTGGGGAGCCAGCACGATCAGCACGGAGCGCCGCAGGCCGGGGTCGTCGCGGCTGGCGAGGAGGAACAGGAGCATCTGGCCGGCGCGGACGAGCCCGTAGGCGATCGCGAACGCGACCGCGCGGTCCCCGAATGCCTCGGGGACGCAGAGTGCGACGATCAGCAGCGCCGCCATCGCTCCGAACATCGCGAACCGGACCAGCCCTTCCTCGGGCTCAACGACGCTGGTCAGCCACGCGTACCCGACCCACGCCCACCAGAGCAGCGCGAGCACCAGCATCCCGCGCGCGATTCCCTCCCAGGTCGGCTCGTGGACCATCAGCGCCGTGCACTGGGTGAACCCGAGCACGAAGACGAGGTCGAAGTAGAGCTCGAGAGGCGTCACCGTGTCGAGCCGGCGGAACTCGGGGGAGAGGCGGCGGCTGTGGATCACGGAGGGCACCGCCGCAGTATCGCCGCGGCCGGTTGGGGGTGCGACTGCTACGGCTTCAGCTTTCGCCCGCTCGTGAACAGGTACTGCGCCCAGGCGTAGAGGGCGAGCGCCATCGCGGCGAGGACGGCGAAGGAGATCGCGGCGCCGACGTCGGAGGTGCCGAGGAAGCCGTAGCGGACGGCGTCGACGACGTAGAAGAGCGGGTTGGCGTGGGAGATCTCCTCCCAGGGGCTGCCGAGGCGGTCGACGGAGTAGAAGACACCGCCGAGGAACGTGAGGGGGAGGATCACGATGTTGTTGATGAAGCTGGTGTGGTCGAAGGACTCGGCGTAGATGCCGACGATCGTGCCGAGGGAGCCGAAGCCGGTGACGAGGAGCAGCAGGGCGACGAGCAGGAGGAGCGGGTGCTCGACCGGAGCGCCGGTGATCGGGGCGGCGAGGGCGGCGAGCGCACCGCCGATCAGCAGCGCCCGGAAGGCGCCGCCGACGAGATAGCCGAGGTTCATCTGCCAGGCGTGCATCGGGGCGGCGAGGACGTCGTCTATGAATCGGTCGGAGCGGCCCTGAAAGATCGTCGAGGCGTTGTTGGAGTAGGCGGCCTGGGCCATCGCCATCGCGACCAGGCCTGGGACGATGAAGATCTCGTAGTCGAAGCCGTCGATCTGGTTGATGCGGCCGCCGAGGGAGAGGCCGAAGACGACGATGAACAGGAGTGACGAGACGACGGGGGCGAGGGTGGTCTGCGTCCAGAGCCTGATGACGCGATGGCATTCGCGACGGCAGAGCCAGTAGAAGCCGCGCCACGGGTGCGCCTGCGCGGTGATCGGCCCGGCGGTCACGCGACCTCCTTCAGGCTATGGAGGCCGCTCACGCGACCTCCTCCGCAAGGCGGCCCGAGGCGACGGTCTTCAGATAGACCTGCTCGAGGCTGGCGGCGTCGTAGCGCTCCTTGAGCCCGTCAGCGGTGTCGCGGGCGATGATCCGGCCGCCGCCGATCAGCGCGATCTCCTCGCAGAGGACCTCCGCCTCCTCGAGGTAGTGGGTTGTGAGCAGGATCGTCGTTCCCTGCTCGTGCAGGCGGCAGATGTAGCGCCAGAGCTCGTGACGCAGCTCGACGTCGACGCCCGCCGTCGGCTCGTCGAGGATCACGAGGCGGGGCTCGTGCAGAAGGGCGCGGGCGAGGAGGAGGCGGCGTCGCATCCCGCCCGACAGCTTCGGGGCGCGGACCTCGCGCTTGGCGCGCAGGTCGAACACGTCGATCATCTGCTCGGCGCGCCCCTCGGCCTCGTGGCGCTCCATCCCGAAGTAGCCGCCGTGATAGAGGAGCGTCTCGTAGACGGTCAGGAAGCGGTCGAGGTTGGGCTCCTGCTCGGCGACGCCGACGAGCCGGCGCGCCTCGAGGCAGTCGGCCGGGTGGCCGAACACGCGCAGCTCGCCCGCGCTGGGCCGGACCAAGTTGCAGACCGCGCTGATCAGGGTCGTCTTGCCGGCGCCGTTGGGGCCGAGCAGGCCGAAGAACCTGCCCGCGGGGACGTCGAGGTCCAACGCGTCGAGCGCCAAGGTGCCGTCGTCGTAGCGCTTCGACAGCGAGCGCAGCTCGAGGGCCTGATTGGTCGGTCGTTGCATCGCCCAATCATGGCGATTGGGCGCGCTCCGCTATAGAGTCCGCGCCGCGACGGGACTGACCACGTCTACGAACCGGGGGACATCGATCCAGATGGATTCGGCGGGGCTCCGTGAGCACGGCCAGAAGAGGCCGAGCGCGGACGACGTCTACAAGGCTCTGATGGAGGCATCGACGGACCTGATGGTCCTCCTCCATCCCGACGGCCGCGTCGCGTGCGTGAATCCGGCCGCGCGCACAACGCTCGGTTATCGGTCCGACGAGCTGGTCGATCACCACTTCAGCGAGTTCATCGACGAGGACGAGAGGCCACGTGCCGCCTCCTTGTTCAACGCCGCGACGCGCGGGCGGCCGCACGTTCGCGAGGGCGTTCGGGTTCGCCACCGAGACGGGCGGCCTGTCGACTTCACGATGAACAGCCGCTCCGTGCTCGATTCGCAGGGTCGCTGCGCAGGGGTGGTGGTGATCGCATCGGACATGAGCTCGCGGCGATTGCACGCCGCCGACCTGCAGGAGGGGGACCTGGCCTGGCGCCGGCGGATCATGCAGGCGATCGAGCGCGACGAGCTGTTGGCCTTCAGCCAGCCGATCATCGACCTACGCAGCGGGCGCCAGGTGCAGGAGGAGCTCCTGATCCGGATGCGTGGCGAGGGACCGGACGAGGTGATGCTCCCCGACCAGTTCCTGCCGCATGCCGAGCGGCTCGGGCTGATCACCGAGATCGATCGCTGGATGCTGCGCCAGGCGATCGCCCTCGTGGACCGCGGGCGGATGATCGAGCTCAACCTGTCGGCGCTCTCCATGAACGATCCGGGGCTGATCGACGAGATCGCCACCCTCACCGAGGCGGCCGGCATCCCCGCCGACCATCTGATCTTCGAGATCACCGAGACGGCCGCGACCGAGAACATCGAGCGGGCCGCCGAGTTCGGCGAGCGCCTCGAGGGGCTCGGCTGCCGCCTCGCCCTGGATGACTTCGGCACCAGTTTCGGGGCGATGACGTACCTGAAGAGCCTCCCGTCGGACTTTCTCAAGATCGCGATGGAGTTCATCGCCGACATGCTCATCGACGAGGCCGACCAGCGGGTCGTGAAGACGATCGTCGGGATCGCCCGCGAGCACGGCCAGCGCACGATCGCCGAGGGGGTCGAGGACTGGGACACCGCGGCGATGCTCCGCGAGTACGGCGTCGACTATGCGCAGGGATATCTGTTCGGGGCGGCGCAGCCGCTCGAGTAGCCGCGGCGGCTAGCCTGGAGGCGACGATGCGGATCGCGATCGCCACCTGCGAGCGTCCGCCGGTACCCGACGCCGACGCCCCGCCGGTGGCGGCTGAGCTCGACCGCCTCGGGGTCGAGGCCGAGGAGGTCGCGTGGAGCGACCCCTCGGCCGACTGGTCGCGCTTCGACCGGGTCTGGATCAGCTCCACGTGGGACTACCACCAGCGCCTCGATGAGTTCCGTGGCTGGCTGAACCGCGTCCACCCGGTGACCGAGGTCGAGAACCCGCCTCACCTGGTCGGCTGGAACCTCGACAAACGCTACCTGCGCCAACTGGGGGAGGCGGGGGTGCCGGTGATCCCGACGATCTGGACGGACGCCGGCGACCCGGCCGGCGCGGCTACCGAGGCCGCCGGACGAGGCTGGGAGCGCGTCATCGTCAAGCCCACCGTCGACATCGGCGCGATGAACCTCGCTCTGGTCGACCCGGCCGGCGTCGGGCCCGCCCTGGCGCGGATCGGCGCCCCGTCGCTCGTTCAGCCCTTCCTGACGACCGTCCAGTCCGAGGGCGAGCTCAGCCTCGTCTATCTGCGCGGCGGGCTCTCCCACGCGGTGCGCAAGGTCCCCCGCGAGGGGGACTTCCGCGTCCAGGACAGCTACGGGGCGCGCTGGACCCTCGAGGGCGCCGGGCCCGAGGCCGAGGCGGTCGCCGCGCCGGTGCTCGAGCTGCTCGGGGGGCGGGGCTCGGGGGGCGCCGCTCCGCTCTACTGCCGGGTCGACCTCGTCCGCGGCCTCGACGGCGGGCTGTGCGTGATCGAGGTGGAGCTGATTGAGCCGAACCTCTATCTCGGCGTCGCCGGCGACAAGGCGGCGGCCCGCTTCGCCTCGTTGCTGGCCGCCTGATCTAGGGTGCCGGGGGCGTGATCTACAGGAGCAACCTTCGGGATGTGGCGATCCCGCCCCTGACCGTGACCGAGTACGTGCTCGGCGGGGCGCCGGCGCACGGAGACCACCCCGCGATCATCGACGGCCCGAGTGGCGCCGCGACCACCTACGCCGAGCTCGCCGCTGCCGTGGACGGGCTCGCGGCGGGCCTGCAGCGCGACGGCGTCGGCAAGGGCGAGGTGCTCGCGTTGATCGGCGGCAACTGCGCGGAGTGGGCGATCGCCTACCACGCGATCCTCGCCGCCGGCGCGGTGGTCACGCCGATCAACCCGCTGCTCACCCCTGGCGAGGTCGGCAAGCAGCTCGCGGACTCGGGGGCCCGCGGCGTGATCGCGATGACGCCGCTCATCGAGCCGCTCCGGGATACCGCCGCGGAGGCTGGAGCCGGATGGGTGCGCTCGCTCGAGCGCGACGGCGACGACAGCGTCTTCGAGCTCGCCGTCGCGGGCGCGGTGCCCGCCGAGGTCGGCGTCGATCCGAACGACCTCGCGGTGCTCCCCTACTCGAGCGGGACCACGGGGGAGATGAAGGGCGTGATACTCAGCAACCGCAACCTCGTCGCGAACATCCAGCAGATCCACACCTCGATGCCTCTGTCCGAGCACGACACGCTCGTCGGACTGCTCCCGTTCTTCCACATCTACGGCCAGACGGTGGTTCTCAACCTCGGCCTCGCGAACGGGGCGACGATCGTGACGATGCCTCGCTTCGATCTGGACAAGCTGCTCGAGGTCTGCGAGCAGCACGGCGTCACCTGGCTCCACATCGCGCCACCGGTGGTGCTCGCTTTCGCGACTGCGCCCCAGGTCGGCGACCGCGACCTGTCTGCGCTGAAGCTCGTCATCTCGGGCGCCGCGCCGCTCGACGCCGAGCTCGCGGAGCGCGCGGAGAAGCGGATCGGCGCCAAGATCCGGCAGGGCTACGGGATGACCGAGCTCAGCCCGGTCAGCCACAAGAGCCGGCTGGCCGAGGTCGAGCGGACGCCGCCGGGCAGCGTCGGGCCCCTGGTCCCGAACAGCGAGGCGCGGCTGGTCGATCCCGAGACCGGGGAGGACGTCGCGGAGGGGGAGGAGGGGGAGCTCTGGATCCGCGGCCCGCAGGTGATGCGCGGCTACCTGGAGAAGCCTGAGGCGACCGCCGAGACGCTCACCGAGGACGGCTGGCTCCGGACCGGCGACATCGCCCGAATCGACGCAGACGGCTACGCGTACATCGTCGACCGGCTCAAGGAGCTGATCAAGTACAAGGGGTACCAGGTCCCGCCGGCCGAGCTCGAGGGGGTGCTCGTCTCGCACCCGAAGATCTGGGACGCGGGGGTGATCGGCGTCCCGCACGAGGCCGGCAGCGAGTTCCCGAAGGCGTTCGTCGTCGGCGATGAGGACCTAGACCCCGACGAGGTGATGGCCTACGTCGCCGAGCGGGTGGCGCCTTACAAGAAGATCCGCGAGGTCGAGGTCGTCGACGAGATCCCGAAGTCGGCCTCGGGAAAGATCCTCCGCCGGCTGCTCCGTGAGCGGCAGGGCGGCGCGGCGCTCGCCTAGCCCGGCAGCGAGACCACGTGACCCGTCTTCGGGTCGATCTCGCCGTCGAGAAGCTGGAGGTAGACGCGCTCGATCTCGTCGTTGCCCTCGACCCGCTCCACTTCGATCCAGCCGCCGGCCCAGTCGGCGAACGGGTGCCAGGCCTCGGCGACGCTGGCGTCCAGCTTCGCCGTGCCCCAGTCCGATCCGCGCTTCCTGATCCGGTCGGGCGCGAAGAAGAAGATCGGCTTCGGGCCCGGGAGGTCGCCGCTCTGGGCCATCTTGTCCCAGTGGGTCATTCCGACCATCGCGCTGTGGGCGAGGCGGTGGCCGTAGTGATCGTGGACCCCGGAGCGAACGCCTCCGTCGCCTGACATGTCAACGTATACGGCGCGGTCCCCGGGCAGCGAGTCGATCGCGTCGTAGGTGACGATCGCGTCGTAGACCTTCAGCTCCTCGACGAACTCGGAGTTGCGCGGCGAGGTGAGGCCGACCAGCTCGATCTCCTCGCGCTGGGCGAGCAGGTAGGCGGCGATGATCGCCGTCTTGCTCGAGGCGCTCGAGAGGACGATCGTGTCCGCTCCCCAGAAGTCCTCGTCGGCGAGGAAGTCGTCGATCAGGTACGAGGTGTAGAAGAGCGGCCAGAAGAGGATCTGCTCGTGCTCGCGGTCGTCGCGGTGCACGGGGTCGGCGTCGACGCGGCGATAGCCCTGGTAGGCCGAGGGAAGTGGCGCGCGGTGCGGGGCTGCGTCGACGAAGCCCCTCTCGTCGACCTGGTCGGGGACGACGACTACCCCGGTCGAGGGAGGCAGGTAGCCGTAGACCCGCGTGCCCTCCGGCAGGTCGGGATGGCGGGACTCGCTGACGTGCGCGAAGCCCCAGACCGGCATCCGCCCCCAGCCTTGCTCCGAGCCCGGGAAGAAGTCCCAGTAGCTCATCGCGTCGCCGAAGATCGCGTAGGTGATGTTGTTCGTCGTCAGCCCGAAGGACTCGACGCGGAGCTGGGCTTGGCCGTCCCCGGGCTCGGGCGGATCGGAGTCGGTGAACCGGGTTCGGTGAAGGTCGTCGCGGCGCAGCTCGAAGTCCATCCCGCCCGGCAGCCTATGGGGTGGGCGGGGCCAGGTGCGGGGCGGCACAATTCGGCGCGGTGAGCGATCCTCAGATCTTCATCGCGGCGCTGTTCATCGCCGCCGCCGTGCTCAACTCGGTTGCGCGCTGGCTCAACGTGCCCTACCCGATTCCGCTCGTGATCGGGGGCGTCCTGCTCGGGCTGATTCCCGGCATCCCCGAGATCCACCTCGACCCGGACCTCGTGCTGCTCCTGTTCCTGCCGCCGCTGCTCTACTCGGCCGCGTACTTCGCCGACCTGCGGGCCCTGCGCCGGGACCTGCGGGTGATCTCGCTCACGTCGATCGGCCTCGTGCTGATGACGACCGGAATCGTCGCGGTCGTCGCCCACGAGCTGATCGGGCTTCCGTGGGCGGTCTCGTTCGCGCTCGGCGCGATCGTCTCGCCGACGGACCCGGTCGCGGCGACGGCGATCATGCGCGGGGTCGGGGCGCCGCGGCGGCTCGTCAACGTGATCGAGGGCGAGAGCCTCGTCAACGACGCCACCGCGCTCGTCACCTACCGGGTTGCTGTCGCCGCCGCGGTCGGGGGCAGCTTCTCGATCGTCGACGCCGGCCTCGAGTTCGTCGGCGCCGCCGCGGGCGGGATCGCGATCGGGCTCGCGGTCGGATACGTGGTCGCTGAGATCCGCCGCCGCCTCAACGACACGAACACCGAGCTGACGATCTCCCTGTTCACCGCCTACGCCGCGTTCATCCCCGCCGACGAGCTCGGCCTCTCGGGGGTGCTCGCCTCGGTCACCGCCGGCCTCTACCTCGGCTGGCGCGCGCCCTACATCTCCTCGCCCGAGAC
>DATADX010000007.1:0-25058 GCA_036258315.1 Solirubrobacterales bacterium
GGCCCCTGAGCGCCGTCTCGACCGCCGCTGAGGGGGTCTCGACCTCGACGATCCCGGGATCGGCGCCGGTACGGTCGCGGAGCTCCCAGCTCTTCAGGGCGACGACCGGCTTGCCGAGCTTGCGCGCGAATGCGATCTCGGAGAGGGTCCCCCAGGCGCCGCCGACAGCGATCACGGCCTCGCCCGAGCCGACGACGGCGAGGTTGCGGGCCTGGCCGACGCCGGTCGCAACGGCGTGGGTGACGTGCTCGTTGGCCTCGGCTGGATCGGAGCCGGGGATGACGCCGATCGTGACCCCGCCGGCCCCGGTAGCTCCCCGCGAGGCGGCCTCCATCACGCCTCCCAGCCCGCCGCAGACGACCACTGCACCCGCTTCGGCCAGCAGCCGGCCGACCTGCTCGGCGGCCTCCAGCAGCTCGGGGTCGCCCTCGCCGGCGCCGATCACGGAGACCTGAACCGCGCGACGGTTCATCCCCGCGGGCGGCCCTCCTTCAGCATCCGGCCCATCAGCTCCAGCGAGCCCCCCTTGTCCAGGTGCTCGTTCAGGTTCCCGCACTTCGGGCTCTGCACGCAGGAGGGGCAGCCGTCGTCGCATGGGCACTCGCGGATCAGCCGATCGGCGTCGCCCACCAGCCGCTCGAACTCCTCGTAGCCCTGCCGGGCGATCCCGATCCCGCCGGGGTGCCCGTCGTAGATGAAGATCGTTGCGCTCCCCGTCTGCATGTGGACGTTGGTGGAGAGGCCGCCGATGTCCCAGCGGTCGCACATCGCGATCAGGGGCAGCACGGCGATCTGGCCGTGCTCGGAGGCGTGCAGGGCGCCGAGCAGCACCTCCTGGGGCAGCGCCGCCGCCATCCGGTCGCCGATCACGTACCAGAGCGCCTGGGTGACGAAGTTCTGCTCGGGAAGGTCCAGCGCGATCGTCTCCAGCACCTCGTTGTCGCCGAGGCGCTTGCGCTGGTAGGCGATCACCTGCTCGGAGACCGAGACGGCGCCGAAGTGGAGCTCGACGCCGAGCGCGCTGCGCTGGGCCTGCACCGAGTCGATGAAGACCTCGGTCTCCTTCTTCACTTGGGTGTAGTAGTCGCCCTCGAACGGCCGTACGATCGCGCGGCGCGCGGCGAGGTCCATCTCGGCGACCTCGTACGAGCGGCCCAGATGCAAGTAGACCGCGCCGGGGTGGACGGTCGAGAAGGCGCGCTCGGCCTCGACCTGGCCGATCATCTCGCCGGAGCTGATGTCGACCACGGCGAGGCTGTCGGCCGAGGCGGAGCGCAGCGAGATCCGCCCGGCCACGAACTCGCCGGTCCTCGACATGTAGCGCCCGCCGCGGCCCCGGCGCAGCTCCCCCATCGTCACCAGCCGCTCGGCGTTGTCGCGCCATCCCTCGCCGAGGATCTCGTCGTCGTCGGGCCCGAGCGGCGCCTCATAGGCGGCGGCGACCAGGTGCTGCATCTGGATCTGCTCGGAGCGGTGGTCGAGAATCGCGGACTCGACCGGGCGCTCGAGGAACTCGTCGGGGTGACGGCAGAAGAACTGGTCGAGGGCGTCCTGTCCGGCGACGTAGATGGCCAGCCCGCGGCGCCGGCGCCCGGCCCGCCCCCACATCTGACGGAGGCTCGCGACGGTGCCCGGGAAGTTGACGCAGATCGCGGCGTCGAGCTCCCCGACGTCGATCCCGAGCTCCAGCGCGTCGGTGGCGGCCACGGCGAGCAGCTCTCCGCTCGCCAGCTTGGCCTCGATCTCGCGGCGCTGCTGGGGCGTGTACCCGGCGCGGTAGGGAGCGATGCGGTCGGCCAGGTGGGCCTGGCCATCCTCCGCGAGCTTCATCGAGGCCATCCTGTTGATCAGCTCGATCCCGCGGCGGCTCTTCATGAAGCAGATCGTCCGCACTCCGCGGCGAACCAGCTCGCAGAGCAGCTCCGCCGATTCCGAGACGGGCGAACGCCGCGTCTGCGTCGCGGCCTCGATCACGGGCGGGTTCCAGATCGCGATCTCCCTGCCCGCCCGGGGCGCTCCGTCATCGTCGAGCAGCTCGAACTCGAGCCCGGTCAGGCGGCCGGCCAGCTCGGCCGGGTTCGCGATCGTCGCCGAGGCGAGGATGAAGCGGGGCTCGGCGCCGTAGAGGCGCGCGACCCGGCGCAGCCGCCGCAGCACGTTGGCGACGTGGGAGCCGAACACGCCGCGATAGGTGTGCGCCTCGTCGACGACGACCCAGCCGAGGTTGGCGAGGAAGTCGCCCCAGCGCTTGTGGTGGGGGAGGACCCCGACGTTCAGCATGTCGGGGTTGGTGAGCACGAGGTTCGCGCGGCGGCGAATCGCCGGACGCTCCTCGCGCGGGGTGTCGCCGTCGTAGATCGCCTCGCGCAGGTTCGGCGGACGGAGCTCGGCGAGCTTCCGCGCCTGGTCCTGGGCGAGGGCCTTGGTCGGGTAGAGGTAGAAGGCGCGGCGATGCGGCTCTCGCGCGATCCCGTCCAGGACCGGCAGGTTGAAGGAGAGCGACTTCCCGGACGCGGTGCCGCTGGTCAGGATCAGCTCTTGGCTCCGGGCGATCTCGAAGGCGTTGGCCTGGTGGGAGTAGAGCGACCCGATTCCCACCCTCGCGAGCGCCGCGCCGAGGTCGAGATCGAGGTCGCGAGGCAGGCCGGTGAGCTTCGCCATCATCGCCGGCTCGGAGCTCTCGCGCACCAGGCGCCCGTCCTCGCGCCCGGGTCCCAGCGCCGGCTCCCACGCGGCTCCCGCGATCGCCGCGCCGTTAGCCATCGAGCACCTTCGCCCGGGCGGGGTCGCGGATCGCCCCCGCGACCCGCAGGGCCTGGAGGGCGCTCTCGTCGTGGAGGCGGAAGATCTCCGCGCCCCGGTAGGCCGCGAGCGCCGTCGCTGCGGCCGTCGCCCACTCGCGCTCTTCGGCCGGCAGCCGCGCCTCCCAGGAGCCCGCCAGCACGGCGCCGAGGAAGTCCTTGCGCGAGAGCGAGACGTAGAGGGGGCGCTCGAGGGAACGCAGCTCCTCGAGGCGTCGCAGGATCTCGAGGTCGTCGCCGAGGGCGAGGTCGAAATCGAGGCCGGGATCGAGCACGAGCTGGGCCGGATCGACGCCGCGTGCTGCCGCCGCCTCGATCCGGTCGGCGAACCATTCCCTCAGGTGCTCGACCGGATCGTCATAGCGCGGCGGCTCGCGATCCTCCCGGGGCGGCCCCTCGATGTGCATCAGCACCAGGCCGCAGCCGCTCTCGGCGGCGAGCTCGAACAGGGCCGGGTCACCGGCGCCGCTGATGTCGTTGATGGCGACGGCGCCCGCCTCGAGTGCCCGCGCAGCGACCTCGGCCGAGTGGGTGTCGGCCGAGATCGGCACGTCGCCGCGCTCGCGCAGCCCCCTGATCGCCGGGGCCAGCTTGGCCGCCTCCTGCTCGGGTCGGACCTGCGGCCCGCTGCGCGCCGCGACCGCGCCGACATCGAGCATCTCGAACCCCGCCTCGGCAAGAGCCACCCCGTCGGCGATCGCCGCCTCCGGTGTCTCGCTGCGCGCGCCGGAGAACATCGAGTCGGAGGTGACGTTCACGATCCCGACGGGGAGCGGACTCTCGAGCGTCAGCGTGCGATCCGCGAGTCGCCATTCCTTCCGGCCCATCGGGCTACCGTAGCGCCAGCCTCTGCCGCCCCCGGCTACCGTTGGCCGCCTTGCCCCTCCGCTGCGTCTACACCGATCTCGACGGCACCCTGCTCGGCCGCCGCGGGTCGCTCTTCCGCGACTCCGAGGGCAACTTCTCGATGCTCCAGGCCCGCGCGATCGAGGCCTGCTTCCGCGCCGGCGTCGAGATCGTGATCAAGTCCGGCCGCCGCGAGCCGCAGGTGCTCGAGGACGCGCGCCTGATCGGCCAGAGCGCCTACATCTACGAGGCCGGCTGCGCCGTCCACATCGACGGCGAGGAGACCGTCCTGATCGGAGACTTCGAGCCCGACGAGGGGCGCACCGCCTACGAGACGATCGTCGACCGTGGCGTGCCCGACCTCCTGTTCGCGTCGTTCGCGCCGCGCCTCGAGTACCACGCCCCCTGGCACACCGAGCGGCGGCACTCGCATCTGTTCCGGGGCAAGATCGACGTCGCCGAGGCGAACGCGATCCTCGAGCGGGAGGGCCACGGGTCGCTGAAGCTGATCGACAACGGCGCGATCGTCCGCCAGATGGACGGGGTGGAGGGCCGCGCGCACGCCTACCACCTGCTGCCGGCGGCGGCGAGCAAGGCCACCGCCGTCGCCTTCCACCAGCGCGTCCGCGGCTACGCGCCCGAGGAGTGCATCGCGATCGGTGACTCGGTCGAGGATCTCGCGGTCGCCCCCGTCGTCGGCCGCTTCTTCGTCCCCGCCAACGGCCCTGGGCGCGACCCAGGCCTGCGCGAGGCGATCGCCCGCGTCCCCAACGTCACCGTCACCGAGGGCGCGATGGGCGACGGGGTCTACGAGGCGATCGTCTCGACCCTCGCCGGCGCCTAGCCGCCCCCGGACACGAAGCCCGTCGGTGGGCGCTCCAGATCGCGGTGCTCGATCGTCCGATCGATCAGCCCGTATTCCTGTGCCTCCTTGGGGGTGAAGAACCGGTCGCGATCCATGTCCTGGTGGACCTGCTCCTTAGGCGCTAACAGGCTTCAGCCCGCGCCGCTCGGCGAGGTGGCGACCTGGATGGAGACCGTCGGCGCCCAGTGGGACCGCCGCCTGGCCAAGCTCCAGGGCACGCTGGTCCGGGGCGACTGAAACCCGGCTCGGTAGGATCGGCCAGATGGCTGAGCAGCAGGCGACCGTCGCCGAGGAGGAGTACCTGCAGATCATGTTCTGGCTCGAGGAGGCCGGGCTGCCGATCACGGGCGCGAACATCGCCCGGGCGATGCAGCTCTCGCCCCCGACGGTGCGCGAGATGATCGGTCGCCTCGAGGGCGACGGCTATGTGGAGCGGGGCGACGACAAGTCGCTCGACTTCACCGACAAAGGGCGCGACGAGGCCGCGGCGATCTCGCGCCGCCACCGCCTCATCGAGCGGTTCCTCACCGACGTTCTCGGAATCCCCTGGGACGAGGTCCATGAGGAGGCCGAGCGCCTCGAGCACGCGATGTCGCCGGTGCTCGAGGAGCGGATGCGGGCCGCGATCGGCGACGCGAAGACCTGTCCGCACGGCCATCCGATCGTCGAGGGCGCCCGCGAGGAGGGAGTGCTGCTCGCCGACGTCGAGCCGGGCGCGAAGGTGACCGTGCTCCGCTTCGAGAACGAGGCCGAGGAGATCCTCCACTACCTGAAGGAGACCGGCCTCTTTCCCCAGCTCGATGGTGATGTCGAGAGCTCGGATGAGGACGAGGTCGTCGTCAGCTCGGACGATGGCAGGCACACGATCTCGAAGAGCGTTGCCGAGACGGTCTCCGTCAGGGCCGTCCCGGCGCCGCCACCGCGCCCCCCGCTTCCCGAGCAGCTGGTCGTCTCGAGCGATCGCTACGGACGCTAGCCGCCACCAGGCCGCTCCACCTTGGAGCGAAGGGCGAAGCGACTCACGGGGGCGGTCGCGTGGCGGCGTCCTGATCGCGAGCCGTCCTTGCGCGGAATCTCGTTGGGCTTCACCTGCTCCGCTATAGTTGATCTAAACCATCAACAAAGTGAGGAATGTGATGGAGGCGAACACGATCCACGCAGTCAAGGCCTTGCGCGAGCGCAACGCCGCGGAGCGCCAGCTGAGCGCGCTCGTCACCGCCGTCCGCGTCCACGAGCGCGCCCAGTGGAAGAAGCCCTATCCGAGGCGGGCTGACGACCTCAACCTCTATCGCCGCGTCCGCCAGATCATCGGCGAGACGGAGTGACCCGCTGCGTCGCTACGCCGGCGCGCCGGAGCGCAGCCGCTCGAGCGCTCTCGCGAGCCGTTCGACTCCCTCGGGGATCTGTTCCGCCGGGACGGGCGCGAACGACAGCCTCAGGCTGGACGTGCCCCCCTCGATCATGAAATCCGGCCCGGCGACGAACGTGACGCCCTCCTGCTTCGCCTCCTCGAGCAGCGCGGCGCTGTCGACGTCGTCGGCGAGGTCGAGCCACAGGAAGTAGCCTCCCTCGGGGACGACGAACTCGGCCTCCGGGATCCTCTCGCGCAGTGCCGCGACCAGCGCGTCGCGGCGCCCGGTGAGGGCGCCGTTGACGCTCTCGACGTTCTCCCCGAGCGCGCCCGAGCGGCACAGCTCCCAGACGACGGATTCGGCGAGCATGTTCGGTGAGATGCAGTTCTCGCTCGCGCGCTTCGAGAGCGTTGCGATCTGGTCGGCCGGGCCGACCAGGTAGCCGACGCGGACGCCGGGACTGACCGTCTTCGAGAACGACGAGGCGTGGATGACGCGGTCGGCGTCGTCCAGGTCCAGCATCGTCGTCCCCGCGGGGCCCTCGAAGCTGATCAGGCGATAGGGGTCGTCCTCGAAGAGGACGAAGCCGTGCTCGGCGGCGAGCGCGACCAGGCGCTCCCGCTTCTCAGCCGCGAGCGTGCAGCCGGCCGGGTTGTGGAAGTTCGGGATCACGTGGGCCAGCTTGATCGGCCCCTCGGCGCAGGCCCGCGCGACGGCCTCGACGTCCACCCCGTCGGCCTCGAGGGGGGCTGGGGCCAGCTGGGCGCCCGCCTGGTTCAGGAGCAGAAGCGTGCGGTCGTAGGTGGGCTGCTCGACCACGACCCGGTCGCCGGACCGGACGTAGTGGCGGAAGAGCAGCGAGGCGCCCTCCATCGAGCCGTTCACGACCATCACCCGGTCGCTGTGCACGCCGTGGAGGTCCGCGATCCACTCGCACAGCCCAGGATGCCCCTTGCCCGTGCCGTACGAGAGGGCGCGCTGCCAGTCGGACTCGAGCGCCCGCGCCGCCGCCTCCCGGACTGCCTCGGCGGGGAGGATGTCGGGACTGGGCGCGCCGCGGGCGAAGCTGATCGTCTCGGGCGGCATCCGGGCCAGTATAGGAACGGCCGCCGCCCCCGGCGGCGCTCGGCGGATCGATATTTTCCCCGAGATGCCCGCTTCGCTCGAGCTCGTCAAGATCGCCCTCAAGGCGTACGCCGACGGCTACAGCGAGATCGCCCTCGCGCTCGCCGACCCGCTCGTTCGCTGGGACGAGCGCGCCTCCCGCCCCGACGGCGAACTGGTCTGGAATCACGACGACGTGCAGAGGGCGATGCGCCGCTATCTCGACAGCTGGCAGCGGTATGAGTTCGAGCTCGAGGACATCGCCGAGGTGACGCCCGGCAAGGTGGTCGGGATCTGCCGCGAGCGCGGCGTCGACTCCCACGGAGTCCAGGTCGACCGCCGCTTCGGCGGCCTCTGGGTCGTCGAGCGCGGCAAGATCCTCTCCTGGTCGACGTACCTGACCCCGAAGGAAGCGGTCCGGGCCGCTCGCGAGCTGGGCGCGGAGCGGTTCGTCACGCCGGGCAGCGCCGCCTAGCCACGGTCAGGTTGCCCGAGGCGGCGACGCCCCGCGCGATAATGGCTCCGTGTCCGGGGAGAACCTGGAGCTGGCCCGAGAGGGCTACGCCACTCTGAATCGAGGAGACGTCGACCGTTTCGTCGAGGAGTTCACGGATCCCGACTACGAGTTCCACACGGGTGTCCAGGTCCCGAGCATTCCCAGCGTCGTGCGCGGTCGCACTGCCCTGCGTAGGTGGATCGCGCAGTGGTACGTGGAACCCTGGGAGGATCAGCTGCAGATGGACGTCGAGCGTATTCAAGAGCTCGACGATGGCAGGGTCCTCGCGCTCCTCACCCTCCGCGCAAAGGGGCGCGGCAGCGGCGCCCCGGTCGAGACGGAGTACGCGCACATCCTCACATTCCGTGACCGTCTCTGCCTGCGCGTCGATGGTTTCCCGAGCTGGCGTGAGGCGTCGGAGGCTGCGGGCGTCGGCGAGCGTCCCTCCTAGGGCTTCGCCCCGATCACCTCGACGGCGATCCGGGCCGTTTCCGTCGGGCTCTTGCCGACCCGGACGCCCTTCGCCTCCAGCGCCTCCTTCTTGGCCTCGGCGGTTCCCGAGGAGCCGGAGATGATCGCTCCGGCGTGGCCCATCTGCTTGCCGGGCGGAGCGGTGAAACCGGCGATGTAGGCGACGACGGGCTTCGAGACCTCGCCGGCGATGAACTCGGCGGCTCGCTCCTCGGCGTCGCCGCCGATCTCGCCGACCATCACGATCAGCTCGGTCTCCTCGTCCCGCTCGTAGAGCTCGAGGATGTCGATGAAGTCCGAGCCGACGATCGGGTCGCCGCCGATCCCGACGATCGAGGAGTTGCCGAGCCCCGCCTGCTTGAGCTCGTTTCCGATCTGGTAGGTGAGCGTGCCGGACTTGGAGACGACCCCGATCTTGCCCCGGTCGAAGAACTGCGCCGGGATGATCCCGACGTTGGCCTTGCCGGGGGAGAGGACGCCGGGGCAGTTCGGGCCGATCAGGCGGACGCCGGCGTCGCGAGCGTTCCAGTAGCCCTTCAGCATGTCGTGGACCGGGATGTGCTCGGTGATCGCGATCACCGTTCCGATCCCGGCCTCGATCGCCTCGTCGATCGCGGCGGCCGCGAAGCGGGCTGGGACGAAGATCATCGAGGTGTTGGCCCCCCGCTCGTCGACCGCCTCCTGGATCGTGTCGAAGATCGGAATCCCTTCCACGTCCTGGCCGCCCTTCTTCGGGGTGACCCCGGCGACGACGTCGGTCCCGTAGGCGCGGTTGCGAAGCCCGTGGAAGCTCCCCTCACGGCCCGTCAGGCCCGAGATCACGAGCTTGGTGTCGTCGCCGACGATGATCGACATCAGGCCGCCACCGTCTAGGAACCCGCCTTCGCCAGCTCGACGACGCGCTCGGCGGCGCCGAGCATCGTCTTCTCCTGGTGGAGGTTCGAGAGCCCCGCCTCGTCGAGGAGGTGTAGGCCCTCCTCGGAGTTGGTCCCGTCGAGCCGCACGACGAGCGGATGCTCGAGCCCCATCTGCTTAGTCGCCTCGATGATCCCCTTGGCGACCTCGTCGCCGCGGGTGATCCCGCCGAAGATGTTGAACAGGATCGCCTTCACCTTCTCGTCGGAGGTGATCACCTCGAGGGCATCGACGATCGCCTCGGCCTTGGAGCCTCCCCCGGCGTCGAGGAAGTTGGCCGGCCTGCCCCCCGCCTGGGCGACGACGTCGAGGGTCGACATGCAGAGCCCGGCGCCGTTGCCGAGGATGCCGATGTCCCCTTCGAGCTTCACATACGTCAACCCTCGTTCTTTCGCCATCTGCTCCTGGGGGTCCTCGGCGGATGGGTCCTCGAGCTCGGCGAGCTCCTCGTGGCGGAAAAGGGCGGAGTTGTCGATCGTGACCTTGGCGTCGAGTGCGACGACCTCGCCGCCGCCGGTCACGATCAGCGGGTTGACCTCGATCAGCGTCGCGTCCTCGCCCTCGAATGCCTCGTGCAGCTGGACGAGCAGCTGGGCCGTCTTCGGCTGGACCTCCTCGGGCACCCCGGCGTCGGCGGTGAGCCGCTCCGCATCGTCGAGCCCGAACCCCGCATCGGGATCGACGTGGCGCCTGACCAGCGCGTCGGGATGCTTGTCCGCGATCTCCTCGACGTTCATCCCGCCCATCGTCGAGAGGATCGCGAGCACCTTCTTCTCGGAGCGGTCGAGGATGAACGAGAAGTAGTACTCGGCGGCTATCTCGGAGGCGCGCTCGATCCAGACCTCGTGCACGGTGAGCGGCCCCTCTCCGTGGGGGCCGGTGATCTCCATCCCGAGGATCGCCTTCGCGTGCTCCTCGGCCTCGTCGCGGTCGTTTGCGACCTTGATCCCGCCCGCCTTGCCCCGGCCCCCGATCTGCACCTGGGCCTTGACCACGCACGGATAGCCGATCTGGTCGGCGGCCTCGACGGCCTGCTCGAGGCTGTCCGCATAGCGCCCCTCGGGCACGGGCACACCGTGCCGCGCGAACAGTTCCTTTCCCTGGTACTCGAGCAGATCCAAAGCGGCGCGGAGCCTACATGAGCGCCCCCCGCGGGCCCCCGCCGGAGGCGCAGGGCTGGCGCCAAGTGCAAATTGCGATAATGCCGCGCTCGCCGATGGCCCTTCCGAAGCTGAAAGACATCCAATGGGTGACGAGCGACTGCTACGGCACCCTGATCGACTGGGAGAAGGGGATCACCGACGCCTTCAACCGCGAGGCTGAGCGCGACGGCCTCACGATCGACGACCAGGCGCTGCTGACGCACTTCTTCAAGGTCCAGGCCCAGATCATGGCCGGCTCCTACGAGCTCTACGCCGAGGTCCTGCGCCGCGCGGCGGTCACTGTCGCCGAGGAGATCGGCTGGACGATCGAGCCCTCGCGCGCCCAGTTCCTCCCCGACAGCGTCGCCTCCTGGCCCCCTTTTCGGGAGGCAAACGCCGCCCTCGACCGCCTCAAGGAGCGGTACGAGATCGGCATCATCTCCAACATCGACGACAAGCTGCTCGGGATCTCGCGGCGCCACCTGCGCACCGACCTCGACCTGGTCGTGACCGCGCAGCAGGTGCGCTCCTACAAGCCGGACCCGACCCACTTCCGCGAGTGCGCCCGGCGGATCGGCGGCAAGAAGGGCTGGGTCCACCTCGCCTCGGCCTACGAAGCGGACGTCGCTCCCTGCCTGAAGATGAACGTGCCGGTGATCTGGGTGAACCGGCACGGCGAGAAGCTCGAGGGGCGCAAGGCTCCCGACGCGACCGTCAGGAACATTCGCGAGGCGGCGGCGAAGCTCGGGGCCAAGTAGCGCCGGCGCCGCCGGCGCGAATCGGAGGCCGTCCGCGACGCCTCTGATCGAACCTGTCGGTACCGATCGAGAACAGCCCTCCGAACACGCTCGAGGAGCTGCGCACCGAGATCGAGTTCGAGGACCACGCCGCCGGCGCCGAGCTGATCGAGCGGCTGTTCGGAGTCCCGCCGCGGCTGCTTCGGGAGGGCGAGGGCTGGTCGACGGAGACATTCCGCCGTTTCGGGACCCACAACTCGACCCACGTGGACGCGCCGCGGCACTACAACTCGACGATCCGCAGCGAGCGCGCGCAAGTGATCGACGAGCTCCCGCTCGAGTGGTTCCTCGCGCCCGGGGTCGTCCTCGGAATGACCGCGAAGGCCGACGGCGACGTGATCACCGCCGCCGAGGTCGAGGCCGAGCTCGACCGCGTCGGCCACGAGCTGCGCCCGCTCGACATCGTCCTCGTCCGGACTGGCCGCGACGAGTTCCTCGCCGAGCCCGACTACATGGTCCCCGGCCCGGGGGTGACGGTTGAGGCAACCCGGTGGCGGTTCGACCGCGGGGTCCGGGTGATGGGGATCGACGCCTGGGGCTGGGATGAGCCTCTCTACATGCAGGCGCAGCGCGCCGTGAAGAACGAAGAGCCGGGAGTCTTCTGGGCGGCCCACCCAGGCTGACCTCCCTTACTCCCAGATCGAACGACTCTGCAACTCGGCACGCCGCCCGCGACGGGTTTCCAGGTCGCCTGCTTCCCGCTCCGGATCGTCGGCGCAAGCGCCGCCCCGGCGCGTGTCGTCGCGATCGTCCCCGACTAGCGCGGCGCTATTCGATCTTCGCGAGCAGGTCGCCCGCGTTCACCGCGGCGCCCTCGACGGCGGCGAGCTCGGTGATCCTGCCCGACTTGTGGGCGGTGATCTCGTTCTCCATCTTCATCGCCTCGATGACGGCGACGATCTCACCCTCGGCGACCTCCTGGCCCTGCTCGACGGGGACCTTGAAGACGTTGCCCTGGAGAGGGGAGAGGAGCGAGTCACCCGAGGCAGCGCCGCCGCCGGCCTTGCGCTCGCGCCTGGCGGGCTTCTTGAGCGCCGCGCCACCGCCCGAGTTCGCCGCCGGGGCCGCGTTCCCGATCACCTTGACGTCGAAGAGCTTGCCACCGACCTCGACCGAGTAGGTCCGTTCGGCCTTCGGGGCCTCCTCGCCGTCCTCGGCCGGCTTCGGCGCCTCCTCGGGCGCGGTGCTCTTGAGCCACTTCTTGTCCTCGGTCAGGTCGCGGCAGGTTTCGCCGTTCGCCCACTGCTCGGTCGCGAGCAGCTTGCGGTGGAAGGGGATCAGCGTGGTCAGGCCGCCGACCTCGTACTCGGCGAGAGCGCGCAGCATCCGCGCGGTCGCGAGCTCCCGGTCGCCGTCCCAGACGATCAGCTTCGCGACCATCGGGTCGTACATCGGCGTCACCTCCGAGCCCGCCTCGACGCCCGAGTCGACCCGGACGCCCGGCCCGGCGGGCTCGCGGTAGCTTGTGATCCTGCCCGGGGCGGGGGCGAAGTTCTTGTGAGCGGCCTCGGCGTTGATCCGGCACTCGATCGCGTGCCCGCGCAGCTCGACGTCCTCCTGGGCGATCGAAAGCGTCCCGCCTGCCGCGATCCGGATCTGCTCGCGGACGATGTCGATGCCGGTGACCATTTCTGTCACGCAGTGCTCGACCTGCACGCGGGTGTTCATCTCCAGGAAGTAGTACTCCTCGCCCACCTGGAGGCCCTCGACGGTGCCGGCCGAGCGATAGCCGACCGCGGTGGCGGCGTCCGTGGCGATCTTCCCGATCCGCTCGCGCATCTCCTCATCCACCTGGGGACCGGGCGACTCCTCGATCAGCTTCTGATGGCGACGCTGGATGGAACAGTCGCGCTCGCCGAGGTGAATCACGTTTCCCTTGCTGTCGGCGAGCACCTGGACCTCGACGTGGCGGGGGTCCTCGAGGTAGCGCTCGAGGTAGACGGTCGGGTCACTGAAGAACTTCTCGCCCTCGCGGGCTGCCCCCTCGAAGGCATCCTCGAGGTCCTCCTCGCCGTGCGCGACTCGGAACCCCTTCCCGCCGCCGCCTCCGGCGGCCTTGGCCGCGATCGGGTATCCGATCTCGTTGGCCTGCTCCTTCGCCTCTGCGACGGTGTCGACCGGGGCCGTCGCGCCGGGGACGATCGGGACCCCGGCCTTGTCCATGATCGCCCGCGCCTCGGTCTTCGAGCCCATCGCCTCGATCGCGTTCGCGGGCGGGCCGATGAAGGTGACCCTCGCCTTCTCGCACGCTTTCGCGAAGGGCGCATTCTCGGCGAGGAAGCCGTAGCCCGGATGAATCGCCTCGGCGCCGGAGTCCTTCGCGACCTCGAGGATCCTGGCGATGTTCAGGTAGCTCTCCGCCGGGGCGGCGGGACCGAGCAGGTAGGCCTCGTCGGCGACGCGGACGTGGGGCGCGTCGCGCTCGATCTCGGAGTAGACGGCGACCGATCCGATCCCCATCTCGCGCAGCGCACGCACGATGCGGATTGCGATCTCGCCGCGGTTTGCGACAAGGACCTTCTCGAACATGGCGGCGCAGTATTACGAGTCGAGGATGCGCGGCGCGGGCAGGCTCTTGACCGACAGAGTCCAAGAAGGGCCGCTGCGCTATAGCGAACGCCTGCCGGGCCGGCGCAGAACTGCGACTACCTGGTCACCCAGGCGCCCTCGTCCTGGGTCAGCTCCAGGACCTCCTCGGGGATCTCGCCGTCGCGGAGGTCCGCGATCGTGACCCGCTCGAGGACGCGCCGCAGGCTCGCGCGGACCGCGATCCAGACGTCGCGCAGGTGCTCGGCGTCCCCCGCGTACCTGGTCGCCTCCGGCGCGAGGTCCTGGATGTTGGCGAGCGGACCCTCGACCGCGCGAATCACGGTCGCGACCGTGATCTCCTCGGGGGGCTTGGCGAGCCAGTAGCCGCCGCGGGCGCCCCGGCGGGCGCGGACGAGCCGCGCGTGCTTGAGCTCGAGCAGGATGTGCTCGAGGAACTGCAGCGGGATGTCCTGGGCCTGAGCGAGCTTCTCGCCCTTGACCGGCTCGTCGCCGGAACCGGCGAGCTCGACCGCCGCGCGGACTGCGTAGTCGGCCTTGGCGGAGATCCTCACCGGGCCTCGACCCTTTCTTGAGTCATACACGCAAGAATGCCCGCTCGATGATGGACTTGCAAAGTCATTCGACGGTCTCGGATGGAGAATTGCCGCCCGCCGAGGTGGTCGCCACGGCGGCGAGGGCGGGGATCGAGACGATGGCGCTGACCGATCATGACGCCGTCGACGGGGTCCCCGAGGCCGCCGAGGCGGCGAAGCGGCAGGGCATCGCGCTCGTCCCGGCGGCGGAGATGTCCTGCGTGCAAGCCTCGCTGGACGACCTTCACCTGCTCGGCTACTGGATCGACGTCGACGCGATGCGCCCCGCCTGCGAGCGAGCCCAGGAGGAGCGGGTGACCCGCGCCCGCGAGATCGTCGAGCGGCTCAACGCGCTCGGGGTCGAGGTCAGCTTCGACGGCGCGATCGCCCAGGCAGGCGACGCCTCGTCGGTCGGCCGCCCCCACATCGCGAAGGCCGCCGGCACCCGGCCGGAGGAGATGGGCGCCTTCTTCGAGGAGTACCTGGTCCCGGGAGCGAAGGCGTTCGTCCCGCGCCGCTGGCCGACGGCGGCCGAGGCGACCGCGCTGATCCGCGAGGCGGGCGGGACGCCGGTGCTCGCGCATCCGTTCTGGGACCTCGACTCCGCGGACGAGGTCGCGGCCCTGGTCGACGACCTCGACGTCGATGGCGTCGAGGTCTTCTATCCGGCCCATGACCGGGCCCAGACCAGGTTCCTGCTCGAGCTCTGCGCCGACCGCGGCCTCGCTACGACCGCCTCCAGCGACTTCCACGGGCCGAACCACAAGATGTTCGACCGCTTCGGCTCGTATCCGACCTACGATCTGGGCACCCCCGAGCTGCCTCCCCGCCGGGACTAGGCGGGCTGGGCGGCCGGGATCAGCTGCCGCTCCTCGAGCAGGGCGATCAGCCTGCCGGCCGACTCCTCCGGGGTCTCGGTCTCGGTCTCGAGGACGATCTCGGGATCGAGCGGCTCCTCGTAGGGATCCGAGACGCCGGTGAACTCCTTGATCTCGCCCTTGAATGCCTTCTCGTAGAGACCCTTCGCGTCGCGCTCGGCGCACGCCTCGACGGAGGCCTTGACGAACACCTCGATGAAGCGCTCGCCCATCAGCTCCCGCGCCTCCGCGCGGATCTCGCGATACGGCGAGATCGCGGCGGTGATCACGGGGACGCCGTTGCGCGAGAGCAGGTCGGCGACGAAGGAGATCCGGCGGATGTTCGTGTCGCGGTCCTCCTTCGAGAAGCCGAGGCCCTTGGAGAGGTTCTCGCGGACGATGTCGCCGTCGAGGATCTCCAGTTTCGAGCCCCGGGCCCGGAGCTCGTCCCCGACCATCCTCGAGATCGTCGTCTTGCCGGCCCCGGACAGGCCCGTGAACCAGAGTGTGAATCCCTTCTCGTCAGCCATCAAAGCTCGTTGCTCCTTGTCGTCGCAGTTGGGATCAGCAGGGTTTGAAAGCGGGGGAGGACGCCTAGGCCTTGGCGTAGGCGTCGATCAGGATCTGCGCGACCTCCGGCCGGCTGAACTCCTGAGGCGGAAGCTCGCCGTTGTCGAGCATCTCGCGGACCTTGGTGCCGCTGAGGAAGACGTGCGCGTCGGCATCATGCGGACAGGTCTTGCCCGAGGCCATCCCCTCGCACTTGTTGCACCAGAAGCTGTGCTCGAAGAAGAGCGGCTGGATGCCGAGCTTGTCGAGGTCGAGGTCGTCGAAGATCCGCTGTGCGTCATAGGTGCCGTAGTAGTCGCCGACACCGGCGTGGTCGCGGCCGACGATGAAGTGGGTGGCGCCGTAGTTGCGACGGGCGATCGCGTGCAGGATCGCCTCGCGCGGGCCGGCGTAGTGCATCTTCGAGGGGAACACGTTGAGGATCACGCGGTCCTTCGGGTAGTAGTCCTCCATCAGCACCTCGTAGCAGCGCATCCGCACCTCGGCGGGGATGTCGCCCTCCTTGGTCTTCCCGATCAGCGGGTGGATCATCAGCCCGTCGGTTATCTCCAGCGCCGCCTTGGTGATGTACTCGTGCGCGCGGTGGATCGGGTTGCGGGTCTGGAAGGCGACGACCCGCTTCCAGCCGCGCTCCTCGAAGGCCTTGCGCGACTCGGCCGGGGTCAGGTAGCGCTTGCTGAACGCCTCCTCGTGCGCGGGCAGCGCCCTGACCTCGTAGGTGCCCGCGATGCAGCGGGCCCCTTCCTCATGGAGGGCGGCGACGCCGGGATGCGCGGTGTCCGTGGTGAGGTAGACGTTCTCCGCCTCGGCCTCGATGTCGCGCTCGAAGATCTCGCTCACCTTCAGCGTCCCCAGCGCCTCGCCCTCGTCACTGGTGATCTCCACGGTGTCTCCCTCGGAGACCTCGAGGTCGGTCGCGAGCGTGATCGGGATCGGCCAGTAGTCGCCGTCGGCCAGCGTCATGCTCGCGACGACGCTCTTCCAGTCCGCGGAGCCCTGGGGGCCGGTGAGGGGAGCGAAGCCGCCGTTCCCGATCATCTCGAAGTCGGCGGTCTGGCGTTCGTTCAGCTGCAGGGAGGTGGGCACGAAGCGCGGAAGGGTAGCGATAGTTGACTTAGATGGTCGGTTCAGCCGTGAAGACCGCACTCGGTCTTCGTCGTGCCTGCCCAGCGGCCCGCGCGAGGGTCCTCGCCCTCGGCCGGCTTGCGGGTGCAGTGGGTGCAGCCGATCGAGGGATAGCCCTGATCGTGGAGCGGGTTGTAGGGGATGTCGTGCTCGGAGATGTAGCGCCAGACGTCCTTCTCGGACCAGTCGGCGAGCGGATTCAGCTTCCAAAGGCCGAACCGCTTGTCCCAGGCGAACTTGGGCGCGTTGGCGCGCGTCTGCGAGTCCTGGCGCCGGATCCCCGAGACCCAGCAGTCGACCGCCGAGAGCGCCGAGCGCATCGGGTCGACCTTCCGGATCCCGCAGCAGGCGTCGGGGTCGCGAGCCCAGAGCTGGTCGCCGTGCAGACCCGCCTGCTGCTCGAGCGTGATCGAGCTGTAGCGGTGGAAGCTGATCCCGTAGCGCGCCTCGAGCCGGTCCTTGGTCGCGTAGGTCTCGGGAAAGAGCACGTCTGTGTCGAGGTAGAAGAACCGGGCTTCGGGGTCGATCTGGGTGGCCATGTGCACGGTCACCGAGCTCGTCTTCTGAAACGACGCCGCGATGTACATCTTCGGGCTGAATGTCTCGAGCGCCCAGCGGAGCGCCTCCTCGGCGCTGGCCGATTCCAGGTCGGTCGCGATGCGCTCGGGGTCGAACGGCGTCGTGTCCAGTTCGGGGCTAGCCACGGAGCCGGGCAGTGTGACAGTCCTCGTCGCCATGGTCAGACCGCGCACTCCCCCTCGCCGCGCTCCACCTTGTAGGGCTCGGAGCGGTTCCAGTCGATGAAGTGCGTCAGGTTCTCGGCCGAGAACTCGACCGGCATCTTCAGGTCCGAGACGAGCTCCTCGAACTCGCCGGTTCCGACCCGCTCGACGAAGTCGTTGAAGGCCTCTCCCTCATTACGGCCCTGCTCGTAGTGGCGCAGCCAGCGCTCGACCGCGTCGGGGACGCGCTTGGCGGGAAGGCGGGCCTTGAGCCGGTGGCCGTAGATCACCTCACCGCCCTCGTAGTTACCGCCGAGGTGGGCGATGTAGGCGGGGATCGTGTGGTCGCCGACCTTGATCGAGGCGCCGTAGAAGCCGATGTTGGCGATGTGGTGCTGGCTGCAGCCGTTCGGGCAGCCCGACATCTTGATGTGGACGCGCTTGGTCAGCTCGTCGTCGATCTGCATCGACTCGATCCGCTCCTGGACGGCCTGGTTGAGCCCCATCGAGCTGGTGATCCCGAGCTTGCACGAGTCGGTGCCGGGGCAGCTGACGACGTCGTTGATCTCGTCGGCGCCGGCCTCGTCCAGGCCGAGCTCGCCGAGGCGGCGGTAGACGTCATGGACCGCCTCGTCGCGGACCCAGCGGAGCAGCAGGTTCTGGTGGACGGTGGTGCGGGCGTGGCCGCCGGTGTGGTCGCGCATGATCTGGCCGAGGCCGCGGAACTGCTCGGGAGTGAGATCGCCCCGCGTGACCTTGACCTGAACCGTCGAGAAGCCCCGCTGCCGCTGCGGGCGCACGTTGGCGGCGACGAACCGCTCGAACTCGCTCCGGTCGGCGTTCGGGCTCGAGGTTGCCTCCGGCGGCGCCGGGGCGCCGGCCTCCTCGTCGTCGATGAAGAGCATGTGGTCGATCGAGAAATCGCGCTCGGCGACCCAGCCCGCTTCCAGCTCCTCCTCGACCATCTCGCGGAAGGCGTCGATCCCGATCTTGTCGATCAGGACCTTGATCCGGGCGCGGGCCCGGTTGACGCGCAGCCACTCCTGGCGGTCGAAGATCCGGAAGACGGCCTCCGACACCTTCAGGTAGTCCCCGTTGTCCAGCTCGACGAACTCGTACAGGGTCGGAGCGACGCGCGGCATGATCGAAGTGCCGCCGCCCACCCTGATCTCGACGCCGCGGACCTCGCCGCGGCCCTCGATCTCAAGGACGCGCGGGATGAAGCCGATGTCGTGGATGCCGGTGATCGCCCGGTCCTCGTCGGTCGCCGTGAACGCGGTCTTCACCTTGCGCGGCATCAGCTGCGTGGTCGGGTGACGGACGAAGTAGCGCACGTAGGCGACGAGGTAGGGAGTGACGTCGAAGGCCTCCCCCTCCGAGACCCCCGCCCACGGGTCACCGGTGACGTTGCGGATCGTGTTCCCGCATCCCTCGCGCGAGGACAACCCGACGGAGCTGATGCGGCGGATCAGCTCGGTCATGTCGGCGAGCGGGATGTGATGGATCTGGATGTTCTGCCGGGTGGTGATGTGGCCCTTGTTGAGCGGAGCCCACGTCTCGACGACCTCGGCGAGCATGTCCATCTGCTCGGGGGTGACGCCGCCGAACGGGAGCTTGATGCGGACCATCTGCACGTCGGGCTGGCGCTGCCCGTAGACACCCTGCTTGAGACGGAAGCCGATGAACTGCTCCTCGGCCTGCTCGCCGCGCAGGAAGCCGGCTGCCTCGGTGTCGAAGTCATCGAACTCGCGCTCGAGGATCGGGATCGCGTGCCCGGGGACGTTGTCGTACACCTCCGGGTTCTCGAGCGAGCCGCGCTTGCCCTTGCCGCGCTGCTCCTTGGTCAGGTCCTGCTCCAGCTCGGGCTGCTTCGCGGAGTCCTTCGGGGGTGCGGAGACGGGCTCCATGTCGGTAACGCTCCTTCGGGACGGTTACGCTGCGGCCTGCCTGTCCTGCTCGGCCCGGCCAATGTAGCAAACCTGATCGAGTTTGAGGTAATTCCGGCGCCGGCGCCGAGCGGCTCGGCGCGACGCGCCCGCGTTCCCGTATCACTCTGGGATCAACCAGATCCCGGTCATCTCGAGCACGTCGGTGCTCGCCGCGATTGATCCCGCCACCGCGGTCGAGCGCACGCGCCTGGCCTTCGAGCGCCACGCCCGCGGCGAGTGGGCGATGCCGGCGAAGGTCTACCTCGATTCCCCGCCGCACGGGGACTTCAGGGCAATGCCCGCGCGCGGGGACGGGCTCGCGATCCTGAAGTGGGTGACGTCGTTTCCGGGCAACAGGTCGCGGGGGCTGCCGGTCGTCCGCGGGGCGGTGCTGCTCTCGGACGCGACGACGGGTGAGGAGCTGGCCGTGATCGAGTGCGCGTCCGTGACGTCGCTGCGGACCGGGGCCGCCGCAGCGGTGTCGGCGCAGGCGCTCGCCGCCGAGGGCGCGAGGACGGTGGGGATCGTCGGCTCCGGTGTCAACGGCGGCTGGGCCGCCCGCTGCCTGGCGGCGGCCGGCTACGGGCCGGGCGTCTGCTCCGACGTGCGCTCGGAGGCTGCCGATGGCCTCGCCTCTGAGCTCGGCTGGCGGCTCGGCGACCGCGCCGAGGCCGCGTCACAGGACGTCGTCGTCACCGTCACTCCCGGAGACGAGCCGGTGATCCTCTCGAGCGACCTGCGTCCGGGCCAGCACCTCGCCGTGCTCGGCGCGGACGCGCATGGCAAGCAGGAGGTCGAGCTCGCGGCGGTCGAGCGCTGCCGGCTCTTCTGCGACGAGTGGGAGCAGGCGAGCGCGGGCGGCGAGCTCCGCAACGCGGTGGAGGCCGGCGTCACCGGTCGCGATCGCGTCACCGAGATCGGCGCGGTCCTGACCGGGGTGGCGGCCGGTCGCCGCTCGGACGAGGAGATCACGCTTTTCGACTCGACCGGACTCGCGATTCAGGACCTCGCGATCGTGCAGGCGGTCTACGAAGGCTGGCGCGAGGGACGGGTCGAGGCGCCCTCCGTCACGCTCTGAGCGGGGCGGCGGCCTCGGCGCGGCCGGCCGGAGGTCGGACCGCGGCGCGATAGTCGCCGGGGTTGATCCGCTTCGTGCGACGGTGGTACTCGAGCCAGGGACCGGGCCAGTTGTTGGTGTTTACGCCCTCGCCGTTCACGTACCAGTTGGTGCAGCCGCCGGTGATCCACTGCGTGCTCTGGGAGCGCGCGGTGATCTCCTCGCGCCAGCGCGCCTGGACCTCGGGCCGCACGTCGATGTACGCGAGTCCCCCGGCGCGGATCCGCCGGATCGCGTCGATCGCGTAGTTGAACTGGCACTCGAGCGTGTAGGGGACCGAGCCCGAGCCATGGTTCGTGTTCGGCCCGTACATCACGAACAGGTTCGGGAACCCCGACACGGTGACGCCCAGGTAGGCCTCGGGGCGCTCCGCCCAGACCTCGTTCAGCTCGCGCCCGCCGACCCCGCGGATCTCCATCGGGGCGACGAAGTCATGCGACTGGAACCCGGTCCCCCAGATGATCGTGTCGGCGGCCCGCTCGACTCCGTCGGCGCCGATCACGCCCGTCCGGGTGATCCGCTCGACGGCGCCGTCGACCAACTCGACGTTCTCACGCCGCAGCGTGGGGTACCAGTCGCTGCTGATCAGCACCCGCTTGCAGCCGAGCTCGTATCCGGGCGAGGCGAGGGCGTTCAGCTCGGGCTCGTCCTCGAGCTCCCTGTGGCGGGCACGGTCCGCATATCTGGACGCCGCCGAGACGAGCCACCTGGTCCCCGTGAACGCGTAGGTGAACGCCTCGAAGAACATCCAGTTGCCGAGCCTCGCCGCGGCGACTCTGGCGGGGAGGCGGCGAAAGAGGGCGCGCTCCCACTCCGGGTACTCGCGATCCGCTTTCGGCAGGATCCAGGGCGCCGAGCGCTGGTAGATCGTCAGGCTCTCGACCCACGGCGCGATCTCGGGGACGAACTGGATCGCACTGGCGCCGGTGCCGATCACGGCCACGCGGCGGCCGCGCAGGTCGTGGCCGTGGTCCCATTCAGCCGAGTGGAAGGCGTGGCCACCGAACTGCTCGCCTCCCGGGATCGCGGGAATCGCCGGGTTTGTGAGCTGGCCGCAGGCAGTGACGAGGACGTCGAAGCTGTGCTCCTCGCCCCCGGCGCTGAGCGTCCAGCGCCCGGTCGCCTCGTCGAAGCTCGCGGCCTCGGCCTCGGTTCCGAGCCGGAGGTGTGGGCGGAGGCCGAACTCGTCCACGCACTCCTCGAGGTAGTCGAGGATCTCGGTCTGCGGGGCGTAGCGCCGCGACCAGCGATGGCCGGGCGCGAACGAGAACGAGTAGAGGTGAGACGGAACGTCGCAGGCGGCCCCCGGATAGGTGTTCGCCCGCCACACCCCGCCGACCGTCTGGCCGCGCTCGAAGATCGTGAAGTCCTCGATCCCCTCGCGTTTCAGCCGGATGCCCATTCCGATCCCGCCGAAGCCCGCCCCAACGATCCCGACCGAGGGTGGTCGACCGCGGCCGTTGCCATTGCTTCCGGTCACAGGGGAACCCTAGCCGCAGGAAAAAGGGGCGGCGGATCTCTCCGCCGCCCCCCGAGATGGGTGGGCCGCGCCGCCCACCCTCTCCTCCCTCGAACTCAGTCGATCTCGCTGCCCTCGATCAGGAAGGCGACCCGAACGTGTGCGCGCCACTCGTCGAGGTTGTCGCCTCGCAGCCCCGTCGAAACCACGTCGATCGCCCGGATGTTGCGCAGCGAGCTCTGCGCCTGCTTGAGCGCCTGCTGCGCGGCGTCATCGGAGGACTTCTTCGAGCTTCCAACCAGTTCGATGATCTTCACTACCGCCACGGGTCCTCCTTGGATTGCGAGGCCATCTACATAGTGGGTTTCTATTACAAACGCGGGCGGCGGACAAGCGTGGGCGCCTGTTTGCGCCTCAGCTCGCTCGCGCAGCCGGCCGCCGCGTCAGCGACCGAGGGCCGGGCCCCAGCCGCTCGGGTCGATCTGCCGCGAGGCGATCCCCTCCTCCAGGGCCGTGCGCTGCCATCGACTCTGCTCCTCGACCGGCTGAGGCGGCGGCGCCGTCTCGATCAGGAACTGCTCCAGCGCCGCCGCGATCGCCGCGGCCTCCTGGGGTGAGGCGTTGCTCGCCTCGATCTCGATCCGCGGGCGGGGCGGGCGCCGCTTTCCATTCCTGGCCACCGTCGTCGCTGCGGCTAGAGCGGGATGTTCCCGTGCTTGCGCTTCGGCTGCTCGACGCGCTTCGTCTCAAGCACCCGCAGCGCCCTGATCAGCTTCGGGCGAGTCTGGCGCGGCTCGATCACATCGTCGATGTAGCCGCGCTCCGCCGCCGAGTAGGGGTTGGCGAAGTGGGCCTTGTAGTCGCCGATCAGCTTCGCGCGGCGCTCGTCCGGAGTCGGCGAGGCCTCGATGTCGCGACGGTAGATGATGTTGACCGCGCCCTCGGGACCCATCACAGCGACCTCGGCCGTCGGCCAGGCGAAGTTGAAGTCGGCGAGCATGTGCTTCGAGTTCATCACGTCGTAGGCCCCGCCGTACGCCTTGCGGGTGACGACGGTCAGCTTCGGTACGGTCGCCTCCGTGAACGCGTAGAGGAGCTTCGCGCCGTGGCGGATGATCCCGCCCCACTCCTGCGAGGTGCCCGGCAGGAAGCCCGGCACGTCCGTGAAGGTGAGCAGCGGCACGTTGAAGGCGTCGCAGGTGCGGACGAAGCGCGCGGCCTTCTCGGAGGACTCGATGTCGAGCACGCCGGCCAGGTGCTTCGGCTGGTTGCCGACGACGCCGATCGGGCGGCCGTCGAGGCGGCTGAAGCCGCAGACGATGTTCTGGGCGAAGTGCTCGTGGACCTCGAAGAACTCGCCGTCATCGACGATTCGAGCGATCACGTCCCGCATGTCGTAGGGCTTCTGAGGGTCGTCGGGGACGATCGTGTCAAGCTCGGGGTCCTCGCGCTCGGGGTCGTCCGAGGGCTCTACGCGCGGCGGGAGCTCGAGGTTGTTGAGGGGCAGGAAACTGAGCAGGTAGCGCGCGTCCTCGAGGCACTGCTCCTCGTCGTCGGCGGCGAAGTGGGCGACGCCCGACTTCGAGTTGTGGCTCATCGCCCCGCCGAGCTCCTCGAACTCGACCTCCTCGCCGGTCACCGTCCTGATCACCTCGGGCCCGGTGATGAACATGTGCGAGGTCTCCTTGACCATGAAGATGAAGTCGGTCATCGCGGGCGAGTAGACGGCGCCGCCCGCGCACGGGCCCATGATCAGGCTGATCTGCGGGATCACGCCGGAGCACTTGACGTTGCGCACGAACACGTCGCCGTAGGCGCCCAGCGAGACGACTCCCTCCTGGATCCGCGCCCCTCCCGAGTCGTTGATCCCGATCACCGGCGCCCCCACCTCGGCGGCGAGGTCCATCACCTTGCACATCTTCTCCGCCATCACCTCGCCGAGCGAACCACCGAAGACGGTGAAGTCCTGGGAGAAGACGAACACCTTGCGCCCGTCGATCGTGCCGTACCCGGTCACCACCGCGTCCCCGTAGGGCCGGCGCTTGTCCATCTGGAACTCGTGCGTGCGGTGGCGGACGAAGGTGTCGAGCTCCTCGAACGACCCCGGGTCGAGCAGCTTCTCGATCCGCTCGCGCGCGGTCAGCTTCCCCTTCGCGTGCTGCTTCTCGACAGCCTCCTCGGAGGCGGAATGCACGGCCTCGTCCCGCAGCTCGCGAAGCTGGGCGAGCTTCTCGTCGTGGGTCTCGGGGAACTTCTGCCTCATTCAACGCGCGAGTCTACGGAGGCCCGAAGATGGCCCCGGTGCGCGATGTCAGAAGAAGTGCGGATCCTCCCAGACGGTCGCGTCGCCCCGCTGGAGACGATCGGCGATCGCGCGCCGGCGGGCCGAGCTCGACCCGCCGATACCCTTCGCGCGAATCGCCTGATCGGTCCCGGACGCGGAACCAGCAGCCGCACGAGTTCGTCGAGCTCGTTGGTGTTCAATCCCGCGGCGATGGGCTCGGATGACCTGAGGCGGGCCAGCACCGCATCGGCCTGAAGGTAGGCCGAGAGGATCACCAGCAGCTTCAGTTCCCGGGCCAGCGGGAGCTGGCCGGTGAACCCGCCGTTGCAGTACAGCGCGTCGACCGAGATGATCTGCCCGCCAAGGCCGCTCGCGGATGGCTCAAACGGTGCACCGCGGCGCCAGCTCGTCCGGCGTAGCCCCTGGAGCGCCCAGCCGCGGTTCCGGAGATGAGCGTCGACGTCCGCGAACAGCGCCTCGCCTTCGAACAGCGGGTTCATCTCGGCTTCAACTTCGAGAGCAAGACTCCCGTCAAGGGCCGTCTCGCCGCCGACGAGCACGTCGAGCGCGGCTCCCTCCACGTCGACCTTCAAGCAGTCGATAGGGAGGTTCTCGCGCCTGGCGACATCGTCCAAGCTCGACACGCTGATTGACTGAACCGCGCCCACCTCGAGCAGTCGCGCGGCTTGGGGGAAGGAGCGAAGAAACTCGGCGTTCGGCCGATACAAGCTCGACGCGACGGGCCAGTTGGCAACGTGGAATGGCACATTGTCACCCGACTGCCTCCCGATCGCATAGGGCAGAAAGTGCGCCGGATAAGGCAGGCAGGCAGCCTCCCTGTTCAACCGCTCGCACTCCGCAGGATCCGGCTCGAAGGCGGTCACATCGAGGACGCTTGCGAACCGGTCCCAACGCGAGGCGACGCCACCTCTTGCCCCGATGTCCACCAGCCGCAGGCGATCCTCGCCGAGGTGCTTGTCTAGGACGGTCACCGGCCCGCGCTGATGATCGAGGTCCGGCCGCGCCGCCTAGAAGAAGGCGCCGCCGCGGTACTCGCCGAACACCTCGCGCATCGCGCCGCACAC
>DATADX010000008.1:0-2897 GCA_036258315.1 Solirubrobacterales bacterium
CTCCTCGCCGTCGGCGTTGAGGAGCACGGCGCCGTAGGCGCGGGTCGTCTCCGGGATCGAATAGCCCTGCATCGTCTCGGGCCAGGCGCCGCCGTTCGGGTGGTACTGGAGCGCGTCGAGGTCGCGCGACTCGGCTCCCAGGGCCAGCGCGAACTGCGTCACCTCGCCGGTCGCCCCCGGATGGTTCGTCGAGAGCTCGCCTCGCTCCTTCGCCTCCCGGAAGCAGCGGCCGCCCGCTGCGAGAACGACGGTCGAGGCCTCGATCTGGTGCTCCCCGCACAGGGCGAGCCAGCCGTTCTCGATCTCGCGTAGCTCGGTAAGGGGCGACTTCGGAAACGCGGTTCCCGAGCCCGACTCGAAGGCGTCCCTCAGCGCTGACGTGATCGCAAGGCCGGTTCTGTCGCCGACCTGAAGGAGGCGCTTCCGCGTCGCGCCGCCGCAGCGCGCCAGCCGGTAGCCGCCGTTCTCGCGCGTGAACTCGACCCCGACCCCCTCCAGCCAGTGGATCGCGGAGGGCGCCTCAGAGGTGAGAACCTCCACGAGGCGGCGATCCGCGGTCTCGTGGGAGCTGTGCCAGACGTCCTCCGCGTGGATCTCGGGCGAATCGTCCTCACCGAACGCCGCCTGGATCCCGCCCTGCGCCTTGGCCGAGTTACACGACTGGAGCGCCCCCTTGGTCACCAGTGCGACGCGTGCGCCGGCCTTCTCGGCGGAGACGGCGGCGGCGAGCCCGGAGGCCCCCGATCCGATCACGAGCACGTCAAAAGAGAGCTTGCCGCCCACGCGCGCGATGCTACCACCCATGCGCTAATCGCACGCATTAGCGCTCATTATTCGACTCGCCGCAGCCGATACAGACCGCATGATCAAGACGATCGGCCTCGTCGGGATCGTTTGCGCTGCGGCAATCTTCGGAATGACCTGGGCGCGCCAGAACTTCCAGACGACGGAGAAAGCGCCCACTGCCATCCTCCAGGCGGCCGCGACCACTCTCGAGTTCAGCCACCGGACGACCGGCACATACGCCGCCGCGAAGCCCGAGACCGTCAAGCTCGTCTGGGCGGACCAGTTCCGGTACTGCATCGAGTTCGGCGGCCAGCACATCGCCGGCCCGAGTGGCACGCCGACCCCCGGCGACTGTCCGCGCTAGTAGATCTCCCGGAACAGCGCCGCGATCTCCGCGGGTGACGCCGGCCTCGGGTTGGCCTTCGCCCCTGCGCGCTGGGCGGTCGCCTCGGCCAGGTCGTCGAGCTCGTCCTCCGGGACCCCGAAGTCGCGCAGCCGCTCGAAGCCCCCGAGCCGCGCCAGCTCCTCCACGCGATCCGGCGCGTGGTCCGCGCCGATCGACTTCCCGAACTCGTCGATCGCCTCCGTCGCAACCGGCTCGTTGAACCGGAGCGCGGCCGGCAGACAGAGTGCGTTCATCGCGCCGTGCGGGAGCCCGTACCGGCCGCCGAGCGCCTGCGCCATCGCATGGCCGAGGCACAGGCCGGCCAGCCCAAGCGCCTCGCCCGCTCGGGCGGCGCCCTTCAGCAGCGTTGTGCGCGGCCCGATCGCGCCTAGGTCCTGCAGGACCGCGGGAAGCGACCCGTTGATCAGCTCCGCGCCCTCGTGCGCGGCGCGGTCGGACTCTGGGCTCCTCGCGGGGTGGTAGAGCGCTTCCGCAGAGTGCGCAAGGGCGTTGAGAGCGGTTCCTGCGGTCACCTCGCGCGGCAACTCGAGCGTGAGGGCAGGATCGTAGACGATCCCTGCCAGGTTCGCGCCGCCCCCGCCGCCGACCATCCGCTTGCTCGGGTCCCTGATGCCGTAGGACGTCGTCCACTCGGATCCCGAGTACGTGGTCGGGACCGAAACGAGCGGCAGGCCATTCCCGGACGAGGCCGCCTTGGCCGTGTCGATCGCGCTGCCGCCGCCGACCGCGAGGATGCCGTCAACGCCCTCGGGAACCTCGAGCCGGTGCGAAGGGATCTCCTCCCAGCGCGCCCCGGCTGGAGGGAGATCGAGCTCATTCCACCGCGGGCTCGCAACCATGAAGGGACGCTCGATCCCGAGCTCTCGAAGAACGCCCGGCAGCTCCTCCAGCCCCCAGCGGACGATCACGGGATTCGCTCCCGCGCGAAGGCGACGAACGCCTCGGCGACCCTGCTCGGCGTCCGGCCGGTCGAGCGGACGAGGGAGATCTCGCGCGTCGGCGCGAGCCCCTCGACCGTCGCGGCTGCCAGGGTGCCGGCGGCCAGCTCGGGCTCGATCGAGGACCGCGAGATGAACGTGACGCCGTGGCCCGCCGCCACCGCCGCCTTCACCGACTCCTGCAACCCGAGCTCGAGCTTCACGTCGAGGTCGCGGAGCCGGACGCCGCCGGCCCGCAGCTCGTCCTCGACCATCTGCCGGACTCCGGCACCTTCCTGCATGAGGATCACCGCCTCGGCGCGGAGATCGTCGAGCTTCACCGTCGCCCCGGCAAGCCGATGCCCGGGCGGGACCGCGAGCACGATCTGATCCTGGAAAAACGGCTCGAAGGTCACGGCCCGGTGCCGCGGCGCCGCTCCGACGACGCCGAGCTCGAGCCGCCGCTCCGCGACGAGGTCGATCACGTGCAGCGTGTCGTTCACGGAGAGCGAGATCGCGACGTCGGGGTTCTCACGCTGGAACTCGCAGAGCAGGAGCGGGAGCACGGTCGCGCCGGGGCCGGTCGAGCAGCCGATCTCCAGCCGCCCGCGGAGCTCGTCGCTCTCGCCCGAGACCTCCTCCAGCAGCTGCTGCTCGAGCGACAGCATCCGTTGCGCGCTGCGGTAGAGACGCTGGCCCGCCTCGGTCGGCTCGACACGCCGTCCGGACCGGTCGAGCAGCTTCTCACCGAGCCGCTTCTCGAGCGAGCGGATCTGCAGGCTGACCGC
>DATADX010000009.1:0-32666 GCA_036258315.1 Solirubrobacterales bacterium
CCACGAGGTTCACCTGCTCTGCCAGGACCGCGACGCCGACAAGCTCGACTGGGTCCGCCGGCCTCCCGGCCCGGGGTCGATCACGATCCACGTCCCCGACATCGGCGGCCTCCTCCCCGTCTACGTCGCCGACCGCTACCAGGGCTTCGACGTGAAGACGTTCCCGGCGCTGGCCGACGCCGAGCTCGAGCGCTACATCGATGCCAACGTCGACGCGGTCCGCCGAGTCGCCGCCGAGCACGGCGAGCCCGACGCCGCCCTCGCCAACCACCTCGTGATGGCCCCGGTGATCCTCGCTCGCGCGGGGCTCCGCTACGCGATCAAGGTCCACGGCTCCGACCTCTCCTACACCGTCAGGCCCCACCCCGACCGCTTCGTCCCGTTCGCCCGGGAGGGGACCGACGCCGCCGCGGGCGTCCTGGTGGGCTCGCGGCACACGGCCGAGGATCTCTGGGCGACGGTCCCCGACCCGACGCTGCCCGAGCGCACCCGGCTCGGCCCGCCGGGGGTCGACGTCGAGGAGTTCCGAATCCGCGAGGCGGCTCAGGCGGACGCGGGGGTGGGCGCCCTCGCGGACAGGCTCGCGACGGTCGGCACCGAGGGAGAGTTCGGGCGCGACGGCCCCGGCGCGGCGGAGGCGCTCCGCGCCTGGATCGAGGGCGAGCCGCGCGTCCTGTTCGTCGGCAAGCTGCTCGTCAACAAGGGCGTCGATCTGCTGCTCGCCGCGTGGCCGCTGGTTCGCGCGGCGCACCCGCGGGCCCGGCTGCTGCTGGCGGGGTTCGGGGCCTACCGTCCCTGCGTCGAGGCCCTGATCGATGCGCTGGGACGGGGTGACCTCGAGGCGGCCCGCGGGATCGCGGCCGAGGGCAGGTTGCGCGAAGGCGGTGAGGAGGCGCCGCTCCCGATCCTGTCGGCTTTCCTCGCCGATCCTCCCGAGGGCTATGCCGAGGCCGCCCGGTCCAGCGCCGGCTCGGTGCTGGTCAGCGGGCGCTTGGAGCACTCGGAGGTGGCGGAGGTGATGCCCGCGGCGAACGTACTGGTGATGCCGAGCACCTTCCCCGAGGCGTTCGGGATGGTCCCCGCGGAGGCGGCGGCGAGCGGGGTGCCCCCCGTTTCGGCCGATCACTCGGGCATGCGCGAGGTCTCGCGCGAGCTCGCGATCGCCGTCGGCGCGCGCCACGCGAAGCTGCTCTCGTTCACCGTCGCGCCGGGCGCGGTCGAGGCGATCGCCGCGAGGGTGAACGGGTGGCTGGCGCTGGATCCCGCCGAGCGGCGCCGGATCGGCGCGGCGCTCGCCGAGCGGGCGCGGGACCTGTGGAGCTGGGATCGGGTCGCCGAAGGCGTGATCTCGGCTTCGCGGGGAGCGCTCGACGAACTGCCACAGGCTGCTCGTGACTGACGTCTCGAACCCCCTCGCCGCCCCCAGCCTCCGGCCGCTCGATCAATAGAATGCCGCCCGCATGCGGGGTGTTCCCTACCTGAAGCTCGGTGCGGCGATGATCGTGCTCACGGTCATCACCTCGGTGATCATGTTGATTCCGGATTGGAACGGGGAGCAGGCGTCCACGGCGGCCCCGGACATCGACCGCCTCCTCGACGTGATGATCGTGCTCTCGTCCTTCGTCTTCTCGATCGTGATGGTGCTGCTCGTGTACGCGCTGTGGCGCTGGCGGGCGAAGCCGGGCGACGAATCCGACGGCGAGCCGATCCACGGCAACACGAGGCTGGAGATCGCCTGGACCGTGATCCCGACCGTGATCGTGCTGTTCGGCGCCGCCTACTCCTGGATCGTGCTCGACGACATCGAGGCGAAGGAGCCGGACGCGATGCCGCTCGAGATCACCGGTCAGCAGTACGAGTGGACCTTCGACTATCCGGAGCAGGGCGTCACCTCACACGAGCTCCACGTCCCGGTCGACCGCCAGCTCGACATGAGCCTGCGCGCCCTCGACGTGATCCACTCCTTCTGGGTGCCCGAGTGGCGGATCAAGCGCGACCTCGTCCCCGGGGCTCCCTGCTGCAGCGTCGACGACACCGTCGTCGTCACGCCCGACAAGGAGGGCACCTTCTCCGTGATCTGCACCGAGCTGTGCGGGATCGGCCACGCCACGATGCGAGCCGCCGTCGTCGTCGAGAGCCAGGAGGAGTTCGACGAGTGGGCCTCACGGCAGGACCCGATCCCGCCCGAGGGCCCGACCGGCGGCGAGCCGACCGGGTCACCCCCGTCATGATCAACCGCGCCGAGATGATCCTTTCCGCGCAAGGAGCGTGTTCGTGACGGCGGCACTGACGCGTCCCGGCTGGTGGCGGGCCCTGTTCGGGACCCTGATCGGGGCCGGCTTCGGCTTCGGACTGGTGGTGGCGCTGCGCGCGCTCGCGGGCCTCGACATCTGGCAGACCGAGCAGACGGGCTACCCCCACGTCGTCGTTCCGGCGATCACCGGCTCGCTCGGGTTCCTGATCGGGATCGGCTGCTTCGACTACTGGTTCCGCTGGGCGGCCGGCGCTCCGACGATCCCGGACGACCACGCCGACCACGGCGCCCGGACCTGGAAGGACTACTTCAAGGTCAACACCGACCACAAGGTGATCGGGATCCAGTACATCGTCACCACCTTCTTCTTCTTCTTCGCGGGTGGTCTGCTGGCGATGCTGATCCGGGCCGAGCTCGCTCAGCCGGGCACCCAGATCGTCGATCCCGGCGTCTTCAACGGGCTTTTCTCGACGCACGCGGGGCTGATGATCTTCGTGTTCGTGATCCCGGTCTTCGCCGGGATCGCCAACTACGTCCTGCCGCTGATGATCGGCGCGCCCGACATGGCCTTCCCGCGCCTGAACGCGCTCAGCTTCTGGATGCTGCCGGTCGCGGGCGTCCTGTTCCTGGCGAGCTACGCGGTCCCCGGCGGGGCCTTCGACGCCGGCTGGACCGGCTACGCGCCGCTCTCGACCGGGGCTCCGTTAGGGCAGTCGTTCTTCAACCTCGGCGTCCAGTTCGCGGGCGGCTCGTCGATCGCGACCGCGCTCAACTTCCTGGTCACGATCATCACCATGCGTGCGCCCGGAATGACCTTCTGGCGAATGCCGCTGCTCGTCTGGGCGAACCTCTCGACCTCGGCACTGGTGGTCGCGGCAACGCCGTTCATCGCCGGCGTCCAGTTCATGGTCCTGTTCGACCGCATCCTGCACACGAACTTCTTCCAGGCGGCGTTCGGCGGCGACGTGATCAGCTACCAGCATATCTTCTGGTTCTACTCCCACCCGGCCGTCTACATCATGATGCTGCCCGGATTCGGGATCGTCAGCGAGGTGATCGCGACCCACGCGCGGAAGCCGATCTTCGGCTACCGGCTGATGGCGCTCGCGCTGATCGGGATCGTGGTCCTGAGCTACTCGGTCTGGGCGCACCACATGTTCGTCGCCGGGATGTTCAGCTGGCTGCGCGTGCCGATGATGATCACGACGCTGCTGATCGCCGTCCCGACCGGGATCAAGATCTTCTCCTGGCTGGGAACGCTGTTCGGCGGCGTGATCCACCTGAGATCGACCTCGATGCTGTTCGCGCTCGGCTTCGTGGTCACGTTCACGATCGGCGGCATCTCGGGTGTGATGCTGGGGATGATCCCGATCGACATCCACGTTTCCGACACCTACTTCGTCGTCGCCCACATCCATTTCGTCCTGTTCGGCGGATCGGTGTTCACGATCTTCGCCGGCATCTACCACTGGTTCCCGAAGATGACGGGGCGGATGTACGACGAGAAGCTCGGCCGAGTCCACTTCTACCTGACCCTGGTGGGGATGCTCGGCACGTTCGTGCCGATGCACTGGATCGGGATGGAGGGGATGCCGCGGCGCGTCGCCGACTACGCGGCGGAGTTCGCCGACTGGAACCTGATGATCTCGGTCTCGGCGTTCCTGCTCGGGGCCGCCCAGCTCGTCTTCCTCTACAACATGATCGTGAGCTGGCGCTATGGGCCGAAGGCGGGCCCCAACCCGTGGCGGGCGAAGACGATCGAGTGGCAGGTCTCCTCGCCGCCGCCGATCTTCAACTTCGACGAGATTCCGCGCGTGGTCGGCGGGCCATATGAGTTCGGCGTGCCCGGCGCCCGCCACGCGATCATGGCCGGCGAGAAGGCCGAGGTGAAGAAGCCCGAGAAGACCGAGGTCGGGGCCCCGCAATGAGCGACGACGTCGAGAAGAAGGTCGAGGAGGCGACGATCCCCGAGGGGGAGGACCCGACGGCGCCCGAGCCCGGTCCCTCCGGCGAGTCGGCAACCGACTTCGGCACCCCCGCCGAGCACGAGTCGGAGGTGATCGCGCCGCCCGAGCCCTCGGGCCAGGGCGACCCCGATCCGCGGCCGTCGCGCGAGGGGGTGAAGCGCGTGCTGATCTTCCTCAACGAGGTCGCCGGCGGGCGCAAGCTGCTGCAGGCGGCGCGCGAGCTCAAGGACGGCGGCGCCGAGTACTTCGGCGCCGTCGCGCCCCAGAACCATCCCGCGGTCGGCCAGATCGTCGACACCGAGGAGCTCCGCGAGGCCGCCCGGAGCCGCGTCGACGTCACCCTCCAGGTCCTGGCCGAGTTCGGGATTGAGGCGGAGGGGGCGGTGATGGACCGGGATCCGGCCCTCGCCCTGGACGACGCCGTGCGCGCGACCAAGCCCGACTACGTCCTCCTCTCCGCCCTCTACGAGACCCGCTTCGGGTTCACCCGCAAGGACCTGGTCGAGTGGGCGAAGAGCAGCTTCGAGGCCCGCGTCGAGCACATCCCGGTCCGTGTCGACGACGACGCGGTGCGCTGGGACCTCGTGCACACGCTGGTGGTCGCGACCAAGACCGTCAACAGCCCGGAGCTGCTCGCGCGCCTCAAGGAGCGGGCCCGGGAGAAGAAGCACCGCTACACGTTGATCTGCCCGCGCTCGGGCGACGTGACGCGCGAGGAGGTCTGCCGGAACCTCGCCGCCACTCTCGCCGAGATGTACCGCGAGGAGGTCGACGCGACGGGTCAGCCGATGAGCCCCGACCCGTACCCCGCGATCGTCAACGCGATCGAGCACTACCGCATCGACGAGATCCTGATCTCGACGCTGCGTGGCGAGCAGTCGAAGTGGCTCGAGGAGGGCCTGATCGACCGCGTCAGAGAGCTCACCGACAAGCCGGTCGAGCACGTGGAAGCCGGCGCCGGGACGACGAGCGCCGCGGGCGCGCCGGCCCCGGTCGGGAGTGGAAGCTGATGGAGAGCGCATCCGTAGCCGTCGGCCACGCCGAGGAGCACCACGGGCCGCCCGAGGCCAACCAGAGCTCGCGGATCGACCGGCAGACCCTCGGGATCCTTCTTTTCATCATCTCCGAGGTGATGTTGTTCGGCGCCTTCTTCGCCTCCTACTTCTTCATCCGGATCGTCGCCAACGAGGGCCCCTGGCCACCGGACCCGTGGGAGCTCCCGGTCGCAGTCGCGGGGATGAACACCGCGATCCTCGTCTCATCGAGCTTCACGATGCACTACGCGCTCGAGTCGATCCGGGCGAACAACCACCGCGGACTCAAGCTCGGCCTGGTCGCCACGCTGCTGCTGGGCGCGACGTTCCTGTTCATCCAGATGAACGAGTACGTCCACGTCGGCTTCAGCGCCCGCGACGGCGCCTTCGGCTCGATCTTCTACGGCCTCACGGGCCTCCACGGGGCCCACGTGTTCGTCGGGCTGCTCCTGCTCAGCATCGCCTCGATCCGCGCCTTCCGCGGCCACTACGGCCCCGCGGCCAAGGACCACCTCGGCGTCGAGGTGCCCGGGATCTACTGGCACTTCGTCGACGTGATGTGGATCATCGTCTTCACCACGGTCTACGTCCTCTAGGACCCGCTCTAGCAAGCCATTTGTAGATCCCGCGGGACGCCCGTGGGACAACGGGCGGGAAAACGAACCTTGCAGGGGCGCATCGACGCCCCCTCACAACCGCCCGGTCCTTCCTGGTACTCCCAGTCCTCCAGCGGGCACTCGACCGTGAGCTCCACATCAGTCCTCCTCGGCGGCTGCGCGACCGCCGGCGGGGTATTGGTCCACAACCGAGCACTCAGATTCATCTCCCAGACGCGGCTCGCCCTCGAGATACGGTGAGAAGGTGGCGGCGTTCACGTCGTCGGTCGCGCTCGAGGCGTCCAGCCCGACGGCATCCGGAACGTGCGGCTTCTCCGGCTTCGGCTTCGAGGCATTCCCATCCCCGCTTGGACTGGTCGACTCGCCGCAGCCTGCTGTCAAAGAGAGCAAGCGCAGCCCAGATCGCCAGCGAACCAAGACGCCTCTTGTGCACGTCATGCCCGACATCACCTACTCCGACAGCCCAGCGGCTTCGAGGGCCTGGGCACGGGTCCTGAAGACGCGGATTTTCACCACGACGCCTTCGCGAAACGTCCACACCTGGTGCAGGTCGCGTTCGAGCGTCTCACCACTGCCGCCCATCGCCACTGTCTCATGCAACGCGATGACGACTTCGTCTTGAACATCGACTAGGTCGCGAGGCTCGGCGCGGTAATCCTGCCAGCCGCTCACGTACGTGGTCATCAGCGCCTGAAACTTCTCTCTACCGCTCCCTACATTGGGCCAGTCAGGAAGCGGGTAATCCGAGACGTCCCACTCGATGTCGGGGTCGAAAACGGCGGTCTGGAAGATTTCCGGCCCGTAGCCGCTTTGCGCCCACGCATTGAGCCCGGAGCGAAGCGTTTCGACGTTCTCAGACATCGCCTACGCAGTATCTCGCTACGCCAGCGGGTGGGGATGGTTCGGATGACGACTGCGCCTTTCGGAATACCGCCCATTTGCGGCACGCACGCAATATTTCGCGTGTGCTCGGCCCGAAGTTTGCCGCGGTTGTCCCCTGGGCAAAGGTCCTTACGAACGCGTGCATTTGGATTCGAGGTCGATTGCCGGAGGAGGTGGCGACGATGAACCCACGCGTCAAGTTGGCGGCGGTAGTCGCGGTGGTGTCAGTGGCGGTTGCCGGCGCGACGATAGCTGTGGCCGGGGGGGGCGGCAACAAATTCCGGGAGCAACTCAGCGGATACGAGGAGACGCCACTCGCCCTCTCGACCCCTGGAAAGGCCAAGTTCGAGACCCGTCTCGGCAAGACGGCAATGTCATATCGGTTGAGTTATCGGGATCTCGAGGCATCTGTCACCCAAGCGCACATCCATTTCGGCGCCGAGGGCCAGAGCGGCGGGATCAGCGTGTTCCTGTGCACGAACCTCGGCAACGGGCCTCCGGGCACACAGGAGTGCCCAGCGCAGCCGGCAACGATCACGGGGACGATCGTCCCCAGCGACGTGATCGGCCCAGCCGCGCAGGGGATCGACCCGGGTGAGTTCGGCGAGCTCGTCGATGCGATTCGGGCGGGCGCGGCGTACGCGAACGTCCACACTGTGAAGTACGCGGCGGGTGAGATTCGAGCGCAGCTCGAGCGCGGCCCAAACGATTAGACGCACACGCTGACGGTGGGCCCCGCCGCTCCGCGAGTGGCGGGGGTCACCCCCTTGCTCCCCGACAGCGGCATAGACGACATCAGCGCGGGGGTCTACTACCGGCCCGGCGTCGCGGCTGCTTGCCCCGCCGGGCTGAGTCCTAGGCCGACGGCCCGGCGCGCGCACTCAGCCGGGCCGATCCAAGGTTCTCCTGTGGAAACGCGAGTAGTCCCGCAGTTCGATTCGTCCAGCGCCAACCGCGGTTGCAGCGGGAGTGTCGTCCTGGCTCTTGTGCCTTGATGAGCGGGGTGTTGAAGTTCACGTCGCGTCTGCGCCCTGAAGCGTGCTATTGGGTGGGGGTTCAGCGGGTCCCGTCCTCGCCGACGTGGGCGGGACGAGGCGGGAGCGTAAACCGCATGAACACGCAAAACTTTGCTTAGTGAAGCCATGGCTGTGTGATGTGGATCATCGTGTTCACCACGGTCTACGTTCTCTAGGCGCCGCCCGGTCGCTGATCGCGCCAGCGGGAGCTGTGCACGTACGCGCCGAGGTCGATCAAGAAGGCGAGGATCACGATGAACCACTCGAGACCGTAGACGCGGTCGGTGCCGGCGACGTACATGACCGCGTAGGCGAGCGTCGTCCACGGGAGCAGGAAGAACCCGAGCAGCGGCACGAGCCAGCTGTCGTAGGCGTCGCCGAGCACGTCGCTGAACAGCCACAGCGCGATCAGCGCCAGCCGGGGTGAGAACAGCGCGAGCAGCGCGACGAGGCAACCCATGGAGCGAAGCCTATGGCCCAGCGCCCCGGTTGTGAAAGTCTTCTGCGAGCCTCGGCTCATGAACTCGATCAAGGCCCTCGGTCGCTCCCGCCATCTGGTCCTGCGCACGATCCTCGTGCTGCTCGTGAACGGGGGCGCGATCTTCCTGCTGGCGGCGATCCTGCCGGGCGTCGAGGTGAGGAGCTTCGGAGGGGCATTGCTGGCCGCGGCGCTGATCGGCCTGGCCAACGCGATCGTCTGGCCGCTCGTGCTGCGGTTCGCGCTTCCGGTCGCGGTGCTCACGCTGGGCCTCGGGGTGCTGGTTCTGAACGGAGCGGTGATCCTCCTCGTCGCCTCATTGGACGCCGGCCTGCGGGTCGACGGCCTCTGGGCGGCGATCGCATTGACGATCGGGCTCACGCTGATCACCACCCTGGTCTCGGCCGGCCTGGCGATCGACGACGACGAGATGTGGGCTCGCAACGTCGTCCGCCGGCGCGCGAAGAGGGCGGGGGACGCTCAGCCATCCGACGTGCCCGGACTGTTCTTCCTCGAGATCGACGGACTCGCGCACGACGTGCTCAGGCGCGCGATCCGCGACGGCAACGCTCCGACGATCGCCCGCTGGCTCCGCGATGGATCGCACCGCCTGGTCGGCTGGGAGACGAGCTGGTCCTCACAGACCGGGGCGTGCCAGGCGGGCCTGCTGCACGGTGACGACGACGACTACCCGGCCTTCCGCTGGTGGGAGAAGGACCGCGGCAAGGCGATCGTCACGAACCATCCTCGCGACGCGGCGGAGCTCGAGCGCAGGCACTCGAACGCGCGCGGCCTGCTCCACGCCGACGGCGCCAGCCGGGCGAACATCCTCTCCGGCGACGCGCCGCACAGCCTGCTGACGATGAGCACGGTGCTCGACCGCGGCCGGGGGGCGATCGGGCACGACTACTTCGCCTTCTTCGCCCGCCCCTACAACGTCGCCCGCACCTTCCTCCTCAGCATCGCTGACGTCGCCCAGGAGCGCTACTTCGCGGCCCAGCAGCGACGCCGCGACATCCGGCCGCGGATCGCCAGGTCGCGCACGTATGCGCTGATGCGGGCATGGGGGACGGTCGTCCAGCGTGACCTCCAGGTCGAGACGATCATCGGAGACCTCTACGCTGGCCGCCCGGTCGCCTACACGACATTCCTGGCCTACGACGAGGTTGCGCATCACTCGGGGATCGAGCGCCCGGACGCGCTCGCCACGCTGCGCCGCGTCGACCGGCAGATCGCGAGGATCGAGGCGGCTGCGAAGCACGCACCGAGGCCCTACCACTTCGTCGTCCTCTCGGACCACGGGCAGAGCCAGGGGACGACGTTCCGCGGCCGCTACGGGGTGTCGCTGGAACAGCTCGTCGAGCAGGCCTGCGAGACGCCCGACATCGAGGCGCGCTCCGAGGAAGCAGACAGTGCCGCCGGCTTCCTGAACGCCTCGCTCACCGAGGCGGCCCAGGACGACAGCGCCGGCGGTCGCACGCTGCGCCGCGCCACCGGGAGGCGGACCGTCGATGGAGCCGTCAGCCTCGCGGGCGCGGGCGAGGAGGGCGGCGTCGGCGATGACGGGATCCCGGAGATCTCCGTGATGGCCTCCGGCTGCCTCGGATTGATCTCGTTCCCACGCGAGCCGGGCCGGGTGACGCTCGAGTGGCTCGAGGGCCGCTACCCGCGCCTGGTCCCGACGCTGCGCGACCACCCCGGGATCGGCTTCCTGCTCGTCCGCTCGGCCGAGCGAGGGGCCGTCGTGCTCGGCGCGGGGGGGACCCACGCGCTCGACAGCGGCGCGGTCGAGGGCGCCGACCCGCTCGCTCCTTTCGGCCCCAACGCCGCGGCGCACGTGAAGCGCACCGACGGCTTCGCGCACTGCGCAGACATAATGCTCAACAGCACGTATTGGCCGGGCAGCGACGAGGTCGCGGCGTTCGAGGAGCTGGTCGGCTCGCACGGGGGGATGGGCGGGACGCAGAGCCACCCCTTCGTGTTGGCCCCCGAGGGCTGGTACATGCCCGAGGACCCGGTCGTCGGGCCGGCCAACATGCACCGCGTGCTGCGCCGCTGGCTGGCCGACCTCGGTCACGAGTCCTACCGGGACGGAGCCGCCTGAGCCCGCGGTTTGACGTCGGCGCCGGCGTCAGACTGTGTCGGTGATCCGTGGTCGGCTGCGCAGGCACAGGGAAAGCGCGCCGCACCGACGTGAGCGCGGCGCGGCGGTGAGCGACAGGGTCACGTTCCTCGGCCACTCGACGACGCTGATCGAGACGGGCGGGATGCGGCTGCTCACCGACCCGATCCTGCGCGACCGCGTCTGGCATCTGCGGCGCTACGCGCAACGCCTCGAGCGGGGCGACCACGCCGGCATCGACGTGGTCCTGATCTCCCACGGGCACGCCGACCATCTCGATCCGGCATCGCTGCGGATGGTCGGCACCGAGGTCACCGTGGTCGTCCCGAGGGGGCTCGGCGGGTTCCTGCGGCGGCGGCGCTTCCGGGACGTCAGGGTGATCGAATCCGGTGACCGGATCGAACTCGGCCCGGTCGCGATCCGCGCCACCCCGGCCGCGCACGACGGGCGGCGGTTTCCGCTGGGACCGTCCGTTCGGGCACTCGGCTACGTGGTCGAGGGCGGCTCACGCGTCTACTTCGCCGGCGACACCGACCTGTTCGCCGGAATGGACGAGATCGGCTCCTCCCTCGATCTGGCGCTGGTTCCCGTCGCCGGCTGGGGAGCGAGGGTGGGGCCGGGGCACCTCGATCCCGAGCGCGCCGCGCGGGCGGTTGCGATGCTGCGGCCGAGGGTCGCCGTTCCGATCCACTGGGGAACGCTGCATGCTCCGCGGCTGCTCCCGCAAGATCCCTCGGCCCCGCCGCGGGCGTTCGAGGCCCTGGTGCGCGCCGAGGTGCCAGGCGTGGACCCACGCGTGCTCGCACCGGGAGAGTCGACCGAGATCCCGCACGAACGCCCTCCGGCGGCGGAGCGTTAGCCTGCACCGGCTGCGAGAGGAATCGCACAGAACGGGCTCGGCGATGGTGCTCGCGCAGTACTACGCGCTGGTCCGCTTCGGCAAGGACGGCTACAGGCTGGTGATGGAGCTGACGCAGAGGAACGCCGAGGAACTGGGCGCCCATTTGAAGCGGCTCGGGAAGTTCGAGCTGGTCTCGGAGGGCGCCGACACCCTGCCGCTGGTCGCCTTCCGGCTCGCCGAGGAGCAGCCGTACGACGAGTTCGACATCGCCTTCCAGCTCGCGGCCGAGCGCGGCTGGATGCTGCCCGCGTACACGATGCCTCCCGATGCCGACAAGGTGAAGATGATGCGGGCGCTGGTCAAGCTCAACCTCAGTCACTCGCTGGCGAAGACACTTGCGGACGACATCGCCGAGGCGGTCGAGACGCTCGAGAAGAAGGGCGGAGCGACGGAGAGCGAGCGGCAGCGGGTGAAGACGGGCGTCGGCTACTGAGCGCCTGAAAGAATCACGGGCGTGACCGAGCGTGTCCGCAATCCATTCCGCAATGAGGCCGACGCCTTCCGCGTCCTCGTCATGTTCGTCGCTGCGGGCGCACTCGTCGTCGCGGCGGCGCTGCTGATCGACCCGCTCGTCGGGGTGGTCGTGGGCCTGGTGCTGCTGGCCGTCGGCCTCTGGCGGTCCTGGGGGCTGCTGCAGAGCTGGCGCCGCCTCGGCTCGGACCCGACCACGACGCGACCCGGAGGTGGGCAGGAGCGATGAACGAGCGAACAGGACCCTTCTGGGACGCGGCCGAGGGTCGAGCGCCGCTGCCTCGCGCCGCCGCCACGCTCGGCCTGGAACTGATCGAGGCCGACGTCGAAGAAGGCACGATCGAGCTCGCGTTCGAGGCGAGTGAGGACTTCACCAATCCCACCGGCAACGTGCTCGGGGCGTTCCAAGCCGCGATGCTCTACGACACGGTCGGTCCCGCGCTGCTCGCCACGCTCGCCCCCGACCAGTTCCAGTCCACCCTCGACCTCAACGTGCACTTCCTCCGTCCGCTGCGACCCGGAAGGGTGATCGGCAGCGGGCGGGTTGCGCACCGGGACGGGGACCTGGCCCACCTCGAGGCGTCGCTCGCCGACTCCGAGGGGGCGACGATCGCCACGGCGACCGCCACGGCCCGGGTCATCCCTCTAGACCAGGCGCACGCGGCGGTCTAGCCGCCGGCGCCACCACCACCGCCACCTCCGCCCGCTGCTCCGCCGCCACCGGCTCCTCCCCCGCCGGTTGCCTGGATCAGGTACTCGACCAGCGCCTGGAGCTGCTCGGGGGTGAGCGTCTGGCCGTAGTTCTGCGGCATCACCCCGACCGGGAAGCCGGGCGTCGCCTGTGCGTTCGGGTCGGTGATGCTCTCGGAGATCATCGCCGCGGCCTGGCCGGGCAGGACCTGGTCGAGATCCGGGCCGACCGTCCCGGTCGTGCCCGCCTGGGCGAGCGTGTGGCAGCCGCCGCAGTTTGTGGCGAAGAACTCGGGCGCCGCGAACACGGGCGGCTTGATCCCCGGCACGCCGGCGACGCTCGCGACGTAGGCCGCGACGTCCCTGAGGTCGTCGCCCTCGACGAGCTTGGCCGGCATGTAGACCGCGGTGTCCTCGGGGCTCGCCGGGCGCGGATTCTCGATCTGCGCCTCGACCACGCCCTCGAAGGTGTCCTGATCCATGCCCACGGAGCGCGCCGCGGCGAAGGCGTTGTCGAGGTCCGGGCCGATGTCGGCGTTGGTCCCCGCCGCGGTCAGGGCGTGGCAGCTGCCGCACTTCTGGGTGAACAGCGCCTCGCCGCGCTCGAGGTCCGCGTTCTCCTGCAGGTCGCAGCCCGTCATCGCTGCGAGCGAGAGGACCGCAAACGCCCCTGCCAATAGGAGTTTCGCCGTGCGCTGGGTCCTGCCGGGCTGCATCGCGACGGCATCCTATCTGTCGGCCTACGGGTCATCCCCCTCGGCGGCGTGGGATAAGCTTGCGCCGAACCGCACGATTAGCCGGAGTCCGAGCAAGGTCTGGAGGGGGCCGAGATGGAGGTTCGCGAGGGGATGTCGAGCGTGGTCCTGGCCGTCGGGCCGGGCCACTCGCTGCGCGAGGCCGCCACCAAGATGAGAGAGAAGGGGACGGGGGCGGCGCTCGTCTTCGACGAGGAGTCGCCGGCCCCGCGGATCATCACCGAGCGCGACCTGCTGCTGGCGATCGGCGGCGGCAAGGACCCCGACAAGGAGCTGGTCGCGGACCACATGAGCGACAGCACGATCTCCGCCCCGCCCGACTGGAGCCTCGAGCGCGCCGCCGAGGAGATGGTCAAGCTCGGCATCCGCCACCTCGTCGTCGTCGACCGGGGGGAGCTGGTCGGGGTGCTCTCGATGCGCGACATCGTCAGATGCTGGACGCGCGTCGGCGCGACCTCGTCGATCACGCCTCCATAGGGCTACTCGCGGCCTGAGAGGGGGATCGGGGCGGTGTCGGTCTGCTGGCGCGTCGGCATCGAGCCGATGTCGCGGCGGTTGCCGCGCAGCCATGCGAGCAGGCTGACGAGCAGCACGAGAGCACCGGCCGCGGCGTACGGCCACCAGCTGTAGAGGCCGATCACGATCCCGGCCAGCCCCGCCGCGGCGATCACCGGCAGCCACGAGGAATCGCTGAGGAAGATCCGCTCGGTCGGGGGAGGGGGCTGGCTCACGGGAGGTAGAGGATCGCGACGAAGAACGCGAAGCCGAACACGAAGATCGCGATCGACGCGTAGAAGAGGCCGGTGCGGATGTTGGCGCTGGCGCGCTGGCGGTCCACGGCGCGAACCCTATCCGAGCCGAGGGCGCCTACGCGCGGTCGATCGCCATCGCCACGAACAGCAGCGCGAGGTAGGCGAGCGAGCTCAGGTAGAGCCGGCGCGCGGCCCGGCGCGAGGGGTCCCTGTTCAGGGCGACCGCGAGGCCGACGAAGCCGGCGCCGAGCAGGAGCGCCGCAGCGAGGTAGAAGCCGCCGAACAGGCCGGTCGCAACGGGCCCGAGGCTGATCGCGACGAGCGCCACCGCGTAGACGAGGATCTGGTGCCGGGTCGCGACCTCGCCGCGGACCACCGGGAGCATCGGGGTGCCCGTCTTGGCGTAGTCCTCGGCGATCAGCAGCGACAGCGCCCAGAAGTGCGGCGGGGTCCAGAGGAACACGATCGCGAACGGCCACAGCGCCTGGGCCGAGAGCTCGCCCGTCGCCGCGGCCCAGCCGACGAGCGGCGGGATCGCGCCCGCCGCCCCGCCGAGGACGATGTTCTGCGGCGTCCGCGGCTTCAGCCACAGCGTGTAGACGAATACGTACCCGAGCAGTCCCGACAGCGCCAGCGCCGCCGCGAGCACGTTGACGGTGAGCGCGAGCTGGATCGTCGCCACGAGCCCGAGGCCGGCTCCGAAGGTGAGCCCGCGCGCGGGGCTGATCCGCCCGCTCGCGAGCGGGCGGCCGCGTGTGCGCGCCATATGGGCGTCGGATTCGCGCTCGAGATAGTGGTTGATCGCACCCGCCCCGCCGGCGGCGAGGTAGCCGCCCAGCATCGTCCACAGGACCGTCGAGAGCGGGGGGCCACCGGGGTCGGCGACGAACATCGTCGCCACCGTGGTCAGCAGCAGCAGCGAGATGATCCGCGGCTTCGTGAGGCTGACGTAGTCGTTGGCGGTGGCGATCGCGGTGCGCATCACGCGGTCGCGCTGGCGCGCCCGCGCGTCGCCGTTCGCCCCGGCCTCGTACCCGGGTCGCCCCGGTCCCGCGGGCCGTCGCGATGATGCACCGCGCGGCGCTCGGCCTCTCGTCTCGACGCTCATCTCAGGCCGCCGCCGTCGAGGCGCCCGCGGGCGCCGCCCTCGCCGCGCCCGCCGCGCCCGCCGGCTGCGGCGACCAGGCGAGCCGGTAGGCGATCAGGAGCACGGTGCTCCAGAGCAGGGTTGCGGTGACCAGATGGGCGACGATCAGGGTCGCGTGCTCTCCGAGCCAGACGTTGAGCGCGCCGAGCAGCAGCTGGCAGGCGAGCAGGGCGGCGGCGAGCGCGAGCAGCCGCGAGCGAGAGCCGCGCGCGAACGCCACGCCCAGCAGCGCCAGGATCGCGATCGTCGCGGCGTAGACGAACGCGCGGTGGGTCAGGTGGATGTCCGAGAGCCGGCTCTCCCCGAACGGGAGCGCGCCCTGGTTGAGGCAGCCCGGGAACTGATCGCCGCAGGCCAGGTGGGCGCCGTTGACGTTGCGCCCGGCGCCATGCACCCCCTCCTCCTCGGTGCCGGCGACGTAGCCCCCCGCCACGATCGCGCATAGGAGCAGCACCGCGGCGGCGGCGGCGAACGGCTTCAGGCCGCGGACGGGCGAGGAGGTGACCGCCGCCGCACGGTCGGGACCGTCTTCCTCGCGGGCGGCGAGCTCGCCGCGCGCTCGCACCGCGATCCAGAGCATCAGCCCGATCAGGATCATCGCCAGGCCGAGGTGCGCCGCGACGAGCTCCTCGTCGAGGCTGTGCTCGACCGTGAGCCCGCCGAGCGCCGCCTGCACGAGCACCAGCCCGGCCGCCCACAACGACGCGCGAAGTGGCCAGCGCCGCTCGCGCAGGTGGCGGTAGGCGGTCCATACGAGCAGCGCGATCAGCGCGGTCACCACTGCGGCGAGGACGCGGTGAGAGAACTCGATGATCACCTCGGTGTCGTGGAAGAACGGGACCGCGGAGCCGTTGCAGAGCGGCCATCCCTCCGTGCCGCTGCCGCCCGGGCCGCAGCCGAGGCCCGACTCGCTGACGCGCACGATCCCGCCGAGCAGGATCAGCCCGAAGGTCGCGACGATGGTGAGGTCAGCAAGCCGGCGAAACCGGCGGAGCGCGTCTCCGCCGCTGTCGCCCGCGGTGGAGCCAGCCATGCGGATCAGGCTACCGGCTCGCCGCTCTCAGCCCTGGCCGGGCGAGCCGGTGCGTGGCGGCGCCTGACGGCGTCGCGAATGTCGCGCAGGGGCTCGCCGCTGCGCACGTCCGGGACGACGTCGAAGTTGTGCGGCGGCGGCGGCGAGGCCGCGAGCCACTCGAGCGTGTCGCCGTGCCACGGGTCGTGTCCGGCGCGGACGCCGTGGTGGGCGGCGCGGTAGACGTTGGCGAGCGAGGCGATGATCCCCGCCGCCAGCACCACCGTGCCGATGAACGAGATCAGGTTGTACGTGTCGAGGTTGCCGACGTCGAAGTACTTGTAGACGTCGACGGGCTGGCCCTCGAGGCCCGCCAGGAACATCGGGAGGAGGGTGAGGTGGACGCCGACCAGGATCAGCCCCAGCGAGAGCTTCGCCAGGGACTCGCCCGCGGTCCGCCCGGTCATCTTGGGCAGCCAGTAGTAGAGAGCCGCCAGCCCGCCGAGCACCGGCCCCCCGACCAGCACGTAGCCGGTCGCGGCGGTCGCGTCGGTGGTATCGGCGAGCAGCCAGTTGACCGGGACGACGCTGTGGATGAGCTCCCCGGTGAGCCCGAATGAGAGGGTCGAGATCGCGCCGAGCGCGAACAGCATCGGGGCGCGCAGCTCGATCGAGGCGAACGCGAGGGTCCCGAGCCAGTTCAGGAACAGGATCCCGATCGGGATCAGGAGCAGAAGCGCCGCCCCCTGAGCGAAGTAGAGCCAGCCGACCGGGATCGATGCGGTGAACATGTTCTGCATCCAGGCGAGCAACCCGAGCGCGCCGATTGCGGCGAGCGACCCGTTGATCGCGCCGCGCGAGAGCAGCGGCTTTCGCCCGAGGGTGGCGACGATCTCGGAGATCGCGCCGGCGGCGGGCACGATCATCAGCACGTAGACCGCGGTGAAGAACAGCCAGCTCAGGTGTTGGTAGTAGGTCGGGGCGCCGCTCTCGCCGGGGTCGAAGAAGACTCCGCCGAAGTGGCGGTCGATCTCGAGCATCGTCAGCGCCGCGATCATCGCCGGGCCGGCGACGATCAGTACCCAGCTCGAGACGCCGGCCGCGAAGCTGAACGGGGGGACCCGCCGCCACGCCAGCCCGGGGGCGCGCATCCGCTTCAACGTCACCGCGAGGTTGATCGCCTGCAGGGTGAAGCCGAGAGTGGCGAGGCCGACCGCGGTGATCCACACGTCGACGCCGTTGTTGGAGATGAACACCGTGTCCGAGAGGGGCGGGAGCGCGTTGAAGCCGGCCTCCGGCGGGGTGTAGACGAAGCTCACGTAGAGCGCCGCGCCCGCGAACAGGTAGAGCCAGAGCGCGAACGACGCGAGCCGGGGGAATGCGAGACCACGGGCGCCGATCTGCAGGGGGACGACGTAGGTGAAGAGGCCGAGCGCGAGCGGCACGGCGAACAGGACCACGATCGTCGCGCTCATCACCGACAGGAGCCGGTTGAAGGTGACGGGCTCGATCAGGTCGTTCTCGGGGACGATCAGCTGCAGCTTGATGAGCAGGAACTCGACGAGGGCGAGGGCGAGGAACGCGAGCGCGCCACCGATGAAGAGGCGTCCGATGTCCTTGTGGTCGGCGCTGGTCGCGAGCTTGATCCAGCCGGGGCGGGGGGTCGGGACGCGGTCGGTGACCAGCTCGGGCCGGTGTCGGTTCAGGGCGGACCCGCTCACGGCTTCTCCACCCCCTCCGCTTCCTCGGTCGGCGTCTCCGCGGAGACCACCTGCTGCACGAAGGTCTGGGCGTCCTGGATGTCGCTCGCCTGCTGCTGGAGCCAGGCCTGGTACTCCTCGACCGAGACGGCCCGCACGGCGGTCCGCATTGCCGCGTACGACGCACCGGAGAACTGGTAGGAGGCGCCCTCGAAGCGCGCCTCGCCGTCCTCGCCGAGCGCGTCGGGGTCGACCTTGAACCAGGTCTGGTTGCTCTGCTCGGGGACGGCGTCGAACTTCCCGCCCAGCCCCGGCACCCACCAGCGGTGGACGACATCCGTCGAGGCGAGCTGGACGATCACGGCGGTGTCGACGGGGACGACGAGCTCGTAGTAGGAGAACGTCCCGTCGGGGTACTCGTAGCGCCAGATCCACTGCTGACCGGAGGCCTCGATCACGAGCGGCTCGGCGTTCTCGGGGAGCTTGACGTCGCGCTGGGCGGTCCGCAAGGCGGAGGCCTGCAGGCCATCGGCGCCGGAGCCCTCGAGCTTGCTCGCGTCCTCGGTGACGATCACGGCGACCACGAACAGGACCACGGCGAGGCCGCCGAAGACGCCGCCGATCAGGAGCTGCGCGGGGCGGCGGCTGTGCAGGCGCCGGGGCTCGTGCCCGCGCCGCGTTCGGAAGCGGACCGCGAGCGCGACCAGCGCGACATTGATCGCGAGCGCCAGCGCCCCCGCGACGATCAGCATCACCCAGTAGAGGGTGTTGAGGTCGTCTGCGTTCGGCGAGTGGGCGGTCTCCGGGCCAAGCAAGGGCGGCGCCATTCTATTCAGGGATGCGGGCTGCGCACTCGCGTGCCGAGCTGGATCAACAGTTGGCTGGCTGGCCAAACTGACGCCCGGTTCTGCGAGAATCGCCGGGGGAACGACAGCGACGCGGGAGGATCGGATGGCGAGCAACGGTGAGGTCTCCAACGGGTCCGGGACGGCGACCGCGGCGCTGCGGCGGATGTCCCACGAGGACCCCGAGCTCGCGGCCCGCCTGATCCTCCAGTCGATGCCCGTCGCCGCGGCGACGCTTCCGGCGGGGCTCAGCTACCGGCTCGAGCTCGAGGACGTGGGCGCCTTCCGGGTCAGGAGCCTCGGCGACCGCGCCGAGATCACCGAGGCCGAGGCAGGAAGCGAGCTGAATGGCGACGCGTTCGCGATCTCGACCGACGCCCGCACCCTCGCCCGGCTCGCCGCCGGCGCGAGCCCGCTGCCGGCCATGGTCAGCCGCCGGCTGCGGCTGCGCGGCAAGCGCCGCAAGGCCCTCGCCCTCCGCCGGCTCTCCCAGGACGCCGGCCCGCGCGAGCTCGCGCGGATCGGCCTCCCCGTCGACCCCGACCTCCTCTACCGCTCGCTGGCCTACGCGATCGATCCCGACTGGACGCGCGGACACAGCTTCACGATCGCCTACGAGCTCGTCGGCGATCGCGGCGGCGCCTGGAGCGTTCGCGTCGACGACGGCGCGGTCAGCTGCGAGCGCGGGATCGCCGAGGGCGTCGACGCCGTCGTGCGGATGCTCTTCTCGGACTGGATGCGGCTGCTCGCCGGGGAGATCACGCCGACGGACGCGATGCGCCTCGGCCTCACCGAGGTCGACGGCGCGGTACCGCCGGTGACGCTGCTCGGGCGCTGGATCGACCGCGCCGAGGGCGTCGACGGCCCGGAGCTCGCGCGCGAGGAGCGGCAGCGCGAGATGCAGCGGCGCCGCGCCGGGGCCTGGGGCTCGAAGGCCGGCGCCAACGGCGCCGGCTCCGACGCCGGCGACCCGGCCGAGCAGAAGCGCCCGCGCGGGGGGCTGATGGACTACGAGCAGCTCTATGCCCTCTGGGAGCGGCAGAACTGGCGTTCGCACGAGCTCGACTTCTCGGTCGACAAGCAGCACTGGCTGACGACACCGACGGAGGCGCAGCTGCACACCGCCTTCAGCCTCGGCAGCTTCTACGTCGGGGAGGAGCGGGTGACCGCCGATCTCGCCCCGTTCCTGATGGCCGCGCCGAGCGGCGAGATCGAGGCGTTCCTCGCCACCCAGCTCGTCGACGAGATGCGCCACGCGGTCTTCTTCGACCGCTGGATGGCGGAGGTGATGGCGCTCGAGGCGGACGACCTGCGCTCGCGGCTGCAGGAGATCGAGGAGAACCTGCTCACCCTGAAGCCCTGGCATTTCCTGTTCGACGACTCGCTCCGCGAGATCGCCAACCGCATCAAGGCCCGGCCTGACGACCTCGAGCTGTTCGTGGAGGGGATCGTCACCTACCACATGGTCACCGAGGGAGTGCTGGCGATGCCGGGCCAGCGGATCCTGATCCAGTACACCGGGGACCACAGGCTCTACCCGGGCTTCAACGAGGGATTCCGGCTCGTCGAGCAGGACGAGCATCGCCACATCGCATTCGGCGTCCGCTTCCTGAAGGACGTCTGCGAGGAGCGTCCGGAGATGAAGGAGGTGATCGTCCGCCGGCTGACCGAGCTGCTCCCTCAGGCCGCCGAGGTCTTCTGCCCGCCGGAGGAGGACGACCCGAGCGACTTCGTCTCATATGGCCACCACTCCTCGCAGGTCTACGGCTTCGCCTACCAGGCGCTGAAGCGCCGGATGGCGATGATCGGAGTCGAGATCCCGCCCCCCGAGGACCTGATGCCGGGCCCAGTGGACTTCGGCGGGCTTGACGAGCGCCGCGTGATCGCCGCGTCCGCCTAGACGATCTGGATATCGCCCGCGCGGCCGCTGGCCGCTTACGCGTTCTTGGTCGGCTCGGCGGGACCGATCGCCCCGGCCGCGGGAGCGTAGATGCTCTCGTGCCCGTCGTCCCAGCGAATCCGATAGCGAGGTGCGGGTGCCTCGCTCACCACCTCCTCTATGACGCCGATCCGAGCCGACTGCTCGGTCGACTCCGCCTCGACCTTGACACGGGTCCCGACTTCCAGCTTCATCTCCTCACCTCCGTTTCGCCTCGTCCATGGGATACCACCATCGGCCGGGAAGCGCACCGGGCGCCGGGCGGGCGGAGGTCGTAGGGTCCGTCACGATGACGACCGTGCGCGAGGCCGCGTTCGAGCTCTTCCGCGAGCGCGGGATGACCACGATCTTCGGCAACCCGGGCTCGACCGAGCTGCCGATGCTCGCCGAGTTCCCAGACGACTTCCGCTACGTGCTCGGGCTCCAGGAGGCCGTGGTGGTGGGGATGGCCGACGGCTACGCCCAGGCCTCGGGGAAGGTCACCCACGTCAACCTCCACACCGCGCCGGGGGTCGGCAACGGGATGGGGGCGATCTTCAATGCGCAGGCGAACAGGGCGCCGCTGCTGGTCACCGCGGGCCAGCAGGTGCGCCCCCAGATCACGATGAACGCGAACCTGACGAACCGCGACGCGACCCGGGTCGTGCATCCGTTCGTGAAGTGGAGCTTCGAGCCGCCGCGGGCGCAGGACGTGCCGCTCGCGCTGGCCCACGGCATCCACGCGGCCTCGATCGCGCCGCGGGGACCGGCCTTCGTGTCGCTGCCGATGGACGACTGGACTGCCTCGGTCGACGGCGCCGAGGCACGCCACGCGACCGGGCGCTCGGTCGGCTCGAGCGCAGGGGCCGATCCCGACGCGGTCCGCGACCTGGCGAAGCGGATCGTCGACGCGGAGAACCCCGTGCTCGTCGCCGGCCCGGACATCGACGCGAGCGGGGGCTGGGACGATGCGGTGGCGCTTGCGGAGCGCCAGAAGCTCCCTGTGTTCGCCTCTCCCGCGCCGGGCGGCGGGCGGATCGGATTCCCCGAGGGGCACCCGCTTTTCCAGGGGGTGCTGCCGCCGGCGATCGGGCCGGTCGCGGAGACCCTCAGGGGCCGGGACCTGATCGTCGTCGTCGGCTCCTCGGTCTTTCCCTACTACCCGTACATTCCGGGGCCGCTGCTGCCCGACGGCAGCGCGCTGGTCGCGATCACCTCTGATCCGGACGAGGCCGCGCGGGCGCCGATGGGCGACGCGATCGTCGCCGACGTGGCGCTGACGCTGAAGGCGCTGCTTGCCGAGCTCGGGGATCAGGAGGCGAACCGCGCGGAGCCCGAGCCGCTCCCGGAGCCGACCCCGGGGGACGAGACCGACCCGCTCACCCCGACGATGGTCAACCACACCCTCGCCGGGGTGATCCCCGACGACGCGATCGTCGTCCTCGAGGCTCCTTCGGCGACGCTGTCGCTGCGCAACCAGCTGCGCATCTCCAAGCCCGGCAGCTACTACTTCGGCGCCGGCGGGGGGCTCGGGTTCGGGCTCGCCGCCTCGCTCGGGGTCCAGCTCGCCCAACCCGGCCGCCCGGTCGTCTGCGTGCTCGGCGAGGGCTCGGCCCAGTACGCGATCACGGGGCTGTGGACCGCGGCGGCGTACGAGCTTCCGGTCACCTTCCTCGTCCTCCGCAACGAGGAGTACTCGATCCTGAAGTGGTTCGCGGGGCTCGAGCAGGTGCAGGGGGCGCCGGGCCTCGACCTCCCGGCCGTGAACACGACCGAGGTCGCCGCCGGGTACGGGGTCACGTCATCCACCGTACGGGGACGGGAGGAGCTGGCCGAGGGGCTGCGCGCGGCATTCGCATCTGAGGCGGCGGAGCTGATCGAGGTTCCGGTGACGCCGGGGATGGCCCTCTTCTGAGCATGTCCGCGGCAGCGCCCGAGGACTCGTGATGGAGCTGCTCGCCCCTGACCCTGCTCGGATCGCTCCCGTCGCCGGCGAGCCGGCCCCCGACAGGGCGCCCGACGAGCTGGCGGCGGGCACGCCGGAGCCGCTGCGATCCGATCTGGCCGGGCTGCTCGGCGCCGATCGGGTCCTGACGCGCGCGATCGACCTGGTCAGCTACGCGTCCGACGCGAGCCCCTATCGCGTCTTCCCCAAGGCCGTGGTGATGGCCCGCGAGACCGGCGACGTCGCCAAGGCGTTCGAATACGGCCTCCGCAACGGGATCCCGGTGACGCTCCGCGCCGCCGGAACCAGCCTCAGCGGCCAGGCCCAGGGGGACGGGATCATCGTCGACGTCCGCCGCCACTGGGGCGGCATCGCGGTCGAGGACGCCGGCGCCCGGGCGCGCGTCAGGCCGGGGACGCTGCTCGGTCACGCCAACCGGGTCCTGGCGCCCCACGGCCGCAAGCTCGGCCCCGACCCGGCGAGCACCGACATCGCCTCCGTCGGCGGGGTGATCGCGAACAACTCGGGCGGGATGCGCTGCGGCGTCACCCACGACTCGTACAGCACGGTCAGCGCGCTCACCTTCGTGCTTCCGTCCGGGACGACGATCGACAGCGCCGCGCCTGGCGCCGAGGATGCGTTCGCCTGCGCCGAGCCCGAGCTCGCGGCGGGTCTGGAGGCGATCCGCGACGAGGTCCGCGCCGATCCCGAGCTGACCGCGCGGATTCGCCGCAAGTTCGAGATCAAGAACACGACCGGGTACCGGCTCTGCGCGTTCCTCGACGCCGACACGCCCGTCGAGATCTTCCGGCGGCTGCTCGTCGGCTCGGAGGGGACTCTCGCCTTCGTCGCCGAGGCGGTGTTCGAGACCGTGCCGCTGCTGCCGCGGACGACGACGAGCTGGATCCACTTCGAGAGCATCGACGCCGCCTGCGAACCGGTTCCCGACCTCGTCGCCGCGGGCGCGAGCGCCGTCGAGCTGATGGTGGCGCCCGCCCTGATGGTCGCCGCCAACTCGATCCCGGGAACCCCCGAGCACTGGAAGCAGCTGCCGCCGACCTCGGCCGCGCTGCTGGTCGAGTTCCGCAGCGACGACGACGCCGAGCTCGACCGGCTGCAGCGCGCCGGGGAGGAGGTGCTCGCCTTGCGGGCGACGCTCCGCGGCCCCGAGTTCACCCGCGACCCTGAGACGGTCGAGTTGAACTGGAGGGTGCGGGAGGGACTGCACGGGCTGATCGGCCGCCTGCGGCCGGAGGGGACCGCGCTGATGATCGAGGACGTCTGCGTGCCGCCGGCGCGGATCGCCGAGTCGGCCGCTGACATCCAGGCGCTGCTCGGCGAGCACGGCTTCCTGACGGGCGTCGCCGGCCACACCTCCGCGGGCAACCTCCATTTCATGCTCACCCCGGACTTTTCGAAGCCCGAGGACCTCGAGCGCTATGAGGCGTTCATGGAGAAGCTCGTCGCGCTGATCGTCGACAAGTACGACGGGTCGCTGAAGGCCGAGCACGGGACCGGCCTCAACATGGCGCCCTACGTCGAGCGCGAGTGGGGCGAGCGGGCGACCGGGCTGATGTGGCGGGTCAAGGCGCTCGCCGACCCCGGCGGCGTGCTCGCCCCCGGGGTGGTGCTGAGCCGCGATCCGGGCGTGCACCTCCGCAACATGAAGACGACCCCGCCGATCGAGGAGGTGGCGACGAACTGTGTCGAGTGCGGGTTCTGCGAGCCCGCCTGCCCGAGCCGCCACCTGACGCTCACCCCCCGGCAGCGGATCGTCGTCCGGCGCGAGATGGCGCGCCAGCCCGAGGGCTCGGCGGTCCAGGCGGCGCTGCTCGAGCAGTACGAGTACGAGGGCCTCGAGACCTGCGCCGCCGACTCGACCTGCGCGCTCGCCTGCCCGCTCGGGATCGACACCGGCACCCTCGTCAAGGGCCTGCGCCGCCGCCAGCACGGCGAGCGGGCCGAGCGCCGGGCGCGCCGGCTGGCGGCTCGCTGGCGGGGCGTCGAGCGGGTCGCGCGCGCCGGACTGCGCGCCGGCGGGCTGCTGCGCGGGGCCCCGGTCCGCGCCGGGGCGCGGGCGGCGCGATCGCTGCTCAGCGACGAAGTCGTCCCCGACTTCCTTCGCGAGATGCCGCGCGCCGCGCGGGCGAAGCTGCCGGAGACCTCGCGCGAGGGCGCGGCGGCCCTCTACATGCCCTCGTGCCTGAACCGCATCTTCGGCCGCTCGCGCGGCGCCGACCTCGGGCTCGAGCTGCCGCAGACGCTGGTCGAGGTCTCCGCTCGAGCGGGCCTGCCGGTGTGGATCCCAGACGACGTCGCCGGCCACTGCTGCGCCGTGCCGTGGAGCTCGAAGGGGTTCGACGGCGGTCACGAGCTGATGGCGAATCGCACCGTCGAGGCGCTCTGGCGCTGGAGCGGGGAGGGGGAGCTTCCGATCGTGATCGACGCGAGCTCCTGCGCGCTCGGGCTCAGCGCGGAGGTCGCCCCGGCGCTCGACGAGGCCAACCTCGAGCGCCACGGCTCGCTCGAGATCCTCGATTCGATCTCCTGGGCGCACGACCGGCTGCTGCCCGGCCTCGAGGTGAGCGCCAAGCTCGGTTCGGTTGCGATCCACCCGACCTGCTCGGTCCGGCAGCTCGGTATCGCCGCCAAGCTCGAGGCCCTTGGCGCTGAGATCGCGGACGACGTGAAGCTCCCCCTGCGGGCGACGTGTTGCGGGATGGCCGGAGACCGCGGCCTGCTCCACCCCGAGCTGACCCGGTCGGCGACCGCGGAGGAGGCGGCCGAGCTGCGCGGCGAGAGCCACGACGCCTACCTGTCGAGCAACCGCACCTGCGAGCTCGGCCTCGAGCACGGGACGGGACGGCCCTACGAGTCCTTCCTGCTCGCGCTCGAGCAGGTCACCCGCACCGCCTAGCTAGGCGCTCAGCCCGGGAGGTTGACGGCCGCGTTGTCGCCATCGCCGGTGGCCGACCTATACTCGCGCGCCGTGTTGCAGCCGCCGAGTCCCCGCCGCGGAGCGGGGCCCCGCACGAACTGGCGCCCGATCGTGAGAGGGGTGGCGGCCGCCGCGCTGACCGCCGCCGTCGCAGCGCCGCTTGTGCGCAAGCGGCTGAAGCTGCCCGCCGCGGCCACCGTTGCCGCGGTTGTGGCCGGGCCCCCCGCGCTGGCGGTGCTGAAGCCGCGCACGCGCAAACGCGACGCCGCGCTTTACGCCCTGCAGATGTGGGCCTTCCTCCATTGCAAGGACATGCCGCACGACGATCCCGCGGCGCTCCGGCGCCGCTTGCGGATCGACTATCCGAACCGCGCGGACCGCGCCCTCGGAGGTGGCGTGCTGCCGAACGTGCGCCTGCAGCGCGCGCTGGCGGGGCTCGGGCGCGGCAACCCGCTCGACCGCACCCTTTCCTGGATCCACTGGCTCTGGTTCCTCGAGCCGCACGGTTCGCTCGCGTGGATCCTCGCGCGCCACCCGGAGCGCTTCCCGAACTCGGCTCGCCAGATGTGTGCGGTCTTCGACATCGGCTGTCTCGTCTACGCGAGCGTGCCGACGGCGCCGCCCTGGTGGGCGTCGGAAGAAGGGCATACCGACGAGCGCGTGCGCCGGATCATGGCCGAGGTGGGGGAGGAGCAGTGGGGACGTGCCTGGGAGCCGCTCTACGCCGTCCTCGGCGGCAACCCTTGGGCCGCGATGCCCTCGCTGCACATCGCGGCTTCGCTGATGGCGGCGATCCTGCTGAGCGAGGCCGGCCCTGTGGAAGGAGCCCTGGGCTGGGCCTACGTGGGGACGCTCGCCTTCGCGCTCGTCTACCTCGGGGAGCACTACGTCGTCGACCTGATCGCCGGCGCGGCGCTCGTCCTCTTGGTCAGGAAGGGGGAGCCGCTCGTCGAACCTGCGGCGCAGGAGGTGAGTCGGGGATTGCAGCGCCTGGAGCGGATCGCCAACCCGTAGTGGCCGTTTGCGACGATTCAAAGGTGACGGAGGAGCCGATCGACAGCGCCTCCAACTGGAAGACGGCGCGGCAGGCAGAGGAGGAGGAGCCCAGCTTCTTCGCCAACCCGAAGCGGCTGCTGCAGACCTTCGTCGCGGTCATCCTGCTCACCGTCGCGATCTACGTCCTGTTTCCCAAGGTCGTCGGGCTCGAGGACTCGATCGCGAAGATCGAGGACGGCGATCCGGTCTGGATCGCAGTCGCCCTCGCGTTCAACATCGTCGCCTTCGCCGCCTACGTGGCGCTCTTCCGCGGCATCGTCGGGGAGAAGGTGCTTCACCTCACCGTCGCCGAGAGCTACCAGATCACGATGGCGGGGCTGGCGGCCACCCGGTTGTTCTCGGCGGGAGGCGCGGGCGGCATCCTGCTCACCTATTGGGCCCTGCGAAAGGCGGGGATGGAGCGGCGCCAGTCGGCCTGCCGGATGATCGCCTTCCTCGTCCTCCTCTACTCGATCTACCTGTTCGCGCTCGTCCTGTTCGGGATCCTGCTCCGTACCGGCGTGCTGCCGGGCCGGGCGCCGCTCAGCGTGACGGTCATCCCCGCCGCCCTCGCCGGAGTGGTGATCGTGTTCGTGTTGCTGCTCACCCTGCTCCCCGACGACTTCGAGCGGCGGATCGAGGGGATGACCTCGGGACGGTTCGGTCGGATCGCGCAGCGGCTCGCGACCGCCCCGGCGAGCTTCGCCCAGGGGGCTCGGACGGCGCTCAGCTTCATCCGCTATCCGCGCGACGGCGCGCTCGCCCTCGCCGGAGCGATCGGGTTCTGGGGCGCGAACATCGGTGTTCTCTGGGCGAGCTTCCAGGCCTTCGACGTGTCGGTCCCGTTCGCGGTGATCGTCCAAGGGTTCTTCGTCGGGATGGTCGCGAACCTGTTCCCGCTTGCGCCCGGCGGCGTCGGCGCGGTCGACGCCGGGATGATCGGTGCCTTCGTCGTCTTCGGGGTGCCGGAGGCGCAGGTGTTCGTCGCCGTCCTCACATATCGTGTGATCGCCTTCTGGCTCCCGATCCCGCCCGGGATCATCGCCTTCTTCCAGCTCCGCAAGACGGTCCAGCGGTGGGAGGGGGAGGGCCGCGAGCGGATCTCGATGCGGCCGGTCGATCGGACGCGCGAGGCGGTCGAGCCGTCCCCCTCGTAGCTACTTGCCGCTCCCACCGGGTACTATAAAAAGTGAAGTGAGCCCGGGACGATAGCCTGACGAGCGCGAGAGGAGGGCGTGATGAGCGAAGAGCGGATCGAAGACCTGATCATCGTCGGCGGCGGCCCCGCCGGCTACACCGCTGCGCTCTACGCCGCCCGAGCCGAGCTCGAGCCGCTCGTGATCGAGGGCTTCGCCTGGGGCGGACAGCTCCAGAACACGACCCACGTCGAGAACTACCCCGGCTATGTCGAGGGTGTGATGGGCCCTGAGATGATGCAGGAGTTCCGCGCCCAGGCCGAGCGGTTCGGGACGCGGTTCATCACCGACGACGCCACCGAGCTGAAGCTGAGCGACGGCGACGTCCAGGAGGTCCACGTCGGCAAGGACGTGTACCGCTCTCGTGCGGTGGTCCTGTCGATGGGCGCCGAGCCGAAGCGGCTCGACATCCCGGGTGAGATGGAGCTCGCCGGTCGCGGCGTCTCGACCTGCGGCGTCTGCGACGGCGCCTTCTTCAAGAACATGGACGTGGCGGTGATCGGCGGCGGCGACTCGGCGATGGAGGACTCGATCTTCGTCTCGAAGTTCGCCGACAAGCTGACGATCATCCACCGCCGCGACGACTTCCGGGCCTCCAAGATCATGGAGGACCGCGCTCGCCGCAAGGACAACATCGAGGTGCTGACGCCCTACGTCCCTGAGGAGTTCATCGCCGGCGAGAACGGCAGGATCGAGTCGATCCGGCTCCGGAACGCCGAGACCGGCGAGGAGCGGACCATCGGTGTCGGCGGCGTCTTCGTCGCGATCGGACACCGCCCGCGCTCGGAGCTGGTCGCGGGACAGGTCGATCTCGACGACGAGGGCTACGTCCTCACCGAGGAGCCCTCGACCAAGACCAAGCTCGCGGGCGTGTTCGCGGTCGGTGACCTCGTCGACCGCACCTACCGCCAGGCGGTCACCGCCGCCGGTTCGGGCACCAAGGGCGCCCTCGACGCCGAGTGGTTCCTCCGCGACCTCCCCGGCCCCGCCGCCGAGGAGCACTGGGGCACCCAGACCGGCGCGATCGTCGAAGCCGTCGACGCGGCCTAGTCCCCGCGCGGCCGCGAAGCGGCCTAGCCGCCGCGCGGCCGCCGAAGCGGCCTAACGGGGTCGCGTTCTGGAGCTTTCTCCTGCCCAGCGGCCGGAAAGCGTCCAGACTCTGCTCCGAGAGACGTGACCCGCAACCGCTGCGCGACGGCGGCGAGGGTGGCCACTACCCGATCGGGCTGCTGCGTGACCTGGGCGTGCGTGAATCGCAGCGGCGTGAGGCCCGCGGCGGCATGGGCGTGGTCTCGCTCCCGATCGCGCGCCTGTTGCGCGGGCGTGCGGTGATACCTGAGCCCATCGGTCTCGACCACGAGACTGAGCTCCGGCCAGAAGAAGTCGACCCTGAACCCGTTCAACTGCGATTCAGTCGTGGGCCGGGGCAAGCGGTCCGGCGGAGGAGCAGCAGGAAGCGCCGTTCGAGCTCGGAGTCGGTGAGCGTGAAGGTGGCGCGGTCCAGGAGTCGCCGCAACGCGACGACGCCGCGCATTCCGGCCGACCGCTCCACGATCGCGCGGAGCTCCTCGGGATCGATCAGATCCCGCTTGTCCGCCTCGTTGACGGCCGCTTCGAGCTGGCCCGGCGACAGGCAGGTACCGAGATCGATCAACGTGCGGGCGGCCGAGGTGACAGGGACGCCGTCGCAGCGAGTCAGTTGGGACACATCGAGCTGCGACGGCCGATGGATCCGGATTCCGTCGCGGCGGCGCCTCCTCTCGGCAGGAATGGAGACGTCGACCGGGACCTCGCGGTGGGTCGGGTCCTGCGCCCGAATCCGCCACCTCGCCGCAGCGCTCCGGTGGCTCAATGCCGCCCCAGGTCCGCAGCAGAGGACAGCCGCCATCCAACGCCCCCGCCGGGTCAGATCGGGCCGGCCCACCGCGTACACACCCCGCCACACCGGAGGCAGCCGGCCGATCTCGAGCCTGTGCTGAATCGCGTCGTCGTTGATTCCAAGCTCGAGCAGCTGGGCGCGGCTGACGGCCCCGTGCTGCCTGGCGGCGAGCGCCCAGACGGTTCCGCTGCGGTTGTGGACTCTCTCCCGGCCCATGGACCGGGAAGCGTCCGACCGAACAGGTTCGCCCCCTCTACGGCTTCTTGGCGCCCGCCTTCTTGCCGGAGTTGGGCTTGCCGTTGCCCTTCTGCTTGACGCACCGCGGCTTCTTGTGAACCGCGCTAGTCCATTCAGCGGCGCTGGTCAGGCGTACGAACGGCCTATCGGGAGTGTCCGCGCTCGCGCTAGTCCCCGCTGTTCACCAAGGGTTGCAGCGCCGGCACGATCCGCTCGGCGATCGCCGCGTGTCCATCGGGGTTGGGGTGGAACGTTCCGGTGAAGCCCGAGCCCGCCTCGAACAGCGAGTCGTCGAGCTTCGCGACCCAGCGGTCCTCGCGCCGCACGCAGATGCCGTGGCCGGCAAAGCCCTCGTCCACCCCCTCCACCAGGGTCCAGCCGAGCTCCTCCGCCGACTCGCGCAGCTGCTCGTTCAGCGGCACCAGCAGCTTCGTTCGTGCCCACTCGAACTCGCGCGCGCTGATCCCGCCGAACTTGCACGGCCGGCCCTCGCGCCCGCTGGTTGCGTCGAAGTACTCGACCAGCAGGACGCGCTCGCGGGGAATCTCCTCGGGCAACGCTGCGTCCAGCTCGCGGTAGCCCTCCGCCAGCCTCTCGATCGAGGCCGGCACTGAGACCCGCATCCGCTCGCGGGCCTCGAGCTGGCGGCGCAACGGCAGCTCGGGATCGAAGCGCTTCTCCTCGCATGGCTCGACGAGCACGCAGAAGAGCACGACCTTCAAGAAGCCGACGTCGTTGGCTCCGACGCTGACCATCACCGCGTCGACCGTGCGGCCCTCGACGACGTTTGCAAGGTTCTCGACCTGCGGCTTCAGCAGTCCGTCCCCCCGCGGCTCGATCCCCTTGTAGGGACCTAGCACCCCAACGTCGATCTGGGCGCCCGAGCAGGCGAAGGAGACAAAGCGATCAGCGGCCTCGCCACCCAATGCTTCGGTTGCCGCCAGCGCCTGGCCCGAGCGCAGCGAGCGGTGGCAGCGCCGGCTCTGCCAGTGCACCGGGTCGCGCCCGTCGGGGTTTCCTTCCCCCGAGGCAACCGAGTCTCCAAGCGAGACCACCAGGTGATCGCCGGCAGGATCGGGGTCGGTCTCACCGTCGTCGCCGCCTCCGCAGTCGCAGCCGGTCATCGTGACCGCCAAAGCCGCGAGCAGCGTGGCGATCGCGGCCGGGGCACGGGCGCTCGCTCTCACGGCGTGACTCTATGCCGCTCGGACCCCGCCGCCAAGCAGTTTGCGGCGCGCCCGGGCCCTCTGAGAGGATCGCTCGACCTTGCTCGACTCCCTCTCGCGAAAGCTGCGCAAGTGGTGGACGCTCGTGACCACCCGCCAGATCGAGCCCGTCACGGGCCTCGAGCGCCGCCAGGACCGCCTCCAGCGCGCGCTCGACTCCGAGATTGCGACCAACACCAGCTTCACCGTCCGCGGCACCGCCCTCGCCGTCGGCTCGGCGCTGGCGATCCTGCTGCTGGCGCAGTTCTCGGCGACCTGGCTCGACGACAACCTCTGGGACTTCTCGGGCCGCTTCGGCGAGATCCAGGAGGCGTGCCTCAAGATCTCGATCGGAGCACTCACCATCTGCATTTTGCTCGCCTGGTTCGTGGTCTGGCCGCGGCGCCGCTCCAGCGAGGAGAAGCTCGACCGCGTCATCTACATCAACGAGGGCCGCGACGCCGAGGAGGCGCGCCTGCTGTTGCGGATGCTCGAGTCCCAACGGGCCTTGAACGAGCGTAAGCGCATCTGCCTGCGGATCGCCAGCGTCCCGATCGCGGTCGCCGTCGTCGCGGCCGTCGCCCAGGCGGTGATCTTCGCGATCGACGCGAGCCCGATCGACCGGGGCGGCTGCATCAGCTCCGACGGTGACGCCGAGCGCCCCGCGGAGCTCGCCTTCCCCGCGGGCACCGACCCGCAGGGGCTGGCCGAGAGCTACGCGCCACGGGTCTACGTGCACCCGACCGAGCCCTGGGGACCGTTACCGCCGCAGGAGTTCATCGACGCATCGAGGCTCGTCTGGAACTCGTCGCGCGGCGACGAGGAGCTGATCTCGCGCGGCGAAATCGACGCCGATCGCCTGGGGGCCGAATGCGAGCGAGACCCCGGCGGCTGCTACTCGCGTAGCGGCTGCAGCGCCGACCAGGTCACCCGGCCCACCGAGAGCACCGCGATCCGGGCCCCGGGCCTGAACGAGCGCCGCGGTTTCGCTCTCGACCCCGACGGCTCGGTCAGGAGGCCGCCGCCCTCAGCGGGCAATCCCGAGGTAGACACCTACTACGAGTTCCGGGGCGACCCCGCCGCCGGAGTCCGCATCACCTACTGGTTCTTCTACGGCTACAGCCAGCCGAAGTTGCTCGACAACGCGCGGATCCCCCTCGCCAGCCACGAGGGCGATTGGGAGAGCATCGACGTGAAGCTGGCCCGGGACCCCTCCGCACCAGACGGCTACACCCCGAAGAAGGTGATCTTCTACGCCCATGGCCACGATCCGCCCATCCTCGACTGGAGTGAAATCACCGTGGCCGTGGCCGACGGCACCCAGACCCAGGACCCGAAGCCGCGCCCGGCCCATCCCGTGGTCTTCAGCGCCCGGCTCAGCCACGCCTCGTACCCCGACGCGGGCCGCCAACCCTGCGGCGATCTCTGCGAGGACCTGACGGGCAAGGGCCTGATCATCTGGGATACCTGGCTGCCCGGGGTGCGTCCGGTGATCGAGGAGGACTGGTACGGGTTCGGCGGCGCCTGGGGTGCAGGCGGGGGCCTCAAGGGCCAGATCGGCCCGCTCGGTCCCTCCCCCTGGAAGCAGGCCTCCGATCCCGATCCCGACAACGTCATCATCGAGCCCGGCGCCACTGATTCGGGTTCGGTCCCGGCCCCCGCGGGCTAGG
>DATADX010000010.1:0-11819 GCA_036258315.1 Solirubrobacterales bacterium
TTCTGCTGGCGGCGCCGCGCGGCTACTGCGCGGGCGTCGACCGCGCCGTGCAGACGGTCGAGCACGCCCTCGACATGTACGGGGCCCCCGTCTACGTGCGCAAGGAGATCGTCCACAACAAGCACGTCGTCGAGGAGCTCACGGAACGCGGGGCCATCTTCGTCGAGGAGGAGACCGAGGTGCCCGAGGGCGCCCTGGTGGTCTTCTCTGCCCACGGCGTCGCCCCGAGCGTGCACGCCAACGCCGCGAACCGGCAGCTGCGCACGATCGACGCCACCTGCCCTCTGGTCACCAAGGTCCACGTCGAGGCGCGCAAGTTCGCCAAGGAGGGCTACACGGTCGTCCTGATCGGGCACGAGGGCCACGAGGAGGTCGAGGGGACCACGGGCGAGGCCCCCGACAACATCGTGCTCGTGCAGACTGAGGAGGACGTCGAGACCCTCGAGGTCGACGATCCCGACCGGATCGCCTACATCACCCAGACCACGCTCTCGGTTGACGAGACGACCTCGATCATCAACGCGCTGAAGCGGAAGTTCCCGAACCTGACGGGCCCGAAGACCGACGACATCTGTTATGCGACCACCAACCGTCAGCAGGCTGTCAAGGAGCTCGCCCGCGAGTGCGAGCTGGTGCTCGTGATCGGCTCGACGAACTCCTCGAACTCGAATCGGCTCGTCGAGGTCGCCCGCGAGCACGGCGCCGAGTCGTACCTGATCGACAACCGCGGACAGGTCGACGAGGGCTGGCTCGAGGGGATCGAGACCGTCGGGATCACCTCCGGTGCGAGCGCGCCGGAGGGCCTCGTCCGGGCGCTGGTGCAGATGTTCCGTGAGCGCGGCGCCGAGGAGGTCTCCGAGCTGGAGGCGGTCAAGGAGGACGTCCGCTTCATGCTCCCCGCCGAGATCCGCCGCGACCTCGCCGGCCGCGGCGAACACGCGAGCGAGCTCCCGGTCGTCGGCTAGCGGCTGACGGTCTCGCGCTCAGGGTCCGGCTCGAGCCGCCGCGGCGGCTTCGTGCGGTCGATCGCGTCAGCCGGCGAGCCGTTGCCCTCGGCCGCCTCCTCCGCCGCCCTGCGGACGCTCCGCTTCCGCATCCACTCGGCGAGGAAATAGCTGCCGATCACGAAGGCGAACGCCGCGACCTGGCCGCCGATCGTCTCCCACGTCGGGAAGACGCCGAGCCAGGTCCCCATCCAGAGCGGCAGGTCGACGTCGATCGGCGTGATCGAGATCCAGCCGACCCCCTGGAGCACCCGCATCGTGTTGCCGACCATCACGACCAGCACGAGCGAGATCAGGACGCCGGTCACGATCAGCATCCTCTTATAGGGCAGCTTGCGCTCGAGCGCGAAGGTGATCGCTCCGATGATCGCGGTGAACACCAGGCCGAGCGAGACGCCGGCGAGCACGATCCCGATCCCGGCCTCGAGTTGGAGCGCCTGCAGGAAGAGGACCGTTTCGAACCCCTCGCGGAGGACCGAGGTGAATCCGAGCAGGTACAGACCGGCGACCGTCGCACCGGCGGCGACCCCCGCCCTTGCGGACCCGGCGAGCGCCTTGCCGCGCTTGCGATGGCCCGCGATCCATTCCGTCCAATAGACGCGGTGGAAGAACCAGTTGAGGACGAGTAACAGCACCGCGATCGCGATCAGCCCGACGATCGCCTCGAGCTTCTCGCCGTACCGCGAGAGCGACTCGAGCACCAGCACGGAGATCACGAACAGGACCGCGCTCGCCGGCAGCGCCAGCAGCGCTCCACGGAGGATCGGCTCTCGGAGCCGACGGTTGGCGCCGATCATGCTGGCGGTGATCGCGGCGATGATCAGAATCGCCTCGAGTCCTTCGCGGAAGACGATCAGGGCGGCGTTGGTGACGACGGTGAAGCCCTCGGCGCCCTCCCCGGTGGTCTTCTTCGCCTCGTCGAGGGCCTCGTCGAGCGCGAGCCGCGTGTGGCGGATGTCCCGTCCCGAGCCATCCGACGCGATCAGCTCCGCCAGGCCCTGCTTGCCCTCGGCTCCGTACCAGACGTAACCCTCGACCTCGGCGACGAGACTGGGGTCGAGGCTGTTGAGCAGGCGCTCGGGGCCGAATTCGAAGAAGGCGTAGGCGCTGAGCCGGGCCTGCTCGGCCTGCTCGCGCTCGCCGGCGTTGATCGCCGCCTCCATCTGATCCAGGCTGATGTCGACGAGATCGAAGTCCGCGTCGGTATCGGAGTCCTTCCATTCCTGCGGGAACATCTCGTCGAGGGCGCCGCTGGCCTCGTCGTGAAGGGCTTCGACTTCGTCCAGAGGCGCCACGGCACGGCCCTCGTTGGCGTCGGCGTTGATGCGGTCGAGCTCGTCGAAGGCGGCGAGGACCGTCTGCACGCCCTCGGGGTCCCGCTCCGCGAGCGCGGACTGCAGGTCGGTGAAGGCCGCCCGGGCGCCCTCGGTGAAGGCGATCGATTCCTGGATCTCGAACGCGATCGTGACCCGGCCGTCGTCGGTGCCGTGGTCGTACTCGATCGGGACGAGGTCGAGGAAGCGGGTCAGCTGGTGGGCGCGCCGTGACTGCTCCTCCGGCGTGAACGGCGCGGCGGTGAAGCCGGTCAGCGCTCCCAGCGCTGAGTCTCTTGCGCGGCCGTAGCGGAGGGAGTCGCCCCGAGCGGCGGTCGCAGCCATCGCGGCGAAGGCAACGTCGGCGTCCTTTCTCGCCGCCCGATCGCGCTGCGCCTCGTACTCCGGCGCAAGGATCCTCCAGTAGCCCGCCGCGAGCGCAGCGTTCTCCGCGAAGGCGGCCGCGAACCCCCGCTCGCCGGCCTGGCTGGCGTCGTCCACGTAGGTGACGAGGCGGGCCTGGTAGGCGTCGAGCAGGTCCTTGCGAATGCCGGTGACGGCGTCGGCGGCCGTCGCCTCGCCCGCCTCGAGCTGGTCGAGCGCGGCGGTCGCGTCGACGCCTGGTCGCGTGAAGCGGGTCGCCTGGCGAAAGTCGCGGATCAGGAGCCAGCCGCGGGCTCGCGCCGACTCGCCGGCCGCGGCGGCCGCGATCGCGACGTCGAAGGCGCCGTGGCGCAGAGCGGCGATCGCCATACCGCGCGCCGCCGCGAGCCCGACCTCGTCGCCCGAGGCCGCGGCGCGCTCCGCCGCGGACAGGGCCTCGCGGAGCTCACGCAGCGAGGCCGGGGAGGAGGTCGCGAGCTGGCGCTCGAGCCTTCCGGAGACGGCCGTCGCGGCGGCGCGGACGTTGGCCGCCGCGCTGGCGCCGCTGCCGAGCAGAATGTCGGTCTGAGCGTCGAAGAGCGCGTTACGGACCTCGTCAGCCTGCTGCCACGGCGCCTCGGCCCGGGCCGTGGGCGCGGACAGCGCGAACGCTGCCGCCGCGGCTGCGAGAGCCGCGGCGGCCGTGATCGCCAGACGCGGTGCGCGGGGTGTTCGGTTGCGCGCCCTCACCCCGCCGCCGCTACGCCTCCTGCAACTCGATGTCGAGCTGCTGGGCGGCCTGGGTCAGCTGCCCGGCGATCGCCTCCGCGCGACGCTGCGCCTCGGCGCCGAGCGTGTCCGCCTGCTCCGCGGTGAACTTCTGGCCGCCCGCCTCCCGGTCGCGCAGGTCCTCGACGTAGGCGAGCAGGTCGTTAAGCTCCTGTCCCGTCTGTGCGGCCTGCTGCGGGTTCTCCGCCGCGATCTCGGGCTCGACCTGCTCGTAGGTGAGCACCAGCCCCCCGAGGATGTCGGCGATGTCCTGCAGGCGCGAGGCGGCGACGAACGCCTGCTCGGTCGCCTTCTCGCCGGCCACGAAGCGCGAGTTCTTCCACGCCTCGAAATACTCGCTCATCGTCGGCGTCATCACGGTGAGCGCCGTGAAGGCGTCGGACTGCGTCGGCTCGAACGCCTGCGCGTCCGCGTCCAGGCTCCTCGCCTGCTCCTCGAACTCCCTGGTCGCGGCCGAGTAGATCTCGGCGTCAGGCAGCCCCTCGCCGAACTCGACCTTGCCGTCGCCGTCGACGTCACCCTCGACGCCCGTCGCGAGGAAGTCCGGGTTCGTTCCGTAGAGCGCCGTCTCGGTGACGAAGAACAGGTTCCCCGGCTGCTTCAAGGTCTCGCCGTTCGCCAGCTCGAGGCTGAACGAGACCGCGTTCTCGGGATCGGAGCCGTCCGCGCCGGCGTCGATGTCGACGTCGTACTGCGCCAGCCTGGGTACGCCCGCGACGATCCCCTCCATCTCCTCGTAGGCGGGATTGGCGACGGTGTAGGCCTGCTTCGACTGGTCGAGGATCTGCCCGACCTCCGCGCGGTGGTCGCGCAGCAGGGCGGCGTAGTCGAAGCCGGATTGCTCGGCGAGCTCGTAGTAGCGGTCCCCGAGGTCCCGCATCCTGGCCGCCTGCTTCGCGAGCGCGGTCGAGTGATCGGTCAGATACTGCTTGATCGCCGTCAGGTCCGGGCCGCCGGCGACGGCCGTCGTCGTGTCCGAGTCGTCGTCACCGCCGCAGCCGCCGGCCGCGAGCGCGAACGCCGACAGCGGCGCCGCGAACAGCGCAAGCCGGGTCCGGGTCTGCCTGGGGGCCCTCTGCATCCGATTGCCTCCGTGTGTCGAATTAGGGTGCCCTAAGAAAGGGCGGTTAGGCTACCCTAATCCGACCAGTCGGGTCGGAATCCTAACGGCGCGGGGCGCCCGGTGCGAACTGGATCGAGTAGACGAGCGCCTCGGCGCTGCCGGACAGCTCGACCGCATGGCGCTCGCTGGTCGGATGGGTGCTGAGCTCGTAGAGCCCCGGCCCGTCGATCGCGACCTCCGCCGCCGCCCCGCCTTCCAGCTCGATACGAAGCGAGCCGGCCCCGGTCGCGGCCGCGAACGCCCCGCCGGACTCATACTCGAAGCGCAGCGGCTGCTCGGATCCCGCCCGCCAGGGGTGCGCGAGCGAGCCGCCGGGGAGCAGCTCGGGGGTCGGGGCGATCACCGCCGCCCCCTGCGCGTCGGTCTCGCGCAGCGGGTCCAGCGGCGGCGGCCACTCCCGATCGGGCTCGAGCTCCTCGCGGATCGCCAGCTCGGCCCCGCGGTACTCGCCCTCGCCCAGCTGGTACCAGCGCAGCGCCCCTCCCCGGCCCCACAGGAACAGCGACGGCCAGCCCTCGCAGCCATAGTCGCGCCAGGTGGCGAGCTCGGAGTCGACGGCGACGGGCCACTCGATCCCGAGACCGGGCAATGCCCCGGCGACGGCCTCCGCGGGGCGGGTGAAGGGAAAGCGGGGAGAGTGGATGCCGAGCACCGTCAGACCCGCCGGCTCGTAGCGCTCGTGCCACGCGCGGACGTACGGAAGCGCCCTGACGCTGTTCACCTGGGCGAAGTCGAAGAAGTGGACGAGCAGCGGGCCCTTGGTGACGATCCGCTCGAGCCGCGGCGCGTCTCCCCCGAGCCACTCCAGATCGGGACGGAACGGCGGCGCGGCGATGTCCAGGCGCGATGGTCGCACGGCGGCGCAGCATCCCAGATCGCTCGCGCGGGGCGGGGAGTATGCTCACGGCCGGTCGGATTGGCCGAGAGGTCCAGTGAGAGAGGAGCCGAGGTGAGCGAAGCGATTTGGGAGCAGATCGAGCGGAGCAGAGAGGAACACAACGTCCTCGAGCACCCCTTCTACGTCCGCTGGTCGGCCGGTGAGCTGAGCGCCGAAGAGCTCGCCCGTTATGCGGGTCAGTACCGCCATGCGACCGAGGCTCTCGCGAAGCTCTGCGCCGACACTGTCGAGCTGGCGCCGGCGGAGCATCGCGACGAGATCGCCCGTCACGCGGCCGAGGAGCAGGACCACATCCGGCTCTGGGACCGGTTCGTCGATGCCGCCGGCGGCGAGATCGGCGCCGAGCCGACGGCCGAGACCGTCGAGTGCATCCAGGCCTGGACGGAGCCGGGCGACTACCTGTCGGCGCTGGCGCGCCTGTACGCGATCGAGAGTGGCCAGCCGGAGATCTCGCGCATCAAGCGCGAGGGCCTGGCGCGCTTCTACGGGATCGACGGCGGCGCCGGGAGCGAGTACTTCCGCGTGCACGAGGTCGCCGACGAGACACATGCCGAGCAGGCCCGCCGCCTGATCGACGAGGCGATCGAGCCCGGCCGCGAGGACGCCGTCGTCGCGGCGGCCGCTTCTGCCTTCAAGGCGAACCTGCGCCTGCTCGACGGCGTCAGCTGAGCATGTCCCCACCTCCTCGGCTCCGCGTCGGGGGACCGGCGTGAAGCTCGGCGATCGCGTGATCGGGATCGTCCTCGGGCTGGTGATCGGGGTGGCGATCGTGATCGCGTTCGTCTTCTTCGGCAGCCGCGAGGCGATCGATGCCCCCTCGCTCTCAGATCAGCCGCAGACCGAGGCGACGCAGCCGCGGCAGCCGGGAGCGACCCACCCCGAGCAGACGGCACCGGGGCAGCCCTAGAATCCCGCCGATGAGCAGGGCCACCGCGATCGCGCGCCGCGTCCGCTTGGCGTCCGTGCTCGCGCTTGGCGCGTTTGCAGTGCACCAGCTGCGCTACCTCGCGGCGCACGGGGGGGACGCCGGCGGGAGCCTCGCCCACAGCGGGCACGGCTACCTCGGCGCGATCGCGCCGCTGCTGGCCGGCTTCGCCCTGGCGGCGCTCGCAGCGACCGCGCTCGCCGCCCGCTTCGCCGGCCCGCATGGAAAGCGGCGCTCGGGCGCGCCCGTGGTTGCTTACGGCGTGGCGCTGCTGGCGATCTACGCAGGCCAGGAGCTGGTCGAGGGGGCGCTCTCAACCGGGCGTTCCGACGGCCTCGCGGCCCTGTTCGCCGACGGCGGCTGGATGGCGATCCCGCTCGCCTTCATCTTCGGCGCGGTCGCCGTGGCTGTGATCCGAGCGCTGGAGGGGGTCGAAGCCGTGCTTGTGCTCCTTTCCCGACGCCCCCGGCGCCCGCTTGCGCCGCGCAGCCAGGGCGACCGCCGCCCTGCCGAGCGACTGACGCTCCTCCTCACCCCACTCGGCTTCGGTCTGGCGCGCAGGCCTCCACCCGCGGTGGCGCAACCCGCACGCTGATGCCCGGGCCCGCGGCGGACGTCGCGCGGCCGGGCCTATCGAAGGAGGCCTCAGATGCAGTCAAACGCAGCCAGAGCCGGTCTGCTCGTGGCGCTCGCCGCGGTGGCCGTGGCCCTGTTCATCGTGCTCAGCAACGACGACGACTCCGCGTCCGACTCGACCGGGACGACGACAGCGACCGCCACGGCCGGTGTCGAGACACCGTCCTCAGAACCGTCCGCTCAATCGCTTCGGATCGAGTTGCGGGACGGGGCGCCGGTCGGGGGAGTAGCCGAGCTCGAGGTGACGAAGGGCGAGACCGTCAAGCTCGCGGTCACCTCGGACGAGGACGCCGAGTTCCACATCCACGGCTATGAGATCGAGCGCCAGCTGGCGCCCGGTGAGGTGACGCGAGTGACTCTCCAAGCCGACATCGACGGCAAGTTCGAGGTCGAGGCGCATTCGCACACCCAGGGCGACATTCCGCTCGCCGAGCTCACCGTCCAGCCCGGCTAGGCGCCGATGGACCGAGGGCTGATGCACACGATCGCGACCGGCGCCGCGGTGGCGGCGCCGGTCGCGGCGCTGCTCCTCCCTGAGACGGCGAGCGCGCACGCCCTGGTCGGTCGCCAGGACCTGCCGATTCCCGCCTGGCTGTTCGCGTGGGGGGCGTCGCTGGTCCTGATCGTCTCATTCGCGCTGCTCTCGGTCGCGTGGCGGACTCCGCGCCTCCAGGAGGAAGGCTGGCGCCCGTACTCCGGTCCGCTCGCGGCGCCGCTCGCGGGCCGGATCGCGAGCGTCCTGGCTGGGGCGCTGGGGGTGGTACTGCTCGGCGTCGTCGTCTACTCCGGGCTCGAGGGGACCGAGGCGCCCGACCGGAACTTCTCGCTCGTGTTCGTCTTCGTCACCTTCTGGCTGGGCTTGGTGCTCCTCAGCGTTCTGTTCGGGGACGTCTTCAAGGCGTTCAACCCGTGGCGGGCGATCGCTCGGGTGTTCGCGGGCGCGTTCCGCCTGGTCGCGGGCCAGTCCCCGCCCGCCCCGATTGCCTACCCCGAGCGCCTCGGCTACCTGCCCGCCGTGATCGGGGTGATCGCGTTCGTCTGGCTCGAGCTCGTCTACAGCGTCGCGGGGGCATCGATCTCGCTGCGTCCGGAGACGGTTGCGGTCGCCGCCCTCGTGTACACGGCGATCACGTTCGTCGGGATGGCGTTGTTCGGGATCGACCGCTGGATCGAGCGCGGCGAGGCCTTCTCGGTCTACTTCCGGATGTTCTCGACGCTCTCGCCGCTCGAGGTCCGCGACGGCCGCCTCGGCCACCGCAGGCCCCTCTCGGCCACGGTCGGTTGGGGCGAGGTGCCGTACGGGCTCGCGATGGTGCTGGTCTCGATCGGCGCGACCAGCTTCGACGGCGCTCAGGAGGGCGCGCTGCAGAGCCCGATGGAGACGAGCTTCGACTGGCTCCGCGACCTCGGCCTCGGAGTGACCTCTGCCTTCCGGCTCAACAGCAGCGTTTGGCTGGCGATCGTGATCGCGGGCGTGTTCCTCCTCTACACGCTTGGCATTCGAGGGATGCACACAGTGTCGGGCTCACCTCCGGTGCGCCGGCTCGCCAGGGCGTTCGCGGGCACCCTGATCCCGATCGCGCTCGCCTACATCGTCGCCCACTACTTCACCCTGTTCCTCTACCAGGAGCAGGCCCAGTTCACCTACCTGCTCTCGGATCCCCTCGGCGACGGCTCCGACCTGTTCGGCACGCTCGGCGGTGGCATCGACTACGGGCTGATCAGCGCTAATGGAGTCTGGTACGTCCAGGTCGGGGCCCTGATCGTCGGCCATGTGATCGCCCTGACGCTCGCCCACGACCGCGCCCTGGCGATCTACGATCGCGTCCAGCTCGCCTCGCGCTCCCAGTACTGGATGCTCGCGGTGATGGTCGGCTTCACCTGCCTCGGGCTGTTTCTGCTCTCGCAGGCCAACGCCTAGTCGGCCTCGAGGCGCTGGATCGCGATCCCGAGCTGCTGCGCCTCGATCCCGCCGCCCTCGAGCACGACGACGACGTTCGCGGCCTGGTAGCAGAGCAGGTCGGCGGAGCCCCTGCACGACTCCAGCTGGGATTCGGCGCGGGCGGGGTCGTCGTAGACCGAGATCGAGCCGCCGCTGTGCCCGGCGCGCTGTCCCGGCAGCTGCGCCACCGGTTCGAGCTCGACAGCGTAGACCCGCTTGCCCTCGTCGTCGGAGAACAGCTCCTCCCCGAGCTGCAGCGCGACCCCCTGGTCGTTCACGCCGTCGACGAACTCCTCGACCGTGAACGTCTTCTCCTCCCCGCAGGAGGCGAGGAGGAGCGCGGCGGCCGCCCCGGTCACGGCCAGATGTCGCGTCGGTCGAAGCCGCATTAGCGAACGCTAACCCTTCGGCGTCGCTCGCTATACTGCCGCGCCAAATCCAAGGCCGAGTCTCCGCCCGACCGCCGGGCGGGGAGCGGGGGAACCACTCGGGCCGGATGGTCGGCCCAGGGGCGAATCGGGACACCTGTCCCCTAGCGCTGCTTCTTCGGCGCGAGCCCGTCAGCTAACTCCGCAGGCCAGAGAAGGAGGGACAGGCAGGTGATTTCGAGTTTGTTCAACAGCCGCTCCCGGGTGCGGCTCGAGTTGGTCTTCGCCACGGCAGTGATCTCGGCGCTCGGCGTGGCCGACGTGGCCCAGGCGCAGGGGGGCGGGGCCGCCGCCCCGGGCACGCCCCAGGTGACGAGCGTGCAGTGCGTGACGCGCTGCATCGATGCGGCCACGGGGACCGTGAAGTCGAAGGTGAGGCTGCTGGGGACCGACCTCGCCAACGTCACAGTGGTCTCGCTTCCGCGCTCAGACGGCAAGCGCGCCAAGGACCCGAACCCGGTCGTGAAGCCGAGCGGCGCCGTGATCGCCCGCGTCGCGCGAGGTGCAGTGACGGGACCGGTCCGGATCGGAGACACGTTCGGCCTCACCCACGACTCGACGATCAGCCTCGGCGTCGGCACGGCCGAGCAGCTTCGAGCGATCCAGCAGAGCTTCCGGTTCCCGGTCCGAGGACCGCACAACTACGGCAGTGCCGGTGCACGGTTCGGCGCCGCCCGCAGCGGCCACAGCCACCAGGGGCAGGACGTGATGGCCGCGTGCGGGACGAAGCTGGTCGCGATCCACAGCGGGCTCGTCAAGTCGGCCGGATACCAGGCATCCGCCGGCAACTACGTCGTAATCGACGCCACCGGCATCAAGCAGGACCACGTCTACATGCACCTGAAGGGCCCCCCACGGGTAGCCAGCGGCCAGCAGGTGACGACAGGACAGAAGCTCGGCAAGGTCGGCGCGACGGGCAACGCCCAGGGCTGCCACCTGCACTTCGAGATCTGGACCGGCAAGGGCTGGTACTCCGGCGGCGCCCCGATCGACCCGCTGCCCTCACTGCAGTACTGGGACAGTTATTCGTAACCAGGCGGATGGGCATAGGCGGCCTCGCCGGCGGTGAGGTCGCCCGGGCCGCGACAGTGACGACTGCGGCTGCGACGACGGACGCCCGCCCGGTCGTGCTCCCACAAGCTCCCGCACGGGCGCGCAGTCCATGGAGCGTCCCGGGTGCCCCTTGTTACCCGGGCCTCCACCTATGTGAGCGCCGCTACTCCTCCGGGGCGTCCAGCGCCTTCCAATCCGATTCGCTGACGAACTTGGTCAGCTTCGTGCCCTCGTTCTCGGCGCGGAGCGCATAGCGGATGCTCATCTTGCCGCTCTTGGTCTCGCGCTCGTACTTCACCTTCTTGACGTTGGGCTCGGGAATCTGGACCTTCTCGCGCTTCTTCACGTCGTAGAACTCGATCGCCATTCGTTTGTCTCCTCTCTCAGACAGTGCCTCGGGTCGACCAGCTTGGCAGGCACATGTGACTGTGGTCGCGTCCCAACATCATCCCCGCGCGGTCGGACCGCAACCACGGCACGGTCGGTGGCGCTTGTTTCGGACGCGAACCGTTTACTCGGGGCCGGCGAGGCCGTCGGAGATCAGGACCGCGTCGTGGCGCAGCATCTCGGCATAGCTGCCGGTCGGCCCGGGTGACTCGACGAACAGGTCCGTCGTGATCGAGACGCCGGTGTCGTCCGCGATCAGCTCGAGCACCTCGGGGTCGTCCTCCGCTTCGGCGAAAACGGTCGGCACGCCGGCCGATTCGATCGCGCGCTCGACCTCGTCGATCCGTCCCGCGCTCGCTTCCGCCTCGGCGCCCGAGGCGGGGAACGGCGTCGCGATCACCTCGAAGCCGTAACGGTCGGCGAAGTAGCCGAGCGCGTCGTGCGAGGTGACCAGCTCGCGGTTGTCGGCCGGTACGCGGGCCAACTTCGCATCCATCTCGGCGTCGAGCGCAGTCAGCTCCTCCGCGTAGGCCGCGGCGCGCGCGCGGTAAGCGTCGGCGTGGTCGGGATCGGCCTCGGCGAGCGCGTCGCCGAGGACGGGAATCGCGCCGGCTACGCGGGCGGGGTCCATCCAAACATGCGGATCGACGTTCCCCTCGTCGTCCTCAAGCAGTCCCTGGACCTCGTCGGTGAGCACGAACTTCGGCACGTCTATCTCGTCAACCGGGATTCCCTGCTCGAGGTTGGCCCCGTCCATTGCGAGCAGCGGCGAGTCCTCGATCGAGCCGCGGTCCTCGGCGCTGAGCTGGAAGTCGTGCGGACTGGTTCCGTTGGGGATCACCTGCTCGATCGTGGCGTCCCCGCCGGCGACACGCTCGGTGATGTCGGCGAGGATCCCCGTCGTCGCGCTCACGGTCGGCTTGCCCGGGTCCGTTCCGGAGTCGGAGTCCGAGCCGCA
>DATADX010000011.1:0-38950 GCA_036258315.1 Solirubrobacterales bacterium
CGGAGCTGTTCGCGACCTACGTCCAGCTCGCCGGGGAATCGCGGGAGGTGATCACGGCGCACGTCGATGCCCTGATCGAGCAGCTCGCGCTGATCATCGCCGATGGCGTCGAACGTGGTGAGTTCGCCGTCTCGGCCCCCGAGCCCGCGGCGCGCGCCGTCTTCGACGCCACCTCGCGTTTCCACAACCCGATCAACGCGGCGCAGTGGTCCGACCCGGGGATCGACACGGCGTTCGAGGGTGTCTGGTCCCTCGTCCTGGCTGGGCTCGGGGCCCGTCGCGCCTCGCGACGATGAGAGCGTCCCGGCGCCCCGGGGTCCGCGGCGCAATTAGGCTCCGCCGATAGCGGTTCTGAGCACCGTGGTCGGGACGCTGCTGGTGCTCGGCGCCCTCCGTGACGTGTTCGAGACCCTTCTTCATCCCCACGGCCGCGGGACGCTGAGCCGGGACTGATCAGCGCGATCTGGCGTGTTGCGCGCCAGCTCGCTCGCGGAAACCGCGCGCTGCTCTCGCTGGCTGGGCCGATCGCTTTCATCGCCGTGATCGCCGTTTGGGGCGCCCTGGTCGTGGTCGGCTTCGCGCTGATCTTCTCGCCGCACTTTCCGGAGGGCTTCAGCACGGACCCGGGCACCGGAGGGGGAGGCGCCCTGGGCGATGCCCTCTACCTGTCACTCGTCAATCTGACCAGTCTCGGCTACGGCGACATCGTCCCGACCGCCTCGCTGCTGCGCTTCCTCGGCCCGCTGGAGACCCTGCTCGGCCTTGGGCTGCTGACGGCGAGCATCTCCTGGATCCTCCTGCTCTACCGGGTTCTGTCCGATCACCGCTCGCTTGCTCACGAGATCTCGCTGCTCGCCGACGCCGAGGACGCGACCGGGATCGCCTTGACCGAGATCCAACCGGACGTCGCGGCCCGGATCCTCGCCGACCTGACCTCGAAGGCGGTGGCGGCCCGCGACGATCTGGCGCATTCGCCGATCGCCTACTACTTCCGCCCGAGGGACCCCAGGCATGCCCTGCCGCTCCTCCTCCCCCGGCTGATCGATGTGGTGGACCAGTGCTCTCAGCCCGATCGCGCTCCGGCCCTGCGTCTGCAGGCCGGGATGCTGCGCGAAGCGCTCGAGGACCTCCTCGATACGGTCGCCGAGGACTTCCTCGACGCGACTCCTGGCGATACCGCCGGCACGCTGGAGGCCTACCGTCGCGACCACATGTGGGAAAGCCGCCCGCCGGAGCCGACGAGGCGCTAGGTTGACCGTCCCATCCCCGGTAGGTCTCAAGGAGGAACGATCATGGCGGTAAAGGTCGGCATCAACGGATTTGGCCGGATCGGCCGGAACATCGTCTGGGCGGCCAGGGAGACCGGCGCGGACGTGGACTTCGTCGCCGTCAATGACCTGATCGAGACCGAGATGGTCGCCCATCTCCTCAAGTACGACTCGATCCTCGGGCGCTTTCCGGGCAAGGTCTCGGCTTCAGCCGACGCTATCTCGATCGACGGCACCGAGGTCAAGGCGTTCAAGGAGGCCGACCCGTCCGCCCTGCCCTGGGGTGAGCTCGGCGTCGAGGTCGTGATCGAGTCGACCGGCCGCTTCCGCAAGCGCGACGAGGCCGCCAAGCACCTCGAGGCCGGCGCCAAGAAGGTGATCATCTCCGCCCCCGCGACCGAGCCCGACGTGACGGTCGCGCTCGGGGTCAACTTCGACGACTACGACCCCGAGCAGCACGACATCATCTCCAACGCCTCCTGCACGACCAACTGCCTCGCCCCGGTCGCCAAGGTCCTGCACGAGACCGTCGGGATCGAGCACGGTCTGATGACCACGATCCATGCCTACACGGGCGACCAGCGCCTCCAGGACATGCCGCACAAGGACCCGCGCCGCGCCCGCGCCGCCGCGGTCAACCTGATCCCGACCAGCACGGGAGCGGCGAAGGCCGTCGGGCTGGTGCTTCCGGACCTGAACGGGAGGCTGAACGGGATGGCCGTTCGCGCCCCGGTGATCAACGGCTCGGTGGTCGACCTGACCTTCACCGCCTCCAGGGAGACGAGCGTCGACGAGGTCAACGCTGCGGTCAGGGCCGCGGCCGAGGGGCCGCTCGAGGGGATCCTCGCCTACACCGAGGACCCGATCGTCTCCACCGACATCGTCACCGACCCCCACTCCTCGATCTTCGACGCCGAGCAGACGATCGTCCTCGACGGCACCATGGTCAAGGTCTTCGCCTGGTACGACAACGAGTGGGGCTACGCCAACCGCTGCGTCGAGCTGGCCGAGAAGGTCATCGAGCCGGCGGCCGTCTCGGCCTGACTCGAGCCTCCCTACTCGGGCGGGTGGACGACGAGCACGTCGCAACGCGCTCCGTGGAGGATCTCGGTCGAGACGCTGCCCAGGATCGTCCGCGTGATCCGCCCCCGGCTCCGCGAGCCCGTCACGATCAGATCGGCTCCGATGTCATCGGCGACGGTCAGGATCCCGCTGCCCGGGGGGCCGCCGATCACCCAGCCGCTGGCGAGCAGATCGGGGTCGATGTGAGCGATCGCCTCCCGCAGGTCCTGACGCGCCATCGCGCGCTTCTCGGGCTTCGCAAGCGGCGGCCCGCCCGGAGCGGGTGAGGGGACCCTGCCAGAGACGGCTTCGACGAGCGTCAGCGACGCGTCGTCGCGCGAGGCCAGCTCGGCTGCGCGCGCAAGTGCCGCCTTGGCGCCGTCGCTGCCGTCGTACGCGGTGACGATGACCCGGTACATCGGAGCCGGAATCTACCCCCCGCCGCGACTCGGCGCCTGAAGCATCCGATCGATCAGCTGCATGTACTGGACCAGATGGCGGCTGCCGAGGAACGATTGGCGGATGCGCTCTCGTGCCGCCCGGCCGATCGCGGCGGCGCGCTCCGGATCCTCCAGGAGCGAGTCGATCGCCGCACCGGCGGCAGCCAGGTCCGCAGGGTCGTCGATCAACAGCCCCGACTCGCCGTCGATGATCTGATCCTGGATCCCTCCGATCCGGCCCGCCACGACCGGCCGCGACTTCCACATCGCCTCCGCCACCGTCAGCCCGAAGCCCTCGGCGAGGCTCTTCTGGACGACGACGTCGGCACGCCGCTGGATCGCATTGACCATCGCCGCGTTCTCCTCGACGTCGTCCATCGGCAGACAGGTCAGATGAACCCGGGCCTTGACCTCGTCTGACAGACGCTCCCGCTCGGCGCGCACCTGGCCGAGGACCTCGGCGCCCTCGGGGTCATCGGCGACCTCGGTGACCGAGGGGCCGGCGAGGAGAAGATGCGCGCCGGGCGCCCGGAGATGGTCGGAGAAGCAATGCAGGACCCCGATCGGGTCCTTCAATCGATCCCAGCGCGAGACCTGGACGACCAACGGGCTCTCCCAGGGGATCGGCCCCTCCTGGTCGAGCTCGGCGACTCGGTCGACCCGCGCCGTGCTCCCATCGTGGCGCTGGAAAAGCGGCGCTTGGCCGCCATCCTTGGCCAGCCCGACAGCGGTCAGGATCGACCGCACCGCATCCGGGTCCAGGTCCTGGTTCTTCGGGGAGAAGGCGTCGATCGAGGGCGGGACCAGCCACAGCTTGTCCTCCTCGAGCCCGTCCCAGACGAAGGCGCGCCGCGAGAAGACGTAGGCGTCGGCGTCCCGGACGTAACGCTCGAGGAACGCCCAGGCCGCCCGGGCGAGATCGTTCGCGCGATCGAGGCCGACGTGACAGCGCCACACGACCCGTGCACCCGCCGAATGCATCAGCTCGCTCAGACCGGCAGTCTGGGGGTCGTGCAGGTAGACGATGTCGCCCTGCCTGATCAACGAGGTCAGCTCGGCCGCGTTCTCGGCGATCACCCACTCGTAGGCCTCACGCTCTGGCTCGCCCAGCTCGCCGCCATCCCCGGCAGCGCCATGGAGGTGATTGTGAATCCGCTTCGTGACCCGGAAGAACTCGTCGTTGCCCCCGATCGTGGCCCAGCGGACATCGACCCCGGCCCCCCGCGCATAGGCGAGCAGCGAGTGGAGCATCTCGGCCACCCCCCCACCCCGAGCGGTCGAGTTGATGTGCCAGACGACGCGGCCGGCCAGGACGCGCTGGGCGGCGGCGCTGGCCTCCTCGACCTGTGAGTAGTCGGCTCCGAGCAGGTCCCTGAAGCGCTCCGGTGAGGCCGGTGCGACCGGGACCTGCTCGACCAACCCCATCGCTCAGCTCGCCGCTTGCGCTGCGGCAACGCGGGCGATCGGGACGCGGTAGGGCGAGCAGCTCACATAGTCGAGCCCGGCCGAGTCGAAGAAGGAGATGCTCGCGGGATCGCCGCCGTGCTCCCCGCAGATCCCGAGTGTCAGCGCGGGCTTGGCGGATCGCCCCCGTTCGACCGCCGTCTTGACCAGGCTCCCGACGCCGGCGACGTCGATCGTCTCGAACGGGCTGCGGGCGAAGATGCCGCGACCGATGTAGAGCGGGAGCAGCTCGCGCTCGGCGTCATCACGGGAGAGGCCGATCGTCGTCTGGGTGAGGTCGTTGGTCCCGAAGCTGAAGAAATCGGCGTATTGGGCGATCTCGCCGGCGACGAGGCACGCCCGCGGCAGCTCGATCATCGTCCCGACCGCAAATCGGACGGTGGCCCCCCGTTCCTCGGCGGTGCGCGTCGCCACATCCACGACGAGGCGACGCAGCTGGGCGAGCTCGGCCTCGTAGGCGACCAACGGGATCATGATCTCGACCGCGGGGGGCTCGCCTGACTCCCCCACTTCGACCGCGGCCGCGACGATCGCCCGCACCTGCATCTCGTACAGCGCCGGCACGAGCAACCCCAGTCGGACGCCCCGCGTCCCGAGCATCGGGTTGACCTCCTCGAGCTCCTCGGCGGCGGCGATCCGGCCCTCGACCCGCTTCACCTCCTCCGCGTTCCCGGATTCCCTCGCGCGCTCGAGCTCGCGAGCGAAGCTCTCGGTGGCGACGAACTCGTGCATCGGTGGATCGAGCAGGCGGATCGTCACCGGAAGCCCGCTCATCGCTTCGAAGATCTCGGCGCAATCCCGCCGTTGGAGCTCGCCGAGGCGCTCGAGCGCGCCCTCGAGCTCGGATTCGGCGCCGGGGCTCTGGCGGGAGCGCGCGGCGGCGATGAACATGTCGCGGACGAGCTCTTCGCGGTCGGGGCCGAAGAACATGTGCTCGGTGCGGCAGAGGCCGATCCCCTCGGCGCCGAGCTCGCGCGCGCGAGCTGCGTCGGCCGGCGTATCGGCGTTGGCCCGTACGCCGAGACGCCGGATCTCGTCCGCCCAGCCGAGGACCGCGTCGAAGCGCTCGTCCAGCTCAGACTCGACCAGCTCGACCCGGTCGGCGGTGACCGCCCCGCTGGTGCCGTCGATTGCGATCCAGTCCCCCGCTCGAAGGCTCGTCGCCCCGATCCGCGCCGTCTGGGCTTCGAGGTCGATCTCGAGTTCGGAGACGCCGCAGACGCAGGGGCGACCCATGCCGCGGGCGACGATCGCGGCGTGCGAGGACTTGCCGCCCTGAGAGGTGAGGATCCCGCGCGCCGACTGGAAGCCGCCGACATCGTCGGCCGAGGTGAACGGCCGCACGAGGATCACGTCCTCTCCGGCCTCGGCGCTGCGCTCGGCCTCCTCGGCGCTGAAGACGATCGCCCCACCGGCGGCGCCGGGCGAAGCGGCGACGCCCCGGGTCAGCTCGTCGTACTCGGCGTCGGGGTCGAAGGTCGGGTGGAGGAGAGCCTCGAGCGTCCCCGCATCGATCGTATGCAGGGCCTCTTCGCGGCTCAGCATGCCCTCGGCGACGGCGTCATGAGCAAACCGGACCGCTGCCTGCGCGGGTCGCTTGGCGTTGCGGGTCTGGAGGATGTAGAGCCGCCCGCCTTCGACCGTGTACTCAACGTCCTGCATGTCGCGATAGTGTCCCTCGAGCCGAGCCAGGTCCTTGATGAGCTGCCGGTGGACCTCGGGCATCCGGCGCGCCAGATCTGTCAGGTCCTCGGTGTTGCGAACCCCTGCGACGACGTCCTCGCCCTGGGCGCTGAGCAGGAAGTCGCCCTCGGGCTCCGGAGCTCCGGTGGTCGGATCGCGACTGAAGGCCACCCCCGAGCCGGAGTCAGCCCCGCGGTTGCCGTACACCATCCGCTGCACCGTCACCGCGGTCCCGAGCTCGTCGGGGATTCCGTTCAGCCGGCGGTAGGTGACCGCTCGATCGTTGTTCCAGGAACGAAACACCGCCCCGACGGCCTGCCCGAGCTGATCGCGCGGCTGGTCCGGGAAGTCCTCGCCGGTGTGCACGGCAAAGAGCCCGAGGAAGCGCGCGGTCAGCCCGCTGAGCGCCTCCTCGCTGAGCTCGCTGTCGTCGGCCACCCCCTCAGCCCGGCGGGCATCGGCGAGCGCCTGCTCGAACGCGTCGGCCGGAAGACCACGGACCACCTGCCCGAACATCTGGACGAGGCGCCGATAGGAGTCCCAGGCGAAGCGGGCGTCGCCGCTGACGCGGGCGAGCCCCTCGACCGAGGAGCTGTTCAGGCCGAGGTTGAGGACGGTGTCGAGCATTCCCGGCATCGAAACCGGAGCGCCGGAGCGGACCGAAAGCAGCAGTGGATCGTCGTCGGCTCCGAACTCCTTGCCGGCGTCGCGCTCGAGGCGCTCGAGAGCGGCGTCGATCTGCTCGTTGAGCCCGGCCGGAAACTCCTTTGTCCGCATGTACTCGACGCAGGCGCTCGTCGCGATCGTGAAGCCCCCGGGCACCCTGTCGGCACCCAGCACGTTGGTCATCTCGGCCAGGTTGGCGCCCTTGTTCCCGAGCAGCTCGCGCATCTGCGCCGAGCCCTGCTCGAACGCGAAGACCCAGGTGCCGGCGACGGCAGCTCGACCGGACTGCTTCGCGCTCATCGAACGAAACCTACTCGCCCAGGGGGTCTGTTCCGGACCCCCGCGGCAGCACCAGGACCGCGCATGGAGTGGACTTCATCAGCTTCGACGAGACGCTGCCGAGCAGGGCGCCTTTGAGGGGCCCGTAGCCGCGAGAGCCGACCATCAGCAGGTCGAGCTGCTCGGCCGCATCGGCGAGCGCCTCGGCCGGCGCCCCATCGAGGAGGTCACGCTCGGCCGGAAGCCCATTCGGCACGCGCTCGATCGCCTTGTCAAGGACGGCTTCGGCCTCGTCTCGCTTGAAACGGTCGTACTCCTCGGGGCCGAGCGGCGACAGTGCCCCGCCGAGGACATAGTGGTGAGGTGGGACCACGGTCAGGACCCGGATCGAGGCCTCGGCTCGCTCGGCCAGGATGATCGCCGCCTCAAGCGCTCGGAAGGATTGCGCCGATCCGTCCACCGCGGCCCCGATCCGGCCCAGTCCCCGCTCGCCGCCCGCGTAGCCGAGCGGCGCGACCGCGATCCCCGATGGCGCACCCGAAAGCATCGATTCACCCACACCGCCGAGGATCACCTGCCCGACGGGGCCGTGGTGCGCCGATCCGATCACCGTCAGATTGGAGTTGAGCTCCCCGGCCAGCGCGTCCAGAGCGCGCCCGGGGGACTCGTCGACGATCAGGCGCTCGATCACCTCGATGTCGCCGAGGCGCTCGCGAGCAGCCGCGAACAGCGGCTCGCTGAACTCGGTCAGGAACGCTTCCGCCTCCCGCTTCTTCGCAGCCCGACGCGGGTACTGGACGACGATCGCCACTGCGGCTGTCGCATCGAGCGCCTCGCCAAGGACGCGCCCGAGTGCGAGGGCGTCCTCGCCCTGAGGGGAGTCGTTGTAGCCGATGATGATGGTTCTCCGCGCCACGCTCGCTCGGCCAGCCTATCCGCACGCGGCTAGCCTGCGGGCGGGTGCTCACTCTGCTGCTCGCCGGAACGGGGACCGCGCTGGCCACCGGCCTCGGCGCGATCCCCGTCTTCCTGCTCGGCCCGCGTGCGGCCGCGCTGCGGCCGCTGCTCCTCGGGATCGCGGCCGGGACGATGACGGTCGCCTCGATCGCCGGGCTCTTGCTCCCCGGCCTGGACGAGGGCTCGGCGCTCTCGGTCCTGTCCGGCCTCGCCGCCGGCCTCCTCTTCCTGGTGGTCGCCCGCGGCGCCCTCGAAGCGCGCGAGCGGCATCTCGAGCGCGTCCAAAGCGCCGGCATCCGTACCTCGATTCTCGTGTTCGTCGTCCTCCTGGTCCACAGCCTGCCCGAGGGCTTCGCAATCGGCACCGCCTACGCGTCGGATACCGCGGGATTGAGTCTGTTCGTGATCGTCGCGATCGCCGTCCAGAACATACCCGAGGGGACGAGCATCGCGATCCCGATGGCCGCCGCCGGCTACTCGCGTGCGCGCCAGTTCTGGGCGGCCGTGGCGACCAGCGCGCCGCAGCCCGTCGGCGCGGCGATCGCCTTCCTGCTGGTCGAGGAGATCGAGCCTCTGCTGCCCGTCTCGTTCGGGTTCGCCGCCGGCGCGATGCTGGCGCTGGTGATCGTCGAGCTGCTTCCGGGCGCCGTGCGCGAGAGCCCGCGCGGTGCCCTCATCGGCGCGGCGGCCGGGGGCGCCGCGATGCTCGCCCTCAGCGCGGCGCTCGGCGTATAGCCTGGAAGATCGCCGAAACGAAAGGAATCCGGTGGCGGAGCGGCTGACGGCACTCGACGCGACTTTCCTCGAGCTGGAGGAGGCCGATCAGTCCGCCCACATGCACATCGGCGGGGTGATGGTGTTCGACGCACGCGAGGACGGCGGCGCGCCGCCCCTGGACCAGGTCTGCAGGTATCTCAGCCCTCGCTTGGGCAGCCTGCCGCGCTACCGCCAGCGGCTGTCCGAGCCGCACACCGGCGGGCTCCAGTGGCCCGAGTGGCTCGATCAGCCCGGGTTCGAGCTCGCCGCCCACGTCTCGCGGGTGCGGCTGCCCGAGCCCGGGGGCGACGAGGAGCTGCTCGAGTGGGCCGGCGAGTTCTACTCGCAGCGTCTCGACCGGGTCCGGCCGCTGTGGGAGCTCGCCCTCGTCGAGGGCCTCTCGGGCGGCCGCTGGGCGCTCGCGACGAAGACGCACCACTGCATGGTCGACGGGGTCGGATCGGTGGACGTCGCCTACATGATCCTCGACGTCAGGCCGGAGGGCTCCGGCGACGAGATCGCCGGCGAGAACAGCGGCGCCGAGCCCGATTCCGCACCGGGCGCCCAGGCCGCCGGAGCGGGACGTGCTCGGCGGGGCGCCGAGCGGCTGCGCGGGACCGCATCCGGCGCCGCGCGGGTGGCGCTGCGACCCGTCCGGGGGGCGCTCGGAATGGCGCGGAGCCCGCACCGGGCGCGCGAGGCGCTGCACGCGGCCCGCGCCCTGGTCGACGTGATCGTCCGCGACGAGGTAATAGCGGCGCCGCGGACGAGCCTCAACGTCCCGATCGGCGGAAAGCGGCGGCTCGGGGTGGTGAGGATCCCGCTCGCCGAGATCAAGGAGCTGAAGAACGCGCTCGGCGGGACCGTCAACGACACCGTCCTGGCCCTGACCGCCGGCGCGATGCGGACGCTGCTGCTCTCGCGCGGGGAGGAGCCACCGGCGCAGGGGCTGCGCGCGATGGTCCCGGTCAACGTCCGAACCGCGGGCGAGCACCTCGCGCTCGGCAACAAGATCAGCTCCCTCTTCGTCGCCCTGCCGGTCGCCGAGGAGGACCCGCTCGAGCGCTTCAGGGCCCAGGTCAGCGCGGCCGAGTCGCTGAAGTCGGGAACCGCCGCCCTCGGGGCATCGACGCTGATCGACGTGAGCGGCCTCGCTCCGCCGATCCTGCACAGCTCGATCGCCCGGTCGATGTACGCGACCCGCCTCTTCAACCTGACGATCACGAACGTCCCGGGACCGCAGCGGCCGCTCTACTCGTTCGGCTCGCGGATGCGGGAGGTGTGGCCGATCGTCCCCCTCGCTGCCGAGCACGCGATAGCGCTCGCGGTACTGAGCTACGACGGCGAGCTCTTCTTCACCTTCAACGCGGACCGCGACTCCGTTCCCGACCTCGACGAGGTCCTGGACGGCATCCGGGAATCGCTCGCCGAGCTCCACGCGCTCGCCCCGGGCGTAAGCTGAAGCCGGGTATGTTCCAGATTCGCATCCACGGACGAGGCGGCCAGGGGGTCGTGACCGCCGCCGAGCTGCTCTCGATCGCGGCCTTCGAGGAGGGACAGCACGCCCACGCGTTCCCCACCTTCGGGTCGGAGCGCACCGGGGCGCCGGTCACCTCCTTCTGCCGGATCGATCAGTCCCCGATCCGCTCGCGGGAGCCGATCTCGGCACCCGACGCGCTGATCGTCCAGGACCCGACCCTGCTCCACCAGGTCGACCTGTTCGCCGGCCTCGGCGACGACGGCTACGTGCTGATCAACAGCACCCGCAGCTTCGGCGACCTGGGGCTGGAGGAGTTCGCCCGCCGCTTCCGCCCCGAACGCCTGCTGACCGTGCCGGCCACCGACATCGCCCGCGAGCACCTCGGGCGCCCGCTGCCGAACACGGTCCTCCTCGGCGGCTTCTCGTCCCTCAGCGGAGCGGTCTCGATCGACTCGGTGGCGAAGGCGATCCGAGCCAAGTTCAAGGGCTCCGTCGCCGACGCGAACGTCGTGGCGGCCGAGAAGGCCCACGAGTACGTGCAGCGCGAGCGCACGGAGCTGGCCGCCCATGCGTAAGCAGGAGGAGGGCTCGCGGGCCGTCGCCGAGGCGGTCGCACTGTGCCGCCCGCAGGTGATCAGCGCCTATCCGATCTCGCCCCAGACTCACATCGTCGAGCACCTCTCCGACATGGTGCGCACGGGCGAGATCGACCCCTGCGAGTACCTGATGGTCGAGTCCGAGTTCGCCGCGATGTCGGCGGCGATCGGTGCGTCGGCGGCCGGGTCGCGCGCGTACACGGCAACCGCGAGCCAGGGGCTCCTCTACATGGTCGAGGCCCTCTACAACGCCTCCGGGCTCGGCCTGCCGATCGTGATGACCGTCGCCAACCGCGCGATCGGCGCCCCGATCAACATCTGGAACGACCACTCCGACTCGATGTCGCAGCGCGACTCGGGCTGGATCCAGCTCTACGCCGAGACCAACCAGGAGGCGCTGGACATGCACATCCAGGCGTTCCGGATCGCCGAGCAGGTCTCGCTGCCGGTGATGGTCTGCATGGACGGCTTCATCCTCACCCACGCCTACGAGGAGGTGGACATCCCCGACCAGGCGCAGGTCGATTCCTTCCTGCCCCCGTTCGAGGCCCGCCAGCTGCTCGATCCCGCCGATCCGGTGACGATCGGCGCGATGGTCGGGCCCGAGGCGTTCTTCGAGGTCAAGTACCTCGCCCACGCGAAGCAGATGCAGGCGATGGACCTGATCCCGGAGGTGGCGGGCGGGTTCGCGAGCGTGTTCGGGCGCGAGTCGGGCGGGCTGCTGCGGTGCTACCGCACCGACGACGCCGAGACGATTGTCGTCGCCCTCGGCTCGGTCCTCGGCACGATCGAGGAGGCGATCGACGAGCTCCGCGAGCAGGGGGTGCGGATTGGGGCGGTGAGCCTGAAGTCGTTCCGGCCCTTCCCGCTCGCCGAGGTTCGTGAGGCGCTGGGTCACGCGAAGCGGGTCGTCGTGCTCGAGAAGACGCTCGCCGTCGGGATCGGAGGCGTCGCCTCCGCCAACGTGCGCACGGCGCTCTCGGGGATCCAGCTCAACGGCTACACGGTGATCGCGGGACTCGGAGGCCGCTCGATCACCAAGGAGTCGCTGCTGCGGCTGTTCGAGGCCGCGGGACGGGACGAGCTGAAACCGCTCAACTTCCTGGACCTGAAGACCGACATCGTCGATCGCGAGCTGGCGCGCGTCCACGCCAGCGGCCCGTCGGGCCCGCACGAGGAGAACATCCTGCGCGACATCGGCGTCGTCGCGGCGGAGGCCCACTGAGATGCCGGACCCGCCCGAACAGGAGGTGAAGCTCTACCAGGCGGGCACCTTCGTGGTCGGCAACCGGCTGCTCGACCCCGACGAGCGCTCGGTCCAGGCCCGGACGGAGCGATCCAACACGCTCACCTCGGGCCACCGAGCCTGCCAGGGGTGCGGCGAGGCGCTCGGCGCCCGCTACACGCTCGACGCCGCGATGCGCGCCACCGACGGCCAGCTGGTCGCGACCAACGCGACCGGCTGCCTCGAGGTCTTCTCGACCCCCTACCCCGAGTCCTCTTGGCAGCTGCCCTGGATCCACTCCCTGTTCGGCAACGCGCCCGCGGTCGCGAGCGGCGTCGCCGCCGCGCTCCGGGCCCAGGGCCGCGAGGAGGTGCGCGTGATCGGCCAGGGCGGCGACGGGGGCACGCTCGACATCGGCTTCGCCTGCCTGTCGGGGATGTTCGAGCGCAACGACGACGTGCTGTTCGTCTGCTACGACAACGAGGCCTACATGAACACCGGCGTGCAGCGGTCGAGCGCGACCCCGCCCGCGGCCCGGACCTCGAACACCAAGCCCCTCGGCGGGCAGCCGGGAAACGTCTTCGGCAAGGGCAAGAACGCGCCGCTGATCGCGATGGCCCACGAGATTCCCTACGTCGCGACCGCCACCGTCGCCGAGCTCCGCGACCTCGAGGCCAAGGTGGAGCGCGCGATGCAGATCCGCGGCGCCCGCTACCTGCACGTGTTCGTCCCCTGCCCGCTCGGCTGGGGCTCGGCCTCCCACGACACGATCCGGCTCGCCCGCCTGGTCAAGGAGACCGGGCTCTTCCCGGTCTTCGAGGCCGAAGACGGCGAGGTCACAGGCGTCTCCAAGATCCGCCGCCGGGTGCCCGTCGAGGAGTACCTGAAGCTCCAGAAGCGCTACGCGCACCTGTTCGGCGATCCGCCGAATACGAAGGTGATCGCGCAGATCCAGGCCCGCGCCGACCGCAACATCCGCAACTTCGGGCTCCTTCCCGAGGACGGCGAGGGCGCCGACCTTCCGGGTGAGGCCGGCGACATCGCCGGCGCGAGTCCGGGCGCGCCGGACCCCGTCGAGGAGGCCGAGGGCGAGACGAACCTGATGCGCCTGCTCGCCTCCACTCCCCCGGGGCCGCAGTGATGGAGGGCCTGTGATGGAGAAGCCCTTCGCGATCACTCTGGACGTCGGCTCGAGCCTGGCCAACAAGACCGGCAGCTGGCGCACCGAGCGGGCCGTCTACGTGGACCGCCTGCCGCCCTGCAACCACGCCTGCCCCGCCGGCGAGGACATCCAGGGCTGGCTGTACGAGGCCGAGTCGGGCGACGGCGGCTACGAGCGCGCCTGGCGCAAGCTGGTCGAGGACAACCCCTTCCCGGCGATCATGGGCCGGGTCTGCTACCACCCGTGCGAGACGGACTGCAACCGCGGCCAGCTCGACGAGGCGGTCGGGATCAACTCGGTCGAGCGCTTCCTCGGCGACGAGGCGATCAAGCAGGGCTGGGAGCTGGAGGTCGCCGCGGAGCCCTCGGGGAAGCGGGTGCTGGTGGTCGGCGCCGGCCCCTCGGGCATGTCGGCCGCCTACCACCTGACGCGGCTCGGCCACCGGGTGACGATCCACGAGGCGGGCCCGATGACCGGCGGGATGATGCGCTTCGGGATCCCCACCTACCGGCTCCCCCGCGACGTCCTCGACGCCGAGGTGCAGCGGATCCTCGACCTGGGCGTCGAGCTCGAGCTGAACCGCAAGGTCACCAACATCGAGGAGAGCATGCGCGAGGGCGGCTTCGACGCCGCCTTCCTCGCGGTCGGCGCCCACATCGGCAAGCGCGCCTACATCCCCGCCGGCGAGGCCGCGAACATCCTCGACGCCGTCGCTCTCCTGCGCAGCATGGAGGGAGAGGAGAAGCCCCTGCTCGGCCGTCGCGTCGTCGTCTACGGTGGCGGTGACACGGCGATGGACGCGGCGCGGACCGCGAAGCGGCTGGGCGCCACCGACGCCGTGATCGTCTACCGGCGCACCCGCGAGCGGATGCCGGCGCACGACGTCGAGGTCGAGGAGGCCGAGGAGGAAGGCGTGATGATGCGCTGGCTCTCGACCATCAAGCAGGTCGACGGCGGCAAGGTCACCGTCGAGAAGATGGAGCTCGACGAGACCGGCTTCCCGCAGCCGACCGGCGAGGTCGAGGAGCTCGAGGCCGACTCGGTGGTCCTCGCGCTCGGCCAGGACGCCGACCTCTCGCTGATCGAGGACGTGCCCGGGATCGCGGTCACGGACGGGGTCGTGGAGGTCGGGCCGAACTTGATGACCGGCCACGACGGGATCTTCGCGGGCGGCGACATGGTCCCCGCCGAGCGGACCGTGACCGTCGGGGTGGGGCACGGTAAGAAGGCGGCGCGCAACATCGACGGCTGGCTGCGGGGGGTCGCCTACGAGCCTCCCCCGAAGCACGAGATCGCGACCTTCGACAAGCTCAACACCTGGTACTACTCGGACGCGCCGCGCACGGTCCAGCCCGAGCTCGAGATCGAGCGCCGCCGCGGGACCTTCGATGAGGTGGTGGGCGGTCTCGACGAGTCGAACGCGCTGTACGAGGCGCGCCGCTGCCTCTCCTGCGGGAACTGCTTTTCCTGCGACAACTGCTTTGGCGTCTGCCCCGACAACGCCGTCCTGAAGCTGGCAGAGATGGCGGAGAACCCGAACGTGAACGGGTACGCCGTCGACCTCGACTTCTGCAAGGGATGCGGGATGTGCGTCGCCGAGTGCCCGTGCGGCGCGATCGAGATGGTGCCGGAGCGGATCTGAGCTACGCCCGCCGCCTCCGTCGGGCGCGAGGCCAAGGCGCTGATCGACCGGGATCTGGAGGCGACGATGCGGACTATTTAGGCTGAGTGCCGCGAGCGCACCGTGGCCTCCGTCTATCCAGCCCACCGCGAGACCGACATCGTCCTCCGCGATGGCTCGACCGTGCGCGTGCGGCCGGTCCGCGCCGAGGACGCCGACGCGCTCGCACGTCTGTTCGAGGGGCTCTCGCTCAAGTCGCGCGCGTTCCGCTTCTTCTCGGGTGGCTCCGATCTGGAAGAGGCCGTCGTGTGGGCGCTGGAGGTCGACTATCGCGACCGCTTCGGGCTCGTCGCGATCGCCGACGGGGAGCTCGTCGCCCACGCCGCCTATACGCGCGGCGCACCCGGCCGCGCCGAGGTGGCGTTCGCGATCGCGGACTCCTTCCAGGGCCACGGGCTCGGCACGATCCTGCTCGGCCACCTCGCCGAGGCCGCCGAGGAGCTCGGCATCGAGCTGTTCGAGGCGGAGGTGCTGCCCGAGAACCACAAGATGATCGAGGTCTTTCGCGAGAGCGGCTTCCCGATCCGGACCGAGTCGGTCCCCGGCGCGATCGCGATCGAGCTGCCGACCTCGTTCTCGGCCGAGGCGGTCGAGGGGTTCGAGCAGCGGGACAGGATCGCGGCAGTGGCGGCGGTCAACAGCGTTCTGCGGCCCGGCTCCGTTGCGGTGATCGGGGCCTCGCGAGCGCGCGGCACCCCGGGGGGAGAGCTCTTCCACAACCTGATCGAGGCGGGCTTCACCGGCCCCGCCTACCCGGTCAACCCGAACGCGCGCTCAGTGCAGTCGGTGCGCGCCTATGCCAGCGTCGAGGAGATCCCCGACGAGATCGAGCTGGCCGTGATCGTGACCCCGCCGGCGGCGGTGATCGATATCGCGCGCCAATGCGCCGCCAAGGGCGTGCGGGCGCTGGTCGTGATCTCGGCCGGGTTCGCGGAGTCGGGAGAGGAAGGACGCGAGCGCCAGCGGGAGCTGCTCGAGCTCTGCCGCGGCGCCGGAGTCAGGCTCGTCGGACCGAACTGCCTCGGCGTCCTCAACACCGCTCCGGACCTTCGCCTCCACGCCACATTCGCCCCGCAGCAACCCCCGCCGGGCCGCGTCGGCTTCATGTCCCAAAGTGGGGCACTCGGCCTCGCGGTGATCGACCACGCTCGCGGCCTCGGCCTCGGGCTCTCCTCGTTCGCGTCCGTCGGCAACCGCGCCGATATCTCCCCAAACGACCTGCTCCAGTACTGGGAGGCCGACGAGGGCACCGACCTCGCTCTGCTCTACCTCGAGTCTTTCGGGAACCCGCGTCGGTTCGCGCGGATCGCCCGCCGCGTCGCAAGGCGCAAGCCGATCGTCGCCGTCAAGAGCGGGCGTTCGACGGCCGGAGCGCGCGCCACGGGCTCGCACACGGGGGCTCTGGTCTCGGCCTCGGACGTCACCGTCGACGCACTGTTCGGCCAGTCCGGAGTGATCAGGACCGACGACCTCGGCGAGCTGTTCGGGGTCGCCGGACTGCTCGCCACACAGCCTCTGCCCGCCGGGGGGCGCGTCGGCATCGTCACCAACGCGGGCGGCCCGGGGATCATGTGCGCCGACGCCTGCGAGTCAGATCAACTCGAGTTGCCTGAGTCCAGCGAGCGCACGTGCGCCGCCCTCGCCGAGTTCCTCCCGGCTGCGGCTGCGCTCGGCAACCCAGTCGACATGCTCGCCACGGCGAACGCCGACGACTACACCCGCACGATCAGGGTGCTCGGCGAGAGCGGGGATGTCGACGCGATCATCGCGATCTTCATCCCGCCGCTCCTGCTCAGCCCCGAGGACGTTGCCGGAGCGATCGTCGCAGCGGCCGAGTCGCTCGAGCGCCGACTGCCGATCCTCGCCGTGATCATGGCGCGGTCATTCGACCCGACGAGCCTCCGCTCCCCCGGTACCACGGTCCCGGCGTTCAGCTATCCCGAGGACGCAGCGCGCGCCCTGTCGAAGGCGGTCAGGTACGCCGACTGGCGCCGCCGCCCGGAAGGGGAGACGCCGACCTTCGCCGATCTCGAACCCGACGAGGCCGCCGGGGTGATCTCCTCCGCGCTCGGCGCGGGGCGCGAATGGCTCGACTTCGACGAGCTCGATACCCTGCTGCGCTGCTACGGGCTGCACGCCCCGCGCGGCGAGGTGGTCGGCCGCGAGCACGACGTGGGGCCGGCCGCGAAGCGGATCGGCGGGCCGGTCGCCTTGAAGGCGATCGTGCCGGGCCTCGTCCATAAGACAGAGGCGGGCGCGGTGCGAACCGGGCTGCGCGACTGGACCGAGGCGCTTGGGGCCGCGAACGAGATGGAAACGGCCCTCGGCGAGGCGGGCACCCCGCCAGACGGCTATCTGATCCAGGAGATGGTCGGCGGGGGCGTCGAGATGCTGGTCGGCGTCGCCGACGACCCTTTGTTCGGCCCGGTCGCGGCATGCGGCGCAGGCGGCACGACGGCCGAGGTCATGCACGACGTCTCCGTCCGGATAACACCGCTGAGCGACCTCGACGCTCGCGACATGATCACCTCGCTCGTCACGTACCCGCTGCTGCGCGGCTACCGCGGCTCGCCTCCGGCCAACGTCAGGGCGCTCGAGGAGGTGCTGCTCCGCGTCAGCGCGATGATCGAGGACCACCGGGAGATATCCGAGCTGGACCTGAACCCCGTGATCGTCACCTCCGAGGCCGCGCTGGTCGCCGACGCGAGGGTCCGGGTTCGCGCGCCGTCGCCGCCGGCGCCGTGGCCGTCCGCGGAGTAGCATCGGGCCGCGCGGTTAACGCGGTGTTCACGCCGACTCCCGCGAGACCGGAGAGACTCGATGGAGATGCCACTGACCAGCGCGAGTCCGGGGATTGAGACGTCGGCGAGCCGCCTGTACGACTCGGTGACCGCCCTTCGGGTCGCCGTCGCCTCGGAGGCCGACGAGATCATGGAGGGCTGGGGACCGCGGATCGAGCGCGACGAGTTCATGACGAGCGCCCGCAACCTCGCGGCCTACATTGCCGTGCGCCACCACGACCTCCGCAAGCTCCAGCTCGAGCTGATGCCGCTGGGCCTCTCGTCGCTCGGGCGGTGCGAGGCGCGGGTGCTGCCCAACCTCGACGCCGTGATCGCGGCGCTCAGCGTCCTCCGCGGCGATGGACGGGCGGCGGACGGCCCCGACCGGGACGTGTTCTTCGAGGGCAACGAGCTGCTGCGGCGGCAGACGGAGGCGGCCTTCGGCCCCACCCCGCCGAACCGCGCGGTCCGGATCATGGTCACGCTGCCCTCCGAGGCGGCCGCCGAGCCCGGCCTGGCCCGCGACCTGGTCTCGGTGGACATGGACATCGCCCGCATCAACTGCGCCCACGACGACGAGGCCGCGTGGGCCGAGATGGCGGGCCACGTTCGCGCGGCGGCGGCCGATGCGGGCAGGCCTTGCCGGGTCTGCTTCGACCTCTGCGGGCCCCGCTCCAGGGTCGACTCGACCACCGTCCCCGACAGCGTCCGCGTCCGGCTGGGCGACCGCGTCCTGATGACCCCGGGCCCGGTCCCGGTGGCCGCCGAGTGGAGCCGGCAGTTCCAGTGCTCGATACCCGAAGTCTTTCCGGCACTCGAGCCGGGGGCCGCCGTGTGGGTCAACGACGGCAAGCTCGGGCTGGTGGTGGAGAGCAAGCGCGACGAGGGCGTGCTCCTGCGGGTGACCGACGCTCGCGAGCGGGGAGAGCGCCTGCGCCCCGACAAGGCGCTCAACTTCCCGGGCACCAAGCTGACGCTCGACCCGCTGACCGGGAAGGACCTGCGCGATCTCGACGCGATCGTCCCCCTCGCCGACATGGTCGGCTACTCGTTCGTCCAGCGCCCGGACGACGTAGCCAGGCTCCAGGCCGAGCTCGCCGGCCGCGACGCGCCCCCTGACCTCCCGCTCGTGGCGAAGATCGAGACTGCGCTCGCCGTCGAGAGCCTGCCGGAGCTGATCGTGCAGGGAGCAGGCAGGCAGCCGTTGGCGATCATGATCGCGAGGGGCGACCTGATGGTGGAGGTCGGTCACCGCCGACTGGCGGAGATCCAGGAGGAGCTCCTCTGGCTGTGCGAGGCGGCCCACGTGCCGGTGATCTGGGCGACGCAGGTCCTGGACAACCTCGTCAAGAAGGGGGTTCGGAACCGGGCCGAGATGACCGACGCGGCGATGGCGGAGCGGGCCGAGTGCGTGATGCTGAACAAGGGCCCGCACGCCGGCGAGGCGGTCGAGCTCCTGGACGACGTGCTCGGCCGCATGGAGGGCCACCAGTTCAAGAAGACCTCCCGGATGCGCGCCCTGCGCTCGTGGTAGCCGGCGAGTTCGCAGGCGGCTGAGTCAGCTCTCCTTGACGACCGCATAGACGATGCGCTCGGCAACGTCGATCACGATCTCGCCGATCCTCTCGCACCGCCGATAGAGCTCCCGAAGCCCGATTCGCTGGCGCATGTCCTCGACCTCCAGCAGCTTGGCGGTATCGCGGTAGTAGACGTGCTCCAGTCGCCGCACCGTCTTGATCGCGGCGTCGGCGGCCGCGGTGGCTCGGCGATCGTCCGAGCCCAGCTGGCTGAACGCCTCGTCGACCTGCCGGGTGGCTTCCGCAAGCAGCTTCGCCATCGCGGCGATTCCCGCGTCAGGGAACACCGCCATCACCTCGGCCTCCTCGATCACGTCGCGGACGTAGTCGAGGATCCAGTCGAGCCCACGAGAGAGGGTGAAGACGTCCTCCGGCTCCAGTTGGAGCACGAAGGCCTCGCGCAGGGCATTCAGTAGCTCGCGCTTGGCCGCGTCGCCGCGAGGCTCGGCGTCGCCGACGATCTGGGCGGCCGCCGCGTCGCCGGCAGCCCAGGCTGCGAAGGCGTCGAGTGCCTCGATCGTCACCGCGGTCTGGCGGCGAAGCAGCCCGATCACGTCGGGGGTGTCGGGCAGAAACCAGGGACGACGACGTCGGGCGCTCATGCGAGCCACCGCCAGAAGCAAAGCGCGGCGGCGGCGAGTGCCGCCGAAGCCGGGAGGGTGATCAGCCAGGCGAGCCCGATCTGGCGAACCACCTTCCAGTGGACGTGGCGAAGGCGCCGACGCCCCGCGCCGATCCCGACCACCGAGGATGCGACGATCTGGCTGGTTGACACGGGCGCGCCCAGCAGCGAAGCGCCGAAGATCACGCCGGCCGACGAAGTCTGGCTCGATAGGCCCTCGAGCGGATGGATGCGGTAGATCCGGCGCCCCACGGTACGAATGATCCGCCAACCGCCCAATGCCGTGCCGGCGGTGAGCGCCACCGAGCAGGCGACGATCACCCAGGTGGGGGCGGAGAGCGAGTCGATCCGCCCGTCGGCGAGCAGCAGCGCGGCGACCACGCCAACCGATTTCTGCGCATCGTTGGCCCCGTGGCTGAACGAGAGCGCCGCGGAGGTGACCCACTGCCCGCTCTGAACCGTGCCGCGCCAGCGCTGGGTGGCCCGCCTCGCCGCCCGGCGAAGGGCGCGGATCACCACCAGCGCGGCGAGCCCTCCGAGCACCGGTGAGACGGCAAGCGCGATCAGCGTCCCGAAGACCCCGACTGGGTGGAGGCCGTCGAGCCCGCCCCAGCGGACCGCGTCGACGCCCCCCTCCACCACCGCGGCACCAACCAGGCCGCCGACCAGAGCGTGACCAGAGCTAGACGGTAACCCCAGTCGCCAGGTCGCCACGTTCCAGGCGGTGGCCGCCGCCAGCCCCGAGCCGATCACCTCGATCGCGACCGACGGCGACACGGTCACGATGCCTCCGATCGTGTCGGCGACGGCGGCCCCAACCAGCAGCGGGCCCAGCAGATTGAAGATCGCGGCGAGGAGGATGGCCTGCGACGGCCGCGCGGCGCGGGTGGCCACCAGGGTCGCGATCGCGTTCGACGCGTCATGCAACCCGTTGGTGACCGCGAAGCCGAGGGCGAGAAGGACAGCGACCGCGAGTCCTGCGTCCATCCGCCGACACTATGCCGATGCTCGGCACCGTCGGGTCTCTGTTGCCCGAGAAGCCCCGCGCTCAGAGGGGGTCGAGCTTCACCTCGACCTTGACGCCGCTGCGCTCATCGCCCCGCGCGAGGGCCGTCCCGGTGCGCTGGGAGCGCAGCGGGCTCGTCAGCGCTAAGCCTGCGTCCCTGCCCATGATCGAGCAGGTGTCCACAAAGACATCGAGGATTGCGACGCCGTCAGGTCCCGAAGCTCTCGGCTAGGTTCGTCGTCTCGACGATGCCCAACGGCGGTGGAAAGCAGCCTCAGCTGATTCGGGCGATGCTGGAGCCCGGCTTCTACCCGCATGCGCCGCTCTCGGTGGAGCTCCGCTACACGCACATCTCGTGGGTGTTCCTCGCCGGCGACCTCGTCTACAAGGTGAAGAAGCCGGTCGTTTTCCCGTTCCTCGACTACGGGACGATCGAGCGGCGCCATGAGATGTGCCGCGAGGAGGTACGCCTCAACCGCCGCCTTGCCCCCGACCTTTACCTGGGAGTCGTCGCCATCGCCGGCAGCGGCGATGCTTACCTGCTCACCTCTGAGGACCACGCGGGGGCAATCGAGTTCGCGGTCGAGATGCGGCGGGTGGAAGAGGACCGAAGCCTGGCTGCGCTCGCCGCCAGAGGCGAGCTCGAGCCCACGCATATCGCAGCGGTCGCCCGCCGACTCGCGCGCTTCCACGCCGAGACACCGATCGCACCGCCGGACCGCCGCGGGGTCGAGACCCTCGAAGCGACCCTGGAGGAGAATCTGGTGACGCTGCGTGAAGCGGGCGCCGGGGTCCTGGACGAGCGCCGCTTGATCAGCGCCGAGCGCTTCACGCGCAACTTCATTGCCGCGAGGCGCCGCGAGCTCGACGCCCGGTCGCGCGGCGGGCAGGTCCGCGATTGCCATGGTGACCTGCGCGCCGAGCACGTCATCGTCCCGGCGCAGCGCCCCGTCTACGTCTACGACTGCGTGGAGTTCAATCCGGAGTTGCGGCAGATCGACGTCGCGGCGGACATTTCGTTCCTGGTCATGGACCTCACCAGGCTCGGCGCCGAGGGATCCGCCGTCCAGCTGATCGACGCCTACCGCCGAGCCGACGGGGACCCTGGCGACGACGCTCTGCTCTCCTTCTTCGCCTCCTACCGCGCCTGGGTCCGCGCGAAGATCGCCTGCCTGCGGGCGCTGGAGCTTGCCGCCGAAGACCACGAGCGCTCCCAGCAGCAGCAGGCTGAGGCGCTCGAGCTCCTGCGCCTCGGACACCGGTTCGCGTGGCGCGCGCGCGGCCCGCTGCTGCTGGTGGTATGCGGGGTGGCGGGCACGGGCAAGTCGACGCTCGCGCGCAAGCTGGCCGACCTCAGCGGCTGGGCCCACATCTCCTCCGATGTCACCCGCAAGCGCCTCGCGGGCCTCTCCCCCGCCGAGCACGGTAGGGAAGCGCTGTACGGACATGGGCACACGATGCGGACCTACCGGAGGATGGGCAGGGCGGCGCGCCCGGAGCTCGAGGGCCGGGGTGGCGTGATCGCCGACGCGACCTTCCACCGCCTCGAAGAGCGCGCCGCGTTTCGCGCTGGTCTCGGCGATCCGCCGACCCGGATCGTCTTCGTCGAGTGCCGGGCATCGCCTGCCGCGCTGCTGGCCCGGGCACGGGAGCGTGAGTTGATGCCCGACCGCGTCTCGGATGCCGACGCGGCGGTGGTTCAGCGACAGCTCGCCGAGTCCGAGCCGCTCGGAGAGGTCCCCGCTCGCGAACGGATGGAGCTGGGTACGGAGGCCCCGCCGGACGAGCTGGTCGCCGAGGTCGAGGAGTTCATCGACCATTCGATCTGGGGCACATCGCCAAGCGCGGCAGAGCGAATGTGACCAATACGGCCGCCTCAGCCCGTCTCCGAGCCGCTGAGCGGAGCGACGCGCACCTGCTCCGCCAGGCTGGAGACGTTGCGAAGCCGTCCTGTCCCGAGCCCTCGGCGGGCGACGTTGAGGGCCCCGGCAGCGACACCGAGCTTCACGGCACCCTCGATCGGCAGTCCCGCGCCGACTCCGATTCCTGTCGCGGCGAACATCGAGTCGCCTGCCCCTCGTTCATCCACCGGCGTGAAGTGCGGCCCGTCCACCTCCAGAAGACGATCGCCCGCAAGGACCAGCGCCGGCTCCGCCCCACGTGAGATCAGCACGTTGGACGCGCCCTCGTCATGGAGGACCCGCGCGGCCTCGACGGTCGGCCCCTTCTCCCGCCGCGCCAGCCTTCCGTCAGCGACCAGTTCCTCGTCGCTCACCTTGAGCAGATCCACGCCGCCCTTGAGAGCCTCGGTGAGCGGCTCCCCGCTCAGGTCCGCGAGGACCGGGCGACCGTTCGCCCTCAGATCGCGACAGAGGCGCTGGTACACCTGTGCGGGTAGGACCCGTTCATCGCGGGGTCCGGTGACCAGCACGACATCCGATTCCAGCCCCGCGGTGAGCGTGACGCCACAGAGATCGTCGAGTTCGTGTCTGGCGAGTGGTGGGCTGGGCGTACGGGCGATCTCCTGGCGCGCTCCGTCTCGGCGGTCGTGAACATATGCCCCGTTGGCACCCTCCATCCGCACAGAGAGCAGGTTGATCCCGTTGACCGTCAGCAGCGAATGGAGCACGTCCCCCGCCTCCCCGCCGAGCGGAGCACACAGGATCACCTCGGCACCGAGTCGTGCCGCCATCCGAGCGACCCAAAAGCCCTGACCGCCGGCGTGCAGGTGTATCTCGGGATCGCCCGGAGCATCCTCGATCGTGACGGTGAGCACGGGCGACGGTGCGAAGACGGCGACTGAACACGCGTCGAGCGCAGACCGCGGCGACTTCCCTTCATCGGCCACGCTTCAAGAATACGACCCGATCTGGGCCGCGGAATCCGCAGCCAGCGCCGCTACCTCTTCGGCTGGACGGGGCGGACACCTTCAGTCGCAGGCGAAACTCTCAGCGCCACGCTTGAGTCGCGAGTTCGACGCCGGGGCGATGATCGACGGCTCGGCGAGAGCCTGGCGTTCACGGCGCTCGGCCGGACGCCCTGAGGTTCGAACGCGGGACGATCATCACCGCGCACGGCGCCGCGCGAATCACCCGTGCCGAGACGCTGCCCAGCATCGCGCGCATGACCGGGCCGAAACCGCGCGAGCCGAGCATCAGCAGGTCGACCCCTTCGCCGGCGCGCTCGAGCAGCTTGTCGACGGGATCGCCCTGGTCGTGGATCGGAAGCGCCCGCAGCTCCGAGGACAGCCCCGCGGCGACGTCATGGACCATCGCCGGAAGGTCGAAGCCGACCGCGACGGGGGTGGGCGTCGAGCCCGCGCGACCGGCGACGGCCGGCCCCGGCTCGCTCACGCCGATCACCCGGATCGCGGCCCCGACGCGGCCGGCGAGGATCGCCGCCTCATCCAGGGCCGCGCGTGATTCGGCCGTGCCGTCGAAGCCGACCGCGACCACCCGGAGCCGATCGCGGATGAAGGGCAGCGGAGAATCGCTCGGGATGTCGTCCGCCATCTCCCCGGCCTCCTCTGCGTCGCGCGCCGCGCGCGCCCGCGCAAATCCCCTGGGCGCGATCACGAGCCGAGCCGGCGTCCCCTTGAGCAGCTGCTCGGCGACGCTGCCCGGCGCCACCGACCCGAACGCCGCACGGTGCGTCGAGCCAAGCACGATCAGGTCGGCCTCTCCCTTCTCGGCCAGCTCGCGCAGCACATTGGCCGGCGAGCCCTTTTCGACATGGACGACCTTGAGCTCACCGCCGTCGACGGCGACGACCCGCTCGGCCAACGCGCGGGCGTCCTCGCCGGGCTCGGTCTCCTCGAAGCCGGCGACGACCTTGGGGTAAAGCGGTTCCTCTACCACGGGTCCCGGAGCGTAGGTCAGCGAGACAAATTCGCAGGTGGAGTCACGATCACGTCGCGTGATCTTCACCTCGCGGGCGCTCAGCTCGTCCCCTCGAGCTCACGGTAGAGCTCCATCACGAGCCGCGCCACAGCCTCCTCGACGACCGGTGTCAGGCCTTCGCCGGCCTCGAAACTCTGCCCCTCGATCCCATAGACCAGCAGGTGACCGGGGAGCCTGCCGAGCTCGCGGGCAAGCTCGACAGCCTCGGCCAGCCCGAGGGCGTGGGTCGAGGACTTGAAGACCTCGGCCGGCAGCGGTCCCTCGGTGGCGTCGAAGCGGTGCACCGTCCCTGGATCGGCGCCCGAGGAGACGCTGTCCGCGACAAGCCCCTGGTTGGCGTCGCTCCATGCCTCGATCAGCGAGGCCGGCTCGCCCTCCTGCTCGAGGATCGTCACCCCCGGCGGGTGCGCCAGGCGCAGGCGGCGGGCGACCTCGAGCCCGGCGCCGTCGTCGCGGCGGAACCGGTTGCCGATCCCGATCAGGGCCAGCAAAGTCGCCTCCCGCTCGCCGAGCGCTCCATCGATCGGGATGTGAGCCCGCCTCGCGAGGGATCTCGCTGCCTCGATGTCATCGGCGAGATGATCGCGGTGGCGTTCCATCACCGCGAGGGCATCCCGCCCCTGCTCGCGGAAGAGGCGCTCCTCATGGAGGAACCGGGGGTCGAACTGGCGCTCGGTGCCGCGTCGGAAGAAGGGCACGTCTCAGCGATCGACCGTGAGCTTGAGGAAGTGCGTCGAGCAGGAGATGCAGGGATCGTAGTTGCGGATCGCCTGCTCGCATTCCCACTGGAGCCGCTCGTCGGGGAGGTCCACCCGGGGGCGGACGAACTCGAGCAGGTCCTGCTCGACGCGGGCCTGGTTCTGCGAGGTCGGCGGGACGATCCGCACCTCCGCGATCGAGCCGTCGCCCTCGAGGCGGTAGCGGTGCCAGAGCATCCCCCGCGGGGCCTCGCTCCAGCCGCAGCCGGCCGCCGCCCTCGGCTCGACCTCGGCCGCGGGCGGGTTTGGCGGCTCGTAGGTGGAGATCAGCCGCAGCGCCTCGTCGAGAGCGTAGAGGATCTCGACGGCTCGAACGATGATGCTCTTGAACGGGTTGCGGCAGGCCTCCCCCAGCCCCGCGTCGGCGGCGGCCTCGCGGGCGAGCGGCGAGAGCTGAGCCGAGTTGAGCGAGTAGCGCGCCATCGGCCCGAGGAAGTAGGTGCCCCCGTCGCGCATCCGCGAGTGCAGCGCGGTCGAGTGCTCGACCTGCTCCTCGACGAAGTGCTCCTCGTACTCGCCGGGGGCAATCTCGAGGCCGCTGCTCGAGACGAGGCGGCCGTCCTCGATCGCGTAGAGGTCGGGGTCCCGCAGGGCGACGAACTCGTAGTCCTGCTCGAAGTCGGGGAAGGCCAGCGTCGCCACCCAGCGAACGGACTGATGGGCCAGCACGCGCGCCTGCTCGAGCTGTGGGACGAGCGCCTCGAGCTCGGCTCGCCGCGGCGCCTTGTAGAAACCGCCGACGCGGACGTTGACCGGGTGGATCGCGCGCCCGCCGATCGTCCGCAGCAGGTCGTTACCGGCCTTCTTGATCTCGAGGCCGCCCTCGACGACCTCGGGGTGCTCGCGGGCCATCGCCCAGGCGCTCTCGAAGCCGAGGAAGTCTGGCGCGTGCAGCATGAAGACGTGCAGGGCATGGCTTTCGATCCACTCGCCGCAGTACATCAGCCGCCGCAGCGCTCGAATGGCCTCACTCGGCCGCACCTCGAGCGCGTCCTCGATCGCGTTGAAGGCGCTGGTCATGTATGCGACCGGGCAGATGCCGCAGATCCGGGCGGTGATGTCGGGGGCCTCGCTGAAGTCGCGGCCACGCAGGAAGGCCTCGAAGAAGCGCGGCGGCTCATAGATCTCGAGGCGGACCTCCTCGACCTGCTCGCCGCGGATCCGCACGTGCATCGCTCCCTCGCCCTCGACTCGCGCCAGGGCGCTGGTCCTGATCGTCCGTGTGCCGGGAGGCGGCTCAGCGGGCAAGGCGCTCGCTCTCCTCCCTGAAGGGCTCGCGGGCGGTGTGGAAGGTGCGGTAGAGGCGGATGATGTCGACCTCGTCGACGTCCATCCGCGTCTCGAACCAGCGGCTCAGCGATGGTGCGTTCGGTGACTCCATCGGCCCGAAGCAGCCGTAGCAGCCGCGGTCGCAGCCCGGGCAGATCGCTCCGCACCCGGCGTGGGTGACCGGCCCGAGGCAGGGAGTCCCGTGGGCGACCATCACGCAGACGTTGCCGGCGCGCTTGCACTCGACGCAGACGCTGTGAGCGGCGACGGCGGGGCGGCGCTCGTTCAGGAAGGCGCTGATCACCTCGAGCAGCTGGTGGCGGTCGACCGGGCAGCCCTGGAGCTCGAAATCGACCCGCACGTTGGCCGAGATCGGCGTCGAGTCCGCGAGCGTCGAGATGTAATCGGGCTCGGCGTAGACGATCGAGACGAACTCCTCGACGTCGGCGAAGTTGCGCAGTGCCTGAATCCCGCCCGAGGTCGCGCAGGCGCCGATCGTGACCAGGCGCCGGGACTGGTTGCGGACCTCCCGGATCCGCTTGGCGTCCTCGGGCGTCGTGATCGAGCCCTCGACCAGCGAGAGGTCGTACGGCCCCTCGACCGTGCCGCTGGTCGCCTCGAGGAAGTAGGCGACGTCGACCGAGTCCGGCAACGCGACCAGCTCAGCCTCGAAGTCGAGCAGGCTGAGCTGGCAGCCGTCGCAGGAGGCGAACTTCCAGACGGCGAGCTTCGGCCGGCGCGAGGCGGTCTCGCTCACAGCTCGCGCACCGCCATCAGCGGCTCGATCGCCGCGAGGGTGAACACCGGCCCGTCCTTGCAGATGAAGGCCGGCCCGAGCTGGCAGTGGCCGCAGTGGCCGATCGCGCACTTCATGTTCCGCTCCATCGAGATGTGGATCCGCGAGCGTTCGACGCCGCGCTGAACGAGCTCGGCGCCCACGAAGCGCATCATCACCTCCGGCCCGCAGATCAGCGCCGTGGTGTGCCCGCCGCTGAGCTCGGCCTCATCGATCAGCTTCGTCACCAGGCCGACCCGCCCGCTCCATCCGGCCGGGGCGCTGTCGACGATCGTCTCGACGGCGATGCCGGCGCTCCGCCAGCTGTCGAGCTCCTCGGTGAAGAGCATCTCGTCTGGCGAGCGCGCCCCGTAGAGCAGGGTGACCGCGCCGAAGCGCTCGCGGGAGGCGGCTAGGCGCTCGATCGCGGGGCGCAGCGGCGCCAGTCCGATCCCGCCCGCGACGACGACGACGTCGCCGCCCTCGGCCTCCTCGATCGGCCAGGTGTTGCCGAACGGCCCGCGGACCCCTACCGAGTCGCCCGGCTCGGCGGCGCAGATCGCGCGCGTGGCGGCCCCGACGGCGCGAACGGTGTGGACCAGCGGCCCCTCGCCGCCGACCCCGCCACTGACCGAGATCGGCACCTCCCCGGAGCCGAACGCGTAGAGCATCGCGAACTGCCCCGGGGCGAAGGCCCCGAGCCGGTCATGCGCCCCTGCGTCGGGCTCGAGCTCCAGGGTCCACGTGTCGGCCAGCTCCCTGCGCTTGGCCGCGACGCGGAAGGAGAGCGGCAGCATCGGATCGCGCACCGCTCAGCCCTCCGCCTCGGCTCCGGCAACCGGCCCGTAGACGTCGAGCAGCCGCAGCCGCGTCGCCTGCAGGCGCTCGACGATCACCGGCAGGAACCGGCGCATCAACTCGTACCCGAGCGCCGGATCGGCGTCCGCCTTGCCGCGCAGGCAGACGGCGTCGAAGGAGACCGTGTGGGTGGTCGCGATCGCGCGGGCGTCGAGATGGGTGCGGTAGGGCGGCACAAGCCACGACCAGCCGAGAAGCTCGCCGTCCTCGATCGTCTCCAGCGTCAGCGCGCCGCGGTGGGCGACGAAGGTCTCCAGCGCGACCAGGCCCCTGCGAATCACGTAGAAGCGGTTCGCTTCCTCGCCCTCGCGCATCAGCTGCTCGCCGCCCTCGAAGGTCTGGTTGCGTGCGCAGCCGGCGATCACCTCGAGCTGTTCGGCCCTCATCTCGGCGAAGGCGGGCGCCTCGGCGATCAGCTCGTCAACCGACTTGATCGATCCCACCTCCCTCGCCGAGATCGGTGGCCCGGATCGCCGCCGCCTCCTCGGTGATGTCGATCGCGACCGGGCACCAGGTGATGCAGCGCCCGCAGCCGACGCAGCCCGACGTGCCGAACTGGTCGATCCAGGTGGCGAGCTTGTGGGTCATCCATTGGCGATAGCGAGAGCGGGGTGAGGCGCGGACGCTGCCGCCGTGGATGTAGGAGTGGTCCATCGTGAAGCAGGAGTCGAGCAGGCGTGTGCGCTCGGCCTCCTCGCCGGCGAGATCGCTGGTGTCCTCGACCGTCGAGCAGAAGCAGGTCGGGCAGACCAGCGTGCAGTTGCCGCAGGTGAGGCAGCGCTCGGAGACCTCGTCCCAGCGCTCGTTCTCCAAGTTGCGGTAGAGCAGCTCCTTGATCCCGTCGGTGTCGAGCTCGCGCCCCATCTGGGAGGCGCACTCATCCGAGACGGCCACGGCAGCCTCCTCGTCGACCGGGTCGGCCGGCTCCGCCTGCACCTCGGCGAGGACCTCTGCCCCCGGGTCGCTGCCGACCTCGACCAGGAAGCGGTGCTCGCCGTCGAGCAGCTCGGTCAGCGCCAGGTCGAAGCCGCTCTCGGCCCGCGGCCCCGTCTGCATCGAAACGCAGAAACAGGTGTTGCCCGCCTTGCCGCAGTTGACGACGACGATGAACGCCTCGCGGCGGCGCGCCGCGTAGTCGGGGTCGGCGTAGGAGTCGCCGACGAAGACCCGGTCCTGGACGCCGATCGCGGCGAGGTCGCACGAGCGCACCCCGATGAAGGCATAGCGCGGCACCTCCTCCGGCTCCTCGGAGAACTCCATCGCCCCGTCCTCGCCGCGGCGAGCACGCCACAGGGTGAGGCGGGGCGGGAACAGGTGGCTCTTCCACGAGTTCGGCCCGTTGTTGAACCCGAACAGCGCCTCGTCCTCGCGGCGCCTGAGCCGGTAGGTGCCGCCCTCCTGCTCGTCGGTCCAACCCTGGGGAAGGTCGGCGGTCGAGGCGATCTCCTCGTAGACGATCGCCCGGTCGCGCACCGTCGGCCCGATCACCTCGAAGCCGCGCCTGGTGAGGGAGGCGAGCAGCCGATCGAGACCGGCGCGCGAGATCACCGCCGGCTCCGTGCCTCCGCCGTGCCGGCGAGCCACACTCATTCGACGCTCCGTGGGCCGTTCGGGTCGAGGGCCATCGGCTCCTCGTGCCACTCCTGCGGGAGCGCGACCTCGACGTCGAGGGAGTGGCTCGGCGGGTCGGGCTCGCGATGGACGTCACCGTGATAGAGGAGCGGCGCGAGATAGCGCGCGGCGATCTTCTGCGGCGGCCACCACAGGTAGTCCGGCGAGGCCTGGCCCTCGCCGCTCCCTCCGGCGACGTCCGCGCGCAGGTTGAGCGACTCCTCTCCGGTCAGGAGCTTGCCCCGCAGGACCGGCCGGAACGGCTCCGGGGCACCGGCGGAGCCGAGACGGTGGGCAATGTCCTCGGCGGCCGCGTCAGCTTGCTGCGTTCCGAGGCCGCCCTGCTTGATCGGGAAACTGGTCCCGTCACCGGCCGCGTAGACATCCTCGACTCCCTTGACCCGAGCGTGGTCATCGATCGGGATGAAGCCCTGATCGTCTGCGGGGAGGCCGGCGATCCCGGGTCCCTCCATCACCGGCAGGGCGACCACCACGCTCGGTCCGAGCACGCGGCCACCGGGGCGAAGCATGATCCCGCTGACGCCGATCTCGCCGACCGCCGTGCTCGGGAAGACCTCGATCCCCCGCGCTTCGAGCAGCGCGGAGACAGCTCCGCTCGCGCTCGGGCCGAAGATCGCGAGCGGCGCGGATTCGGTCGTGACGATCGCGAACTTCGTGTCCAGGCCGCGGTGTTTCGCGCGGCGCTGGGTGAGCAGTGCGATCTCGTAGAGCGGCAGCGACCAGGTGACGCCGGGAGGAACGACGAATGCGACTCGATTGCCCCTGCCCGCGGCGCGCCCAAGGACATTGTCGGGCCTGAAGGGCTCGGACCCGGGAAACGTGACCGCCCCCGCGAGCGCGGGCCTGAAGCGACCGCCGGCGCAGACGACGAGGTAGTCGTAGTCGCGGGCCGAGCCGTCGTCGAGCTCGACGACGTGGTCGCCCGGACGCACGACGCGCACGGCGCGCTGTTCGAAGCGTGCGCCCTTTTCCTCGGCAAGCGGCGCCAGCTCATGGCGCTCGGCGGGGACGAGATCGAACGGCTCCTCGACGAGCAGGGGCTTGTAGAGGAAGTCAGGCTGTGGCGCGACCAGCGTCAGCTCCGCCCGGTCGCCGGCGAGGTCGTGTAGGGCGAGCAGGGTCTCGAGGCCGGCGACACCCCCGCCGGCGATGATCACGCGAGTACCGTCGGGCTGGTCGCTCATCTGGGACCTCGAGCTTCGCTCTCGCTTCTCACGCGCAAAAGCTATCGCGCCGAATCGGACCTCGCGGTGATCGATCGCCGGGCGACGACGAGCCCGGCCTGCCATCCCGGCGGTTTATCCGTCGTCGCTGCGGGCTCTCGACGGCCTCGTCGACGGCGGGGATTCGCCCGCGGGGAGCCACCACGAGACGGCGATCGTTTGCGCGGTGCGCCGCCTGTTCCTCCGCCAGATCCGCGCCGATCATGACGACGAGTGATCCCGGCTGAAAAAGTCGCAAAGTCGAGAATCTCGTCCGGTTCATGGCCCTCCGGTACATTGCGATCGACCCCGCTCTGAAAGCCAGGAAATGGGCCTACTCAACTCCCTCAGCCGGACACGTGACATGGCAGTCGACCTCGGTACCGCGAACACGCTGGTGTACGAGCGCGGGAAAGGGATCGTCCTGTCGGAGCCGTCGGTGGTGGCGGTCGATGCGGATAGCGGCGAGGTGCACGCGGTCGGCGAGGACGCGAAGCGGATGCTGGGCCGGACGCCGGCCTCGATCAACGCGATCAGGCCCCTCAAGGACGGGGTGATCGCCGACTTCGAGATCACCGAGGAGATGCTCCGCCATTTCATCCTCCGGGTGAACCACAGCCGGTTCGCCCATCCGAGGGTGATCGTCTGCGTGCCCTCCGGCGTCACCGGCGTCGAGAAGCGGGCGGTCGAGGAGGCGTGCCTCGCGGCGGGTGCGCGGGACGCCTACCTGATCGAGGAGCCGATGGCGGCCGCGATCGGCTCCGGGCTCCCGGTCAGTGAGCCGACCGGAAGCCTGGTCGTCGACATCGGCGGAGGAACGACCGAGGTGGCGGTGATCTCGCTCGGGGACATCGTCGTCTCGAAGTCGATCCGGATCGCCGGAGACGAGATGGACGACGCGGTCATCCAGTGGTGCAAGCGCGAGCATCAACTCCTGATCGGCGCTCAGACCGCCGAGCAGGTCAAGCACGAGGCCGGCTCCGCCGCGCCGCTCGGCCAGGAGGTCGAGGTCGAGATTCGCGGCCGTGACCTCGGCTCGGGACTGCCGCGCACGGTGAAGATCCGCTCCGAGGAGGTCCGCAGGGCCCTCGACGAGCCGATCGCCCAGATCATCGCCGCCGTTCGCGACTGCCTCGACCGGACCCCTCCCGAGCTCGCCGGAGACGTGATGGAGCGTGGCCTCACCCTCGCCGGCGGCGGCGCCCTGCTCCACGGCTTCGTCGACCGGATGAGCGACGAGTGCAAGATGCCCGCCCAGCTCGCGGAGTCGCCGTTGACCTGCGTCGCCACCGGCGGCGGCCAGGCCCTCGAGGAGTTCGAGGCCCTGAAACGGGTCGGCAGGAACAACTCGAGGGCACGGAGGAGGCACTGACGCAGTCTTGACAAGGAGGTCCCGGATGACCCTGACCCCGGCCGGTTAGCCTTGTACCTACTGCACCGACCTGAGGACCTCCCGCCGCGGCTGAGCTCGCGCCTGGGGGTGCGATTCGCGGTGGTCACCGGCCTGGTGATCGCGATCGTCGCGGTCCTCCTGCTCAGGGTCTGGTCGCTGCAGGTGCTGTCGGGCGAGCAGTACCGCGCCCTCGCCGAGGACAACCGGATCCGGGAGATCCGCCTCCATCCCCCACGGGGCGAGATCCTCGACCGCGAGGGAAGGGTCCTGGTCGACAACCGCTCCGTGGTCACCCTGGTGCTCAGGCCGGCCGAGCTGCCGAAGGACCCGTCCGCGCGCAAGCGGGAGCTCGTCGAGCTCGCCGACCTGCTCGGGCTCTCCTACGAGGAGATCCGGACGAGGCTCCGGCTTGACCTGCCGTCGCAGTTCGGCGGCGAGCCGATCGTCCTCAAGGAGGGGCTGCGGCGCCCGCTGCTCTTCTACCTGCTCGAGCACCAGCAGCGCTTCCCAGGCGTCAGCGTCGAGCGCGCCTACGTGCGCCGCTACCGAGCCGGGTCGCTTGCGGCGCACGTGCTGGGAACGGTCGGCGAGGTGAGCCCGGGCCAGCTGAAGGGGTCCCGGTCGGGCGCCCTCGAGCCCGGCGACGTGGTCGGGCAGTCGGGCGTCGAGCAGTCCTACGACCGCCAACTGCGCGGCGCGGCGGGCGAGCTGAAGGTCCAGGTCGACGCACTCGGCAGGCCGAAGGGCGAGCTCGGGAACGTGCCGGCCGGGGCAGGGTCGAATCTGCGCCTCTCTCTCGACGCGGACCTGCAGGCCACCGGCGAGGAGGCGCTGAGCGAAACCGGGAAGCCGAGCGCGTTTGTGGCGATGAACGCCCGGACCGGAGCGGTGCTCGCGATGGGCTCGTATCCGACCTTCGACCTCGAGCTCTACGCAAAGCCGCGCACCCCGGCCGAGTACCGCGCCCTGGCGGAGGATCCCGATGCCCCGCTCCTGAACCGCGCCGACCAGGGCGGCTACCCGACGGGGTCGTCGTTCAAGCCGCTCGTCGCGACCGCCGCCCTCGAGGAGGGCCTCGTCGCGCCTGACGAGATCGTCTACGACGGCGGCTCGCTGACCGTCGGCGGTGTCACCTTCCAGAACGCGGGCGGAGCCGTGAACGGCTCGATCGACATGAGGACCGCGCTCCAGGTCTCCTCTGACGTCTACTTCTACAGGCTCGGTGCCGAGGCCGACGCGGAGGGCGAGCACGGGGACATCCAGGACTGGGCCCGGTCCCTCGGGATCGGACGGCAGACCGGCATCGACCTGCCGGACGAGGGGGCCGGCCTCCTCCCCACCCCCGCCTGGCGCGACCGGCTCTACCGGTCGGAGGACAACCCCTACATCGATCGTCCCTGGACGACGGGGGACAACGTCAACCTCAGCGTCGGCCAGGGAGACTTGCAGGTGACGCCGCTACAGCTCGCCACCGCCTACGCGGCGATCGCGAACGGCGGCGCGGTGGTGACGCCGCACCTTGGCGCCCGGATCGAGGGCCCCGGCGGCCGCACGGTGTCGCGGATTCGTCCGCCGCCCCGGCGGCGGCTGCCGATCTCGGACCTGACCCGCGGGACGGTGCTCGAGGGGATGGAGCGGGCGGCGATGGAGCCCGGCGGCACCTCCTACCCGGTGTTCGGCGGCTTTCCGTTCGCGGTCGCCGGCAAGACCGGGACCGCCGAGCGCGGCGAGGGCGCCGAGGACCAGTCCTGGTACGGCGCGATCGCGCCGGCGGGCGAGCCGCGGATCGTGGTCGTCGCGACGGTCGAGGGCGGTGGCTTCGGCGTCGAGGCCGCCGCCCCGGTGGCGGCGCGAATCCTCGAGCGAGCCTTCGAGCTGGAGCGGGAGGCGGAGTGATGGAGGCCGGACCGGTGACGATCCCGGCGCGGCGGGCGACGCTCGCGGAGCAGCTCAGCCTGCGCTACATCGATCCGTGGCTGCTCGCGGCATCGCTAGGGCTGATCGCGTTCAGCGTCCTCGCTCTGACCAGCGCCGGCCGCAACGAGGTCGCCGGGCAACCGGACGACTTTGCCAGCAGGCAGGCCGCCTACGCCGTCGTCGGGATCGCGCTGATGGTGGCGGTCTGGCGGCTCGACTACACACGCCTGCGCGACCTCAGGGTGAGCCTCTACACGACCGCGATCGGCCTCGTCCTGCTTGCCCTCCTGTTCGGGGCGACGGTGCGCGGCGCGGACCGCTGGATCGAGTTGCCGTTCTTCAGCTTCCAGCCTTCCGAGCTCGCCAAGCTGCTCCTCTGCCTCTCCGTGGCCGGCTTCGCCTTCGAGCTCGTCCGCAAGCGCTCCCGGCTGGGCGACACGGCCGTCCTCCTCGGGCTCGGCCTGGTGCCGGCCGGCCTGGTCCTCCTGCAGCCGGACCTGGGGACCGCGCTCGTCCTGATCGTGGGGACGCTGGCGGTGCTGTTCGTGGCGGGGGTGCCGTGGCAGCACTTCGCCGCGATCGCGGCAGCAGCGGCCGTGATCGGCGGCGCGATCCTCACCCTCGGCCCCGCGGTCGGGATCGACGGCATCCACGACTATCAGGAGGACCGGCTGACGGCGTTCCTGAATCCCAGCGAGGACCCGAGCGGGACGAGCTACCAGGTGAGGCAGTCGATGATCGCAGTCGGCTCCGGAGAGTCGACGGGACGCGGGGACGAGTCGACGCAGACCGAGCTCCTCTTCCTGCCCGAGCGACACACCGACTTCATCTTCGCCGCGATCGGCGAGCGGTTCGGATTCGCCGGGGCGGCGATGATGACGACCCTGTTCGCGCTGCTGCTCTGGCGTGCGCTCCGGGTGATGAGGCTCGCGCACAGCTTCTACGGAACCCTGACCGCCGCCGGGATCCTCGCGATGCTCGCCTTCCAGCTCCTCGTCAACGTCGGGATGAACGTCGGGATCATGCCGGTCACCGGGATCCCGCTCCCCCTGATCAGCTACGGAGGGTCCTCGGTGCTGGGCAGCTTCCTGGCGCTCGGGATCCTGCAGGGCATCCACGTCCAGGCGGAGCGCAGGGCGCGGCGGCCGAGCGCCTACACCCCGCTCCCGGCCCTCCCGACCTCGGCGGGCCCGTCTCGATCGCCGCGCTGACCGATCGCCCGGGACCGGCCCGTTCCCGGGGCGCGAGAGCTCGGCGAAGATGCCTTCGCTGCCTTGGCTCTTACGACGCCGCGGCCCGCTCCAGGGCGGCTACCAATGTCCCCACGTCGTAGACATCGTCGTGCCTCCGGCCGTTGACGTAGAAGGTCGGGGTCCCGTTCACCCCGCTCCTGACACCGCTCATGAAGTCCTCCCGGACCCGCTCGGCGTGAACGTGCTCGGCCAGCTCCCTTCCGAATGTCTCGACCTCGAGCCCGAGCTGCTCGGCGTAGCCGTGCAGGTCCTCGTCGCGGAGGCGCTTCTGGTTCTCGAAAAGGAGGTCGTGCATTTCCCAGAACCAGCCCTGGGCGCCGGCGGCCTCCGCCGCCTCCGCCGCCAGTTCGGCGTGCGGGTGCGACGTCGAGATCGGGAAGTGTCGGAACACGAATCGCAGGCTCTCCCCCATCTGGTCCTGCACCCTCTTGATGATCGGATGCGCGGCCCCGCAGTAGGGGCACTCGAAGTCGCCGTACTCGACGAGCGTCGCCGGCGCAGCCGCGGGTCGTCCCCGTCGATCACGAACAGTGCCCGCTCGCTCGTTCCGTCCTCGGCACGGTAGGCGTGGTAGGCGCGAGCGACCTCGCCCTTGGGCTCGAAGTCGGAGAGGAGCGGGAAATGGAGGTTTCGATTCTCCGCGAACGCCTGGTGGCAGGAGACGCCGTCCACCGAGATACCGAACAGCTCCGCCTCGAACTTCTGGAACTCGGGGAGCACCGCCTGGTAGAGGCCCATCTGGTCCGAGCAGACGGGGCTCCAGTCCTCGGGGTAGAACGCGAGGATCAGGGGGCGCCCGCGGAGGTCGGACGGCCCCACGGTCCGGTCGGGCTTCGAGCGAAGCCTGAAGTCCGGCGCAGCGGTGCCGGCGGGCAGCGGCGCTGGGCGATCCTCGGCACGCGTGTTCGGCACGGGCAGACCTCGTCGGCAATGATTCTGGCCCTGTCTCGTCGAAGACTACGCGGGCACCAGGGATACTGGGGAACCGATGTCAGTCCAGGGTTCGATCGGAGGGCGCCGGCACGGCGAGCTGCCCGGCGGGACGGTGTTCGCCGGGTATCGAATCGAGCGGACGCTGGGGCGCGGCGGGATGGGGATCATCTACCTGGCTCGCGAGCTGGGGCTCGACCGCGTCGTCGCCCTGAAGGTGATCAGGCCCGAGCTGGCGGGCGAGGCGAGCTACCGGGCGCGGTTCCGCTCGGAGTCGAGGACCGCCGCCTCGATCGAGCATCCGCGGGTGGTGACGGTATACGGAGCGGGCGAGCGCGACGGGCTCCTCTACGTGGCGATGCGCTACATCCGCGGCAAGGACCTGCAGCTGCTGATATCGGCCGCCGGGCCGCTCAGCCCGGATCGAGCGGCGGCGCTGATCGCCCAGGTCGCCCAGGGCCTCGACGCCGTCCACGCGGCCGGCCTCGTCCACCGCGACGTGAAGCCGGCCAACGTGATCGTCGCGCAGGAGGAGGCCGGAGAGGACGGCCCCGCGTACCTGACGGACTTCGGGCTCGCCAAGGCCTTCGCCTCGACGGCCGGTGTGACCGCGACCGGCGAGGTGATCGGGACGCTCGACTACATGGCCCCGGAGCAGATCGAGGCGGGCCGCGTCGACGCCCGTACCGACGTCTACGCCCTCGGATGCGTTCTCTTCCACGCGGTCACCGGGAGCGTCCCGTTCACCGGGCGCGAGAGCTCGGCAAAGCTGTGGGCGCATATCAACGAGCCGCCGCCACGCGCCGGCTCGGCGGGCGGGAAAGCTGCTGCGGTCCTCGACCCGGTGATCCGCCGGGCGATGGCGAAGCACCCGGCGAACAGGTTCCCTTCGGCGGGCGACCTCGGTCGCGCGGCGCTGGCCGCGGCCCGCGGCGAGGCCGTGACCGAGCCCGAGCACGTCGTCGCGGAGGGCGAGGCGGCGCCCCTTCCCGAGACCTTGCAGCTGCGCACGGAGGCTCCGGCGCCGGACGCCGACGAGCTCGAGACGTCCGTGCCGACCACCGAGAAGCGGCGGCCGAGGAAGCGGCGGCGGCGGCGCTGGATCGCGGCGGTGGTGGTGGTGCTCGCTTTGGGCGGGCTCGGAGCAGTCGCGGCCGTCGAGGGACCGAGCGTGCTCGACGGCGTCGGCGCATCGGGCGGCGACACCGCGGGCGGCGGCCGGGCCGACGGGATCGAGGTGCCCTCCCTCGCCGGCGAGCAGCTCGACGTGGCCGAGCAGAGGCTCGACGACCTGGGCCTCGACTCGGAGCGCGTCGGCGGTGGCCTGTTCGGCGTCCTCGATCCCTCCGCCTGGGACGTCTGCGACACCATCCCCGCGCCCGGCGCCAGCGCCCGCCCGGGCTCGACGGTTCGCCTCCTGGTCGACCGCCCGGACGTCTGCTGACCACAGCGGCTGTCTGACCCAAGCTTCCTCGGTAACCCCGGGGGAGCGCTGGATACATTATTCGGTGATGGCGTTGAAGGGATACTCCGCGCCCCTGTCCCCCGAGGGTCGCTCGAGCCTCGTTCCGCCGCCTCCGTGGCACTACGTCGGCGACATGCTCGTGATCGAGTTCTGGTCGGAGCCCGCCGCCGCCGCGGCGGTGTTGCCGGAGCCGCTCGAGCCCCATCCGGACGGTGGGCGCGCGGCGGCGATGTTCATCGACTGGCAGTCGTGCAGCGACGGCGGCGACGAGCTGCTCGATCCGGCCCGGTCCCAGTACAAGGAGTTCTTCGTCACGGTCAACGCGATCTACGAGCGCGACGAGGTCGCCTATTGCCCGTACATCTGGGTCGACCGGGACTTCGCCCTCGCGCGCGGCTGGATCCAGGGCTTCCCGAAGAAGCTGGGCTCGATCTGGATCACGCGCAGCTTCGGTCTGGAGACCCCCGCCGATCCCCGGGTGCGAGCCGGCTCGCGGTTCGCCGGGACGTGCGCCGCGAACGACCGCCGCCTCGCGGAGGGCACGGTGACGCTCGAACAGCCGAGCGCGGAGGGCCCCACGCACAACGATCCGCCGATCGTCAACGTCCGCCACCTGCCCCGGCTCGCCCAAGGAAGCCACGACAGCCCCGCGGTGCACGAGCTGGTCCGCTCGGTGAGCCGCGACCGCTCGCGCTCCGAGATCTGGGAGGGCGAGGCGACCCTGGAGCTGTTCGAGGCCCCGAACGAGGAGCACACGGCGCTCGCGCCGGTCCGGGTCGGGAAGGGATTCCGGTTCACGCTCGGCTACACGGTCGACGACCTCCAGACCCTGGTGGCGCTGTGAGCACCGCCGCGGCGAGCGAATCCGCGGCCGAGGTCGCCGGGGTCACCGTCA
>DATADX010000012.1:0-12445 GCA_036258315.1 Solirubrobacterales bacterium
CACCTTCCTGGTCGGGCTCGGCCTGGTTTTTCTGGTGGACCTCGGAGTCGCCCGGATCATCGGGGTCCCGCTGGTCTTCGTGGGGATCGCGCTCGGCGTCGCCTCGATCGCCGACCCGGAGTTCCTGGAGGGCGATCGCGACAGCGCCCAGCGAGGCCCCTGAGCTACTCGGCGACGAGCGACGTGACCTCGCCGCGCCAGTAGGTGAAGGCGGTCGACGACAGCGAGCCGGACGAGGCGGTTCGGTCCGAACGGGGCCCGCCACTCGAACTCGACCCGCTGAACCGCGTACTCCTGGACCGCGGTGAACTCGAGTGGCCGGTCGCCCGGTTTCCTGACCATCTCGCCCACCTGTGTGACGCGAACTCGGGCGGGCATCGCCGAGCCCTCCGGCAGGACCTGACTGAGGTGCCGGGAGATCGGATCCGGGAGCGGCCGCTCCCTCACCGGTCAGTCTCCCTCACGGCCGCGGATAGAGTGGCCGCGGATGAAGTGGAGGCCCGGCAAGCGCAGCGGCGACATCGAGGATCGGCGCGGCGCCGGAGGAGGGTCCGGCGGCGGCGGCATGCCGATCCCGATGGGCCGCCTGGGGGGAGGAGGCATCGGGACGATCATCGTGGTCGCCATCGTCTACCTGCTGTTCAGCAAGGGCGGCGGCGGCGGTGGGGGCTTCGACGTCCCGGACCCGACCAGCGCTTTCCCGCCGGTGCCTCCGTCCGGCAGCGGGCAGAACTCGGTTCCCGGAAGCCCGGAGGAGGAGAAGGAGGTCCAGTTCGTCGACTTCGTTCAGGGCGACGCCCAGGACTTCTGGACGCAGCAGTTCGAGGGCGCCGGCGAGCCCTACCAGCGGGCGAAGCTCGTTCTCTTCCGCGACCAGGTGAGCTCCGGCTGCGGCCTGGCCAGCTCCGCGACCGGGCCGTTCTACTGCCCGCTCGACCAGAAGGTCTACATCGACCTCGGCTTCTTCAACGAGCTCAGTCAGCGATTCGAGGCGCCCGGGGACTTCGCCCAGGCCTATGTGCTGGCCCACGAGATCGGGCATCACGTTCAGCAGCAACTCGGCATCGAGCAGCAGGTGCGCGAGCAGAGCCGGTCGAACCCCGGCGACGCGAACGAGCTCTCTGTCCGGCTCGAGCTCCAGGCCGATTGCTTCGCCGGACTCTGGGGGCGCTCGGCCTACGATCACGGCCTCCTCGAGGACGGCGATCTCGACGAGGGGATCACGGCCGCCGAGGCTGTCGGCGACGACCGGATCCAGGAGCGGACGCAGGGCCGGATCGATCCCGAGAGCTTCACGCACGGCACCTCCGAGCAGCGGCGCACCTGGTTCCGCGAGGGGTTCGACTCGGGCCAGATCGAGGAGTGCGACACCTTCTCGGGGGACATCTAGCTGTAGCTCCTCATGACGTTGTTCGCAGCCCGCGAAGCCGGCAGGTCGCGCCGCGTATGCTGAAAGACGATGCGCTGCCCGGCGTGCGGCAACGAGAATCGTGAGGGGGCGAGGTTCTGCGATTCGTGCGGTGCGGAGCTGACCGCAGGCCCCGCACCAGCCTCGCAGCCTGCGCTCGAGCCGCTTCCGCTCGACGTCCCGACCGAGATCGCCGGTGGGCGGTACAGGGTTCGCAGGTTCCTCGGCGAGGGAGGTCGCAAGCGCGTCTATCTCGCCGACGACACCGCCGCCGGACGCGAGGTGGCCGTGGCGTTGTTCGAGACCGAGGACGTGGGCGCCGGGATGCAGGCCCGGGCGAAGCGCGAGGCACAGGCGATGCGAAAGCTGGGGGACCACCCACACGTCGTCAGCGTCCTCGACACCGGTGAGGAGGACGGCAACCCCTTCATCGTCAGCGAGTACATGCCGGGCGGCGACGTCAGCGGTCTGCTCGCTGGCGCGGGCGGGCGGCTCGACGCCGAGCCCGCCGTGTCCGTCGCCGCCGACGTCACGCGGGCGCTGGAGCACGCGCACGCCCGCGGGATCATCCACCGCGATCTCAAGCCCGCGAACGTCTGGCTCGACGACGACGGCCACGCCCGGCTCGGCGACTTCGGGTTGGCGACCACCGAGGCCCGCGCGCGCGTCAGCGGCGGCACTCTCGTCGGCACGGTCGCGTACCTGCCGCCCGAGCAGGCGCTCGGCGAGCCGGCCGGGCCCGAGAGCGATCTCTACGCGCTCGGCGCGCTGCTCTACGAGATGCTCACCGGTCGGCCGCCGTTCCCGGGCGACGACGCCGTCTCGATCATCAGCCGGCACCTCCACGCGGACCCGGTGCCGCCCTCGCGCCACAACCCCGAGGTCCCCGCGGCGCTCGACCGCGTCGTCCTCGAGCTGCTTGCGAAGCGGCGCGAGGACCGCCCGGCGAGCGCCGGCGAGGTCCGGGAGCGGCTGCTCGCGGCCCTTGACGAGGAGGCCGGAGGGGAGGCCGCGGAGCCTGCCCCCAATCCCCTCGAGAGCCTCGCGAGGGGCGTGTTCGTCGGCCGCGACCGCGAGTTCGACCAGATGCGGGAGGGGGTCGACGCGGCCCTCGCCGGCAGCGGACGGCTTCAGCTGCTCGTCGGTGAGCCGGGGATCGGAAAGACACGGGCCGCGCAGGAGCTCGGCACCTACGCGCGCGTGCGCGGCGCCCGCGTCTACTGGGGGCGCTGCCGCGAGGACGAGGGCGCGCCCGCCTACTGGCCATGGGTGCAGTCGATCCGCGAGCTGGTCCGCGAGACTGATCCGGTCGCGATGGGCTGGCAGATGGGCGCCGGCGCGGCCGAGGTCGCGCGGTTGATCCCTGACGTCGCCGAGCGTCTCGACATCGAGCCCGCCGAGGGAGGCGAGAGCGAGGAGGAGCGCTTCCGCCTGTTCGACTCAGTGACCAGCTTCCTCGTCGCAGCGGCGCGGGACCGGCCGATGGTGTTCTTGCTCGACGACCTGCACTGGGCCGACGAGCCCTCGCTGCTGCTGCTCAGGTACGCGGCCGCTGAGGTCGCCTCGAGCGGGCTGCTGATCGTCGGAACCTACCGCGACGTCGAGCTGGGCCGTCACCACCCGCTCGCCCGGATGCTCGCCGACCTGGGCGGGAGCCGGATCGCCCTGCATGGGCTGACGACGGAACACGTCGCCCGCTACGTCGAGATGACCTCCGGCGGGCCGGCCCCGCGGGGCCTGGCCGAGGCGGTGCACCGCCAGACCGACGGGAATCCGTTCTTCGTCGGTGAGGTCGTGCGTCTGCTGACGAGCGAGGGCAGGCTGAGCGAGGAGCACAGCGACTCTTGGGAGACCGAGATCCCGCAGGGAGTCCGCGAGGTGATCGGGCGGCGCCTCGACAGGCTCTCGCCGACCACGAACGAGGCGCTCAAGGTCGCGGCCGCGATCGGGCGTGAGTTCGACGCCGAGCTCGCCTTCCGGGTGGCCGAGCTGACGCCGGAGGACCTGATGGCCGCCGCGAACGAGGCGATCGCCGAGCGCCTCGTCACCGACCTGGGCGACGAGTGCTACTCGTTCGCCCACGCACTCGTGCGGGACACGCTCTACCGGGAGCTGAGCCCCGCGCAGCGCTCGCAGCTGCACGAGCGGATCGGTCGCGCGCTCGAGCAGATCTGCGGCGACGATCCCTCCGAGCGGCTCGGCGAGCTCGCGAATCACTTCCTCGCCGCGGCACCGCGCGGCGACCTCGCGAAGACGGTCGAGTACGCCGAGCGCGCCGGCGAGCAGGACATGGAGCAGCTCGCCTACGAGGACGCCGTCGAGGTCTACGGCCGCGCGCTGGAGGTGCTCGAGCTCGGTGAAGAGCCGGACGAGGCGACCCGCTGCCGGCTGCTGCTGGCGCTGGGCGGTGCCGAGGCGAAGGCGGCGCGGGTGGCCGATGCGCGGAGCGCCTTCGAGCGCGCCGCGGGCTCGGCACGCAGGCTCGGCGACACGGATAGCCTGGTCGGCGCCGCGATCGGGGTCGCGCTGCTGAGCGCCGCCGGCAACGTCGACGAGGAGCTGCTGGCTCTGCTCGACGAGGCACTCGATGCGATCGGGCCGGAGCGCAGCGCCCGCCGCGCTGCCCTGCTGAGCGCGAAGTCGGCCGAGCTGTACTGGGCCGACAACGACCTGGCCGAGTCGGACCGGCTGGTCACGGAGGCGATCGAGATCGCCCGCGAGATCGATGCACCACAGGCGCTGGCCGCCGCCCTGCACCGCAAGGTCTTCATCCCGATCGGCCCGGACGCTCCCCGCCGCCGGCTCGCGATCGCGGACGAGATGCTCGAGCTTGGAGAGGCCCACGGCGACCGCGAGGCGATCCTGCGCGCACACGCGTGCCGGCTCTGGCAGTACCTGGAGCTGGCCGACGTGGACGCGGTCGACAGTGAGCTGGCGATCTACGAGCGGCTGGCCGAGGAGCTGCGCATGCCCGAGCACATCTGGCATACGTATGCGATGCGCGGGATGCGCGCGCTGATGAAGGGCGACATCGAGGCCGCCGAGCGGCTCGCCGAGGAGTCCCGGCGGGCCGGCGAGCGCGCGGAGCAGCCGCTCGCCTCGCAGTACTACGGGATCCAGCTGACCCAGATCCGCAGCCTCCAGGGACGCGCGTCCGAGCTGCTTCCCAGGGTGCGCGAGCTGGCCCAGCAGTTCCCAGGGATTCCCGCCTGGCGAACCGCGGCGATCAGCCTCGCCGCGCGGGGAGGAGACGTCGAGGAGGGGATGGTCCAGCTCGAGCGCTTCGCGGGAAGCGACCTTTCGGCAATCCCGCGCGACGCGAACTGGTTCCCGGCGGTCAGCCTGCTCGGAGAGGCGGCGGCGCAGCTTGGCGACGCCGAGCGGGCGGGCCGGATCTATGAGGAGCTGCTTCCCTACGAAGGGCTGGTGATCGTCATCGCTCGCGCCGCCGGCTGCAACGGACCGGTCGACCGCGTGCTCGGGCTGCTCGCCGGGACGATCGGGCGCCACGACGCGGCGGTCGGCCACCTCGAGAGCTCGATCGAGACGTCGAAGCGGATCGGAGACCGGCCGGGACGCGCGCTGGCCCAGGTGGACCTGGCCGAGGTGCTGCTAGCCCGCGGCCACCGCGGCGACCGCGAGCGGGCGCTGGAGCTGCTCGGCGACGGGCTGTCCGCGGCCCGGGAGATGGGCGCCCGCTGGATCGTCGAGCGTGGCGTCGCGATGCGACTCGAGGCCCAGGGGCTCTCCGAGGTCGATGTGACCACCTCGATCGACGACGTGGTCTCGGCGCTCGAGGCGGAGCGCCCCGACCTGCGCGCCCACGCCGCCCCGGACGGCACCGTCGCGATCCTGTTCAGCGACATCGAGGACTCGACCCTGATCACCGAGCGGCTCGGCGACGAGCGCTGGCTCGAGGTCCTGCGCGAGCACAACTCCCTGTTCCGCGACCACGTCACGCGCTACGACGGGCACGAGGTGAAGAGCCAGGGCGACGGCTTCATGCTCGTCTTCACCGACCCCGCCCGGGCCCTCGAGTGCGCGGTCGCGGTCCAGCGTGCCTTCGCCGAGCGCGAGCGCGAGGGGGGCGGCGAGGCGCTGCGGGTGCGGATCGGACTCCACACCGGGGCGGTGATCGCCGAGGAGGGCGACTTCTTCGGCAAGAACGTGATCCTCGCCGCCCGAATCGCGGCCCAGGCGTGCGGCGGCGAGATCCTCGTCTCGGAGCAGCTCCGCGCCGCGACAGGCGAGGAGAACGGGTTCAGCTTCGACGAGGGCCGGGAGCTCGAGCTCAAGGGGCTGGCCGGAAAGCACCGCGTCTACAGTGCCGACTGGGCCTCGGAGACGTTGACGGCCTAGGCGGGGGCCCTTCCATAACCTGCGCCGATGCTCTCGGCCATTCTCGCCGGCGCGCTGATCGTCGCCGCGTCGCTCCTGCTCGGCGCGGCGATCATGGTCGCCGCGGGCCGCCCAAGGCACTCCGCGGCCGGCCCGGCGGCCGGGGTCTCCGCGCTGCTGGTGGTCTGCGGCGTCGCGATCAAGCTGCCGGGCCACGGCGTCACCGCCGCGGCGGTGACGGGAGCGGCGCTCGTCGCCTCGTTCCTGTTCCTGGCGCGCAGCCGGGCGCCGCTCGGAGCCGTGCGCCTCGGCGCTCTCGTCGCCGTCGGTGGCGCGGCGCTCGTCATCGCGATCCCGTTCGCCACCAGCGGCCGCGTCGGCATCCTCGGCCAGGGCCTGATCAACGACGACATGGCCTCGCACCTGCTGTTCGCCGAGTGGGTCGACAGCCGCGAGGGTCCGGCCCCCGACCTGATCGACGGGGGCTATCCGCTCGGGCCCCACGCCGTCGTCTCGGCGGCGTCGAAGGCGACCGGCGCTGACCTGGTCGAGTCGTTCGCCGGGCTGACCGGCGCGATCGCGGTGCTCGCCGCGCTGACCGCCTACGGCGCCCTCGCGGGGGTCCGCGGCCGCTTCCGGGGACCGGCGGCGGTGCTCTGCGCGCTCCCCTATCTGAGTGCCGCCTACCTCGCGCAGGGCGCCTTCAAGGAGCCGCTGCTCGGGCTCGCCCTGGTCGGCTTCGCCCTCTCGCTGCCGCCTCTGCGGGCCGCATGGTCCGGCCGGCGGCGATTGCCCTGGACCGCGGCGCTCCCCGCCGGGGCGATCGCGGCGGGGACGATCTACAACTACAGCTTCCCCGGCCTCGCCTGGCTGCTCCTCGCTGTCGTCGCCTGGGCCCTGATCGTCGCGCTCTGGGAGCGTGGGTCGCGTGGAGGCCTCGACCTGGGCGCGCGCCTGCGCTCCTTCCGCACGGTCCTCGTCGCCGGCGTCGTCATCACCGCCCTCTGCACCGTCCCCGAGCTGATCCGCCTGGCCCAGTTCGCGGACTTCGAGGCGTTCAGCCCCGAGGGCAAGGGCCCGAGCGTCGGGTTCGGCAACCTGCGCCAGCCGCTCAACCCGCTCGAGGCGTTCGGCGTCTGGCCCTCGAGCGAGTTCCGGATCGCGCCCAGGAACTCGAGCACCCCCGAGATCGCCTTCTACCTGGGGGGGCTGCTCGGCCTCGCCGCCGCGGCCTGGGGCCTCGGCCGCGCCGTCGCCCGCCGCGAGGCGGCGCTGCCGGCGGCGTTCGCCGCAGGGGCGCTCGGCTATCTCGTCGCCCTCGCGGCTGGCACGCCCTACACGCAGGCGAAGGCGCTCGCCGTCCTCGCCCCGGTTGCGATGCTGATCTCGCTCCGCGGTCTGCTCGCCGCCGGGCCCGTCGAGTGCGAGGGACCGGCGCCGGGCGCGGCCGACCAGGCCACCTGGTGGCCGCCGCGACCATTGCGCCCGCTGGTGCGCTTCGCGGTCCCGGCGCTGGCCGCGGCGTTCGTGCTCGCGGCGGCGTTCTCGACGCTGTTGCCGCTTCGGCAATCGGCGGTCGGCCCCACCGAGACCTCGGAGGAGTTGATCGCGATGCGGCCCCTCGTCGCCGACCAGGACGTGCTGTTCCTCGGCCGCGACAACTTCATCTCCTGGGAGCTGCTCGGCGCCCACGACGTGTTCGCGCCGATCCTGAACCACTACGACACGGAGGAGACCGCGACGCTCTATCGCGCCACGCCGATCAACGCCAAGTTCGACTGGGACAACGTCCCGGCGAGCGGCGCCGAGTTCGACGCGAAGGGGCTCGAGGACTTCGACTGGGTGATCACCACGGCCGCTGACTTCAACAGCCAGGCGCCGCCCGAGTTCGCGATGCGGATGACCGGCGAGGACTTCATCCTCTGGGAGCGCGAGCCGGGCGCCGCGACGCTCGGGCTCGACCACCCCGGCGGCCGCCGGACGCTGCTCGAGCCGCTCTATCCGGGCGCAACCGCGGATTGCGTGAAGCGTGGCGGCGCCGCCGGGTTCGCGGAGCTGTCAGGCACCGCCTCCGTGTTCGAGGCCGCCCCGGTGGTTGGCCGGGCGTGGGACCCGAACCCGCCCGACATCACCGACGGCGAGGTCGCGACCGAGGAGCTGCCGCTCGCCCCGGGAAGCTGGGCGATCTCGATTCAGTACGCGAGCACCCAGCCCCTCCGCGTCAGCGCCCCGGGCTTCGACCGCACCCTGGACACCAATCTGCTCTTCCGGGGACCGGCGCCGTACTACCCGGTCGGGACGATCGAGGTGCCCGACGGGGCCGGCCCGGTCCGGTTCACCGTCACGGTCGGCGAGCCGCCGCTGGTCGGGCGCGCGCTCGGCACTGAGAGCCGCGCCTATCTCGGCCGAATCGCGGCCACGCCGGCGCCCGCTCCTGCGCCGGGCGCCGCGGTCCGCGACGACGTCCCGCTTCGCGAGGCGTGCGGCCGCTACGTCGACTGGTACACGGTCGCCACGGGCGCGTCCCCCGCCGCCCTGGCCGCGATGGAGGCCCCCACGCCGCGGCCGCCGGAGGAGGACGACTAGGGCGAGCCCGGGGCGGACGACTCCCGCGAGACGGCGTCCGCCGCGCGCTCGAGCTGCGCGCGCATGTCGGGTGCGGAGTGGGGGTTTTCGTGGCCGGCGCAGACCAGCCAGGGGTCGAGCGCCGCCAGCTTGCGGACCGACTCGGTGGCGACCTCGGTGCTCCAGTTGAAGGCGCGGTGGGGAACGGTGGGGTAGTCGAGCGGCTTCAGCCGCGCCGAGTCCGCGAAGTAGACGGTGTCGGTGACGATCGCGACGCGGTCGGAGGGGCGCCACAGCCCGATCAGGCCCGGCGAGTGGCCCGGGAAGTCCTTCACCTCGAAGCCGCAGATCTCGTCGCCCTCCTGCACGGTGCCGGCGATCTCGACGGCGCCGCCGTCCCAGCGGTCGTGGAGCCAGTGCTCGTACAGCCATTGAACGCTGCGGACCTCGAGCAGGTCCATGTTCCAGTACGGCGCGTTCTCCTGCCAGGTCGGCTTCTCCGCGTAGGGCTTCTCGTCCGGGTGGCAGTGGACCGGCACCCCCAGGTACGGGGCGGTGCCGCGATGGTCGGAATGGCTGTGGCCGAGCACCACCCGCTTCAGGCCGCCGAGCCTGTCAGCAGCTCTCTTCACCGCCTCCACCATCGGCTTCGTCCCGGAGTCGAAGGCGGTCACTCCGCCCTCGTCCTCGAGCAGGTAGACGTTCATCCCGTGCTTGATGTCGCCGCGGACCAGCCACACCCCCTCGGTGACGCGCTGCAGGTCGGGGCTCCAGGGGGGCTTGAACACCAGTCTCTCCGCCACGCGGCGCGTACCCTACCGGCGTGCCGCGCCTCTGGTCCTACCTGCTCGCGATCTGCGTCGTCTGCCTGATCGCGTCGATGGTGATTGCGATCACGAAGCTGTACTAGCGAACGCGTCGATGATGATTGCGATCACGAAGCTGTGCCAGCGAATAGGATGGGCGCCGAAATCGGCGCTGTGAGGAGGAGAGATGTTCGACCGCATCGTGGTTGGCACCGACGGCTCAGAGACCGCCGCGGAGGCGGTTCGCACCGCGATCGAGCTCGCGAGACTGTCTGGCGCGAAGCTCGAGATCGTCAGCGCGTACGAGCCCGTCCCGCAGCAGCGCCTCAGGCACGAGGAGGAGGGGATCTCGGGCGACGTCGCCTACGTCGTCAACCCGCGCGAGGACGTCCAGTTCGTGCTCGACAAGGCGGCCGGGGCGGCGAAGGAGGCGAAGGTCGACGTCGTCACGCATCCGCGCGAGGGCGACCCCGCCGACGCGCTCCTCGACGTCGCCGAGGAGAACAAGGCCGACGTGGTGATCGTCGGCAACAAGGGGATGACGGGCGCCCGCCGCTTCCTGCTGGGCAGCGTCCCCAACAAGATCTCCCACCACGCCCCCTGCGACGTCTGGATCGTCCGCACCACCTAGGTGGGGCTGCTAGGCCGCCGCCCGGTTGCTCGTCAGTTCGACGATCGCGGGGATGAGCTGGTCCCAGCTGTGACGGGGGAGGTCGTGGCCGGTCTCGCCCAGGGCGAGCATCCGGGCTCCGGGGATCTCGGAGGCGAGCGCCTGGCCGTGCGGGAAGGGGAGCACCGGGTCGTCCTCGCCGTGGACCACGAGCGTCGGGACGTCGAGCTCGGCGAGAGGCTTGGAGGGCAGCGGTCCTCCGCTGATCAGATCGTGGTTCTTGAGCGTCGCCTCGATGTCCGTGCTGCGGGCGAGGATGCAAGCAGCGAGGCGGCGGAAGTCGATCGAGTCGAACGGGCGCGCCGGGCTGGCCGATGCCCTCGCCAGGTGCTCGAGATAGTCGATCACCTCTTCGTCATCCGAGAGGTCCGGCTCCGGCGCGGCGGCGAATCTCGCCCCCGTCCCCTCCGACATCGAGGGCAGCTCCGGTCCATCGTATGCCACGGGACTGGTTGAGATCAGGGTCAGCGACGTGACCCGCTCGGGATGGGCGAGGGCGATCACCTGCGCGATCGCGCCGCCCATCGACATCCCGGCGACGTGGGCGGGCCCGGCGACGAGCACCTCGAGCAGGCCGACGGCGTCATCGACGAGGTCGTCGAAGTCGTAGCCCGGCGCTCCCGCGGGATAGGTCACCGAGCGGCCGGTGTCGCGGTGGTCGTAGCGGATCACATGCCTGCCCGCGGCGGCGAGCCGCTCGCAGAACTCCGCTTCCCACCAGTCCATCGAGGCGGAGGACCCCATGATCAGCAAGATCGCCGGGTCGCCGCGCTCGCCGAAGCTCTCGGCGCAGAGCTCGACGCCGTTCGCGAACACGATCATCTCGCTGCGGATTGCCACTGCTGATGAGACTCGCCCGCCGGCGGTAACTCATCGCGGCTTAGCAGCCGGGCGCTCGACTCGTCACGGCCGCCGCGGCGTCGACCAGGCCGGCGCCGAACAGACGTGCGTCGTAGGGCTGGCCGAGCTGCTCGTTCGCGTGGCGGGCGGTCGCCTTCAGCTGGCATTCGATAGCGGCGGGTGACGGGTTCGGGCCGAGCACCCTGCTCACGACGACCATCGCGGCGACGCCGGAGACGTGAGCGGTCGCCATCGAGGTCCCTTCGTAGAAGCCCGGGTAGCCGAAGGTCCGGAAGCCCGGGCCGTCGAAGGTGAGTTGGAAGATCGGCACGCCCCGGCTGAACAGCGAGTCGTCGCTCCCGCACGAGGGCAGCGCGGGCACTCCGCCGCCGGGCGCGACCAGGTCGAGGCCGTTGCCGGTCCGCGACAGGGTCGCCAGGCAGGCGTCCTTGGTCGTCCGTCCCACGCCGACCACCTTTGGCGCCGCGGCCGGAAAGGCGACGGGCTCCCCGTTCGAGTTGCCCGCGGCCGCGGTCAGCAGCGAGCCGCGCTTGGCGGCGAACTTCGCCGCGCTGCAGACCGACTTGATCTTCCCGCAGCCGTCGACCGCGAGCGAGAACTCGAAGCTCATGTTGATCACGTCGGCGCCGTGCTTCGCCGCGAAGCGGATCCCGGCGGAGATGTCCCGCGCGGTCCCGAGCCCCTGCGCGTCGAGCACCCGGACCGGGATGATCTTCGCGCGCGGCACGAGCCCGGTGACGGCGACCCCGTTGCCGTTGCGCTCGGCGATCGTGCCCGTCACGTGGGTCCCGTGCCCGTCGCGGTCGAGCGGCGCCGACTTCCTCCTGATGAAGTCGAACCCGGGCAGGAACTGGCTGCGGCTGAAGTCGGGGCTCTTCAGAAACCCGGGCTTCTTGTTCCGAAAGGCGACGCCGGTGTCGAGCACCGCGACGATCGCTCCCTTGCCACCGGTCGCCCTGCGCTGCTTCAGCACCGTCCATGCGTCGATCGCGTTCAGCCCGCCCCGCGCCTGAAACTCGAGCGCCGGGATGGCACCGCCCGGCGCGCAGAGCGATCCGCATGGCAGGAAGTTCCACTGCGTGCGGCGCCAGTCGCCCGGTGTCGAGCCGAGGCCCGGGTCGTTGGGCACCGATGACGCATGGGCGACGTAGTTGGGGAGTGCGTAGTCGACCGAGGCGTTGCCGGCGAGCGCATCCGCGGCCTCCTCGACCGCGACTCCGGCGGGGAGCTCGATGAGCCGCTCGGCCCCGGACTCGAATCGGACCAGCAGCTCGCCGGGAACGTAGGCCTCGCCCGAGGCCGCCTCGCCCGCCGCGGACGCGGGCGCGCCGGCCGCCAGCGCGGCGACGAGGACGAGCGTGGTTGTTGCGATCAGCCTTCGCATCTGCCCCTGAACGATGGGTCGAGGCGCGGTCGCCGCGGCGCCGACCTGCAGAATTAACACGGCAGGGGTGGGAAAGTTCCCCCGAGGGCGGCGGCCCTAGCATTCGCCTCGGTGCCCGGGCACGGCTTCGACGAGATCGACGGGCGGATGATGCGGCTGGCCCTCGAGCGCGCCGAGGGCGCGGCGGGGCACGACGACGTCCCGATCGGCGCGGTCGTCGCCCGCGGCGATCGGGTCCTCGGCGCGGCCGGCAACGAGCGCGAGCTGCGCGGCGATCCCACCGCCCACGCCGAGGTGCTGGCGCTCCGGCAGGCGGCCGAGGCGCTGGGCGGCTGGCGCCTCCCCGACACGGCGATCTACGTGACGCTCGAGCCGTGCCCGATGTGCGCCGCGGCGATCTCCCTCGCGCGGGT
>DATADX010000013.1:0-27901 GCA_036258315.1 Solirubrobacterales bacterium
GGCCGCGTGCGCCGCCGATCCCTTCCCCCCGTAGGCGCCGTCCTCGATCAGCTTCTTCGCGTTGTCCCACGCGCCCCCGCCTGCGGTCATGGAGATCGCGGCGAAGATCCCGACCACGATCACGCCGATCAGGAGCCCGCCGAGCGCCTGGTACGAGAGGACCCCGACGACGACCGGGAATACGATCGGGATCAGCGAGGGCAGGATCATCTCCCGCTGCGCGGACGCGGTCACGATCGCGACCGAGCCCGCGTAGTCCGGCTTCTCAGTCCCCTTCAGGATCCCGGGCCTCTCGCGGAACTGGCGCCGCACCTCCTCCACCACGCCGGCCCCGGCGCGGCCGACCGCCTCGATCGAGAGCGCGGCGAACAGGTAGACCATGATCCCGCCGATGAACAGCCCGATCAGGACGTCGGGCGACGTAATGCTGAAGTCGAACGTCTTGGTCGGGTCCTCCTCCTGGAGCTCGAACAGGAACGCGTTGAACAGGACCAGCGCCGCCAGCGCCGCCGACCCGATCGCGTACCCCTTCGTGACCGCCTTGGTCGTGTTGCCGACTGCATCGAGCGGGTCGGTGATGTCGCGGACTTCCTGCGGCAGGTCGGCCATCTCGGCGATCCCGCCGGCGTTGTCCGTGATCGGCCCGAACGCGTCGAGCGCGACGATCAGGCCGGTCAGCGACAGCTGCGCCATCACGGCGATGCCGATCCCATAGATCCCGGCCAGCTCATTCGCCGCGAAAATCGCGAGCACCAGCACCAGCACGGGCGCCGCCGTCGACTGGAAGCCCTGCGCCAGCCCCTGGATGATGTTGGTCGCGTGGCCCGTCTGCGACGCCTCGGAGATCGTCCGAACCGGCCGGAACCGGGTCGACGTGTAGAAGTCGGTGATCACGAACAGCAGCGCCGTGACGCCGACGCCGATCAGTGAGCAGAGCCACAGATCGGTGACCGTCGCGTTCGCGAGCGCGCCCCCCGCGTCGGCGACCCCGAACTCGAGCGCGTCGCTCATCAGCCAGTCGGTGATCGGATAGAACGCGATCGCCGACAGCACCGCCGACACGATCAGCCCCCGGTAGAGCGCCCGCTCGACCCTGCCCGTCCTGGTCCGAACCGCGAACGCGCCGATGATCGAGGCGATGATCGCGACGCCCCCGAGCGCGAGCGGGTAGACCGCGACCTCGCGGCTGAACTCTTCGCTGAAGGTGAGCACCCCGAGCAGCATCACCGCGACCGCCGTGACGGCATAGGTCTCGAACAGGTCGGCTGCCATCCCCGCGCAGTCGCCGACGTTGTCGCCGACGTTGTCCGCGATCACCGCCGGGTTGCGCGGATCGTCCTCGGGGATCCCGGCCTCGATCTTGCCGACGAGGTCGGCGCCGACGTCGGCCGCCTTGGTGAAGATGCCGCCGCCGAGTCGCGCGAACACCGAGATCAGCGAGCCGCCGAAGCCGAGCCCTATCAGGGCATCGACCGCCTCCCTGTCGGAGTATCCGAGCAGCAACAGCGTGCCGTAGTAGCCGGCGACGCCGAACAGCGCCAGGCCGACGACGAGCAGGCCGGTGACCGATCCGCCCTTGAAGGCGATGTCGAGCGCAGGAGGAATGCCCCTGCGCGCGGCCTCCGCCACGCGCGCGTTGGCGCGCACCGACACGTTCATGCCGATGAACCCCGCCGCCCCGGAGAGGGTGCCGCCGATCACGAACCCGATCGCGGTGCGCATGTCCTGGAGCGGAATCAGGAGCAGCGCCACGATCAGGCCGACAGCGGCGATGATCGTGTACTGGCGTTTCAGGTAGGCGCTCGCGCCCTCCTGCACGGCGCCGGAGATCTGCTGCATCAGCTCGTTGCCGGGCGACTTCGCGAGCAGGCGCTGCGTGACGAGCAGGCCGTAGAGGACGGCCGTGCCGGCGCAGCCGAGCGCGAGGACGACTCCGAAATCGGTGAGGAAGTCAGTCAAGTTCGGTCAGCTCCCAGATCGGGTTGGGGGATTTGGCGGCGCGGCAGTCTATTCGCCTGAGCCGGACGGTGTCCACAGACCCGAGCCGCCGGGCCCCTTGGGCGTGTCCGGACCCTGTCCGCCGCCCTCGCCGCCGGCCGCGTCGTCCTCGCCCGCGTGCTTGGCGTACATCAGCTGCAGCTCCGCGACGGCCTGGCGCAGCTGGGGCTGCGCCTGCTCGGGGACGAGCTCGGTCAGCGCCCGCGCCGCCTCGATCCCGACCCTCGCCTGCTCGAGGTCACGCTCGTCCTCCTTGGCGATCCGCCGCGCCGCGAGGTTGAGGATGCTCACCGCGCCCTGCAGGACCACGTCCTCGACGCGGACCTGGCGGATCTCCTCCTCGAGCTGGGCGCGGAGCTCCTCGTCGGTCGGCGCGCCCTCGCGCGCCGCGTCGCTTTCCCCGCCCTGCTCCGGCGGCGGCGCCTGGCTCTCCTCAGAATCGGCCATCGACCCTAATCATCCACGACCGCGGCCAATCGCGGCGCGTAGCTGCGCCTCGTCTCCTCGACGGCGTGGCGATAGATCTCCTCGATCGGCCGTCCCTCGGCGGCCGCCGCCCGGGCGCGCTGGGCGCCGTTGCGATCGGGCACCTCCAGCTCGAGCCCGAGCTGGGCCCGCGCCGGCGCGGTCCACGCCGCGATCTCCTCGAGCATTCGCCTCGTCGGGATCACGCGGGCCTCGTCGCGGAAGTCGAGCATCTCCCCGTCGAGTCCCCAGCGGATCGCCCGCCACAGGTTCTCCTCGATCTCGCGCTGGCGCAACGGAGCCGTCGCTCCGCCACCCTCGTAGCCCCGCTCGTCGAAGTCGATCGCGGTCTGGGCCACGCACGCCGTGATCAGCGCCGCCAGGTTGAGCGACTCCTCGCCGCGAGTCTGGGCGTCGCAGATCCGGACCTCGACCGTCCCGAACGCATGGTGTGGGCGGACGCTCCACCACAGTTGCGTCGGCTCCGCGATCGACCCGGTCCGCTTCAGCAGCTCGACGAACCTCGCGTACTCGCCCCAGCTGCGGAACGGCTCGTGCACCCCGCAGCGCGGGAACACGCGGGTGAAGATCTCGGTGCGGACGCTGTGCAGGCCGGTGTCGCGGTGATCGAGGAACGGCGAGTTCGCCGACGCCGCCAACAGCGGAGGGAGCAGCTCGCGCATCCAGTCGCAGACCGCGATCGCGCGATCGGCGCCCCGGACGCCGACGTGGACGTGCAGGCTCCAGGTGTTGTTGCGCTGCGCCACCCAGCGCAGCTCCTCGCGGAGGCGGTTGTAGTGCTCCGTGTCGATGATCCGCTGCTCGAGGTAGTTGGCCCATGGGTGCGTTCCGGTCGCCGCCAGCGCCAGCCCCTGCGACTCGGCGATCGCGAACAGGCGCGCCCGCCGCTCGCACTGCATCTCGGCCGCCTGAGCGAAGCTCTCGCCGCGCCCCGAGGTGATCTCGATCTCGGTGTCGATCAGCTCGCCGCGCGCCGACTCGGCCAGCAGCTCGTCGCGCAGGCACGCCCGGTGGAGCTGCTCGAAGCGATGCTCGAGATCGAGCGTCGCGGGGTCGACGATCGCGAACTCCTCCTCGAGCCCGACCGTGAAGTCCGTCGAGTCCTCGAACCGCTCCCTGACCCGATCGAGATCGACCCAAGCATCCCGCCGCTCGTCACCGGAGCCCATCGCCCTCAGGTCAAATAGAAGTAGAGGGCGTAGAGGAGGTCGACTGCGGGGCTCGATGTGTGCACCGTCACCTCGGGCGGGACCTGGAGCAGCTGCTCGGAGTAGTTGAAGATGATCTTGACGCCCGCCGCGACGAGCCGGTCGGCGACCTCCTGGGCGCTCTCGGCTGGCACCGCGAGCACCCCGACGACGACGTCCTCGTCGGCGACGACCCGCTCGAGGTCATCGAAGTGGCGGATCTCAAGCCCGCCGACGCGGCGCCCGACGACCGCCGGATCGACGTCGAACATCGCGACGATCCGGAAGCCGTGGTCGGCGAAGATGTCGGAGCTCGCGATCGCCTGGCCGAGGTTGCCGCCGCCGAACAGTGCGATGTTGTGCTGGCCGGCCGTGCGGAGGATCTTGCGTATCTCCCGGACCAGCGAGTCCACGTTGTAGCCGACGCCGCGCTTCCCGAACTTGCCGAACCCCGACAGGTCGCGCCGGATCTGGGTCGAGTTGATGTGCGTGTAGTCCGAGAGCTCCTGCGAGGAGATCGTGTCCTTGCCCATCTTCCGCGCCTGGGTCAGCACCTGGAGGTAGCGCGACAACCTCGCCGCGACCCCGAGCGAGAGCCGGTCGCCGTCGAGAAATCCCTCGCCCTGCTCGGCGGTCGGTGCGCCGAGATCGTCGATCATTGCTGAACCGTAGCGAGCCGCGCCTCGAGCGCGGGCGCGTCCAGCTCGAGCTCGCTGACCACCTCGTCCCCGACCGCGATCACCGGGATTCGCTCCAGGTAGGCGCGAAGCAGCTCGTCGTCGTCCTCGATGTCGACCTCGATCAGGTCGAACCGCGCGCCGGCCGTCCGCATCGCCTCGAGCTCGCGGCGGGCCTCGTCACACAGGTGACAGCCAGGCCGCGCGTAGAGCTTCACGATGGCATCGGCTGCCGCGCTCTCGTCGGCGGGCCCCATCACCTATGCGGCCAGGCCCGCCGACCTCGCGCTCGAAAAGGCATCGAAGGAGAGGTAGTCGGGATACGGAACCGGCTTCGTGAAGCGGGCGGCGGAGGCGATCATCGCGGCGTTGTCGGTGCAGAGCTCGAGCGGGACCAGCTTCAGGGGCAGCCCGCGGCGCTCGCAGATCTCGCGGACGCGCTCGCGCAGCTCGGTGTTGGCGGCGACGCCGCCCCCGAGCGCGACGGCGGGCCAGTCCGCCTGCTTCAGCGCGCGCTCGAGCTTGACGGCGAGCTGGTTGACGATCGCGCGCTGGTAGGAGGCGGCGAGGTCGGCGCGGCGCTCGGCGACGGCGTCCTCGCCGAGCTCCCGGACCCGGTAGACGAGCGCCGTCTTCACCCCGCTGAACGAGAAGTCGAGCCCCGGGTCGCGGCTCATCGCGACCGGAAACCCGAATGCCTCCGGGTCCCCCTCCTCGGCCTCCCGCTCGATCGCCGGCCCGCCCGGGTAGCCGAGGCCGAGCAGGCGGGCGCCCTTGTCGAACGCCTCGCCGGCGGCGTCATCCAGGGTCGCGCCGAGCTGCTCGAACCTGCCCCGCTCCCTGACCCCCGCGAGCAGCGTGTGGCCGCCGCTCGCGATCAGGCAGAGAAAGGGGGGCTCGAGCGGGTCTGGCTCGAGGAAGTTGGCCGCGACGTGCCCGTGCAGATGGTCGACCGGGATCAGCGGCCTGCGCTGCGCTGCGGCGAGGGCCTTGGCGGTGCTGACGCCGACCAGCAGGGCGCCGATCAGGCCCGGGCCCTGCGTGACCGCGACCGCGTCGACGTCCGGCAGCTCGACCACGGCCTGGCCCAGCGCCGAGTCGACGACGGCGTTGACGAGCTCGAGGTGGTGGCGGGCGGCGACCTCCGGGACGACGCCGCCATAGCGCTGATGGGCGATCGCCTGCGAGGAGATCACGTTGGAGACGACCCGGGCGCCGTCCGCGACCGCGGCGCAGGTGTCGTCGCATGAGGTCTCGATCGCGAGGATCAAGCGACGGCAGCACGTGCCGGCTTGCTCGCCAGCCACATGATCAGTGCGTCCTCACCGTTGTCGTGGTAGTAGCGGCGCCGCCGGCCTGCGGACCGGAACCCGAAGCCCTCGTACATCGTGATCGCGGCGGCATTCGAGACGCGGACCTCGAGCGTGTAGCGGGCCCCCTCCCCCGCCTCCTCGAAGAGGCGCTCGATCAGCTCGGTCGCGACTCCGCGGCGGCGGTGCTCCGGGTTGACGGCGACGTTCATCAGGTGCCAGACCTCGTCGTACCGCGAGCAGACGAGATAGCCGACCATCCCCTGCTCGTCCTCGGCGGCGAGGCAGATCCCGCCCGGCTTCGAGAGCTCGAGCACGAACATCGCCAGCGACCACGGCGTCGGGAACGACCGGCGCTCGATCGAGATCACCGAGGGCAGGTCGCCATAGGAGAGGCGCCGGATCCCCAGACCGCCCCTCTCAATCATCCCTGTCTGCTGTGTCTCGCTCAAGCCACTTGTCCGCGTCGGGTGGTCTCAGGTAGATGGGCTCGATCTGCGATGCGGGAGATGCCTCCGCTCTGTCCCCGAGCGCGCAGATGTGGCGCGCCGCGACCCGGTGCACCGGGTCTCCCGGGGGGGCAACCGCCGCCCCGGCGGATTCGAGCTCCGCCGCAAATCGTAGCGAGCCGCTCCCGGCCGCCACCGGCTGCTCGTCGAGCCGGCGAACCCTCGCCGCAAGCGATTCCGGCGCGAGCACCAGCGCGGGCCAGGCCTCGACCCCGCGACGTTCATAGAGCGCCACGAACGCCTGCCCCCGGCGGGCATCGAGGACGGGCAGCGCCGGGCGCGGGTCGCCGGCCGCCCGCTCCCGGATCCCCGCCGCCAGCGCCGCGAGGGTCCCCACCCCGATCAGGGAAATGCCCCGAGCCTGGCTGAGCGCCCGGGCGGTCGCGATCCCGATCCGCAGGCCTGTGTAGGAACCGGGGCCGAGCCCGACCGCGATCCGCTCGATCCTCTCCCACCCTCCCGCCAGCTCGACCGAGCGCTCGACCTCGGGCATCAGCAGCGCGGAGTGCGGCGGCCGGCCGCCCGGATCGGGGCCCTCCTCCACCTCGCGGAGCAACTCTGCGCCGGCGCTGACGGCGACGGTGAGCACCTCGGTCGCGGTGTCGAAGCCCAGCACGACACTCATCCGGCCACCGCCATCACTAGGCTCTGCCCTCGCGCTCGCGCGCCGTCAGAGAAAGCAATCGACAGGGAGACACTCATGGAGTCGCAGTTCAACAGCTTCGCGCGCTTCGCCCGCCGGGCGCGCACGATCCTGGTCGCCGCGGCGATCGCGGCCCTCGGGCTTGCGTTCACCGCCTGCGGTGACGACGACGCGCAGCAAGCGATCGACGACGCGCAGAGCGAGGCCGAGGAGGCCCAGAACCAGATCGAGTCCGCGATCTCCGAGGTCGACACCGAGGGGCTCCAGAACCAGGCCGAGGATGCCCAGCAGTCCGCCGAGGACGCGGCTTCCGAAGCCCAGGAGGAGGCCCAGCAGCAGCTCGACGAGGCCCAGCAGCAGCTCGAGGACGCTCAGAAGTAGGCCGGCCGGCGGGGCGGCCGCGAGGTCCGGTCAGTCCACCAGGACGTCACGAGCATCCCCGCCCGCGAGGCGGAGCTCCACCCGCCGGCTGATCCGCTCGAGGCGCGGTGCGGCAAGGTCGGGCCACTCGATGAAGGCGACGGTCCCGGGCCCCAAATAGTCTTCGATGAGCGCCGGATCCTCTGAGTCGAGATCCTCGAGGCGGTAGAGGTCGAGATGCGAGACGGGCATCCGCCCGGGATAGCGCTGGCCGATCGTGAAGGTGGGCGAGGTGACCGGGCCGGTGACGCCGAGCGCGCGGCAGGCGCCGCGGATCAGGGTCGTCTTCCCGGCCCCCATCCCGCCGCTGACCAGGACGACGTCGCCCGGCTCGAGTTCGGCGCCGATCCGCTCGCCGAGCGCCTCGGTCTCGGCGGCGCTGCCGGTCCGTTCGACGAGCTCACCCACCGTCTCGCCGCGGCAGCACGGCGACCGCGGCGTCGCGGCTGACGGCGCCCACCTCGGCGGGGATCTCCGCGATCCTCGCGCCGCTGATCAGGTCCATCCGCCGGCCGAGCGGCGTGAAGAAGTTGTCGTAGTGAGTCGGGACGATCGTCCGCGGGTCGAGCCGGGGCAGGATCCGCTCCCAGTAGCGCTCGGTGAAATTGCGTCCGGCGACGCCGGCCAGGAACACGTCGACGCCGCGGTGACGGACGGCGTCGTCGAGCAGGTCTGCGCTGCCCTGGTGGTAGAGCGTCGAGCCCGCGACCTCGATGTGGATCCCCCAGACCTGGCCGCAGCGATAGGCGCCGGGCGCGAGCCCATCGAGGTGCTCGCAGGTGAGCTCTCCCGCATAGGGGACGGCGAGGCCGAGCAGCAGCTTCGAGTGCGTGCTCGGCACGAAGCTGACCTCGAATGGACCGAGCTCGTAGACGCGATAGGGCTCGACCTCGACCGCCCGGTCCTCGAGGCCGTGCAGCGCCATCAGTCGCGCCAGCGAGCTCGAGCCGTAGGCATCGCAGCCGAACCGGCGCGCGACCGCCGGGGCGTCGACGGCGTGGTCGAAGTGGGTGTGGCCGACCAGCACTCCGACGGCTTCGCGGCCCGGCGGCGGCAGGTACCGGTCCAGCGCCGCGGTATCGGGGATGGCGGGGCGGCGGAGGAGCATGTCGCGCAGCGGCACCCGGGATACGTAGGGATCGATGTAGAGCGACTTTCCCTCGTAGGTGAGCCGGTATCCCGAGACGCCGAGCCAGTCGACCTCCAGCTCCGGCGCCAGCTGCAGCGAGTCCGTGCGCAGCTCGTTCAGCGCCTGCTCGCCGTCGCGGTTCTCCCGCTCGCGGTGAAGGCGCGAGCTCGCGAGCTCGCCGGCGTGGCGTGCGGCGGTGCGCGCGGCATGGAGCATCGCCCCGATCCTACGGAGGTCGCGCGGCTAGCCGAAGAAGCCGAGCTGGTCGGGGCTCTGCACGGCGTCGGCCTCGACCTGGACTATCCCCGGCGGCGGCTCGGGAAGCGGCCGGCTGAGCAGCTCGGGGATCAGGGCGAAATCCTCGCGAAGCTGTTCGGCCACGCGCGGCGTGCGCAGCCCCGCCGCGGGATGGAAGAGCGGCAGGACGTAGAGGTGGCGACCCCCGATCGCACGGGCCTGCGCGGTCCCGCGGACCTTGGTGATCCCGGTCGGGTTGGCGGTGATCAGCTTCGTCGCGAAGTTGCCGAGGGTGGCGATGATCCGCGGCTCGATCAGCCCGACCTGCTGCTCCAGCCACGGCCGGCAGGAATCGATCTCCTCGGGCTGCGGGTCGCGATTGCCGGGCGGCTGGCACTTCAGGACGTTCGCGATGAACACGTCCTCCCGCTTCATCCCGATCCCATCGAGGAGCTCGGTGAGGAAGGAGCCGGCACGGCCGACGAACGGCAGCCCCTGCCGGTCCTCCTCGGCGCCCGGCGCCTCGCCGACGAACATCAGGTCGGCGTCGGAGTTGCCGGCGCCGAACACGACCCTGCCGCGGGTCTCCGAGAGGGGACACCTCTCGCAGACCGACGCCTGCCGGTAGACCTCGACCAGGCGCTCCCGACGCTCGCTGCCGGCGACCGCTGCCTCAGCCACGGCGCCTTCCCGACCGCGCCCGCTCGGCGGCCCGCTGCTTGCGGAACCGCTCCTTGGCGCCCCCGCGGTCGATCCCGCGTTTCGCTTCCAGGCGGCGCTTCTGGGCGTCGGTCAACCGGTTCTGCAGCGGCGAGTACGAGGAGACCAGGCGCTCGGGATCGTTCGCTCCGCAGCGCGGGCAGACGACGCTCGCCTGGTCCCGGCCGACGTGGGGGCCGACCAGCTCCTCGAAGCGGTCACCGCAGCTTCGGCAGACGAACTCGTACAAAGGCACCGTGGTGATGGTAGTTCGGGGCGCAGACCTCCCGGCGCCGATCTCTGGCCGCAAATTGGTGGGTTCCGCGGCACGGGACTGCGCAGGGCGCTCCCTATAATCGGCTCCAGGCCGTGACCGACAGCGGCGCGGACCCGCCGGGAAACCGGCAAGGAACTTCCTCACATCGAACAAACCGCCGTCTGGTATCTCCGATGCGGGAACTGGAACGGGACATCGTCCACACCCCCACTGAGCGCGCACCGATCGTGATCGTCGGCCGCGGGCGGGTGGGCGCAAGCCTCGCGACGGCCTTCGGGCAGGCGGGCCTGCCGGTGCGGCTGACCAGCACGGCCGCCGCCGCGGAGCGCAGCGCGGGCGCCACCGCCGTGCTTCTCTGCGTCCCCGACGCCGAGATCGCGTCGACCGCCGCGGCGCTCGCCCCGAGGCCGCCGAAGCTGGTCGGCCACGTCAGCGGCGCCGGCGCGCTCGCGGCCCTCGACTCCACGACCCGGGCGGGGGCCGGCGCCTTCTCGATCCACCCGCTGCAGACCTTCGCCGACGGCTCGACCCCGGTCGCGGGCATCCCCTGCGCGATCGCCGGGTCCGACGAGGCGGCCGAGTCGTTCGCCGAGGCGCTCGCGCGCGACGTCGGGATGCGTCCCTTCGCCGTCCCGGACGAGCGCCGAGCCGCGTACCACGCGGCCGCCAGCATCGCCTCCAACTTCCTCGTCGCGCTCAAGGAGTCCGCGGCCGGTCTGCTCGAGGCGGCCGGAGTCGAGGACGGACGCGAGCTGCTCGCCCCGCTCGTCCTCCGCACCGCGGCCAACTGGGCCGAGCACGGCGTCGGGGCCCTGACCGGGCCGATCGCGCGGGGCGACGCCGAGACGGTCGAACGCCACCGCGCCGCCCTCGCCGAGCTCGCCCCGGAGCTGCTCCCGATCTACGAGGCGCTGGCCGCGCGGACCGCCGCGCTCGCCCGGTCATCGCCGTCGGGCGGAGACTCAGCAGCCCTCGCGCTCGCGTCGCAATCCGCCGCCCCCGGTCGACGGAGGACCGACACCGCTCCGGCGGAGTCGAAGGGAGGAGGCGGCGGGATGAGGATCGTGCACACGAAGCGCGAGCTGCGGGAGGCCCTCGCCGGCCACCGGCGCGAGGGGAAGCGGATCGGGCTGGTGCCGACGATGGGCGCCTTCCACGAGGGCCACCTGTCGCTGATGCGCGCCGCCCGCGCCGGCTGCGACCTCGTCGTGGTCAGTCTGTTCGTGAACCCGAGCCAGTTCGGGCCCGGCGAGGACCTCGCGACCTATCCGCGTGACGAGTCCCGCGACACCGAGCTGGCCGAGCGCGAGGGCGTCGACCTGCTCTGGATCCCTTCGGTCGACGAGATGTATCCCGACGGCTTCGGCACCGCTGTAGAGGTCGACGAGGCGCTCACCGGCATCCTCGACGGCGCCGCCGACCAGCGCGGCCCCGAGCACTTCCGCGGCGTCACCACCGTGGTCGCCAAGCTCTTCAACTGCGTGCAGCCCGATGCCGCTTTCTTCGGGCGCAAGGACGCGCAGCAGGCGGTCGTGATCGAGCGAATGGCGCGCGACCTCGACTTCCCGGTCGAGGTCATCGCGTTGCCGACGGTCCGCGACCCGGACGGGCTCGCGATGAGCTCGCGCAACGTCTATCTGGACGAGTCCGACCGCGAGAGCGCCCTGGCCCTGTCGCGGGCGCTGCGAGCGGCAGAGCGCGCGGCGGCGAACGGCGAGCGCTCTGCGGACGTGATCGTGTCCACCGCCATCAATGAGCTTCGCAGCGCCGGGGTGAACCCGGAATACGTCGAGGCCCGCGACGCGAGGGATCTCTCGCCGGTCGCGGATCTCAACGGCCGCCCCGTGCTGCTGGCCGTGGCCGCGCGGGTGGGCCGGGCGCGCCTGATCGACAACGTGGTGATCACCAACCAAGCCGACAGCCCAGAGCAGATGGAGGCCTTCTGATGAGCGTCCGCCCCCACAAGAACGTTGCCGCCGCCAACCCGACGGAACCGACCTCCGATCGCGCCCCGGTCACGCTTCCCCGGATCGCCGAGATGAAGCGCAACGGCGAGCAGATCGTGATGGTGACCGCCTACGACTTCCCCTCCGCCCAGGTCGTCGAGGAGGCCGGGGTCGACATGGTCCTGGTCGGAGACAGCGCCGCGATGGTGGTGCTCGGCCATGACGCGACGACGCCAGTCGGCATGGATGAGATGCTGATCCTCACCGAGGCGGTCCGACGCGGCACGACGACCCCGCTCCTGATCGGGGACATGCCGTTCGGCTCCTACGAGCGTGCGAACGAGCAGGCGATCGAGAACGCCCAGCGGTTCGTGAAGGAGGCCGGCGTCGACGCCGTCAAGCTCGAGCGCGGCGGCTCATCGGTCGACCGGGCGCGGGCGATCATCCGCGCCGGCATCCCGGTGATGGGCCACGTCGGGCTGACGCCGCAGACGGCGACCCAGCTCGGCGGCTTCAGGGCCCAGGGGCGGACGGCCGGGGCCGCGGCGAAGCTGGCCGAGGACACCCTGGCGCTGCAGTCGGTGGGCTGCTTCGCGATCGTCTTCGAGGCGATCCCGGCCGCGGTCACCGAGGCGCTGATGCCGCGTCTCGAGGTGCCCGTGATCGGGATCGGCGCCGGCCCGGCGGCCGACGGCCAGGTGCTCGTCTTCCACGACCTGCTCGGGATCTACGAGGGCCATCAGCCGCGCTTCGTGCGCCGTTACGCGGAGGTCCGCAAGGAGATGGTCAAGGGCGTCAGCGCCTACGCGGAGGACGTGCGGGCGGGACGCTTCCCGGACGAGGAGCACTCCTACTCGATCTCTCCCGAGGAGCTGAGGGAGTTCCGCCGCTATCTCGACGAGGAGAGCCTGGCGGGGACGGACACGCCTTGGGATTGGTAGTCAGGCAGCCTTTCCGCAGACGGTTGACGGCTTCGCCAGCAACGCCCATCCCTCGGGCCTCGCCCTCGTTCCGAGGCTGCTGGAGGCGCTGCACATCGGCGCCGGCCCCCCCCGCGGCGCGTAAGCGACAGGCGCGAACAGGCGCACCCGGCAAGCAGAACCGGGAGCCCGAAACCGAGCCGGGCCATGTGCCCGGCTCGGTCGTCCTTACGCGCTCACCCCTCCACCGGACGGAGGCCATATGGTTAGCGAGCCTTGGCCAGCGAACAACTTCAGATCCTCCCTCTGTGCCTGATCATGGTGATGGGACCGCAGATCCTCACCGCGATCTTCCTCGTCACCAGCAAGGAGGCCACGAAGAACTCCCTGGCGATGATCGTCGGCGTCGCGCTGGCCGCAACGCTTGGGCTCGCGATCTCGAGCGGCGTGGTCAAGGCGATCGGATTCGACCCGAGTACGGACGATGGACCGGGCACTGCGGACTACATCGTCGCTGGGCTGCTCGCGGTCCTCGCCGTTCACGTGTTCATGACCCGCGGCACCGCCGAGGTGCCGAAGTGGATGAGCACACTCCAGGAGGCCGACCCGAAGCGCGCGTTCACCCTCGGCTTCCTGCTGATCCTGTTGATGCCGACGGACATCGCGGCGTCGATCGCGACGGCGAACCTGATGAACGACGCCGACCTGAGCCCCGCAGCCGGGTGGCCGCTCGTGGCCGGCACCGTCTTGCTTATGGCACTTCCCTTCCTCGCGTACAAGGCGCTCGGCCATCGCGCGCGAGAGGCGATGCCGGGGATCCGCGACTGGCTCACCACCCACTCGTGGCTGGTGAACCTGGTCGTGATCGTCTACTTCATCTACGAGATCCTCTCCTGAGCCCCGGCTGACGGCCGCTTCGCTAGCTTGACCCCCGTGGCGACACACAGCGGGGAACTGAGGCTGTCGACCCGCGGGGACGCCGACATGGTCGAGATCGGCGCCGCGGTCCAGGAGGTGGTCGACGAGGCGGGAGTCGGGGAGGCCTTGGCGACCGCGTTCGTGCGCGGCTCGACCTGTGCGCTGACGACGATGGAGTACGAGCCAGGCGGCGTCGCGGACCTGCGGGCGCTGCTCGACCGCCTGATCCCCGTCGAGGGCGACTACGAGCACAACCGCCTCAACCACGACACGAACTCCCACGCGCACCAGCGCGCCTCGCTGATCGGCCCCTCCGAGCAGGTGCCGGTGTTAGGCGGGCGGCTGGCGCTCGGAACCTGGCAGCAGCTCGTGTTGATCGACTTCGACGACCGCCCGCGCGAGCGCACGGTGGTCGTCCAAGTCGTCTCGTGAGCGGCGCCGGCGAGCGGGGGTGGCTGGTCGCGATCGCTGCCGGGGCGGTCGTCGTCGTGATCGCGATCCTCGCGATCGCCGGGATCTTCTCCGGGGACGACGGAGGCTCGGACGGCGAAGCCGGAGCCCAGTTCGGCCACAGCGAGTCGGTCGCGACGCCGGCGGCCGAGCCGCCGCCCGAGCCGAGCGTCCGCAGGCTCGCCGTCGGCGGGCGCCCCGACGCGATCGCCGCCGGGGGCGGCTACGTCTGGGTCGTCGATTCGCTCGCGGGCCGGGTCAGCCGGCTCAACCCGGCCAGCAAGAAGCCGATCCCGGTCGCGGCCGCGGGCTTCCCGACCGACGTCGCGGGCGATGACGGCGGCGCCTGGCTCGCCCTCGCGGACCAGGGCGCCGTGCAGCGGGTGACGGCGGATACGGGCCCCGCGCCGCCGCTCCGAGTCCAGGGCTTCCCCTTCCAGATCGCCGCCGGCGACGGCGCCGTCTGGGCGATGTCACAGAAGGAGGTGCAGAGGATCGATCCCTCGGGCGCGCCGGGCGGGACCACCCGGGTCGAGGGAAACGCCGCCTCGATCGCCGCCGGTGAGGGATCGGTCTGGCTGACACGGGACAATCGCGAGGTCGTGCGGATCGATCCCGACAGCGGCGAGCTCGAGGGCGAGCCCGCCGACGTGCCCGGCGCCTTCAGCGTGACCGTCGGCGAGTCCGCCGCCTGGGCGCTCGGCGCCGCCGGGACGCTCGTCCGGATCGACCCTGAGACCGGTCGGCCCTCGGGCGGCCCGCTGCAGGTCGACAAGGCGCAGGACGTCGCCGCCGGGCTCGGGTTCGTATGGGTGGCCGGAGGCGGCGGGACCGTGGCGCGGTATGACCCCGGCAGCGGCGAGCAGGTCGGCGAGCCGATCGCCGTCGGTCAGTTGGCCCAGTCGCTGACCGTCGCCGAGGGCTCGGTGTGGGTCGCGGACTCGCGCGACGGCGCCGTCTACAGGATCACGCCGTGAGCGCGACGCGCGGAGGGATCGACCTCGGCGGCACCAAGATCCAGGCGGTGATCGTCGATGCCGCGAACGCCGTCCTCGGCGAGGCGCGGGCGGAGACCCCGACAGAGGGCGGACCCGAGGACGTCGCGAGGGCGATGGCGGACTGCCAGCGCGACGCCGCGGCGCAGGCCGGCGTCGAGCCGGAACAGCTCGAGGGGATCGGCGTCGGCTCCCCCGGCGACGCCGACGAGGGGACCGGGATCGTCTCCGGGGCACACAACCTGCCGGGCTGGGAGGGCTCGTTCCCGCTCGCCGAGTGGCTCTCGACGGAGCTGGGGCCGCCCGTCCGCATCGGCAATGACGTCCAGGTCGCGGTCGAGGCCGAGTTCCATCTCGGGTCGGGCAAGCCGTACGAGACCGTGATCGGCGTGTTCTGGGGGACGGGCGTCGGCGGCGGCCTCGTGCTCGACGGGAAGCCGTGGCTCGGCCGCAGCGCCGCCGGTGAGTTCGGCCACCTGATCGTCCGCCGCGGCGGCCCTCGCTGCAGCGCCGGGCACAGCGGCTGCGTCGAGGCCTACGCGGGGCGATGGGGGATGGAGCAGAAGGCCCGCCGCGAGGCCGCCAAGGGCGTGAAGACGAAGCTGTTCACGCTGATGGAGGAGCACGGCCGCGACCGGCTCTCGAGCGGGGTCTGGGAGCGTGCGCTCCACCACGACGACCCGCTCGCGAAGGAGCTGATGACCCGCGCGGAGAAGGCGCTCGCGGCCGGGATCGCATCCGCGATCAACCTGATCGACCCGGAGGCGATCATCCTCGGCGGCGGGATGGGAACCCGGTTCGGCGACGAGTACGTCCCGAAGATCCGGGACCGGATGACCGAGTACCTATTCGACCCCGACGACCCGCCCGCGTTCGAGGTCGCCTCGCTCGGAGACCACGGCGGCGCGATCGGCGCGGCGCTGCTCGTCGACCGCGCCTGAGCCCCGGTACTGGATCGGCGATCGCCCCCCGGCTACCGGCGCCTGAACTCGATCTCGCGGATCACCTTTGCCGGCGCCCCGGCCGCGATCACACCCGGAGGGATGTCGTTGGTGACGACGGAGTTCGCCCCGATCACCGCGCGCTCTCCGATCGTGACCCCTCCGGTGACGACGCAGTTGACCCCGAACCAGCAGTTGGACCCGATCCGGACCGGCCCGCGGAGCTCGAATCCCTGCCAGGTGACCGGGCTGTCGGGGTCGTCGTAGCGGTGATCGGCGTCGCCGACGAAGCAGTGGTTCGCGAACATCACGTGGTCGCCGATCTCGATCAGCTCGGTCGCCGCGAGCATCGTCTCGCGGTTCAGGAAGCAACCCTCGCCGATCACGATCCGGGCCTCGGGCCCGAGGGTCAGCCAGCAGCCCGGCTCGAGCAGGGTGTGCTCGCCGATCGAGAGCCGTCCCGAGTCGAGCGCCTCCAGGACCTCGCCCTCGACCGGGAGGCGGATGAAGAACCCACCCCGCGCGGCATGGGAATTGATCCGCCAACGCCGCCGCGGCCGGCGGTTGCGCTCGTACCAGCGCCGCTTCACCCACCAGATACGCCACCGTTCCAGGCTCACCCGCACGAGCCCCCGATCGGGTCCGGTCCGCGCGCGCCGATCAGCCGCCGCTGAATCCACAGGGTGAGGCTTCCCGACAGGATCAGAAGCACGACGTTGACCGTGAGGACGAGCGCCGCGCCCCCCGCGTCGTGCAGCTCCCCCGCCCCGATCGCAACCCCCATGAACGCCGAGGCGGGAACCGTGGTGACGGAGATCGCGACGCCGACTGAGGCGCTCGCCCGCGTCTCGAAGGCGAGCATCGCGGCGACGCCGGCCGCCAGGGCGACGAGGACCGTCGAGTAGTCGACGTTCGCGAGCGAGCCGAGCCCGCGCTCGCCGACCCGGAACTCGCCGGAGATGATCCCCGTCGCGTCGAGCAGGGCCGTCATCACCGCGGATACCGCGACCGCGAGGGCAAGGCCGACCGTCAGGGTCAGGAACGCGCGACGGGCGAGCGGCCAGCGGCGCCCGACGATCCCGACGCACGTCGAGCAGATCGGGAGCAGGTCGGGGCTGACGGCCATCGCGCCGACGACGAGGATCGCGTTGTCCTCCAGCACTCCGAGCCCGGCGATTATCCCGGCGACGATCATCAGCGCCAGGTAGCGGGCGAGCGGCCGCGAGTTCGCTCGCGCCTCCCCCATCACCGTCACCCAGGCGAACCCATCGACCTCGGTGGCGCGCCGCGGCCCGACGGAGCTTGGGGCGATCACCTCGGTGCGGGCGAGAAGGAAGTCGTCCGGGTGCACCTCGAGGTCCTCGAGGATCTCCATCACCTCGTCTGCTCCCGACGGGACAACGTCGGCCGAGAGCACGACCTCGTCGCCGGTTGCGCCGCTCGGCGAGCTGACGAGACGGCGGACACCGCCGGTGCGATCGAGCCGCTCGGCAACGCTGGTCGCGTGTTCGGGCCTGACGGAGAGCCGCAGCCTCAGCAAGGTGGGCGCGAGTCTACGGGCGGCGACGGGTCCAGGCGATAGAGTCTCGCGCGCCACCTAGGGGAAGGAGAAGGGATTGGAGGCTGCGGCCGCACCGCCGCCGGCACGGGAAGCCAAGCGCAGCAGGCGCGGTCTGGTGCTGGCGCTGATCGCGCTCGCCTCGCTCATCTCCTTCCTCGCCGTCTTCTCGATCTGGGCAAACCGCCAGGCGCTCGAGACGGACAACTGGGTCGAGACGAGCACCGAGCTGCTCGAGGACGAGGAGATCCGCACCCAGCTCGCGGCGTTCATGGTCGACACGCTCTACGCGAACGTCGACGTGCAGGCCGAGCTGGAGGCGCGGCTGCCCCCGAACCTGAAGGGCCTCGCAGGTCCGGCGGCCGGGGGGATCCGCCAGCTCGCCGACAGGCTTGCGAACGAGGCTCTCCAGCGCCCCCGCGTCCAGCAGGCCTGGGAGCGGATCAATCGGACCACGCACGAGAAGCTGCTCCAGGTGATCGAGGAGGACACCGGCGAGCCCGTCACCCTCGACCTCGGCTCGCTCGTCGCGCAGGTCGGCGGCGAGGCCGGCATCAACGTCGCCGGCCGGCTTCCCCCGGACGCGGGTCAGATCGAGGTCCTTCCGGCGGGCGAGCTCTCCACCGCGCAGAAGCTGGTCGACCTGATCGAGACCCTTGCGGTCGTCCTGACGGTCATCGCGATCCTTCTCTTCGCCCTCGCCATCTACCTGGCCCGCGGCTGGCGCCGCGAGGCGCTGCGCGCGGTCGGGTTCAGCCTGATCGTCGTCGGGCTCGCCGTCGCGGTCGCCCGGAGCCTCGCCGGAAACGTGGTGGTCGACGCGCTCGCCTCGACGGCGAGCGTCGAGCCGGCCGTCGAGGACACCTGGGAGATCTCCACGTCGCTGCTCTCCGACGGCGCCGGCGCGATGGTCTTCTACGGGATCATCATTGTGCTCGGCGCCTGGCTCGCCGGCCCGACGGGTCTCGCCCGGGGTGTGCGCAGGACCCTCGCCCCGGCCTTCCACCACCGCGGGGTGGGCTACGCCCTCCTTTTCGCGTTCCTGCTGCTCCTCTTCTGGTTGGCGCCGACCGAGGGCTTCCGCCGCCTCCCGATCTCGCTGGTGATCATCGCGCTGTTCGTGATCGGGTTCGAGATGTTGCGGCGCCAGACCGTCCGCGAGTTCCCGGACGAGACCTGGGAGGCCGGGAGCGAGCGCTGGCGCGAGCGGGGCCGTTCGCTGCTCGACCGGCGCCGCCGCGGCGGCGGCTGAGCTACTTCGGCGGCTCCGGCCTCTGGGCGCGCGGGCTCGGCTTCGACGGGGCGCCCCCGATCAGGTTCTGGAGCCACTGCCAGCGGCGATCGTGGCGTGCGGCGCGCTGCTCGGCCCTGGCGAGCTTCCTGCTCCCAGGCTTGTAGAACCGCCGGGCCCAGGCAGAGCCCGGCCGGGCGAGCCGGATCGCCGCCACGACGGCCACGAGCGGCACCAGGATCCCGGTTGCCGTCGACCAGACCTTTCCCTTGCTCGCGACGACCAGGCAGAGGACGAGGACGGTCGCGAGCGAGGCGACCACCCCGACGACGGAGTCCTCGCCGGCGACCGGGACGAAGCCCATCAGGAAGAGCCCGGCGATGATCGCGGCGAAGATGAAGGCGTCGACCGAGCGCCGCCCCTCCTCGGACCAGTAGACGTCCTCGAGGTAGAGCCAGAGGGCGAACTCGTCGAGGGTGAGGCCGACTCCGATCCCGAACGCGACGGCGAGGATCTCGATCCACGGGCTGCCGGGCAGGATCGCGAACTGGAGGAAGCCCGCCAGCATCATCAGCACGATCCCGAACACGAGGTGGTGGATGTGGAGGCCGCCGGGCGTGACGCTTCCCGGCCACCACGTCACCTTCGGACTCCGCATCAGGCGCGTGCTCATCCGGATGAAGCCGAACGAGACGAGCATCCCCGCGAGCAGGAGAAGACCCGCTCGCTGGGCTTCGGAGTCGAGAAAGCTGCCACCGCTGATCTCGAGGGTGAACTCGGCGAGTGGCACGCGCTCACCCTATGTCACGACGGGATCTACGCCGCGACGGGCGCGGGCTTCTTGCGGGCCCGCCGGACTTTGACCTCCGGCTCGACCAGGGCCGCGAGGAACTGCCCCGTATAGGAGTCGGGCACGGCGGCGACCCGCTCGGGGGTGCCTGTGGCGATCACGCGGCCTCCCCCCTCCCCGCCCTCGGCGCCGAGGTCGATGATGTGGTCGGCGGTCTTGATCACGTCGAGGTTGTGCTCGATCACGACGACCGAGTTGCCGGCGTCCACGAGGCGCCCGAGCACGTCGAGCAGCCTCTGGACGTCCGCGAAGTGCAACCCGGTCGTCGGCTCGTCGAGGATGTAGAGCGTGCTGCCCGTCGCGACCTTCGACAGCTCGGTCGCGAGCTTCACCCTCTGCGCCTCGCCCCCCGACAGCTGCGTCGCCGGCTGGCCGAGGCGGATGTAGTCGAGCCCGACGTCGTGCAGGGTGCGGAGCCGCCGCGCGATCTTCGGGATGTCCTTGAAGAAGTCGACCGCCTCGGCGACCGGCATCTCGAGCACGTCGGCGATCGACTTGCCCTTGAACCGGACCTCGAGCGTCTCCCGGTTGTAGCGCTTGCCGTGGCACTGCTCGCAGGGGACGTAGACGTCGGGCAGGAAGTGCATCTCGATCTTGATCTGGCCGTCCCCGCGGCAGACCTCGCAGCGCCCCCCCTTGACGTTGAAGCTGAACCGGCCTGGCTTGTAGCCACGCGCCCGCGCCTCGCGCGTCTGCGCGTAGAGCTGGCGGATGTGGTCGAAGACGTTGGTGTAGGTCGCCGGGTTCGAGCGCGGCGTGCGCCCGATCGGCGACTGGTCGATGTTGATGATCTTGTCGACCTGCTCGATCCCGTCGATCCGGTCGTGGGCGCCGGGGCGGAGCTTCGCCTCGTGGAGCCGGTTCGCGACCGCGGGGTAGATCGTCTCGTTGACGAGCGTCGACTTGCCCGATCCCGACACCCCGGTGACGCACGTGAACACCCCGAGCGGCAGGGCCACGTCGATGTTCTTCAGGTTGTGCTCGCGCGCCCCACGGACGACCAGCTCGCCGCGCGGCTCGCGGCGATCGGCCGGAACCGCGATCGAGCGCTGCCCGGCCAGGTACTGGCCCGTCAGCGAGGCGGGGTCGGCCTTGATCTCGTCGGGGTTCCCCTCGGCGACGACGTGGCCGCCGTGCTCGCCGGCCCCGGGGCCGAGATCGACGATGTGGTCGGCCGACAGCATCGTCCCCTCGTCGTGCTCGACGACGATCACCGTGTTGCCGAGGTCGCGGAGGCGCTCGAGAGTCCCGATCAGTTTCTCGTTGTCGCGCTGGTGCAGCCCGATCGAGGGCTCGTCGAGGATGTAGAGCACGCCGACCAGGCTCGATCCGATCTGGGTCGCGAGCCGGATCCGCTGCGCCTCACCGCCCGACAGGGTCCGCGCGGCCCGCGCGAGGTTCAGGTAGCCGACGCCGACGTTGTCGAGGAACGCGAGCCGCTCCGTGATCTCGCGGACCAGCAACCGCGCGATCGCTTGCTCGGTGTCGGTCATCTCCAGCTTCTCGATCCACTCGAGAGCGGCCCGCGCCGACTTCTCGGTGTACTCGGCGATCGAGATCCCGCCGACCTTGACGGCGAGACTCTCGGGCCGGAGCCGGGCGCCGCCGCAGGCCGGGCAGGGCTGCTCGGCCATGTACCCCTCGACCCGCTCGCGGACGCCGTCGGAGTCGGTCTCCTCATAGCGCCGCTCGAGGTTGTTGACGATCCCGTCGAAGCGGACGCTGTAGGAGCGCCGGCGCCCGAACCGGTTCGTGTATTGGACCTTGTGGCGCTGCGACCCGGTTCCGTACAGGAAGATCTCGCGCTCCTCCGCGGACAGCTCCTGCCACGGCGCGTCCACGTCGATCCCCTCCGAGCTCGCGACCGCCTCGATCAGGCGCTTCCAGTAGCGCGAGTGGCCCGTTCGCCAGGGCTGCAGCGCGCCCTCCGCCAGGGACAGCGTCGGATCGGGCACGACCAGGTCGGGGTCGACCACTCTCTGGAAGCCGAGCCCGTGGCAGCGCTCGCAGGCGCCGTGCGGCGAGTTGAACGAGAAGATCCGCGGCTCCAGCTCGGGGATCGAGGTGCCGCAGTTGAGGCACGCGAACCGCTCGGAGAAGCTGAGCCGTTGGGCGACGTCGCGCGGCAGTGCCCCAGCGCCCTTCGCTCCCGTCGCCCTCTTCACCGGCACCTCCTCCGCTTCGCGTCCGGGGGTGCCGTGCTGCGACGCCTTCGGTGTGGGCTCCTTGTCATCGAGCACGTCGATCTCGACGATCCCGCCGGCGAGCGCGATCGCCGCCTCGACCGACTCGGAGAGGCGCCGGCGCAGGTCGAGCTTCATGATCAGCCGGTCGACGACGACCGAGATGTCGTGCTTGTACTTCTTGTCGAGCACGATCTCCTCGTCGAGGCGGCGGACCTCGCCGTCGACCCGAACCCGGCTGTAGCCCTCGAGCCGGAACTGCTCGAGCAGCTTCCCGTACTCGCCCTTCCGTCCCCGCACGACCGGGGCGCTGACGATGAACCGGGTGGCCTCGGGCAGGGTCATCACCCGGTCGGTGATCTGCTCGACCGACTGGCCCTCGATCGGCTCGCCGCACTCGGGGCAGTGCGGCTTGCCGATCCGCGCCCAGAGCAGCCGCAGGTAGTCGTAGATCTCGGTCACGGTGCCGACCGTCGACCTCGGGTTCCGCGAGGTCGTCTTCTGGTCGATCGAGATCGCGGGGCTGAGCCCGTCGATCGAGTCGACGTCGGGCTTCTCCATCAATCCGAGGAACTGGCGGGCATACGCCGACAGCGACTCGACGTAGCGACGCTGCCCCTCGGCGTAGATCGTGTCGAAGGCAAGGCTCGACTTCCCGGACCCGGACAGCCCGGTCATCACGATCAGCGAGTTCCGGGGCAGCTCGAGATCGATGTCCTTGAGGTTGTGCTCCCTCGCCCCGCGGATCGCTATGCGCTCGGAAGGCGCCATGCGAACAAGTGTACGAGCGGCCAGACCGGCCGAGCGTCAGCCCGCAGCTCCGGGTCTCACTTCGCCAGCTCTGCGGCGGACGGCCCCGAGGCGCCGCCCTGGCCGGTGCCGTGCGCCGCCTGCTCGGCGGCCGACGGCGATGGCCTCGGGCTCTTGGCGCCTCCCCTGGCCGCGTCGCTCGCCGCGCTGTCCGGCTCGAGCTGAGCCTTCTTCTCTTTCCCCTTCTTGCTCTTGCCCCCCTGGCCCCCTGTGACGGCCTCGTCGCCGTGCGCCTTCTTCCCGCCGGTCCTGTCCCCCTCGTCCTCGGCCGGGGGCTTCGCCGGGGCGCCGGGCGAGTCCGGCTCGAGCTCGCCGGCGACGGCCGGATCGGGCTCCGAGCCGGTCTCAGCCGTCGTGGCGTCGTCGGAGCCACACCCGCTCCAGAGCACGGCCGCGATCCCGGCGAGCGCCACCGAGGACAGCATGAGACCCGGCCGGCGGGAGCCGGCCGGGTCTGCGCTGCGATTCGTCACTCCTAGAAGCCCCCGAAAATGACCGTGAAGTCCAGGTTCGCGGGCGCCCCAGCAGCGTTGCTCACGTAGACGGACGCCTCCGTGCCGGCCGGGCAGTTGGTCGCCGGAATGTCGACCATCGCCACCAACCCATTGGGCGAGGCGCCAGTGCCGTTGCCGCTCCCGAACGTCGGGGTGAACGCCAGCTGCATGCAGTACAGCCCCGTCGACGGATTGGTTGCGGAGTCGATGTTCCGGTTGGGGGGAGTCGTCTTCACGGCTCCGGTGCTGGCGATCTCGCCGTACGCGAAGCTCGTCGTACATTGGGCTGATTGCGGCCAAGTAAGCTCGCCCGGTGAGCGGGGCTCCGGTCGTCAGCGCCATTTCCGAGCTCGTCTTGGAGGTCTCGGACCTCGAGGCCGCCCGACGCTTCTACCGGGACACGCTCGGCTTCGAGGAGACCCTGTACGGCGAGGGACGCGAGGGGCGGTACTGGTACCTGGTCGGGGAGACGGCGCGGCTCGGGCTCTGGACCGAGCAGGTCGGCCTCGCCGGCGGCCGCGGCGGCGCCCACGTCCACTTCGCCTTTCACGTCGAGGACGAGGAGATCGATCGTCTGCTCGAGCGGCTCAGTGACCGCGGCGCGGATATCGAGGGCCCGGTCCAGCTCGGGCCGGGGCGGGCGATCTACGTCACCGATCCCGACGGCAACGTCGTCGAGTTCTGGAGCCAGGACATGGCCGAGTACACGGCCGGCGCCCGCGCCGGCGGCGGACCGGGCACCTTCCGTCGCCGCCGCTGAGGCACGTCCAGTCGCCGCCGCTGGGCACGTTTCGCGCCCCGGCCGCTGACGAGTGGACTCCCGGGTAGCCCATCGGCTACCAAAGCGTCCAGTGACGGGTGAAGGGCGCTACTTGGCGGCGCGGGCGAGCACGTCGTCGAGGAGCGCGGCGCGGTCGGCGGCGCCGAACTTCTCGTCCAGTTGCGCAGAGATCTCGTCGCGGTCCTTGCCCTCGAGGGCGAGCTTCATCGCGAGCAGCCGCGCCGCGGCGTCGTCGCCGTTCCCGGCCATGTGAGGCTCCGGCGCGGGCGGCGGCTCGGGCGGGGTCGGCTCCGGGACGGGCGGCGGCGTCGGTTCAGGCACCGGGGGCGGGGTCGGCTCGGGGACCGGCGGAGGCGTCGGCGGGCTCGGGTCGGGCGTCGGCGGCGTCCCGGGGGTCTCCCCGGTCAGCTCGCGGAGCGCCGCCTGGGCCCGCTCCGCGCGCTCGCGGACGCTCGCGGCCTGCGCTTCGGCCGCCTCCCGGACCTCGGCGGCCGCCGCCTCCGCGCGCTCGCGGATCTGCTGCGCCTCGGCCCTCGCCCCGCTGACGATCTCCTCGGCGCGCCGCTCCGCGTCCGCGACCGCTTCGCGGACCCGGTCCGCCGCCTGCTTTGCGAGGTCCTCCGTGCTCATCGGTCGCAGGGTAACGGGGCAAAGGAGCGCGCGCCGGCGTGGGGGCGACGGGGTTGTATTCGACCAGGCCGAGGACTTGGGCCTTGGTGAAACCGCCGGCGCGCGCTGGGGAGGCCTGAGGGAAGCGCGGCCCCGCGGAAGGCCGGCCGCTGCGCCGATCTGACTAGGATCAAAGGGTGGACCCCGAGCACGCACGCAAGCGGCTCACCGAGGAGCGAGCCAGGATCGAGCAGGAGCTCGCCGAGCATGGCCACGTCGAGACCTCGCTCGACGAGCCGGAGGACTTCGGCGACAAGGCGGCCGAGCTCGAGCAGGCCGACACCGAGCGGGCGATCGTCGAGGACCTGCGCAGGACGCTGGCCGCGATCGAGCGCGCCGAGCAGCGCCTCGAGGATGGCAGCTACGGCAAGTCCGTCGTCAGCGGCGAGCCGATCCCGGACGGGCGCCTCGAGGTGATCCCCTGGGCCGAGCGCACGGTCGAGGAGGAGAAGGGCGTCCGCTAGGTCGCGCTAGGCGCGGATCGCGTCGAGGTCCGCGCGGAGCTCCTTGAGCTCGTCGCGGATCCGGGCGGCCTCCTCGAAGCGGAGGTCCTCGGCGGCGGCCAGCATCTCCTCCTCGAGCTCCACGACGAGCTTCTCCAGCTCCTCGGGCGTCTTGGTTGCGGTCTCGCCGCGGCCGCGGCGGCGGCGCCTCGGAGCCTGCGACTCCATCGCCAGGAACTCGGCCATGTCGGAGATCCCCTTCTTGACCGTCTCGGGGGTGATCCCGTGCTCCTCGTTGTAGGCGACCTGGATCGCCCGGCGGCGGTCCGTCTCCTCGATCGCGACCCGCATCGCCGCGGTCTCCTTGTCCGCGTACATCAGGACCCGGCCTTCGACGTTGCGGGCGGCGCGGCCGATCGTCTGGATCAGGCTCGTCTCGCCGCGCAGGAAGCCCTCCTTGTCGGCGTCCAGGATCGCGACCAGCGAGACCTCCGGGAGGTCGAGCCCCTCGCGCAGCAGGTTGACGCCGACGAGGACGTCGTACTCGCCGAGGCGCAGCTCGCGGATGATCTGGATCCGTTCCAGGGTGTCGACCTCGGAGTGCAGGTAGCGGACGCGGAAGCCGTGCTCGAGCAGGTACTCGGTCAGGTCCTCGGCCATCTTCTTGGTCAGGGTCGTGACCAGAACGCGCTCGTTCCGCTCCGCGCGGACCTTGACCTCGTTCATCAGGTCGTCGATCTGGTTTCTCGTCTCGCGGACCTCGACCTCGGGATCGACGATCCCGGTCGGGCGCACGATCTGCTCGACGACGCTCGACGACTCGGCGCGCTCCCAGGGGCCCGGGGTCGCCGAGAGCAGCACGACCTGGCCGACGCGGTCGAGGAACTCGTCGAACTTGAGGGGGCGGTTGTCGACCGCCGAGGGCAGCCGGAAGCCGTGCTCGACCAGCGTCGACTTGCGCGAGAAGTCGCCCTCGTACATGCCGCCGAGTTGCGGGATCGTCTGGTGGGACTCGTCGACGAACGTGATGAAGTCGTTCGGGAAGTAGTCGATCAGCGTGTACGGCGGGCTGCCCGGGGGGCGTCCGTCGAGGATCCGCGAGTAGTTCTCGATCCCCGAGCAGAAGCCCAGCTCTCGGAGCATCTCGAGGTCGTAGCGGGTCCGCTGCTGGAGCCGGTGGGCCTCGAGCTGCTTGCCCTCCGCCTCGAACTCGGCGACCCGGTTGCGGAGCTCGCGCTCGATCTCGTCGGTCGCGCGCGCGAGGGTCTCCTCGGGGGTGACGTAGTGGCTCGCCGGCCAGACCGAGACGTGGTCGAGCGCGTCGAGGATCTCCCCGGTGAGCGGGGCGAAGTGCTGGATCGCCTCGATCTCGTCGCCGAACAGCTGGATCCGGTAGGCCGACTCGGCGTCGGCGGGCATGATCTCGAGGACCTCGCCGCGCGCGCTGAACGCGCCTCGGGTCAGGTTGGAGTCGTTGCGGCGGTACTGCATCGCGACCAGCTTCCGGAACACGTCCTGGCGGTCGATCCAGTCGCCGACCTTGAAGAGCTGCATCCGGTCGCGGTAGACCTGCGGCGAGCCGATCCCGTAGATGCACGAGACCGAGGCGACGATGATCACGTCGCGGCGGGCGAACAGGGATGCGGTCGAGGCGTGGCGGAGGCGCTCGATCTCGTCGTTGATCGAGGAGTCCTTCTCTATGTAGAGATCCTGTGCCGGCACGTACGCCTCGGGCTGGTAGTAGTCGTAGTAGCTGACGAAGTACTCGACGGCGTTGTCCGGGAAGAACTCGCGAAACTCGTTGCAGAGCTGCGCCGCGAGCGTCTTGTTGTGGGCGATCACCAAGGCGGGACGCTGCTCGCGCTCGATGATCCCGGCCATCGTGAACGTCTTCCCCGTGCCGGTCGCCCCGAGGAGCGTCTGGAAGCGCTGCTCGGAGTCGAGCCCCTCGACGAGCTGATCGATCGCCTTCGGCTGGTCGGCGGTCGCGGAATAGGCCGGATTGAGCTTGAACTGCGGCACAAAGCCAGCGTAGCGAGGCGCCCGGCCCGCGCTAGCGGTAGCCGCCGCCACGGTGGACGATGCGGCCGCCGACCAGCGTGAGCAGGACGTTGGTCCCGTAGATCCGCTTCGGCGCGATCCGGAACAGGTTGCGGTCGAGGACGATCATGTCGGCGAGCTTGCCGGCCTCGAGCGAGCCGGTCTGCTTCTCCTGGCGCATCTGGAATGCGGCGCTGAGCGTGTAGGCCTCGACCGCCTGGGAAAGGGTGAGCCGCTGGTCGGGATTAAGGGGGCCCTTCGAGTAGCCGTAGAAGGAGTCGGCGCGCCTGGTGACGGCACGCTCGATCGCATAGAACGGGAAGAGCGGGTCGACGGGCCAGTCGCTGCCGCCCGCGAGCCGCGCGCCGGCCCGGAGGAGGCTGCCGGCGGGGTACATGCGCCTGAAGCGCTCTTCGCCGATGTACGGCTTCACGGTGTCGACGGTGAACCCGTCGAGCTGGAACCACATCATCTGCATGTTCGGGATCACGCGCAGCTGCGCGAAGCGGGAATAGTCACCCGGATCCACCAGCTGCAGGTGAGTGATCGTGTGACGGTTCCCCCAGCCGGCGACGCCGTTGTTCAGCCGGGCCGCCTCGTAGGCGTCGAGCGCCGCGCGCACCGCGCGGTCACCGATCGCGTGGGTGTGGACCTGGAACCCGCGCCTGTCGAGCCCGGTGACGAGGCGCTCGTAGGACCCGGGCTTGACCAGGAGCAGCCCATCGCGCTTCGTCGGCTTCCCCTTCCTCAGGTAGGGGTCCAGGAGGGCCGCGGTCTGGGCGGGGAACTCGAGTACGCCGTCGGCGAAGACCTTCGCGACCGAGGCCTTCAGCATCGCGCCGTCGTAGCGGCGCCGCAGCTTCTCGAGCCGCCCCAGCGTCTTCCCCATCTTCGCCGCGTCCTTGGCCGTGACCACGGTCGCGACCTGCGTCCGGACGGTCAGGTCGCGCTGCTTGCGGAGCGCCTCGTAGACGCGCAGGTTCGGCTTCCCGCCGGCCGCGTCGAGGGTCGAGGTGACCCCTTCCTCGTTCAGCGCCTCGATCGCGAGCCGGCCCCAGCGCACGCGGTCCTCGAAGCTGTCCGGTGGGATGCGCCGGTTG
>DATADX010000014.1:0-3623 GCA_036258315.1 Solirubrobacterales bacterium
GGCGACGCGGTCGCCCTCCTGGACATGGACGGCCTTGACCGTGGCGTCATACGGCGAGACGAGCGGCGTCTCCATCTTCATGGCCTCGAGCACGAGCAGCGGCTGGCGATGTGCGACATGGTCGCCCTGCTTCGCCAGGACTCGGATCACGGTGCCCGGCATCGGCGCGGTGATCGAGCTCTCGACCGCGTCGCCCGGGCCGGCCGCGTGGGCCGCTTCGTCGACGTCCGGCGGCGAGTGGGGTGGAGGGGCCGGCAGGTTGAGCCGCCAGACGCCGTCCCACGGCCCGGTAGGCATCCGCACAGGCGGCTCCGAGAGCGGCGGGTAGTCGGTCAGGAAGGCGGTCGTCGTCCGGCCGGCGTGCACGGCCGGGTGTGCGACGAGCAAGCGGAGGTAGGGGAGATTGGTGGTCACACCGGCGACTTCGGTTTCGGCGAGCGCGTCCGCGAGCCGCGCCAGCGCCTCTTCCCGCGTCGGGCCATGGGCGATCAGCTTCGCGATCATCGGGTCGTAGCCGACGCCGATCTCGTCGCCTTCCTCGACCCCGGCGTCCACCCGGATCCCCGTCGGAAGACGCAGCCACTCGAGCCGTCCGGCCTGGGGGAGAAACGTCCGCGGATCCTCGGCATAGAGCCGCACCTCGACCGCGTGACCGCTTAGTAACAGACTGTTACCTGGCTCCAGCGGCTCGCCGCCCGCGATCCTGAGCTGGGCCGCGACGAGGTCGACACCCGTCACCAGCTCGGTGACCGGATGCTCGACCTGGATCCGGCCGTTCAGCTCCAGGAGGTAGAAGTCGCGGCCGGCGAGCATGAACTCGGCCGTGCCGGCGCTTGCATAGCCGATCGCCTCCGCGAACCGGACGGCGGCGTCGCTCATCTCTTTGCGCAACCCGGGGTCGATCGCGGTGGAAGGCGACTCCTCGAGCACCTTCTGGTGGCGCCGCTGGATCGAGCACTCGCGCTCGCCCAGCGCGACGACACGCCTCCGGTCGCCGAGGAGCTGGATCTCGACGTGACGCGGCCGCTCGACGTAGTGCTCGCAGAACACGCGGTCGTCGCTGAACGCGGCCTTGGCCTCCCGCTTTGCAGCCTCGAGCGCCTCCTCGAGCTCGGACTGCTCGCGAACGACCCGCATCCCGCGGCCGCCGCCGCCCGCCGCAGCCTTGACGATCAGCGGGAAGCCGACCTCGTCGGGCTCACCGGTCGGGACCACCGGAACGCCGGCCTCTTTGGCGATCCGCTTTGCCTCGAGCTTGTCGCCGCCCAGCCGCAGCGCCTCGGCGCTCGGGCCGACGAACACGAGGCCGGCCGCGTCGACCGCATCGGCGAAGTGGGGGCTCTCAGCAAGAAAGCCGTAACCGGGATGGACGGCGTCCGCGCCGCTCTCCTTCGCCGCCCGGATGTGCTCCTCCGAGTCGAGGTAGCTCCGGATCTCGACCGTCTCGCCTGCCGAGCGCCCGTGCAGCGACCCGCGGTCGTCCGGTGCGACGACAGCGACGGGCTCGATGCCCAGTTCGCGGCACGCGCGAAAGATCCGCAGCGCGATCTCGCCGCGGTTCGCTACGAGGAGCTTCTGGATGGCCAAAGCAGCACGAACGTAATCAGGCACGCCGCGGCGAGGAGCAGGTAGGGGACGGCGTCGGAGGTCACCTCGGCCAAGGCGCCTCCGCCGGACGAGCCGAGCGCCTGCCCCGGAGCCCAGGCGAGGCTGATGAGCGCAAAGGCGTACCCGTACCCGAGCCCGCGGGCCTCCGCCTCGTCCGAGAGGAGTGCCATAGCGGGCGTCCAGAAGCTGCCGAAGGCCAGGCCGCCGGCGACGACCAGGGCGGCGAGCATCCAGCTCCGGTCGGGCCAGGGCAGCAATGCGGCCACGATGGCGGACAGGAAGACGGATGCGCGCATCGGGCCGAAGCGGCCGATCCGGTCCGAGACCCGGCCAATGAGCGGGTTGACGATCGCCTCGAGGCCCGCGGTGCAGAGCCAGAGAACCCCGATCGCGACCGCGGTGAAGCCGAGCTCCTCGAGCCGCAGGGGGGCGAGGACGCCGAGCGTCCCGAACAGGAGCGCCGGGAGAACGACGAACCAGATGCTGAGGGCGACCCGCCGGTTCTGCACAGCGCGGACCAGGAACGAGAGCGGCTGGGGCGAGGTAGGACGCGGCGCATGGGTCAGGGCGGCCCAGACGGCCAGGCCGACCGCGATCAGGCCCGCAGCGCCGAACGCCGCCGCTTGGCCGACGACCGAGGCGATTCCCCCGAGCACCGGGCCGAAGAGAGCTCCGACGATCGCCGCGGCCATTGCGGTCCCGATCGTCTGCCCCCGGCGCTCGGCCGGCGTCTCGCCGACGAGCCACGCGAGTCCCGCTGTCCAGGCGAGCGCGCTCCCGAATCCCTGGATGAAGCGGGATACGTCGAGGACGACGATCGAGTCGCCGGTCGCGAACACGAACGTGGTCACCGCGATCGTGAGCAACCCGGCGATCGCCGTCGCCCGCGCGCCGAACCGAGCGGTCGCGATCCCGCCGGGCACGCTGCCGAAGAGCACGCCAAGCGGATAGGCGCCGGCGAGGAGCCCGGCGCCCGCCTTCGACAGATCGAACTCGTCTCGGTACTCAGGCAGCAGCGGCGTCAGCGCCGCGAAGAACATCGTGTCGACGAAGACGATGCCGCCGACGAGCAGCAGGAGTCGCCGCACGCGCGCGTCAGTCCGGCCAGTCGGCTTTTCGTCGCTCCAGGAACGCGCGCAGGCCCTCCTGCCCCTCGTCGCTCGCGCGCATTCGCGCTGCCCACTGAGCGGTCTCCTCGCCCTGCGGCCGGGTGCGGACTAGGCGCTTTGCCTCGCGTGCCGCCTGTGGGCCGGAGGTGAGGAGCTCACCGACGACCCGGTCGACGGCGCCGTCGAGGTCATCGGCCACTTCGCTGACCAGCCCGATCCGGAGCGCCGCCTGCGCGTCGAACCGCTCCCCGGTCAGGAAGTAGCGGCGGGCCGCGCCTTCGCCGATCTTCGGGAGGACGAACGGCGAGATCACCGCCGGGATGATCCCGAGCTTGACCTCGGAGAACCCGAAGACCGCGTCCTCGGAGGCGATCGCGATGTCCACGGCTGCGGCGAGGCCCGAGCCGCCGCCGAGCGCGTACCCCTGGATCCGCCCGACGACGGGGGCGGGGCACCCGTCGATCGCCTGCATCATCGCGAAGAGCCGCATCGCATCGTCGACGTTCTCGTCGAAGGAGAGGTCGATCGCGGACCGCTGCCACTCGATATCGGCGCCGGCGCAGAAGCTCGCTCCGTCGCCGGAGAGCAGGACACCGCGCGCATCTCCGACATCCCTGAAGGCTTCGTGCAGGTCGGCGATCAGCTCAGCGTCGAAAGCGTTGCGGCGTTCCGGCTTGGCGAGCGTCACCCGCAGGATCGCCCCCTCGCGCTCCACTCGCAGCCCCGCCATCGAGCCGGACTCTAGAGTCAGGCCATGCTCCGAGGCTCGCTTGCCGCGGCGGTCACGCCGCTCCGCGACGGCGGCGCCGCGCTCGACGAAGGCGCCGTCGCCCCGTACGTCGACTTCCTCGCCGCGCCGGGTCGGCTGGACGGGCTCCTCGCCCTCGGGACGACCGGCGAAGGGAT
>DATADX010000015.1:0-38954 GCA_036258315.1 Solirubrobacterales bacterium
CATCGAGGCCAGGTGATGGTCAAGTTCGAGGCTGACCAAGCCGTGGAGGCGGGACCAAAAGGCGACGCCCCGCCACAGGATCGCCGGGGGGAGCTCGGCGCCGCCCACGCGCTTGGTCCAGCTCTCGAGCTCTGTCCGCAGGGCTGCTGCCAGTCTCGCGTTCGGTTTGCTCCCCTTCGGCAGGCCGTCGATGGCATCGAGGATCACCGACATTCCGCGCTCAGAGGCCGGGATCACCCGCTCAGGAGCCACCTCCCCCGAGCCGAGTTGGGTCTGGACCGCCAGCCGGTAGCGGTGGGGCGGCCCGCGTCGCCGCGCCTCCAACGCGGGGATGAGCGGGCGCGCCCCGAAGGCTCCGCTCTTCATGGAATGCGGGGCGGTTTGGCGTCACACCTCTAAGCGCTGAGTCACACCTCTTGAGCGCTGAAAAAGGGGGTTCCGCCAGTCACGGGGGCGGACGTTACGACATTCGTCCAGGTCTTCGCGGCTTCCTTTAGTCGCGCCACGCTACTGGACGAGTCAACCCCTACGCATGCGTGGGATTGGGCGGAAGACCGCAGCAGCGGCCGTGGTCGGCGCTCTCATCGGTGCGCTCTCACCGGCGTCGGCCGCGGAGGCGCGCAGCGCAGAGCGCCTGCTCGCGCCCGCGAAGGAATGCAAGGGGCAGCGGTCGTCTGGCATGCCCGCCGCGCTGCAGGTCCGTGCGATGGTCTGCCTACACCGCTACGCCAGGCGCGAGGCGGGACGCCGCTCGGTGCGGGTCTCACCCATGCTGCGCCGCTCCGCGAACCTCAAGGCCGCCGACCTGATGCGCTGCGGGGGAGTGGTCAGCCATGAGCCGTGCGGGCATGACGCGTTCGAGCGGCAGGCGCAGGTCGGCTACATGAAAGGTGAGTTCGGCGTCGGAGAGAACCTCGCGGCCGGAGACGGGGACGCCGGCAGTCCGCGGGCGATGATGCTGGCCTGGCTCCGTTCACCCCTCCATCGCCGCGCGCTGCTCACTCCGGCGTTCGATGAGATCGGTGTCGCGCTCGTGCACGACCCCTACCCGGATTCGACCTCCAGACAGGTCTGGGTGGCGCATCTCGGGTATCGGCACTAGAGGGCTCTACGCGCCGGCGCCGTTCTTGTAGTACTGGGCGTTGATCTCGGTGTACTTCGCCCACTCGGCCGGGAGCTGGTCCTCGGCGAAGCAGGCGTCGACCGGGCAGGCCTCGACGCAGGCGTCGCAGTCGATGCACTCGTCGGGGTCGATGAAGAGCTGTTCGACGGCGTCGTAGCCTGACTCGTCGGGCGTGGGGTGGATGCAGTCGACCGGGCAGACCTCGACGCAGGAGTTGTCCTTCTCGCCGATGCAAGGCTCTGCGATCACATACGCCACTGAGCGCCCTTTCTCGTCGGTCCATTGCGGTTGCGGCGCCCATCGGCGCCGCAGGAGCGCACATTTTAGGCAAGCGAGTGGATCGGAGGGCGGGACGCGATGGCTACAGTGAGGTCGTGATCCTGCTGACGGGAGCGACGGGCACGGTCGGGGGCGAGCTGCTGCCGTTGCTGCTCGAAGCGGGCCACGAGGTGCGCGCGCTCGTTCGCGAGCCGCGGCGGCTCGGGCCGAACCGCGTCAACGTCCAGATCGCGCTCGGCGACCTCTCCGATCCCTTCTCGATGCGCCACGCGATGCGTGGTGTCGACACCGTGGTGCACCTCGCCGCGAGCATCCGCGACCAGCCGCAGGGGACGATCGAGGAGCTGAACGGGCTCGCCGCCGTCCGCCTCCTGCGTGCCGCGGAGCGCGCCGGGGTCGAGCGGTTCGTCTTCTTCTCGGCCCTGGGCGCGACCGGGTTCCAGCTGACGCGCTTCTTTCGCGCCAAGGCGCTCGCAGAGCGCGCGGTCGACCGGGCGCCGCTCGACACCACCGTGTTCGCGCCGTCGATCATCTACAAGCCGGGCGACCCCTGGATCTCCCTGCTGCAGCGGCTCCTCGCGCTGCCGGTGGTCCCCGTCTCGGGCTCCGGCCGCGCCGACTACCAGCCGATCTGGGCCCGGGACGTGGCGCATTGCGTGGTCTCCTCAATGGCGGCGCCTGACCTCGGATCGGGCAACGGGACCGAGGACGGCTCCCGCCGGTTCGAGCTCGCCGGTCCCGAAACGCTCGACTACGACGAGATCGTCGGGCAGGTGATCGAGGCGCGCGGCCGCGACCGTCCTCTCGTTCACGTGCCGCTGCCGCTGGTCCGAACAGGCCTCAAGGCGCTCGAGCTGCTCGCGGGATCGAAGGCCTTCGCCACCTGGGAGGAAGCCGAGCTGATGGAGGTGCCGATGACGAGCGAGCGCGGACCCGCCGATGTCGAGGGGCTCGGCGTCACCCCCAGGCGGATGGGCGACGTGCTCGGCGGCCGGGGCTGATCCGGAAAACGAAAGAGGCCCGGGTCTCCCCGGGCCTCTCGAAAAGCCACTCGCCTGTTGAGGCGAGCCTAGCGCGGATTCGCGCTACATCATCCCGCCCATGTCGGGCATCCCCGCGGGCATCCCGCCGGCGCCGTCCTTCTCGGGCGGCTCGGCGACGATCGCCTCGGTGGTGAGGATGTTCTTGGCGATCGACGCCGCGTTCTGGAGCGCGGAGCGCGTCACCATCGTCGGGTCGATGACGCCGTCGGCGACCAGGTCGCCGTACTCGCCGGTCGCGGCGTTCAGGCCCTCACCGGGCTTGAGGCCGCGGATCCTCTCGACCGCGACGGAGCCCTCGAAGCCCGAGTTCTCGGCGATCTGCCGGACCGGCTCCTCGAGCGAGCGCCTGATGATGCTGGCGCCGGTGCGCTCGTCGTCGTCGTCGTAGGAGTCGAGGTCGACCGCGCCCTGGGCGTTCAGCAGCGCGACGCCGCCACCCGGGACGATGCCCTCCTCGAGCGCCGCCCGGGTCGCCTGGAGGGCGTCCTCGACGCGGTGCTTCTTCTCCTTCATCTCGGTCTCGGTCGCGGCACCGACCTTGACGACCGCGACGCCGCCGGCCAGCTTGGCCAGCCGCTCCTGCAGCTTCTCGCGGTCGAAATCGGAATCGGTCGTCTCGACCTCGGCCTTGATCTGCTTGATCCGGCCCTTGATCTGCTCGGTGTCACCGGCGCCGTCGATGATCGTCGTGTTGTCCTTCGAGACGACCACGCGCCGGGCCTTGCCCAGCTGCTCGACGGTCGTGTTCTCGAGCTTCAGGCCCATCTCCTCGGTGATCACCTCGCCGCCCGTGAGGATCGCGATGTCCTCGAGCATCCGCTTGCGGCGATCGCCGAAGCCGGGGGCCTTGACCGCCACACCCGTGAAGGTGCCGCGGAGCTTGTTGACCACCAGGGTCGCGAGGGCCTCGCCCTCGAGGTCCTCGGCGATGATCACGAGCGGCTTGCCGCTCTGCATGACCTGCTCGAGCACCGGCAGCACGTCGCGGACCGAGCCGATCTTCTGATTGGCGATCAGGATGTAGGGCTCCTCGAGCACGGCCTCCATCCGGTCCTGGTCGGTGACCATGTAGGGCGAGATGTAGCCCTTGTCGAACTGCATTCCCTCGGTGAACTCGAGCTCCATCCCGAAGGTCTGGCCCTCCTCGACGTTGACCACGCCGTCCTTGCCGACCTTCTCGATCGCGTCGGCGATGATGCTGCCGATCTCCTCGTCGGCGGCGGAGATCGCCGCGACGCGGGCGATCTGCTCCTTTCCGGCGATCTCCTTCGACTGCTTGTCGCGGAGGTCGTCGACGACCTGATCGACGGCCAGCTCGATGCCGCGGCGCAGCCCCAGCGGGTTGGCGCCGGCGGCCACGTTCCTGAGGCCGTGGCGGACGATCGTCTGGGCCAGCAGCGTCGCGGTCGTGGTGCCGTCACCCGCGACGTCGTTGGTGGCGGTCGCCACCTCACGGACGAGCTGGGCGCCCTGGTTCTCGAAGACGTCCTCGACCTCGATCTCGCGAGCGATCGTGACGCCGTCGTTCGTGATGGTGGGAGCGCCGAACTTCTTGTCGAGAACGACATAGCGCCCCTTCGGGCCGAGGGTCACCTTGACCGCGTCGGCGACGGCGTCAACGCCGTCCTGCAACGCGCCGCGGGCCTCCTCGTGGTACTTCAGCTCCTTGTGAGCCATGGATTGCTTCCTCCTTCCTGGCCGCCCCCGACCGCGAAGCCGAGGAGGCGGCGGTTAAGTTGGTGTCTAGTCGACCTTCGCCAGCACGTCCGACTCACGCAGGACGAGCAGCTCGTCCCCGTCGACGGTGATCTCCGTGCCTCCGTACTTGGAGTAGAGGACCTCGTCGCCCTCGCTGACATCGAGCGGGCGGCGGCTGCCGTCCTCGTTGATGGCGCCGTCTCCGACGGCGAGCACCTTGCCCTTCTGGGGCTTCTCCTTCGCAGTGTCGGGAAGGACGATCCCGCTCGAGGTCGTCTCCTCGTCTTCGGTCGCCTGAACGATCAGGCGGTCGCCAAGCGGCTTCAGCTTCATCGGCACACCTCCGTATCCGGATTTCTCCGTAGGTCTCTCACAGGCTTGAACGGGGTTGGCACTCTAACCTTGAGAGTGCCAGGGCCACGATTGTAGCTAGTCGATCGCGACTAGTCGCGCGCCGAGCAGCTTCGCGATGCCCTCGCCGCCGTTTCGCATCACGAAGTCGTGGTTGCGCTGAAACGCGGGCCTGGCGACCGGCGCCAGGGCGTTCATCCACGCCTTCGTCGTGCGGACGTTCCACTCGTAGATCGCCGCCGTCACCCCGCCCTCCTCGAACAGCCGCCAGCGCCCTACCCCGGCCAGCTCGCCGGTGGCGTCCCCCTCGAGGAGGTGCGGGCGCTCGACCCTCGTCGTGCGGATGAAGAACTCGACCCGGTAGGGCAGCCTCGCCTTCCAGACGTAGCGGCCGAACTGGCCGACCCCCGCCTCGTCTCCCTCCTCGAGCTTGTCGGCCTCGAGCACGCCCTTCCACCACTCGGGCCAGCGCTCGGACTCGTAGATCGCGTCCCAGACTCGCTCGCGCGGCGCCTCGAGCATCCAGGTCGTGAGGAAGCGGTACTCGGCCATCGCGGTTCGACCCCTGATGCGCGCCGGCGGGGTGCGCGGATCAGTTCGGCGAGGGCGGCTCGCCGTTGCCGAACTGCGTGCTCGGCCGCTCGACGATCTGCGAGAAGCGGATCACGGTCACGGTGTCCTCCATCGAGATCGAGCGCGAGTAGATGTTCTCGAGGAACTGGACGGTGTCCTCGAGCCTGCGCAGCTCCGGGTTGTCGTGCTCGATATCCCGCGGCGAGAGCTCCTCGACCTTCTTCACCTCGACGTCATCGATCACGGCGGCGAAGATCTTCTCGCGGGGGTTGTGGCGAAACCCGACCGTCACCCAGACGACCTGGCCGCGCTTGTACTTGCGCGACTTGTCGCCGAGGCGGATCGTGGCCGTCTTGCGGCCGCGCTTGAGCTGGTCGACGAAGATCGCCGAGTAGAAGTTGAGGACGTAGAGCGCGTTCATCGCCGCGAGCCTACGCGATTCCCGCCCTCATCCGGGCCCGTCGAACCCCTCGGCGCCGATCAGCGGCACGAACCGGCACGGACCGATGGTCTCCTGCCGCAGGCCGCCGTTCTCGCGATGGAAGCTGGTCAGCAGATCGGCGCCGGCGGTGGCGATCGGAACGACCAGCCGCCCGCCCTCGGCGAGCTGCGCGAGGAGGCTGTGGGGCGCCTCGGGACTGGCGGCGTGAACGGCGATCGCGTTGAACGGGGCGCGCTCGGGCAGGCCACGGCTTCCGTCCCCGACGATCACCTCGACGTTCTCGATCCCGAGGCCGCCGAGCGCCTCGCGGGCCCCGGTCGCGAGCCCGGCGATGCGCTCGACGCTGTGCACCTCCCGCGCCAGCCGCGCCAGCACCGCCGCCGAGTAGCCCGAGCCGGTCCCGATCTCGAGCACCACCTCGTCCCCTTGAAGAGAGAGCGCCTGGCAGATCGCCGCGACGACCCAGGGCTGCGAGATCGTCTGCTCGCTGCCGATCGGGAGGGCCGAGTCGTCGTAGGCGCGATCGCGGACCTGCTCGGGGACGAATTGCTCGCGCGGAACGGCGCCCATCGCGGCGAGCACGCGCTCGTCGTGGATCCCGCGCCGGCGCAACTGCCGCTCGACCATCCGCTCCCTGGCGGCAGCGAACGACTTCGCCATCAGCCCGCGGTGGCGGCGACCGCCCCGCCCAAGTCGCTTCGGGCTTCGCCCTGCGCTCCGACGTGGCGCGGCCCGGCCACCGCTAGAAGATGTAGGCGCTGAGCCGCTCGGGCTCGAGCACGGTGACGCGGGCGCGCCCCACCTGGACCACGCCGGCCCGCTCCAGGGTGGCGAGGAAGCGGCTGACGCTCTCGCGCGAGGTTCCCGCGAGCTGCGCGAGATCGGACTGGCGCAGCCGGATCGTGACGCCGTCACGGATCTGGGGCGTCAGCGCCTCCTCCGCGAGCAGCTGGTTGAGGACGCCGGCGACGCGGCTCGGGACCGTCTGGAAGGACTGCCGCGTGAGGCGCTCGTTCGCCGCGCGCAGTCGCCGGGTGAGCGCGACGACGAGCTTCTCGCCCATCTCCGCGTGCGAGCGGATCAGCGCTCGGACGTCCCTCGCGGGGAGCGCCAGCAGCTCCGTCTCCTCGGTCGCCTCGACGCTCGCGGAGCGCGTCTGGCCGTCGATCATCGCAAGCTCGCCGAAGATCGCCCCGGGTCCGAGGTTCGCGAGGGTGATCGCGCGGCCGTCGGGGTGCTCGCGGGTGACCCGGCAGCTGCCGCTGCGGACGATGTAGCAGGCGTCCCCCGGATCCCCCTCGTGAACGATCCGCGTGTCCGCTGGATACCTGCGGGGGACCGCCACCTGCGCGATCCGCTCGAGCTCCGGCTGCGAGAGCTCGGAGAAGAGCGGAACGCGCCGCAGCAGGTCGATCACCGCTTCGGACCCTCCGGTACCCATGTCCCAAGTATCGCGCTTGCCGCGCTCCGCTCACGGCTGACAGCGCGCGCACCAGTACGTCGTGCGTGCCGAGTCGCCCTGGCCGCGCGCCGAGATCGGCCCGCCGCAGCGCGGACACGGCATTCCCGCCCGCCCGTAGATCCGCTTGGGCTGGTGGCCGGTCTCGACCGCCGCAACCATCAGCTCGCGCGTCGCCCCGGCGACCCGGGCGAGCTCCTCGTCGTCCAGGCCGTCGAGGCGCCGCCACGGGCTGGTCTGCGCTTCGAAGCAGCCCTCGCTCTTGAAGATGTTCCCAACCCCGGCGAGCGCGCTCTGGTCGAGGAGCGCGTCGCCGAGCTCTGCGGTCGGCTCGGCGCGCGCCCGCAGGGCCGCCGCGGCGGCCGCCGGGGTCGTCTCCGCTGCGAGGATGTCGGGACCGAGCCGCGCCAGGCGGGGATCCCGCGCCAGCTCGGCCTCACGCACGATCCGCATCGAGGTGCCGTTGAAGTTGACGGCCTCGGCGCGCTCGCCGGCAAGTGCGATCCAGGCGCTTCGGGCGGGTCGCCGCCAGCGCTCGCCCGGCCGGTAGAGGTGCCAGGAGCCGCGCATCCCGAGGTGGCTGTGCAGCGCGAGCCCCCCGGAGAAGTGGAGGAGCAGATGCTTGCCGCGCGCCTCGGCGCCCCTCATCGTGCGCCCGTCCAGGCGGCCGGCGCCGCCCTGTGGCCGCCTCCGCCCCGGCGTGCGGACCGCGACCTCGGACCCCGTGAGCGCCTCATGCAACCGTCTCGCGGCTCGCAGGATCGTGTCGCCTTCCGCCACCTCGCGTGCTCAGGCGACCAGCCGGCGCGGCTGGCGCCTGAATCCGGCCGCGACCAGCGTCTCCTCCAGCCCCGACCCGATCACCGGCTCGCCGTCCAGCCGCTCGACGGCGAGCTTTGCGATCAGGCCGGCGCGCGCCCCCTCGGCGAGCTCGCCGAGAGCCCGGCCCAGCTCCTCGCCCTCCAGCGGTGCGAGTCGCAGGATCCCGCGGCCGCCGCGCTCGACGTAGACGACCGCCTCACCGCCGCGCAGCCCGACGTAGGCGCCTGCGGCGCGCGCGGGCCGCCGCGAGCCCTCGAGCTTCGGCCACGGGAGGGTGGCGCCGTACGGGTTGGCGGGATCCGTGGCGGCGAGGATCACGAGCTCCTCCTCGTCGCTGCGCGGCATGCTGCGGAGCCGCTCGACGGCGCCCGGGAGCGCGAACTGGGCGCCCCCGAGGCCCTCGACGAAGTACCCGCGCCGCGCGGTGCCGAGCAGCTCCAGATTCTGCAACTCCCCGTAGACGGCGGCGAAGCCCCCCGGGATTCCCTCGGCGATCGCGGTCTCGCGCGTGACGATCCCGTGGCGCTCGAGCATCAGCTCCGCCTGGGCCCGGAGCCGGGGCCCGGCCGAGGGGGCGTCCTCGAACAGCGGCGCCGTCAGCGACCAGCGTCCGAGCACCGTCCCGGCGGCGGCGGCCCGGCGCCGGGCGAAGCGGCGGCCGCCGCGCTCGGATCCCTCCGCCGCACGCAGCCTGGGAGCTCGAAGCGGTGCGAACGCGTCGTTGGTGACCTCACCCGACCAGGCGAGGTCCCAGAGCGCCTCGTGCAGCTCCTCCGCCGTGCCTTCGAGCTCGAGCAGGTCGAGCCAGAAGCACGGCCCGTGGGCGAGGCGCTCGCGAATCGCGTCGTGGACCTCCCCCTCGTGGGGCTCGAGCTTGGCGTTCCCCGGCGGTGGCCCGGCGATCCGGACGTCCTCACGGAAGTAGAGCGCGATCTTGCCGTCGCTTCGACCGAGCGAGCCGGCGCCGATCCAGACGAGCTCGCCGCTTGTGCAGAGCTCGTCCAGCCAGCTCGAGCTGTAGGTGCCGAGCCGGCGCGGCAGCACGTCTCGCTCCCACGTCTTGGGGGTCAGCGCCACCCCCTGCAGCGGCACCAGCGCCTCGCGGAGGCGGTCGACCCCGGCGCCCGACGGCCGGTGCACGTCCACGTTCTGCCAGCTCGGCAGGAATCGCGCCAGCTCCGACCGGTCGGTCGCCTCGACCTCCTTGCGCAGCCTGGCAAGGCTGGCGCGGCGGATCCGGCGCAGGACGTCCGCGTCGCACCACTCGCGCTCGCTGCCGCCTGGCAGCAGCTCGCCGCGGACGAGCTCGCCCGAAGACTCAAGCTCGCGCAGCGCCGGGGCGGGATCGACCCCGTAGCGCCTGGCGAGCTGCCCGGTCGGGAACGGCCCGTGGGAGGCCGCGTAGCGACGGGTGAGCGAGACCAGCGCGTCGTCGACCGGCTCGAGGAAGCTCTCCGGCAGCCCGCCCGGCGGCGGCACGCCGAGCGCGTCGCGGTAGAGTCCCGCGTCCTCGGCGGCGATGTAGCGCTCCTCGCCCGCGACCCTGACCTTGGCAGCGCGCCGCTCCTTGACGAGCTTCTCCAGCATCGACTCGGCCGAGTACCCCTCCTCGACACGCTGCTCAGCCTCCTCGGCGGTCAGGTCCCCGAGCCGGCGCAGGACCGTCTGAAGCCCGTCCCGGTCCTTCGCGCGTCCCGCCTCGCTGCGCTGCTGCAGAGAGTCCTCGACCTCGGCGAGCGCCTGGGGATCGATCAGCTCGCGCAGCTCCTCCTGCCCGAGCAGCTCGCGGAGGAGCTCGCGGTCGAGTGCCAGCGCCGCCGCCCGGCGCTCGGCGTTGGGCGTGTCGCCCTCGTACATGTAGGTAGCGACGTAGTCGAACAGGAGGGATGAGGCGAACGGCGAGGCGGTCGGCGTCTCGACCTCGACCAGGGTGAGCCGCCGCGAGTGCAGGTCGCTGAGCAGCCGGTGCAGCGCCGGGAGGTCGAGCACGTCGCGGAGCACCTCGCGGTAGGTCTCGAGGATCACGGGGAAGCGGGGAAAGTCGCGCGCGACCTCGAGCAGGCTCTGCGACTTGAGCCGCTGCTGCCACAGCGGCGTGCGCTTCCCGGGCCAGGCGCGCGGAATCAGCAGCGACCGCGCGGCGTTCTCGCGGAACCGGGCGCCGAACAGCGCCGAGCCGGCCAGCTCGCGGACGACCAGGTCCTCGAGCTCGTCGGGCTCCAGGAGGACGAGATCGGCGGGCGGCGGCTCGTCGGCGTCGGGAAGGTGGACGACGATCCCGTCGTCGGACCAGATCGCGTCCGCCTCGAGCTCGCGCTCGTCGCGGATCTTCGCCGACAGCGCCAGTCCCCAGGCGGCATGGACCCGTCCCCCATACGGGGAGAGGACGCAGAGGCGCCAGTCGCCGATCTCGTCCCGGAACCGCTCGACGACGATGTTGGTGTCCGAGGGCACCACCCGGGTGGCGGCCTGCTGCTCGGTCAGATAGTTGACGAGGTTCTGGGCGGCGAGCTCGTCCAGGTCGTTGTCCCGGGCCAGCTCCCTGGGGTCCGCGTTGACCGCCTCGCGCGAGAACTCGCCGATCGCCCGCCCGAGATCGGCCGGGCGGCCGATCCCGTCGCCGCGCCAGAACGGCACCGCCCCCGGAACCCCCGGCGCGGGGGTGACGATCACGCGGTCGCGGGTGATCTCCTCGATCCGCCACGTCGTGGCGCCGAGCAGAAATGTCTGCCCCGCGCGGGCCTCGTAGACCATCTCCTCGTCGAGCTCGCCCACCCGCCGGCCGTCGGGGAGATGGACGCCGTACAACCCCCGGTCGGGGATCGTGCCGGCGTTCGCGATCGCCAGCTGGCGGGCGCCCGGCCGGCCGCGCATCGTTCCCTTCGCACGGTCCCAGACGATCCGCGGGCGCAGCTCGGCGAACCGCTCTGACGGATAGCGCCCGTCGAGCATGTCGAGCACGTTCTCGAGCTGCTCCCGCGAGAGCTCGCGGAAGGGCTGTGCCGAGTGGACCAGCGCCTCGACATCGTCGATCTCCCACTCGTCGAGCGCGGCCATCGAGACGAGGTGTTGGGCGAGCACGTCGAGGGGGTTCTGGGGAACGATCGTCTCTTCGATCTCCCCGGCGCGCATCCGCCGGGCGACGACCGCGCACTCGAGCAGGTCCGCCCGGAACTTGGGGAAGATCCGACCCTTGGAGACCTCGCCGAGCGAGTGGCCGGCGCGGCCGACGCGCTGCAGCCCGCGGGTAACGGACTTCGGCGACTCGATCTGGATCACGAGGTCGATCGCGCCCATATCGATCCCGAGCTCGAGCGAGGAGGTTGCGACGAGGCAGGGAAGCTTGCCGGACTTGAGCAGCTCCTCGACCAGGGCCCGCTCTTCGTGCGACAGCGAGCCGTGATGCGCCCGCGCGATCTCGACGTAGCCATCGTCGCCCTCATTGCCCCGCATCTCCTCGGCTTCGCCTACGGGGATACGGGGTTGCGACGCGGTCGCGGGGGATGCTGAGGCTCTGCCCTGGTTCCCCGCGTGCTCGGTCGCCGGGAGCTCCTGCTCATCCTCGTTGTTCGCCATCTCGTTCAGGCGCTTGGCGATCCGCTCGGCGCCCCGGCGGTTGTTCACGAACACGATCGTCGAGGTGTGCTCCTGGACCAGCTCCAGCAGCCTGGGGTAGATCGCCGGCCAGATCGAGCGGTTGTTGGCCTTCGGGTCGAGCGAGGCCTCGATCTCCCCCGGGTCGATTCGCTCGGTCGGAGCCTTGTCGGACCCCGGGGGATGGGTCAGGCCTGAGTCGCCGCCGTCCTGGCGCTTCTCGACGCTCGCGTCGAGCTCGACCATGTCCTCGACCGGGACGACGATCTCGAGGTCGAGGTCCTTGGGCCGGGAGGCGTCGACGATCTCGCACTCGCGCCCGGAGCCGACGAGGAACTGCCCGATCCGCTCCAGCGGCCGCTGCGTGGCCGAGAGGCCGATTCGCTGAACGCCGTTTCTGCTTGGTGCGTCACCGTCCGTACCGAGAGCCTGCTGCGCTTCGGAGTTCTTCGCGAGGTGTTCCAGCCGCTCGAGCGTTAGCGCCAGGTGGGAGCCGCGCTTCGATGGGGCCACCGCATGGATCTCGTCGACGATCACGGCCTCGACGCCGGTCAGGATCTCCCGCGCCCCGGAGCTGATCATCAGGTAGAGGGACTCAGGGGTCGTGATCAGGATGTCCGGCGGCGTCTTTCGCATCGAGCGGCGCTCGGACTGGGGGGTGTCCCCCGTGCGCAGCGCGACCGAGATCGGCGCCCCGATCCCCGCCAGCGGGGCACGCAGGTTGCGCTCGATGTCGTACGAGAGCGCCTTCAGGGGCGAGATGTAGACGATCCGCACCCCCGTCCCGAGCCGCTCCGGTTGCCGCGAGAGGCTGTCGATTCCCCATAGGAATGCGGAAAGCGTCTTGCCCGACCCGGTCGGCGCGCAGATCAGGGTGTGCTTCCCTGAGGCGATCGCGGGCCAGCCCGCCTCCTGGGCGGGGGTCGGGGCCTCGAACGAGCTCTCGAACCAGCGCCTGACCGGCTTGGAGAAGGGCTCCAGGGGTACCTTCGGGGTCGCGTGCGTACTCATGGCGAACCTACCGACCTTACCGATCTCGATGGACCGGCTCAGCCGCGCCGTGGCGGGCTGCCCGCCTCGATAAGGTCGCCTGGACGTGGGCGAGCGGCTCGCATTCGGGGAAGTGACCGTCGTGATCACGGCGACAGCCGAGAGCACCGGCGGCGCGATGACCGTGATGGAGGAGGTCCCGCCTCTCGTCGACACGCCTGCCCACGTTCACGCGAACGAGGACGAACTCTTCCATCCGCTCGAGGGTGACCACATCGTCACAGTCGGCGCGGAGGAGGTGCGGATCGGCCCGGGCGAGTCGATCTGGGCCCCGCGCGGCGTTCCCCACTCCCAGCGCCGCGTCGTTCCGGGCGAGGGACGAATGCTGGTCGCGCTTCTACCGGGCGGCTTCGAGGGCTTCTTCCGAGACCTCGCTGCGTCAGAGCGGGCGGGGACGCTCGGCCCGGACGCCTACGCCGCCGCCTCTGAGAAGTTCGGCATCACCTGGCTCTGAGTGTGTATACTGAACCATATGGTTCAGTATCAAATCGAACTCGACCAGACATTCGGAGCGCTCGCAGATCCGACCCGCAGGGCGATCCTCGAGCGGCTCGGGGAGGGCAACGCCACGATCAGCGAGCTGGCGGAGCCCTTCGAGATGTCGCTCACGGGAATGAAGAAGCACGTACGGGTTCTCGAGGAGTCTGAGCTCGTGACCACGGAGAAGATCGGAAGGGCCCGTAGGTGCACGCTCGGGCCGAAACGCCTCGATCGGGCGCAGCAGTGGATGGAGGGGTACCGACGGATGCTCGAAGCCCGCTTCGACCGCTTGGATGACCTGCTCGAGGAGCTGAAAGGAGAAAGCGATGAGCGATGACAAGCAGGCGACTGCCGGAAAGCTCGAGGTCAGCGCGCGCGGTGACCTCGAGATCGTCGGCGTGAGGGTCTTCGACGCCCCGCGCGAGCTCGTGTACCGGGCGTTCACCGAGCCGGATCTGGTGACCCGCTGGTGGGGTTTGCGCGATGGGACGACGATCATCGACAAGTTCGACCCCAGGCCGGGCGGCGCGTGGCGAATCATCGGCCGCGACAAGGACGGGAACGAGGATGCCTTCCGCGGCGAGTTCCGAGAGCTGACCCCGCCGGAGCGCGTGGCCCAGACCTTCGAGTGGGAAGGCCTACCGGGACACGTCTCCGTCGAGACCCTCACACTCGAGGACCTCGATGGCCGGACGAAGGTGACGAGCGTCTCGACCTTCGACACGACCGAGGACCGCGACGGAATGCTCGAGTCGGGGATGGAGACGGGGATGAGCGAGGCCTACGATCAGCTCGCCGAGCTGCTCGGGGAGCTGGGCTCGGACTAAGCGGGGCCGGGCGGCCGGGGTCAGCCGCGCGCGGCGGCGACCTCGGCCAGCTTCGGCGCGTTTCGGTCCCGCTCGGACAGGCCCGGGTCCTCGACCGGCCATTCGATCGCCAGCTCGGGGTCGTTCCAGGCGATTCCGGTCTCGAGCTCAGGGTCGTAGTAGCTGGAGACGCGGTAGAGGACGTCGGCCGAGTCACTGAGCACGCAGAAGCCGTGCCCGAATCCGTCCGGGACGTAGAGCTGCCGGTGGGCGACACCGTCGAGGGTGTAGCCCTCCCAGCGCCTGTAGGTGGGCGAGTCGGGGCGAAGGTCGACGGCGACGTCCCAGATCCGGCCGCTCGGGCAGCGGACGAGCTTCGCCTGGCCGCGCTGGAGGTGGACGCCGCGCAGCACCCGGCCCGCCGAGCGGCTGTGGTTGTCCTGGACGAAATGGTCGTCGATCCCGAGGGCCGGCATCTCGTTCTCGCGGAAGGTCTCGACGAAGAAGCCGCGCTCGTCCCCGTGCACTTCCGGCTCGATCAGGGCCAGGTCCGGGATCTCGGTGGGGAGGCGGCGGAAGGCCACTACCCGGCGGCCCCGGGCCGCGAAGCGGGGAAGGCGGCGCCCAGCTTCCTCCCGTATTGGCGCTCGTAGTACTCGCGGTACTCGCCCGACCGGATCGGCGACCACCACTCCTCGTTGTCGCGGTACCAGGCGACCGTCCGCTCGATTCCCTCGGCGAACGGGACGACGGGCTCCCAGCCCAGCTCGGCGAGGCGCTCCGAGGAGAGCGAATAGCGGCGGTCGTGGCCGGCGCGGTCGGTGACGTACTCGATCAGGGACTCGTCTCGGCCGGTCAGCTCGAGGATCCGCTGCACCACCTCGATGTTGGGCAGCTCGTCCGGGCCGCCGGCGTTGTAGGCGCGGGCGGGTTCGCCGCGCTCGAGCACGGCGTCGATCGCGGCGCAGCAGTCCCCGACGTAGAGCCAGTTGCGGACCTGGAGGCCGTCTCCGTAGACCGGCAGCGGGTCGCCGCTCAGCGCATTCAGGATGCAGAGCGGGATCAGCTTCTCCGGGTGCTGGCGGGGGCCGTAGTTGTTCGAGGCGCGCACGATCAGGACCTCGGCGTCGTAGGTGCGTGCGAACGCCCCGGCGAGCAGGTCGCCGCCGGCCTTCGCGGCCGCATAGGGGGAGGAGGGCTCGAGCGGGGCGCTCTCCGTCGCCGAGCCCTCGTCGAAGTCGCCGTAGACCTCGTCGGTGGACACCTGCAGATACCGCAGTCCCGCGTCCCGCGCGGCCTCGAGCAGCACGAAGGTCCCATAGACGTCCGTGTTGATGAACTCGCCTGGAGATTCGATCGACCGGTCGACGTGCGACTCGGCGGCGAAGTTGACGACCGCGTCGCATCCGTCGACGGCGGCGCGGGTCGGCTCCCTGTCGGCGATGTCGCCCTCGACGAACTCGAGCCGCTCCTCCGGAAGATCGTCGAGGTTCTCGCGGCGCCCGGCGTAGGTGAGCTTGTCGAGGACCCGGACCGAGTCGCCGGGGTGGGTGTCTAGCCGGTGGCGGACGAAGTTCGAGCCGATGAAGCCGGCGCCGCCCGCGACGAGGAGCTTCACCGGTGGTCGTCCTTGTTCACGGCTTCGCCATCAACCGGCACGTCCTCGGCTTCGCCTCCGGGCGTGCCGGGTTGCGACGCCGGCCTCGGGGATGCTGACGCTCCATTGGGGGGGTCCGGCGACTCATCTTCAGCGGCATCTCCAGCGGCCTCCTCGGTCTCCTCGTCGCGCCGGGGATGGAGGTCGAGGACGGGTTGGCGCCGGGTGGCGCTGGATCGCTTGCGGGGCGGATCCTCCGGCTCGGGCTGGTCTCGGCGGGTCAGGTAGTCGGCCAGGCCGCGTTGCCAGTCCGGTAGCCGGATCGGGGCTTCGCGGCCGCTGCCGAGCACGGAGTTGGCGGGCCGCGCCGCGGGCCGCGCCATCATGTCGGTGCTCGAGGCCATCACGCGGGTGACGACCTCGGATTGCCTGAAGATCTCCATCGCGAACTCGTACCACGAACAGCTCCCCTGCCCCGCCATGTGGTGGATGCCGAACGCCTCGCTGTCGATCAGCCGGACGAGACCGACCGCGAGGTGGCCCGTGTAGGTCGGGCAGCCCACCTGGTCGTGGACGACGACGACGGGGCCGCCGCCACGGCCGAGGCGCAGCATCGTCTCGACGAAGTTGTCCCCGCCCGGGCCGAACAGCCACGAGCTGCGCACGATGAAGCTGCGCTTCGTCGCGAGGGCGGTTGCGCGCTCACCGGCGAGCTTCGTGCGACCGTACGCATTGATCGGGTTCGGCTCGTCCGACTCGGTGTACGGCTCGCCCTTGCTGCCGTCGAAGATGTAGTCGGTGGAGACGAAGAGCACCTTCGCTCCCGCCTTGGCCGCCGCGCTGGCGACGAAGTGCGCCCCCTCGCCGTTCACGATCTCTGCCTCCTTCTCGCTCGCCTCGGCGCCGTCGACGTTGGTCCAGGCGGCGCAGTTGATCACTGCGCCCGGGCGCTCGCGGGCGATCAGGCGCTCCACCCGCGCCGGGTTGGTGACGTCGAGCTCGTCGTGGTCGAACGCCGCGACCTGGTGGCCCTGGGCACGGGCCACGCTCACGACGTCGCCGCCGAGCATCCCGCCGGCGCCGGTCACCACCACCTTCATGGGATCGCGATCTCGGCGCTGTCGCCGACCAGGAACTGCATCGTCTTCGGCATCCCCTCGCTGCGCTTCAGGCTGACTCCCTTGCCGAGCAGGCTCGCCTCCATCCGTACGGGGAGGTTGCGGATCTCGGATCCCGCCAGCACGATCGAGTGCTCGATCTCGGAGCCGCTCACGACCACGTCCCGGCCGATCGAGGTGTACGGGCCGATGTAGGCGTTGCTGATCTCGGCTCCCGCGTCGATCACGGCTGGGCCCCGGACACGCGTCCCCTCGAGCCTCGCGCCAGACTCGATCACGACCCTTCCCTCGACCTGGGAGTCCACGAGCTCGCCGTCGATCCGGCTCTCGAGGTCCTCGAGCACGAGCCTGTTCGCCTCCAGCATGTCCTCGAGCCGGCCGGTGTCCTTCCACCAGCCCTTGACGACGTGGGGCTCGACTCGCTTGCCATCCTCGATGAGCGCCTGGATCGCGTCGGTGATCTCGAGCTCGTCGCGCCAGGAGGGCTCGATCGTCCGCGCCGCGCTGAAGATCTCGGGGCTGAACATGTAGACGCCGACCAGGGCCAGATCGCTGGGCGGGTCGCTCGGCTTCTCGACGAGGCGGACGACCCGCTCGCCGTTGAGCTCGACGACGCCATAGGCGGAGGGATCGTCGACGCGGGTGAGCAGGATCAGCGCCTCGGGCTCGGAGGAGCGGAAGGCGGAGACGAGGTCGGCGATCCCGTCGCGCAGCAGGTTGTCTCCGAGATACATCACGAAGGGGCTGTCGCCGATGAACCCCTCCGCGGTGAGCAGGGCGTGCGCGAGGCCACGTGGCGCCTCCTGCTCGATGTACGTGACCTCTGCGCCGAAACCGGAGCCGTCGCCGACCGCCGTCCTGATCTCGCCGCCGGTCTCCGGGGCGACGATGATCCCGATCTCGGTGACTCCGGCCCCGACCAGCGCCTCGAGTCCGTAGAAGAGGACGGGCTTGTTCGCGACGGGCACGAGCTGCTTGGCCGAGGTGTGGGTGATCGGCCGCAGGCGAGTCCCGGCGCCACCGGAGAGGATCAGTCCCTTCAGGTCCTGCATGCGCGGGCAAGGCTACTCGCGCCGGTCGGCGAGCGCACAGTCGGTGGACGGTCTCCTACTTGCGCTTCGAGCGCTTCGCGAACTTGCCCAGCTCGCAGTTCTTCGACGGCGGGTCGGGCTTGTCGGCGCGGAGCAGGTCGCGGTAGCCGGGCCCGCAGCTGATCCAGGCGTCGGCTGCACCGTCGAGGGTCTGCAGGGTGTCCGAGCCGCGGCCCGACCTGTAGCCGTCGGCGCCCTTGCGCCCCCGCAGGGAGTCGCGGCCGTTGCCGCCCTTGAGGATGTCCCCGCCGTTTCCGCCGAGCAGCACGTCCACGCCCCGGCCGCCGATCATCCTGGCGCCGACCGGGACTCCCCCGAAGACTCCCGCGTCGGCGATCGTGATCGTGTCGTCGCGATCGCGGGTGTCGATGAAGAGGCTGTTGATCCCGGCCGTGCGGCACATGCCGACGGCGTTGACGAGCTCGCAGGCCGGACCGGCGCCGGCCCCGAGGGAGATCGGGATCGCATCGTTGTCGGTGATCGAATAGACCGGGATCCCGAGCAACGAGTCGACCGTGACGAGCACGTCGTTTCGCTCGCCCTGACTGCCGACGTAGTAGACGATTCCGCCCGAGCTGGACACCACACCGGCCTGGGCGGCGGGTGCCAGCGCCAGAGCCGCGGCGGCGATAGCCCCCAGGATCGTCGCCTTCAATGTCACGGTCGCGTCAGCTCCCACTTCAGTGCCCGGATTCCTTTCCGAACGTGCCCGGAGTTCGTTCCGAACGCGCGGAACACTAGACGATCGACGCTATTCGGTACCTGCGGGTCCTGCATTTGCAGGGGGGATTGCAGAATTCTCGGTACCGCCTGGCTGATCCACGATCTCGGCGAGCCTGCCGAGCACGTGTGCCACCGATGGTCAGTAGGTGCCTCCCAGCTTGCGGTGGTCCCAGCTCGCCGTTCGCACCGGGGCGAAGCGGATCGCGACCCGTTTCGCGGCCTGGGCCTGGAGCGCCGCCGCCGCGTCGCCCTCGATCGAGTCGATCCCCTCGGCGTAGCGGACCGTCAGCTCCTTGCCGAACTCGAGCACGACCTCGGGATCGCGCTGGATCTCCGCCTCCGCCTCGATCATCACCCCGCGCAGCTCGGTGTACTCCTCGCCCGTCTCGATCAGAAGGGTGGTGCGGGCGTCGCGCTCGAGGTTCCGGACCTTCTGGGACTTCGCGTACGTCCAGGCCCAGATCTCGCCGTCGCGGACGGCGAACCACATCGGCATCGAGTGCGGCCACCCCCGCGGGCCGAGCGAGCTGACGATCACGACGCGCTCGGTGTCCAGCAGCTCGCGCTGCTCCTCGTCACTGAGCGTGATCTGGTCTCGGCGGCTAGGCATCCGGGGTCAGGGCCAGCTCCGACCAGGGCCCTTCGCCGCGCATCGGCTGCAGCTTGCCGGCGAGCCAGCGCGGCTGCAGGTCGTCGTAGTGGGCGCTCATCGCATGCCCGCTCTGCCCCGTAAACGTCTGCCAGCAGGAGCGGTCGGGATCGGCGGGGTCGGCGACCATCCGCCACGCCGGCGCCCAGATCGCCTCGAAGGGATCGTTGGGGTCATAGGCGACCTGGGCGACCGTCTCCTGGCCGCCACCGACACGGAGCCTACGGTTGAAGACCCAGTCGAATGCCGGGTTGATGGCGCCGAGCGCATGCGGGAACCGCAGCTCGTGGACGCTGCCCCAGCGCCAGTTCTCCGGGTCGGCCCCGTACTCGCTCTCCAGCTCGTCGAGGGCGCCGCGCAGCGATTCCAGCGCGAGCGCGTCCCACGGGCGGCCGATCAGCTCCTCGTCCCCCTCGCGCCAGAGCTCGAGCAGGTGCCAGTGCCAGCGCCATGGCGAGGTGACGTGGGCCAGGAAGCCGTTGTCGGCGCGGTCGAGGTAGCGCTCGACCAGATCGCGGTCGCCGATCGTGATCCGGGCGAACTCGCGGCTCATCCGCAGCACGAAGGCCTGGTAGATGGTCGCCGCGACCGACTCCGGGCCGAGCTCGCCATCCCAGCTGCGCAGCCGCTCGATCGCGCGGATCTCCCGCTGACCGGGCGGCGAGAGGCGGGCGAGGCGGCGCGCGACCTCGTCCCCCGGGATCGAGTGCAGATCGACCTGCATCCGCCGAAAACCGTCGACGTCGTGCTCGTCGGTCGCGAGCAGCAGCTGCTCGATCCGCTTGGCGCGAAAGCCGTCGAGGTGGTCGCTCGAGATGTGGTGGGGGTAGTCGGAGCCCACCACCTTGTTGTTGGCGGTGACCAGGTAGCCAGACTCGGGGTCGACGAGCTCGGGCAGCTCGTCGTAGGGAACGACTCCTTCCCACTCGTACTCGCCGGTCCAGCCCGGCTTCGGAAGGTCGGGCACCCCACCCGACCGCCTCGGGACGTGCCCGATCATCCGATAGCCGATCCGGTCACGGTCGGCCCAGATCAGGTTCACGACCGGCATCGCGACCGGCCGCAGCATCTCGACGAGCTCGGCGCCGCTGCGAGGGTCGAGCACGGCGAAGTGCGCCGGTGAGACCGAGGGGGCGTCGAGCGCCGTCCAGCACAGGGCCAGCGGTTGCTCGTCGTCCGCGCCGAGCTGCTCGTTGACGATCGGGCCGTGGTGCGTGGAGCGGACCCGGAGACGGACGGGGTCGGCCTGGCCCCGGACCCTTATCTCCTCGTCGACCACCTCCAGCGGCAGCCACTCGTCCTCGAACAGGTAGGTCTGGTCCTCCTCCCGGACGCGCTCGACGAACAGGTCCTGGCAATCGGCGAGGACGTTTGTGAACGTCCAGCAGACGTCGTTGTTCTGGCCGAAGAAGACGGTCGGGATGCCGGGGATCGCGCCGCCGCGGCAGAAGCGGTCGCCGAGCTCCAACGCGACCTCGTGGATGAAACCCGGCATCGCGCTCGGCAGGTGCGGATCGCCTGCGATCAGCGGGGTGCCGGTCACCGAGCGCGTGCCCGCCACTGCCCAGTTGTTGGAGCCGGTGGCGCCCGCGGGCAGCCCGATCAAGTCCCGGACCTTCGCGATCTGCTCGGCGAGGGCGAGCCCGTCCCCCTCGTAGCCGTGGCCCGGGGTGGTCACGACGGGATTGCCGAGCGGGTAGCCGGGCTCCAGCGTGGCGGCCCGCTCCTCACCGAGCTCGCGCACCAGGTCGGCGCGCAGCAGCTCGCGCTCCCAGTTGACCGACATCCCGAACGCGAAGAGCTTGCCGCCCGCGAGGCAGTCGACCGGGCGGAAGGGCTCGGCCTCGAGGCGCATCAACTGCAGCTCCGCGGGAGGCGCCGGAGCGGTGCGGGCGGCCTCGTTCAGGCCCGCGCAATAGGACTCGAGCAGCGATCGGACCTCGGGCTCGAGGGCGGCCGCCTCCCGCTCCGCGGCGCGGTACATGCCGATCGTGCGCATGAACCGGTCGGCCGTCAGCCCGTCGCGGCCGGCCATCTCCGAGAGCCGCCCGGACACGACCATCCGGTGCAGCAGGCATTGCCAGAGCCGGTCCTGCCCATGGCAGAAGCCGAGCCCGAACCAGAGATCGTGCTTGTCGCCGGCCCGCACGCACGGCATCCCCCACCGGTCGCGGGCGACCTCGACGCGGCCGTGGATCCCCCGCACCCGGAGCTCGCCCTCGGTGCGCGGCTGCGGGCGCTTGAAGAGCTGCCACCAGAGACCGGCGGCCGTGGCCCCGAACAGGGCGCTCCCGATCCCGGCCCCCGCGAGCCCGCCCTTCAGCAGGCGGTTCAGGTCGATTGCCATCGTCGATTGATACCAGTAGGCCGCCGCCTGCTCCGCGCTACTCGGAGAGGTCCCCGGGCAGGCGCCCCTCTTCTCCGAGCTTGTCGAGATGCGCCTGCAGCGCGTACGCCGCCATCGGCCGCAGCTCGGCGGGGACGTCGTCCCAGACCTCCGCGAGCAGCGCGATGCGCGACCGCTCCCCGCGCTTGAGGGCCGCCACGAGCCGACGCTCGCGGCTCTCGCGGTGCTCGATGTACTCGGCGACCTTGGCGGCGGGGTCCATGATCACGGGCCCGTGCCCCGGATAGATCAGCTCCAGGTCGAGCGCGGCGAGCTTGCGCAACGAGCGCATGTAGTCGGCGAGCGAGCCCCCCTGGGCGGCCGGGGGGACGATCGTCGAGCCCTCGCCGAGGATCAGGTCACCCGAGAAGCAGATCGTCCCGATCGCGTCCGGAGCGGCCGGGTGCCCGGGGGCGAGCAGGAAGCAGACGTGGTCGGCTGCGTGGCCCGGGGTCGCCACCGCGGCGATGCCGTCGTGGGACTCGCCGTCGGGGATCGTCGTCGGAGTCACGTCGAGCAGCTCGATGCCGCCCGAGTGGTCCTCGTGCCCGTGGGTGAGCAGCACTCTGCCGATCCCACCCCGTTCCCGGGCCGCGGCGCGGATCGCCTCGACGTGCCCCTCGTCCCTGGGCCCGGGGTCGATCACCACCGTCGGGTCGCGCCCGACGAGGTAGGTGTTGGTGCCCTCGAGCGTCAGCGGCCCGGGGTTCGGTGCGACGAGCACCTCGATGTCGGCTTCGGCCATCGGCCGAAGATTGACGCCTGGCTGGCGCAGACGCGCTCTAGAGCCAGGTCGCCCCGACCGCAGTGCATTCGAGGACCCCATGGCGTCCTCGATTGTGCACCCGTACGGTGTCGGGGTGCTAGGCGGCCTTGACGGCTGCGGGGTGGGCCGCGCTGTCGGTCTCGAGCTCGCCGCGGACCGTCTCGCGGGCGTCGTCCGGCTCGAGGACGACGAAGTCGCCGGCGCCCTTGAGGATCTCGCGGAGCAGCCAGTCGGAGCTGCCGAACGGGACCTCGATCACGACGGCGCCGTCGGCCAACTCCTCGACCACCGTGTGCTCCTCCCGCGCCCACCGGGCGCGCTCGGGCGAGACCCAGACGCTGGCCACGTCGGCGGCGGGGACGTTCTCGCCGGAGAGCCAGCCGCCTTCGATCGCCGCGATGTCGGCGAACTCGGGGCGCGGCTCGAAGCCCTCCTTGGTCGGGGTCGCCTCCTTGATCCGGTCGAGGCGGAAATGGCGGATGTCGTGGCGCTTGCGGTCGTACGAGGCGACGTACCAGCCCTCGGGGCCGTTCGCGAGGCGATAGGGCTCGATCTCGCGCTTGGTGAACTCGTCCTCGTTCTCCTTGTAGTAGTGGATGCTGAGCACCCGCTGCGCGGCGATCGCCTCGTTCACCTTGCGCGCGATGTCTGAGTCGTCGCCGCCCGACGCAGCGATCTCGAGGCCTTCCTCGGAGGGGTCGTGTCCCAGCGCCGAGACGATCTTCTTGCGGGCGCTCGCGAGGCCGCTCTGGGGGAGGTGGTCGCCGAACAGATCGATCGCCGCGACCAGCGCCTTGGCCTCGAGGGGGAGCAGGCGGGCGGGGCGGGCGAAGTTGTCGCCGTAGGGCTCGGAGTCGACCTCGATCTCGTCGCCGACGAGCTCCGCGTAGAGGACGTAGGTGCCGCCGCCGAAGTTGACGACGTTGAGCAGCTCGATGTCGTCGCGAAGCTCCTCGGAGCTGAGCTTGAGCTTGTCGACGACCTCGCTGACGGGGAGGCGCTCGCCCGCCTTCGCCGACTCGATCAGCATCCCGGCGAGGGTGACGAGGCGGGCGAAGCGCTCGGGCCGGATCGAGGACTCCGAGCGCCCGTTGGAGCGGCCCGTGCGCGCCAGCGGCGGCGGGACCGTGCCCTTCGAGCGCGCGACGTCGAACTCGTCCGTGTGTCGCTCGCGGAGCAGCTCGAGCCGCTCCCCGACCTCGTCGGCAAGCGCTTCCGGCTCGAGGACCGTCGCGTTCTGACGCCAGTGGAGCACCCAGGCGACCATCTGCCGAGCCGATGCGAAGTCCGTCTCGAACACGACTCCCTTGCCGGGGGCGCCGTCCGCCTTGGTCGCGCGCCGGATCTCGCCATAGGCGCCGAAGTCGCGCTCGACCAGCCAGGCGATCCGCTCGGAGAGAAACACCTTGGCGGTCCCCTGGATCTCGCCGAGCTGCCACTCCGCGCGCCGCCCGTAGTCGCGGCGGTCGAACTCGTCGGGTGCGCTGAAGTCGTGCTCGGCCTTGGAGGCGTAGGAGACCTTGCCGCGGATGCGCGAGAGGCGGAAGACCCGGACCGCGCCGCGCTCGTGAGAGTGGCCGATCAGATAGAACTGCCCGCCGCGGTAGACGAGGTGGTAGGGGTCGACCTTGCGCTTCTCGGTCGCGTCGCGCTCGATCGTGTAGTAGGTGAACTCGATCCGCTTGCGGCGGGAGATCGCGGTCTCGATCTTCGAGAGCCGCTGGGAGATCTCGGCGCCGTCGGCCTTCGCGGTCATCCGCACCTCGACCGCGCTCGCCTCGGGCGAGGTGAGCGGGCTGGGCCGCCCCCAGGAGACCTGCTGCAGGGCCAACCGGAGCGGCTCGGCGTAGGCGAACTCCCCGTCGAGCAGGTGCAGCGCGGTCTGCAGCGCCGCCAGCTCGTCGTCGCCGAACTCGATCGCGTCGAGGTAGAAGTTCTCGGGCGGGAGCGAGTAGAGCTCGGACTCGTAGCCCTGCAGGCTCTCGCCCGGCTTCTCGACCTGGAGAGTGATCCCGAGGCTCTCGAGCTCGGCGCGGTCGGCGTAGAAGCGCCGCGCGAAGGCGTCGTCGTTCATGTCGCTGTACCCCTCCACCTCGCGCTTGATCTCGAGCGCGGAGGCCGGCCTCCCTTGGGCCATCAGAAAGGAAATCAGCGAGAGCTGGCGGATCAGCTTCTCGGTGTCCTTAGCCACTCCTGAGCAGGATAGTCGCGGATAGTCGCGGAGCGCCCACGCCCTCCCCGGCCTCCGGATCGAAAAGCGCATTTTGCGGGGCCGTGCCTCGTTTCGCTCAGGCGGCGCGTGAGCCGAAGAAGGCCGCGGCGTCGATCCCGCGGTCGAAGCGCGACCAGGTCTCGCCGTCAGCCAGCTCCTTTTCGAGCCGGTCGAAGCTGCCGAGCTTGCCGCCGAGGTTGTCCATCGTGTGGACGAGGGTCGCCTCGCGTGTGCAGGGCACCACCGGTGAGCCATGCTCGAGCGATCCGTGGTGCGAGAGGATGATGTGAAGCACCGCCTCGGCCTGGGCGGGGTCGAACCCGTCGATCTCGTCGATCTCCCGGCGGACCCTGTAGTAGCCGAGCGGGATCTCACCATGGAGGCGGCCGGCGTCGGTGAGGTCGATCGCGAGCGGATCGTCGTTGTAGGCCTGCGTCTTGCCGATGTCGTGCAGGAGCGCGCCGGTGACGGCGACGTCGCGGTCGATGCCGGGGAAGAAGCTCGATGCGGCGCTGACGGCCTGGGCGACCGACAGCGAGTGCTCGAGCAGCCCGCCCCGATAGGCCTGGTGGTAGTGCTTCGCCGCCGGCGCCTCGCGGAAGCGCCGCCACGCGGCGGTGTCCGCGCCGAAGAAGCGCCCGAGCAGCTGCCGCAGCGAGTGGCTCTGGACGGTCGAGATCAGCTCGCGCAGATCGGCCTCGAGCCGCTCGAGCGGCACCTTCGGCGCCTCCGCGAGCTCCTCGGGGTCGTACTCCTCCGGGTTTGCCGCCCGCACGGACTCGAGCTTGATCTGCTTTCCGTACTGCTGGTGGATCGAGAAGCGGCCGGCGACGCGGACGATCGTCCCCGGCGCCGAAGCCTCGAAGCAGTCCTTGACGCCGTCCCATGCGATTCCGGTGACTGTCCCGGTGCCGTCGGCGAGCGTCAGGCGCAGCCAGTCCTCGCCGTTCCGCTTCTGGCGCAGGTCGCGCTCGCGCACGGCGAAGACGGCGTCGACGTCCTGGCCGTCGATGAAGTCGCGGAGCTTGATGGCCTCGCCACCTTGCCCGTTTCCGTTTCCGTTGTCGAGTGCGATCTGCTCGCTCATCAGGTCGTCCAAGGTAGAGGCGTTTCCGGACACGACTCTCCGGCCGCGGTGTCGGATTTCTGCGACTGTTGCCATCGATGAAGTCGTCGAGTCGAGGACGTTCGTGACGGATCCGGGCCGCGTCGAGGGCGTCGCGCTGGTCACCGGCGGGACGGGCGGGCTGGGGCGCGCCGTCGTCATGGACCTGCTCGACGGCGGAGCGCGGGTGGTCACGACCTGGCTGATGGAGCACGAGCGCGACGCGATCGAGTCGGAACTGGGTGACCGCGACGGGCTGACGCTGGTCGAGGCGAACCTGCTAGAGGGCGGCGCCGAGTCCGCCGTCGCGGCGGCGGCGAAGGCCGGGCCGGTCAGAGCGCTGGTCAACCTCGTCGGCGGGTTCACCGCGGGCCCCCGCCTGCACGAGGCCGACCCCGCGGAGCTCGACAAGATGCTCGCGCTCAACCTGGCCAGCGCGGTCAACTGCTGCCGGGCCGCTCTGCCCGAGCTGATCAAGGGCGGCGGCTCGATCGTCTGCGTGGGAGCGAGGCCGGCGTTGCGTCCGTTCTCCGGCGGCAGCGCCTACGCAATCTCGAAGGCCGCGGTCCTCGCCCTGGTCCGCTCGCTGCACGTCGAGTACCGCGAGGACGGGGTGCGCGCGAACGCGATATTGCCGAGCGTGATCGACACGCCGCGGAACCGCGAGGAGCAGCCCGACGCCGATTTCGAGGCCTGGGTGACCCCCGCGGCGATCGCCCGCGTGATCCGCTTCCTCTGCTCGCCGGATTCGGATCCGATCTCCGGCGCGGAGATACCGGTCTACGGGCGGGCGTAGCGACCCGGCGAGGTGGCCGTGACCGCCACCGAGGGAAGGGGGAGCCTGCTGCGGAGCCGGGATTTCAGGCTCGTCGCCGGGGCCGTCGGCCTCTCCGCGCTGGGCGACTGGGTCGCGATCGTCGCGCTCGGGTTGCACGTCAAGGAGACGACCGATTCGGGCATCGCCGTGGCGGCACTGTGGATCTGCCTGTTCGGTCCCTCGGTCCTGGTGGCTGGTCACGCCGGCCTGCTCGTCGACAGGATCGAGGCCCGGCGGCTGCTGGCGGTCGTGTCGGCGGCAGGCGCTGCGATCGCGGCCGTGCTGGCGTTCGCCGACAGCACGGCGGCGGTCCTCGCCCTGACCGCCCTTCTCGGCGTCGTCTTCGCCGTCTCCTCCCCGGCCGAGTTCTCGCTGGTTCCGCCGCTGGTGGGCGAGGCCCGGATCCAGGAGGCGAACGGTCAGGTCGAGACCGCGCGCTATCTCGGCTTCGCGATCGGCCCGGTCGCGGGCGGCTTCCTGTTCGCCGCCGGTGGGTTGGAGCTGGCGATGCTCGTCGACGCGGCGACGTTTGCGGCGGTCGCCCTCGCGGCGCTGGCGTTGAAGGTGCGCCGGGATCCGGCCGCCTTCCCGGCTGGCGGTGAATCCCCGAGCGCCCAGGACGGAATCGCCTTTCTCTTCCGCGATCGCCTCCTGGCGCTGGTGATGACGGTCGCATTCGTCTCGCTGCTGTTCATGTCTGCGGTCTGGGTGGGCGAGCTGTTCTTCGTCAAGGACGTGCTCCGCATGGGTGACACCGCGTACGGGATCTTCGCCTCGGTCTGGACCGTCGGGATGGCGCTCGGGGCATTGCTCGTCTCGCCGCGGGTGGCGGCGGGCGCGGTCGCCGCCACTGGCCTTGCCGCCGTCGCCGTACAGGGAGCCGGCCTCGCCCTGCCCGCCCTCTGGCTCAGCTTCGCTTTCTATCTCGCCTGCTCGTTCATGGGCGGGTTCGCGCACGGTCTCAAGAACGTGATGTTCCGCACCCTGATCCACGTCCGCGTCCCGGAGCCGCTGCACGGGCGCGCGTTCGCCGCCTACAACGGGATCCGCAACTCGGCCGAGCTGGCCGCCTTCGCGGCCGGAGGACTGCTGGTCGCCGCGATCGGAGCCCGCGGCACCCTCGCTTATGCCGGTGGGCTCTCTGCGCTCGCCGGGCTGGTGGGGCTGCTCGTCCTGCTGCGCATGAATCGAGGCTGGACGCCGAGCGGACCGGTCGGGCCGCCGGCCGGAGTGATGCCGGCGCCGGTCGAGTCACCCGGCCCGGCGGCGCCGGCCGAGGTGCCCACAGGCCCCGAGCGGCGCTGAACGCGGGCTCGGCCGCGTTCTCAGCCGGCGGGGCTCAGCACTGGCTCAGTCAAAGCGTTCCCGTTCACCGCACCCGCCTCCCAGACGACCTCGACCCGATTGCGGCCGGCCTCCTTCGCCTCGTAGAGGGCGGCGTCGGCGGCGGCGAAGACGGCGTCGTAGTCGAACCGGGTACCGACCGGCGATCCGCTGACGCCGAAGCTCATCGTCAGGGCGCCGCCGTCGAGGCCGGCGGCCTCGACCGCCTCCCGAAGCTCCTCCGCCATCTCGACGCTCTCGTCAACGTCCGCGCCGGGCAGGAGCACCAGGAACTCCTCGCCCCCGATCCGGTAGGCGAGGTCGAACGCCCGCAGCTCCTTGTGGAGGGCGTACGCGACGTCCTTGAGCGCGCCGTCGCCGACCGCGTGGCCGTGCGTGTCGTTGACGCGCTTGAAGTTGTCGAGGTCACCGACGATCAGCCCGACCGGGGCCCCGGTGAGCTCGGACTGCTGCGTGAGCTCGGTGACGCGGTTGCCGAGCGCCTTGCGGTTCAGCATCCCGGTCAACGGGTCGATCACGCCGGCGGCGCGGTGATGCAGGTCGGACCCCATCAGCGCCGTCGACAGGGCCGCGATCGCGAGGACCAGCGCGCACGGGGCGATCACGAGCGGTGGGCTTGTCGAGGACGGCCTGGGCATGGACGCTGAATGCGACCGCGAGCACCAGCCCGAGCGCGATCGCCACCCCGGCGACGACGCCCCGAAGCGAGAACCGGGCGCTCAGCGTCACGACCGGGATCGCGATCCACGAAAGCGTCGCTGTGGCCAGGTCGCCCGACAGCGCGACCGCGGCAGCGATCGTCACCTCGGAGCCCGCCCAGGCCGCGAAGATCAGGCCGCCTTACCGCATTTGTTCCTATTGGGTTCCTCCGGATGGCGGAGGAGCGCGGGAAGGGCGTCGAGGCCGAGCAGGAGCCCGCGGCGCCGCGCCGCTCGCGCTAGCCGCAGCCGGCGCCAGCTAGGTTGGGCCGATGAGCGAGATGGTGCCGAGGCGGCTGCTCGTGATCGCCTCGCTGATCGTCGTCCAGGACCTCGCGTTCTTCGCGGCGATCTCGCCGCTCCTGCCCCAGTACGTCGACGACCTCGGGCTCAGCGAAACCGAGGCCGGTGTCTTGACGGCCGCCTACCCGGCGGGGACGTTGCTGATGTCACTTCCCGCGGGGTTCCTCGCGGCGAGGGCCGGGCCGCGACTGACCGTGGTCGTCGGGCTGGTGCTGATGGGGGCCTCCAGCATCGGGTTCGGGTTCGGCAACGAGATCGGAGTCCTCGACGCCGCGCGGTTCCTGCAGGGCGTCGCTGGCGCGATGACGTGGGCCGGGGCGTTCACCTGGGTGATCGAAGCGGAGGGCGGCGAGCGCCGCGGCGAGATGATCGGGACGCTGCTGGGGATCGCGATCGCGGGCGCCCTGCTCGGGCCGCCGCTCGGGGCCCTCGCAGACGCCCTCGGAACAGAGCCGGTGTTCGGGAGCGTGCTCGTGATCTCGCTGGTGCTCGCCGCGATGGCGCTGCGCGTCCCGGAGCCGGGGGCGCGGACGCGCGACACGGTCGGGCAGGTCGCGCGGGCGCTGCGAGGGCGGCCGGTGATGATCGCGGGCGCGCTGCTGGCGGTGCCGTCCGTGGAGTTCGGCGCGATCGGCGTGCTGGTCCCGTTGAAGATCGACGATCTCGGCGGCGGCGCCTTCGTGATCGCGGTCGGATTCACGATCGGGGCGGCGGTGGAGGCGGCGCTCTCTCCGCGCGCCGGCCGCTACGCGGACGAGCACTCGTGGCTCGCCCCCTACGTCCTCGGCTTGCTGATCTCGGCCATCGCGCTCGGGACGATCGGCGCGGTCTCGGTGCTCGCGATCGTGGTCGCGGCGGTGGTCGGGACCTCGATCGGGGCGGGTATCTGCTTCACGCCCGCGACCAAGGCGATCTCCGACGCGATCGAGGCGACCGGCCTCCATCAGGGGATGACGGCGGGAATCACGAACTTCGGCTGGGCCGGTGGCGAGGTCGTGGGCGCGACCGTCGGCGGGGCAGCCGCCGACGCGTACGGGCTCGGCGCAGCGTTCGCGGGGGTCGCGATCTTCCTCTCGGTGGCGGCCCTGCTCGCCCTCCGGGCGGGCAGCGCGGTCGTCGGCCGCGCGCCGAGCCGGGTCTGAGGCCGCCGCACCGAGCCGTCTCAGGGCAGAACTCGGTAACCACGGCCGCCTTCCGGGCCGATAGTTTGCAACATCGGTGGCGAGCGCTCGGCCTCGACGATCAGCGCAGGGCACGCGAACCGCCGCGAGCGTGGCGCTCACGGTGATCGGCGCCGTGCTGCTGCTGGCGGGGGCCGTGCTGCTCTACGCCCGGAACGAGGTGATCGACCAGAACTCCTTCGCCGACAGGGCGGAGGCGGCGCTCGAGGACGACGACGTCAGGAAGGTCGTCAGCCGCGAGATCGTCGTCAACGTGATCGACCGGGGATCGACGGACCTGGTCGCGGCGCGGCCGGTGATCGAGTCGGTGGTCGACGCGGCGATCGACACCAACGCGTTCCGGAAGCTGTTCCGGAGCGCGGCGGTGCAGGCGAACCGCCTTTTCTTCGTGCGCGAGAAGAAGAACTTCGTGTTCGACCTCGCCGACGCGTCGGAGATCGTTCGCTTCGGGCTTCAATCCGTTTCGCCGGGCCTCGCCAAGCAGGTCCCCCCGGACCTGGATGTCGCACTGCTCAACCTCAAGCAGCGCGACTTCGCGCAGGGGACGCTCGACGCCGCCGACTCGATCCGGGTCTTGGGGCTGGTCCTGCCGCTGCTCGCCGTGATCGCGCTCGCCGGGGGCGTCTGGGTCGCGCCCGATCGTCGCGTCGGTCTGATGCGCGCGGCAATCGCGGTCGCCGCGGTCGGGGTGCTGGTCGCGATCGCCCTGCTCGTCCTCCGCGAGACCACCCTGAACGGCGTTTACGGCGACGACGAGCTCACCGACGAGGAGGTGCGGGGCGCCGTCGGCGGCTTCCTCGATGCCTTCTTCGGCGGCTTGTTCGGGTGGGGACTGGTGATGGCCTTCACCGGCCTGGTCGTCGCCGGGGCCGCGGCGGCGCTCGACCCGGAACAGCTCGAGAACCCCGCGACGCGCCTGCGCGAGCGCGTCACGCGGGAACCGCGCACCACATGGGGAAAGGCGGTGAGGGGGATCGCGGTGGTGGCGATCGGGTTCTTCATCGCGCTCGAGCCGGGGCTGGCGCTGCGGCTCGTCGCGATCCTGCTCGGCGCCTACCTCGTCTTCTTCGGCGTCAGCGAGCTGCTGGTGCTCCTCCAACCGCCCGAGGCCACCGGGGAGGCGGCTCGTGAGGGACGCAAGCGCACCCTGGCGATCACGGGCGGGGTCGGTGCCGCCGTGGTCGCCGTGGTCGCCGTGATCCTGATCGTCGCTCTCGACAGCGCCGATGACCCGAGCAAGGCGGCCGTCCCATCCGAGGGCTGCAACGGCTCGCCCGAGCTCTGCAAGCTGCCTCTCAACCAGGTCGCCTTCGCGGGCACCCACAACTCTTTCTCGGCCGCCGACACCCCGGGCTGGTTCATCGCCAACCAGCGCCGCGACATCGAGCGCCAGCTGCGCGACGGGGTGAGGCTGTTCCTGATCGACCCACACTGGGGAGTTCAGGGTGCCGACGGAAAGGTCCGGACCGACTTCGAGGCGGAGGGGAGAGACCGCAACCGCGTCGCCGCGAACCTGCCGCCGAGCGTGCTGGCCGCGGCCGAACGGCTGACGAGCAGCCTCGGTGTCCGCGAGAACGAGGGTGGCGAGCGCGACGTCTGGCTGTGCCACACCGTCTGCGAGCTCGGGGCGACGAGGATGGAGGAGGCGCTGACGACGATCCGGGAGTTCCTCGACGCCAACCCGGGCGAGGTCGTGATCCTCTTCATCGAGCCCTACGTGCCGCCGGTCGAGATCGCCGAGGTCTTCAAGCGGAGCGGGATGGACCGCTACGTGACGACGCTCTTCCGCAGCCAGCCGCTCCCGACGCTCGGCCAGCTCGTGCGCAGCAACGAGCGGGCGATCGTGTTCACCGAGAAGGACGCCGACGGAACCGTTCCCTGGTACCTCGACGGCTTCTCGTTCGTGCAGGACACCCCGCTCGGCGCCACGAAGCCGAAGGAGACGAGCTGCGACCTGAACCGGGGAAGCCCAGACAGCCCCCTGCTGATGCTCAACCACTGGGCCGACGTGTTCCCACCGCGCCTCAAGGCCAACGAGGGCTTCCTGAAGCGACGCTTCATCCTCGAACGCGCCCGCGAATGCGCCCGCGCCCGGGGTCTCCCCGTCAGCCTGATCGCCTCCGACTTCTACGACACGGGTGACCTCGTCGAGGCGATTGACGCGATCAACGCCGAGCGTACGGCGAGGCTGGTCGGCTCCTAGCTACCTCCCGGCCCTGCGCCAAGCCGGCATTGTCTAGCCAAGCGCGGCGCGCACGAGGTGCAGGTCGGCGCGCAGGGACGCGGCGCCACCCGGGGTTTCGACGACAACCGGTGGTCCCGCCGCCCTGATCATCTCGGTCAGCACCTCGGCGCCGATCTCGCCCTTGCCGAGATTCGCATGCCGGTCCGCGCCGGTTCCGGGTGGATCGCGTGAGTCGTTCGCGTGCAGCAGATCGATCCGGCCGACTATCGCCGAGACTCGCTCGACCGCATCCCCGAGCTCCTCACCCGCCGCATGGGCGTGACAGGTGTCGAAGCAGAAGCCGACCTCGACCTCGGTGTCGGCCTTCGAGACCGCCTCCCAGAGCATCGCCAGCGCGTCGAAGCGGCGGGCGACGGCGTTCTCGCCACCGGCCGTGTTCTCGATCAGGACGGGCACCTCCGACTGGAGCATCTCCAGCGTCCGCGGCCAGCGGCCGACCCCCTCCGCGATGCCGTCCTCCGCGTGCCCCGCGTGAACGATCACCGCGGCGGCGCCGATCGCATTTGCGGCGTCACACGTCTGCTGGAGGATCTTGCGAGAGCCGTAGCGGACGTTGTTCCGCGGCGAGCAGACGTTGATCAGGTACGGGGCGTGGACGTAGACGGGCATCGACGACTCGCGAAGCTCGTCCGCATCCGCACGGGCGGCCGGCTTGCGCCATCCCTGCGGGTCGGAGAGGAAGATCTGGACGCAGTCGGCTTCCAGCGCCTCGGCCGTCTCCAGCGGATGCTCGGGTGAGACGTGCGCCCCGACGATCGGCCTCTTCCTTTGCGCCATCCAGCGCAACAGTGTCCACGACCGACGACCCCGGGGCTGCGCGGGCGACGTCCAGCTAGCGCGGCGTGGCGAGGGGATCCGCCGCGCTCATCGCCGTAGGTGGACCGGGTTCGAGAGAAGCCACAGCCGTCCCTCGATCCTCGCCTCGATCCGGTACGCCCCCGGATGGGCGATGTCCAGGTCCAAGTTCGCCGAGACTCTCTTCTCGATCGCAGCACCGTTGCGGCGCACCGTGACGTCGGCCGGCCGCGGGAGCCGGAGCCGAAGCACCGAGCGACCGGCCGCCCCCTCGTCTCCTATCACGATCGAGGTGCCGTCGGCGCGCTCGGCCCAGAGCCGGGCTCCGTGGGCGGGCGCCACGAACGGACAGGCAAGCCAGGCGCTGCCGGCACGGAGCGCGGCGAGGAGCGTGCTGCGGTCCGCCGCCAGATCGCCGCAGAGCGGTCGCTCGCAGAGGAGATGTGTGCGGAGCAGCCGGAAGGTCCGCCAATGGGGGACCGGAGAGCGCACCCTGCCGCGGAGGCGAAATCCGCGCTGGTGGTCGTCGAGACCGCCGACGGCCGGGACGCGGCGGCGAGCCGAGAGCGCGTCCCAGGTCTCCAGGTGCCGGGCCGGCGGGCCCGACGCCACGGCCGCCTCCGGGTTGCGAAGCCAGCGGACCGCCTCGGCTGGGGTGCGCCACCCCTCCGCCGCGTCGGTCAAGAGGCTCCACAGTTCGATCCCGTCCGTCCCGCCTTCCTCCTCGAACGCCGGCCACCCGTGCGGCAGCACGATCCGCCGCGCGAGCGACGGGATCAGCATCCGAGCCCCGCGCGAGAAGGGGTGCGCCGCGAAGCCGACGCCGCCTGCCTCACGAACGGCCGTGGCGATCTCCCGCGCCGAGCGGCCCCGATGCGGGATCTCCCTCTCGACGCCGAAGGCGAGGTAGTGGCCGCGCTTCGGGCTCACCTCGGTTCCGACAAGCAGAAACACACCGTCGTGCTCGCCCTCCCAGCCGTTCTCGCGCGCGCCGAGCGAGTCGTGGTCCGTCAGCAGCAGGGCATCCGCGCCCGCCCTGCGGGCATCGTCGAGCAGCTCGGGGACCGTGGCGGTGCCGTCAGAGTAGGTGCTGTGCACGTGCACCAGGCACGAGACGTCGTGCAGTCGCTCCTCGCCGCTGATCACGCCTTGATGCTGGCACCCGGCCGAGCCAGCCGGGTCCCTGCCCTTCGCAGGCGAAGCGGGGCACGCGGCGGGGCGGGCGCCGCATGCCTGCTATGGTTAACCAAATGGTTAACGATCCGTTCAAGGCGATCTCCCACCCGATCCGCCGCGGCATCGTCGAGCGGCTCGCGGGAGGCACGGCCACGGTCGCCGAGGCGACTCGGGACTTTCCGGTCTCGAAGCCCGCGATCTCGAGGCATCTCAAGGTGCTAGAGGAGTCAGGAGTCGTGGTCCGCGTGATCGACGGGAGGAATCACCGTCTCTCACTGGACCCGCGCGCGCTGGACGACGCGGCCGAGTGGATGGACGTGCAACGGGCGCGCTGGAGCCGCCTGTTCGACGTCGTCGATGACTACCTGAAGGAGGAACCCCAATGAGCATTCGAGGCGCAACACCCCCAGTCGTCTCCCCCAAGGAGTGGAAGGCGGCCCGGGAGAAGCTGCTGGTGAAGGAGAAGGAGCACATGCGGGCGGGCGACGCGCTCGCCGCGGAACGTCGGCGGATGCCGCGGACGGCCGTGGAGAAGGACTACCGCTTCGAGGGGCCCGACGGCCCGGCGAGCCTCGCCGACCTGTTCGAGGGTCGTCGCCAGCTGATCGTCTACCGGGCCTACTACGGCCCGGAGGTCACCACCTACGCCGACGAAGGTTCATCCGAGTCGGGCGCGGTCCCGGCCGAGGTCGAGGGATACCCGGAGCAGGCCTGCGTCGGTTGCTCGTTCGTCGCCGACCAGGTGGCCCACCCCGCCCACCTGAATGCGCGGGACACGAGCCTCGCCTTCGTCTCGCGCGCACCGCAGGCTGAGATCCAGGGCCTGAAGGAGCGCAAGGGCTGGGAGCACATCCCCTGGTACGAGATCACCGACGACTTCGACAAGGACTTCGGCGTCGACGAGTGGCACGGGACCAACGTCTTCCTACGGGACGGCGAGCGGATCTACCGCACCTACTTCGTCGACTCCCGCGGCGACGAGAAGATGGGGAACACCTGGAGCTATCTCGACATCACCCCGTTCGGCCGCCAGGAGGAGTGGGAGGACTCCCCGGAGGGGGTCCCGCAGTCGGCGCCGTACGGGTGGTGGAACTACCACGACCGCTATGGGGAGCAGGCCGCGTGATCGCCCACGTCTCCGGGATCCCCGCGGAGGAGCTGGTGCCGCTCGCGGGCGGCACCGGCGGCCTCCTCGTCGTCCGGGCGTGGCTGCGGATGCGGATTCGCGCGAAGATGAAGGGGTGAACGAGCGGCCCACCCTGACCATGGAGCGGACCTTCGCCGCTCCGGCCCAACGCGTCTTCGAAGCGTTCACCAGCGAGGAGGTGATTCGCCGCTGGTGGCAGGCCGGCGACGGTTGGGACACGCCCGAAGCCCGTGTAGATCTGCGCATCGGCGGCGAGCTGCGGGTCGTGATGCACGACCCTCACAAGAACGCCCTCTACGGAGGCGGCGGCCGCTACACGGAGATCGACCCGCCGTCCCGGCTCGTCTTCACCTGGGTCTGGGACGACGACCGCGACCAGGTCGAGCAGGTGATCGAGATCGACTTCGACGAGCGCGACGGCGAGACGACCGTGCGCTTCACCCACCGCAACCTCTGGGACGACGAGACCGTCGCAGACCACGAGGACGGCTGGAGCAAGGTGTTCGAGAACCTCAGACGCGAGGTCGAGGCCTGATGGCGAGGGCCAGAATCGAACTGGCGACACCACGATTTTTCAAAGGCCGCCGAAGACGCGGAAGATCCGTCCTGTTTGCAGGGACTCTCTTGATCTAGCCGGGTCTCCTCGGTACATATCGTCGAGCGGTGAGAGGTTATAGCCAAGGGCTATACTTCATTGCCGCCATGCCCAAGGTGATGGTCTCGATGCCCGACGAGCTGCTCGCACGGATCGACCGCGAGGCCGACGCCAGGCAGAGCAGTCGCAGCGCCTTCCTCCAGGAGGCGGCGCGGCGGGAGCTCGGCTGGCCCGATCCCGCGGAGATCGACGCGGCGCTGGAGCGTGGACGTGCGGCGCTCGCCGGAGCTGGCGGCTTCGAGTCCGCCAAGTTGATCCGCGCTGAGCGTGATGCCCGCGAGAAGCGCGATCGACGTCGTTAGCGACGCCAACGTCGCGCTGAAGTGGTTCCATGCCGAGGGCGAGGAAGAGGTCGAGCCTGCCCGAACGCTGCTGGCGGCTCACAGGGAGCGCACCATCTCGCTCATGGTGCTCGACCTCACCGCGTATGAGGTCGGGAACGCGCTCTTGCGCGGGCGCGTCAAGGCCCGCGCCGACCAGGTCGCGACGGTGATCGAGGCGCTGGGCCAGATCTGTCCCGCCGTCCGTCCCCATGCAGTAGAGCTTCGCGTAGCGATCGAGCTCGCCGAGCAGCATGCGCTCACCGTTTACGACGCCGCCTACGCCGCGGTCGCCCGAAGTCGCGACGCGACGCTGGTGACGCTGGACCGGGACCTGCTCGACGCCGGGCTGGGGCGTCGCCCGAGGGAGCTTGCGGCCGAGCTCGGCAATTCGGGCTGATTGCGGTCCGTTCCATTCCTCAAGCAATCCGGATCGTCGAGTTGACGAGCTAAGGTCGGCGCGTGGGCCAGACCTTGGATCTGCTCAACGTCTATGAGGAGGCGTCGAGCTGCGCCGAGGCCGAGAGGGCGCTCGATGCTCTGCGGGAGAACGGGGTGCTGGTCGGGGTCGAGCTGGGAGACCTGTATGACGACCTGGCGACCGCCGCGGGCGAGGAGGGAGACTTCCTGTCCGCCGCCCGGGTCCAGCGGAGGGCCTGGGAGCTCGGCTGCGAGCGCCCTGATATCGCGCGCGAGATGCTGGGCTGGTATCTGCTCAAGGCGGGCGACGTCGAGGCAGGCGAGGAGCATTTCGCCAGGCTGAGAAAGGAGTACGGATCGGAGGATCTCGAGCTGCTCGCCCTGATCGGAAATGCCCGTCTGGACTCGGGGCTGGGCGAATCGGCTTGAAGGACGCCCTGATCGACACTGAGGACGGCAGCCTGATGGTCACTCTTGGGATCTACACCCATCAGGCGATTTCGCTCGCCTCGGACGGCGACCCCACCGAACTCCGGCTGTTCCAACCGGTTGCCTCCTTGGACTGGAGGGAATGGGTCAGCGTCGACGACCCACAGTGGGACGTCCCGTTGCATCTCGCCGTTGCGCCTCGTTGGGATGCCGCGGCCGCGGAATACCTCGCGGCGGTTGACGCGGCCGGCTAATCCGACCCCCGCCCTCTAGCGGACGCGGTGGGCGGCCTACTCCCGCAGCCCGGCGGCTTCGAGGGCGTCCTCGCGGCTTGTGAGGAACTGGATCCTCAATCACTTGACCGGAACGAAGGGTGTGGACGGCGCCCCATCGCTCCAACGGCGCCCCGCTTCCCTTCCCGGTGCCTCGCTCGTGGTGAACGACAAACAACGCGGTCCTCGCCCGCATCGATGATTTCCGTTGGCTCCAGGACGTAGTCGTCCCAAGTCCCCCAGTAATGGCGATAGAAGCCGATCACGGCAGTCTTGCCATGAATTGTCTTGGGGTAGTCGGGAAGCAGCGGAGCTGCCGAGGCATCGAACTCGGCCTCGACCTCCTCGTAGAGCAGATTGAAGAAGCGGCTCGGGTCGCCGGGGAGGTACATGCTCTGTACCAACTCCACGTTCTCCTGCGACATCGCCCACGCAGTATCCCGCGGCGGGGAAGGCGAGGGTAGTGCCGAGAATCAGCCACTCAAAAACCGGCGAGGGCCTCACCGGGCAGCGGGGCGGCTGGTGGTACCCGGCATCGGTGCATCGCTGCGACGCGAGCGGCGATAGCGCGAGTACTTTGTGTGTGCAACAGCCAGCACGCCCTGGCGCTGGCCCCCGCCGCTGTGCGTCGGCTCAGCTGACCTGTCCGGCCTGCTCGACGCTCAGGAGTGCCACCTCGTAGCGCTCTACCGACGCCGTCTCGCCGGGATTCGTGACTTCCTCCCGAACCCGCGTCGCCTCGTCCTCGCTCGCCCGCATCGCCTCCTCATCCCGCCACAGTGAGATGGCGACGATCGTTCCGCTCTGGCGGTCGACGAGGAAGACGGTGCCCTTCATGCCCTCGGTCTGCCCGAACTCGGTCGGCAAGACTCGCTTCTTGGTTTGCAGGGCGTCCTCGAGGGAATCGGGCGGCGCACCCTCGTAGCGAGTCACGCGAGCATGCATGTTTTCCTCCTGTTGGGCCTGGGTCTCTTCGCAGCTCTCACCCTATCCCGGTGGAGCGCGGAGGCGAGTTACCTCCCAAACGGTGTCGTCGGCGTTGCGACACGACCTTGACCTTCTCCTCCGACATCGCCTACTCTCGCTGCCCGGCGGCTTCGAGGGCCTCGGCGTGGCTGAGGAAGTCCTGCGAGCGGAGGACCTTCCCGCCTCGGAAGGTCATGAGCGATCCGACTTCCTCGGTGAACTCAATGCCGGTCGTCCGGGCGGTCAGATCGATATGACCGAGGACCAGGACCGACTCGCCGAGGTCGCGGATCTCCTGAATCCGAATCGTGAGACGTTCCCATGCCCCGCCGCGATAGTCGTCCCAGGCCTTTCGCGCACCGTCATGGCCCCGATAGGTGGTTTCTCCGCCCTCCAAGGCCGGCTCAATGGAGGGATGCCACTCCACCTCGGGATCAAAGTCGGCCAAGTAGGCGTCAAGATCGTCGGCGTTCCAGGCCTCCACGCCGCGCCGAACAGTCTCCACGTTCTCCTGCGACATCGCCCACGCAGTATCTCGCGGCGTAGGGGAGGGTGTGAGCGGATAACTGCCGCTCAGAAAAGGGCGCTACGGTCCATCTCGGCGCGGCCCACGGCTTGTCTTGCAACTTCCCTGCGGGCCGCGCCATCAGGAAATCGCGATGGCACGGCGGTACCCTTAACCAGAGCAACCGACGCCCGATCCAAGCGAGGCTTCCTCCCGCCCCTGGGGAACGCGAATCCAGATCGTGATCGCGGTCGCGCTCGGGCTCGCGGCCATCGTCACGGCCCTCGCCGTGTACCGCAACGAGCAAGAGGACC
>DATADX010000016.1:0-1668 GCA_036258315.1 Solirubrobacterales bacterium
GGACTGGGTGATGGTGACCATCTCCCCCAGGCCCATCATGATCTTGATGATCGACGCGACGGGGATCCCGAGCGCGTGCGAGAGCTCCTTGACCGTGACGCCGGACTGGACGGTGACCGGTCCGGTCGGGACGACGACCTCGCGCGGCTGCTTCGGTTGCCGGTCGGTGCGGTCCCGCGCCTGGCGCGAATCGGGGCGAGGCCTGTTGGCCTGCGAGTCGATGACCACGCGGCGCTTGCGCCGCCCGCCTCCCGGCGCCTGGCGGGGCCGAATCGGCCTGTTGGGGCGGTTTTGTCCCTGTTCGTCAGCCATGGTCAGTGTTCAAGTGTAGAGGCGTGAGAGCTCCCGATCGACCCGGACGCTGACCTTGAGCGTCCGGCTGAACGCGTTGTGCGCCACCGCCCGCTCGAAGCAGGAGAGCCGGCGGCAGGTGTACGCGGCGCGTCCCTCCGAGACTGGCTCGTGATTGACGCCGCCGTCCGCCGCGACGAACCGAAAGAGCTCGTCCTTCGGCCGCTTCTGACCGCAGCCGATGCAGGTTCGGACAGGACGATGGCGAGCTGTCACGCTGCAGGCTCGTCGTCCTCCTCGCGCGTCGGAGTCGCGACCGTCATGCCGGCGCTGGTCAGGGACTCCTCCCCGTCGGGGGCCGTCGTAGGTGGAACGCTCGCGGGCTCCGGGCCCGGCACCTCACTTGGCTCCGGCGACGGGATCTCCGTCGGCGCGGGAGCAGGCGACTCGCTGGGCTCCGGACCGGTCGGCATCGGGCTCGGCTCGGGCGACGGGACGTCGCTCGGCTCCGGCATCGGCATCTCCGCTTCTGCCTCGGGTTGGGCCTCTGCGGCCTCTTCCTCACCCTCGCCCGGCAGCTCCTCCTCGGCGCCACCGATCGGAACGGCCTGGCCGCTCTCGATCGTCTCGCCCGCAGCCTCGCGGTCCGCGAGCGCCGTGTGCGCCGGGATCCCGCAGAAGCGGGTGCCGGGGATCGCGGCGTTCGGGCAGCGCTTGCCGTTCGAGAGGATCGCGGCGCAGCGGCCTGAGAAGTCGTCGCCGGCCTCGCCTCCGCCGAAGGCCGCCTCGGCCTCGGCCGCGGCGAACTCGGCCTCCGACTGGATGTCGACCTTCCACCCGGTCAGGCGCGCGGCGAGGCGGGCGTTTAGGCCCTCCTTGCCGATCGCGAGCGCCAGCTGGTCCTCGGGGACGATCACCGTCGACTCCTTGGTCTCGTCGTCGATGTAGACCTCCCGCACCCGCGCGGGCGAAAGGGCCTTCGCGAGGAAGCGGGCGGGCTCGGTGTTCCACGGGATGATGTCGATCTTCTCGCCGCGGAGCTCCGACACGACCATCCGGACGCGGGAGCCGCGGGGGCCTACGCAGGCACCGACGGGGTCGACGCCCTGCGCGTGCGAGACAACGGCGATCTTCGAGCGGTAGCCCGGCTCCCGCGCGACGCCGCGGATCTCCACGAGGCCATCCGCGATCTCCGGCACTTCGAGCTCGAAGAGCGTCTTGATCAGCTCGGGATCTCGGCGCGAGAGGATCACCTGTGGGCCTTTCGTGCCCGAGCGAACCTCCGTGATCACGGCCTTGATGCGCGAGCCCTGCTCATAGCGCTCCCCGTCCACCTGTTCGGAGCGCGGCAGCAGCGCCTCGACCTTGCCGAGGTCG
>DATADX010000017.1:0-33311 GCA_036258315.1 Solirubrobacterales bacterium
TCGCACGCCCAGCGCACATAGGAGGTGAAATCGTCGTGCCCCCACGAGCGGAGCCGCTCGGCAACCACCGGGTTCACCTCGGGGCGCTCGCCCGTCAGCACGAGCAGCTCCTTCGTGTTGCGCTTCAGCGCCTCGTCGAGAAGGCGCTCGACCTCGGCGGGCTCATGGAGGTGCGCCCGCCGGGTCGCGAAGGCGCAGTACTTGCAGTAGCACTGGCAGGTGCGCGAGAGGGACAGCGTGTAGTTACGCGAGAACGTGACCCGCTGCATGCACGATCACGCTACCGGACCAACGCGCCCACCCGGACGGTGGAATCACCCCGGCACCCCCTCGACTGCGGAAGACCGTCGCGACTCGGCGGAGCCGAACGGAGGAGGCGCCGGGGTTGTGTCTATCCGCCGAGGATGCCGCCGGGCGGATTCGACGGGGGCTGGCCGCCGCCCGGGTTCGAGCGCTCCTGCCGCAGCTGCGGAGCCTCACCCGCCGGGGGCGCGGGGCCGCGGGGTGCGACCTCATCGGCCAGCTCCTGTCCGGGGCCGCTCGCGGGCTCGATCACGAACTTGAACACGCCCGTGGCGAGCAGCGCGCCGACCAGCGGGCCGACGATGTAGGCCCAGGCGTCGCTGAAGTCGTTGCCGACCAGGGCCGGACCGAACCAGCGCGCCGGGTTGAACGAGCCGCCGGCGAGCGGTCCGAGCACCATCACCAGAGCGCCGAGGGCGGCTCCGATTGCGAGCGGGGCCCAGTGCTTGCGGGCGCTCGGATTGAGCGCAACGGCGAGCACGGTCAGCACCAGCACGAATGTCCCGATTCCCTCGACGATCGCGCCCTGGACGGCGCCGCCGAGAAGATCGCTGATCGCCGGCGTCCCGTAGTTAGAGGCGCGGCCCTCGTCGAGCAGCAGCCCCTTGGCGAGCAGCGCGCCGAGAACGCCGCCGGAGAGCTGGGCCAGGATGTAGACCAGCCCGTCGATCGGGTCGATCCGCCGCAGCGCGATGAACGCCGTGGTCACGGCGGGGTTGAAGTGCCCGCCGCTGGCGATGCCGACGCTCGCGATCAGCACGAACAGCACGAACGCGTGCGTGAGGCCCACCACGGCCCAGTCCGACCCGAACGTCGCGTTCTCGCCGACTGCGACGTAGAGGATGACGACGCTGCACACGATGAAGACCAGCAGCAGCGTCCCGATCAACTCTGCGATGTATGCGGCGAGACCTCGGTCTTGCACTGTGGCGCGACCTCCTCCTAAGTTTCGTTTTCTCTCTGGCCCTGCGGAAGCGGCGCCAGTCTAACCGGATTTCCCCGCGCACTCCGCCCGCCTCCGCGCCGCTCCCAGGTCGGGTTTAGGGCCGCCCGGCGCTCCGTTATCGTCGCCGCCGGATGAGACGGGTCGCCGCGCCGCTGGCGGCCGTCCTCTGCGGGCTCGCCGTCGGGGCCTGCGGGGGCGGCGCTGAACCGGGCGCGCCGCAAGGCGCGACCCTGGTCCTCGACTTCCAGGCCAACGCCGTCCACTCCGGTCTCTATGCGGCGAAGGCCCGCGGGTACTTCGAAGACGAGGGCCTCGATCTCGACATCCGCGAGCCCTCGAGCAGCGCCGACGGCGCCAAGCTGCTCGAGACGGGCAGCGCCGAGTTCGCGATCCTGGACATCAACGACTTCGGGATCGCCCGCGAGCGCGGCTTCAACATAGTCGCGATCGCCGCGATCGCGCAGCGTCCGCTCGCGTCGGTGATCGCCGCCGACCGGAACGAGGTCCGCACCCCCGCGGACCTCGCCGGCAGGACTGTCGGGGTCACGGGCGTACCCTCCGACGACGCCGTGCTCGACACCGTGCTCGCCGCCGGCGGCCTCGCCCCCGGCGCCGTCGAGCGCCAGACGATCGGCTTCCAGTCCGTGCCCCTGCTCGCCGCGGGGCAGCTCGACGCCGCGACGGCGTTTTGGAACGCGGAGGGCGTCGGCCTGCGCCAGCGGGGGGTTCCGACCCGGGAGTTCCGCGTCGACGAGTTCGGCGCGCCCCGCTATCCCGAGCTGGTGGTCGCCGTGCCGGGAGACGCGATCCCATCCGTCGCACGGCAGGCTGGCGAAGCCGTGAGCCGCTCGCTCCCCTGCGTGTTCATGCGCGGACTCGAGCGCGGTTACGGAGTGCTGGCGGATGACCCGGATGCCGCACTCGAGGGCTTGCTCGAGGCCGTCCCGGCAGCTTCGCCGGACGCCCAGAGCGCGCAGCTGGCCGCTCTCGTCGCGGCGAATGCCTTCACCCCGCCCCCCGCCCGGGGTCCCGCCTCGGCGCTCGAGGACGCCGGCGTCACGAGCGCCGCGCTCAGCCTCCGCGCCGGTCCCGCCTGGCTCGGCTGGGCGGCATCTCGGCGGATCGTCGAAGCGCCGGGCGGCAGCAAGGCCGCGGCTCGGATCGCGGCGGGCTTCCGCTCGGACGTGAGCAGGTCATGCGGCGGTGGGAGCCCCGAAGCGCCGGCCGGCTAGGCCGCGGCCAGCAGCCGATCTGCAAGCTCCGGCAGCTCGCGGACCAACCGCGAGCGCGGCACCGCGAGCTCGAGTCCCGCCGCGACGGCGCGGGCCTTGGTGTCGAGATCGGTGTGCTGATAGAAACCGAGGACCGGGACGCCGAGCCCGGCGAGCTTCTCGGGCTCTGTCGCATCGAGGTCAGCGACCACCAGGTCGACCCCGTCGAGCTCGTCGGGGAGCGCCGATTCCTGCTCGACGTCGTGGCCGGCGGCGGACAGCGATGTGGTCACCCGGCTGGCGAGCATCAGGTCGCTGACGATCGCGACGATCCGGGCCAAGGGGATCAGAGGCTGCGGCGGCGGCGGAACTCGCGGCGCACGCTCTCGGGGCGGCCCCACATCTGCACGACCTCGGCGCGGCCCTCGCGGGCGTCGCGGACTCGGAGCTCGCCGTCGATCCGCTCGCTGTCGAGCTTCGAGAGGATCCCGTAGACGGTCTCGGCCGCCGCGGCGTGTCCGAACCGGTGGGCGACGTTGATGCGCCAGTGCCAGTCGGCGCGCGAGTAGGGCTGGGCGTTCACCTGTGCGAGCATCACGCCGGCGTCCACGTATCGGCCCTCGTCGGCGATCCGGAGGTCGAGCTCGAGGTCGGTCCAGTCCTCCGGCAGCGAGGAGACGATCTGCTCGAAGTCACCGGCGAGCGCCACGCCCACAGCCTACCCCGCAAAGTCCGCCAAGCCTGGCTCGGGCGGGCCGCAGGTGCAGAATCCGGCCCAACGCGCCGATACGTTCCCTGCTGGGAGATTCCTCGCAGTCGCGATCGTGACCGCCTTGAATTCACGCATACTGCTTCGCCCCGCGCTGCTGGTCGTGGCGGCCGTGCTGGCCGCCCTCTGGGCGGTCCTCGGGCTCCATGTGATCCTCGCGCACGAGGCGATCTGGCTCGGACTCCTGTCCCTGTTCGGGATCGTGATCACGTGGGGGCTGGTGCTGGCGGTGAGGCGCTATCAGGCGCGGCTCGAGAGCCTCGCGACCACCGACCCGCTGACGGGGCTCGCCAACCACAGGGGGTTCTACGAGGCGCTCGACACGAGCCTGGCTCAGGCGGACCGGGCGGGCGAGCCCGTCTCGGTCGTTCTGATCGACCTCGACAACTTCAAGATGATCAACGACACCCACGGACACCCCTATGGCGACAAGGTCCTGATCGCCTGCGCCGAGCGCCTCCGCGGCAGCACCCGCGGTAACGATCTAGTCGCGCGGATCGGCGGTGAGGAGTTTGCGCTGATCCTGCGGGGGACGGGCGGCGATCAGGCGAGCGAGATCGCGGGACGCGTCCGCGCGGCGATCGCGCGAGTCCCGACGCTGGATGCCGAGCTCACCTGCTCGGCGGGCATCGCCGTCTACCCGGACGACGGCGCCGACGCCGCCACGCTCTGCCAGCTGGCCGACGGGGCGATGTACTCGGCAAAGCGCGCCGGCAAGGACCGTGTCCGCCGCTTCGACCCAGAGCACGTGCCGTTCGAGTGGAGCGAGCGCCAGACCGCGGAGGTCGAGGCGGTGCTCGGGTCCGCGGACGCGATCCACGCCGTCTACCAGCCGGTGGTCTCGCTGGCGACCGGCCGCCTGGTCGGGTACGAGGCGCTCGCGCGCTTTCCCGGCCTTCCCGGCCGCCCGGTCGCCTCGCTGTTCGCCCAGGCGCAGGGATGCGGGCTCGGTCCCGAGCTCCAGGCGCAGGCGATCCGCGTCGCCCTCGGGCCGCTCGGGCGGCCGCCCGGCACCCACCTCGCGGTCAACGTGGCTCCCTCCGCCCTCTCCTCGCCGGTCGTCCAGGCGGCCCTCCCCACCGACCTCACCGACCTCGTCATCGAGCTCACCGAACACGAGATCTTCGCCGACGACGAGCGGCTCGCGGCCTCGGTCCGCAGGCTGCGCGACCGCGGGGCCCGGATCGCGATCGACGATACGGGCGCCGGCTACGCGGGGCTCAAGCAGCTGATGCGGATCAAGCCCGACGTCGTCAAGATCGACCGCGACCTGACCCGCGCGATCCACACGGACCCGGCGCGGATGGCGCTCGTCGAGTCCCTCGTCCGCTTCGCCGGCCGGATCGGCGCCGTCGTCTGCGCCGAGGGGATCGAGAGCCTTGACGACCTCAGCGCGCTCGCCGACCTCGACGTCGAGTGGGGCCAGGGCTTTGCGGTCGGCAGGCCGGCGACGCCCTGGCCTCCGATCTCGCCGACGGCCGCCGCTGCGGCGCGGAACGCATTGGCCGAGGCGATGCGGGCTCAATCGGGCTTCCAGCCCGCCCAGATCGTCGCCGGCGACCGCCGCCTCGAGCGGCTCAGCGCGAGGCTGGCGGGGGCCCGCTCGAGGAAGGACCTCGAGGACTCGCTCGGGCTGATCGCCGCCGAGCTCGGCGCCGACCGGATCACCCTCTCGCAGTGGCACCGCGGGGTGGGAACGATCGACACCTTGGCTGAGAGCCACGCGCCGGTCGGCGAACCGGTCTTCCCGGCCGCCGACTATCCGCTCACCGAGCACGTGCTCCGCACCCAGGAGGCGACGCAGGTGCTCGTCGGCGACCCGGACGCAGAGCCGACCGAGGTCGAGCTGATGCTGCAGCTCGGCTACCGCTCGCTGCTGATGGTGCCGGTCGTCCGGCACGGCGAGAGCCTCGGGTTGGTCGAGGCCTACACGATCGAGGAGCGCGCCTGGGCCCGGACCGAGATCAACCGGGCGAGAATCGTCGCCAATCAGCTGGCCGCAGTGATCGAGGTCGTCTCCGTGGACCGCGAACGCGCCTAGCCGCCGCTCGAGACGCCGCTGACGCGCATCCGTTCGATCAGCTCGCCCCCGAGCGCGTGCGTCACACCGCCGACCTCGACCAACATCGGTCCGGCGAAGGGCTCGCGGCGGCTGACCTCGAGCTCAACCCCGGGATGGATGCCGCGCTCGTCCAGGTAGCGCAGCATCTCGGCGTCCCGATCTGAGACCCGCTCGAAGCGCCCCGATTGGCCGGCCTCGAGCTCGGAGAGCCGCACCGAGTCGTCGGCGGCGAGGTCCAGCTCGCGGCTCGGAATCGGGTCGCCGTGGGGGTCTCGCAGCGGTTGTCCGAGCTTGCTGGCGATCAGCTCCTCGAGCTCCTCGGAGATGTGGTGCTCGAGCACCTCCGCCTCGTCGTGGACGCGGTCCCAGGGCATCCCGAGGACCTCCGCCAGGAACAGCTCGATCAGGCGGTGGTGGCGGATCACCTCGAGCGCCAGCTGCTCGCCTTCGGAGGTCAGGCGGACACCGTGGTAAGGAACGTGTTCGACCAGCCCGTCGTCGGCGAGCCGCTTCAGCATCGCCGATGCGGACGCCGGGGTGACGCCGATCCGCTCCGCGACGGCGCCGGTCCCGACGGCATCCTCGCCCCGGCCCTGCAGCTGGTAGATCGCCTTCGCGTAGTTCTCCGCCCCCTCGGCCGTGCGGCGACTGCGATGGGCGTTGTGCGCCTCGACGCCGCTCATACCGTCACCAGCAGCCCGGTCACGTAGAGCGCCGCCGCGCCGGCGAGGATGCCCGCGATGCTGAGCGGATTCAGGACCCGGCCGGCGGAATCGCGGATCGACGGGAGCAGCTGGCCGATCACCTGGATGATCGCCCCGACGCCGATCCCGAGCAGGAAGGTGGCCAGCTCCTGGTTGTAGGCCGCGGCGCCGATCACGGCGCCGATGATCGCCGGGGCTCCCGCGATCAGCCCGAGCCCGACGAGACGCCAGAGGCGCGGCTGGCGCTCGCGGGCCATCGGCGCCACGATCGCGAACCCCTCGGTCGTGTTGTGGATCGCGAAGCCGATCACCAGGAACGCCCCGAGCGCGAGCTCGCCGAGCGCGTACGCCGACCCGATCGCGAGCCCCTCGCCGAGGTTGTGGAGCCCGATCCCGATCGCGACCATCAGCGAGAGGCGGAAGCCGCCCTGCCCCGCCCCGCGGCGGCGCTCGACGCTGCCCTTCAGCTTGCGGTCGAGCGCCGTCAGGGCCAGGAACGACACCGCGGCGCCGAGCAAGACCAGCTCCGCGCCGCCGAACGCACCGGCCGCTCCGGACGCGACGTCGAGGCCCTCGAAGGTGCCGTCGAGCGCCAGGAACGCGAGCAGGCCCACGGTCACCGCCATGAACAGCTTCAGCCAGGTGTCGGAGATCCGACGCATCAGGGGCATGAACAGGAGCCCGAGCATCACCGGGATCACCCCGACGTATGTCCCGAGCACAGTCATCAGGCCGAAGAAGCCCGCGTCGGCCGCGGGCGTCTCGACCGCAGCGTCGATCTGATGCTCGATCGTCACCCCCGTCGAGGTCAGGAGCGAGATCAGGTACGGCGAGCCCTCCTGCCAGTCGTAGGAGAGCCTCAGTGTCTGCGTGTCGAGATGCCCGATCTCTCCGTCGGGATCGGCGCTGAAGGTGACGAACGCATCCGCGACCGAGACCTGGGCTACGTCGACCGGATCGGGCCCGGTGTTTCGCAGGATCAGCTCGATCTCGCCGGGGTGCAGCACGGTCCGCTCCACCGCGAGCTCCTCGACCGGCGGCCCGCGGCGCTCGTCGAGGCCCGGCCCGCCGAGCACAGCGAAGGACCCGATCGCGATCGCGATCAGCGCCAGCGGCACCACCGCGAGGACCCAGAGCGGGACCTCGACGCCGCGGCGCTCGGCTCGCCCGGCGGCCTCCATCAGCCCGCCAACCTCGAGGGGTGGCGGAGATCGCAGAACGCGGCGGGCGCCCGCAGGCGGTCGTTCTCGCCGCCGACCCGGAAGAAGCCCATCCAGCCGAGCTCGGCGAACTCGGTCTTGTGGGCGTGGAACATGTAGTCGCCCGCATACGGGAAGCACATCTCGAGCACGGCGCGCTGGGCCTGGCCCTGGATGATCGTGTCGGTGAACTCGACTGGGGTGAGCAAGGTCCCGGTCGGGAAGTGGTTGAAGAAGTTCCCGTGGATGTGGAAGGAGTTGATCGGGTCGTACTCGAGCACGTTCACGAGGTAGATCCGGATCGGCGCGTCGCGCTGCACCGCGACCGGGTCGTTGACGTAGTGAAACCCGACCGTGTTGACCGCATAGACCTGGTTGCCCTCGGCGTCGAAGTTGGTGTTGAAGCCGTTCATCACCATCAGCAGCTCGTCGGCGTCGGGGCGGCCCTGCTTCGGGTCGACGATGAAGGCGCCGTAGAGGCCCCGGGCGATGTGCTCGGCGAGTGGTCCGGCATGGCAGTGGTAGAGGTGCAGGCCGAAGGGCTCCGCGGTGAACTCGTAGGTGGTCTCGCCGCCGGCGTCGATCAGGCCCGCGCCGACCCCGGGGACGCCGTCCATCTCGGCCGGATGCAGCCCGTGGAAGTGGATCGTGTGCGGATGCTGCGACCCGTTCACGAACCGCACCCGCAGCAGCTCGCCCTCGCGGCAGCGCAGCGTCGGCCCTGGGACGCGGCCGTTGTACGTCCAGGCCGGGTACTTGACCCCGGGCGCGACCTCGATCTCCTTGTCGCCCGCGACGAGGGTCCACTCGCGCAGCACGCGGCCGTTTGCCAGGCGCTTCGTCGAGCCCCAGTCGAAGTCGCGGAGCATCTCGGTCGGGTTGAAGCCGTTCGCCGCGTGGTCGACGGCCTTCCCCTGGCGGAACGAGGGCCCGGCGTTGCCGCCGCCGTGGACCGCCGCCGCGGCCCCGTGCGCCGGCCCGGGCGTGTGCTCGGCCGCATTCGCACCCGCGAGCGCGTCGTGCAGGCCCTGGTGGGGCACGAACTGATGCAGCGCCGGCAGGGTCGCGCCGGCGGCCGCACCGCCGATCAGGAGCTTCCTGCGGTTGATCTTCTCCACGAATCGAATTGAAGCACATCCACAACCGAGATTTAGGCATGACTAACTCTTCGGCGCGCCCGTTCCGCGCCGTGGGCCGCTGGGGACGGCTGCCTACAATCGGCGCATGCCAGTCACCAGCGCCCCCTCGGTCGAGCTCGACGCCCAGTACCGGGTGCTCCGCGAGGGGGCCGGGCTCCTCGATCGCTCGGGCCGCGGCAAGATCACGGTCAGCGGCGACGAGGCCGCCGAGTACCTGCAGGGCCAGCTCACCAACGACGTCGAGGCGCTCGTTGCCGAGCAGGGTTGCTACGCGCTGCTCCTCGACCGCAAGGGGCACATCCAGGCCGACATGCGGGTGCTGCGCCTGGGCACGGGTGAGATCTGGCTCGACCTCGAGCCCGCCGCGACGGAGCCGACCCTGCGGCACCTGAGGATGTACAGCGTCGGGCGGGAGCTCGCGATCGAGGACGTGAGCGAGCGATGGGCGATCGTCTCCCTGCTCGGCCCCGCGGCGGCGAGCATCGCGGGCCTCGAGGGGCTCGGCCCCGAGCACGCGCAGCGGGTCCGCGAAGCGGACGGGATCGAGGTGCGCGCGGTAGCGACTGACGCGGGGCTGGACCTGATCGTCTCCGCCGATCAGGCCGAGGCGCTGCGCGCGAAGCTGCTCGAGGCGGGCGCCGAGCCCGTCAGCGAGGAGGCGGCGGAGATCGTCCGGATCGAGTCGGGGCGGCCCCGCTTCGGCCGCGAGCTCAGCCCCCGCGCGATGCCCGCCGAGGCCGGCGTCGTCGAGCGCGCGATCGACTTCGATAAGGGCTGCTACATCGGCCAGGAGCCCGTCGCCCGGCTTCACTATCGCGGAAAGCCGAACCGGCGCCTCCGCGGCCTGCGGCTGAGCGCCGCGGTCGAGCCGGGTGCCGCGCTGCGGCTCGGCGACCGCGAGGTCGGAACGGTCGGCAGCGCCGGCGTTTCCCCCGCCTGCGGTCCGATTGCGCTCGCGATCGTGCGGCGCGAGGCGGAGCCCGGCGCGACGCTCGCCGTCGAGGGCGGCGCCTCGGCGGAGCTCGTCGAGCTCCCGTTCCGGAATTCCTGACGAGCGGGGAAACGGCGCGGGCGGCCGCGCGGTCGGTTAGATTCCCCCTCGGATGAGGAGGAGGGGCAGAGCGCTCGCCGCACTCGCCGCCGGACTCGCGGCGCTCGCGATCGCGGCCTGCGGCAGCGACGACTTCGAGAATGAGCCGCGGCCCGCCGTCCCGGCCGAGGTCAGCATCAAGCTCGGCGAGGGCAACATCTCGGTTTCGCCCACGGAGTTCGGCGCCGGCCTGACCAACTTCACCGTCGTCAACCTCGGCGACGTGGCGGCCGCGATCGAGATCGACGGTCCCACCACCGCGCAGAGCGACGAGATATCCCCCGGCGGCACCGCCACCTTCAAGACCGAGCTCACGACCGGCGACTACGAGGCGAGCGCCTCCGGCGCGGTCGCGAAGCCGTTCGAGTTCGCGGTCGGCCCCGACCGCGAGTCCGCCCGGAACGAGCTGCTGCTGCCCTAGCGGGCCTTACGCTCGTCGCCGTCGGCGATCGCCCCCTCGATGCGATCGAGGCTGTCGATCAGCGCCGGCTCGATCGTCTCGACTCCCGTGCGCGCCCGCGCGACGTTGTTGGTCGCGCTCGTCAGCGCCGACTTGACGGTTCGAAAGCCCGCGATGACATCGCGGGCCTCCGCCACAGCCGCGAGCACCGAGGCGCCGTCGACACCAGCGGCAACCTCGCGCGAGGCCCGCACCCTGAGGCTGGCGTACCTGTAGGCGAGCTCGAGCGCGCGGCCGTTCGGCTGGTCGGGGTCGACGGCCACAACGAGCTTGTTTCCCTGGTACTCGAGCATCTCCTCGACGTTCCCGGTTGGAATCGCGTCGTCGCCCGCGACGACGAGGATCGCGTAGTCGGCGTTCCGCGCCTCGAGCGCCCCGTTCATCTCCGCCCACGCCTTGGGCTTGTTCAGCTGGCTGTCCTTGATCTCGAACACGATCCGGCCCAGGGACGACCCCTCCCCAGCTCCCAGCTCGACCAAGGAGTCGCCCTTCTTCGAGCCACCCGCACCGGGTACGTCACCGACCGGATGCGCGCAGTCGCCTCGGGTGACGGCGATCCGCTCGATCGCGGCGTGAACGCGTTCCTCGAAGCTGCGCCCTTTGCGCGTCCCGGCCTCCTCGGCCTCGGCGAGAACCTGATCCGCACCCTGCTTGTCGAGGAGCCTGGCGAGGTTCTCCTTCAGCTCGGCGACCTGAGCCTGCATCGCGCGCGACTCCCCGGTATGGCTCTCCCGCAGTCGCGCCATCTCGTGGCGGTGGCGCTCCTCGGACTCGAGTATCGCCTTGGCCAGACGGGACTGCACGGCGGAGAGTGGGTTGCTGCCGTCTTCAGAGCTGAGCATCCTCGTCAGCTCGAGCTTCTGCGCCTCGGTCGCCTCGGAGACGATCGCGCGAATCTGGCTCTGCACGGAGTCATTCCTGTCGGCGCCGAAGGCATCGCTGATCTGCTGCGTCAGGGCGTCGTTCCCCTTCTCGATGCCCGTCGCGAGTCGCTCGCTGAGCTCGGCGCCCCGACGCTCGAACCCGCTCTGCGCGCGCTCGAGCTCGGCGCGGACCCAGTCCACCTCGGCGGCGGTGTCCTCCCGGTCGAGCACGCGTGCACCGATCTCGATCGCATCGGTGACCGTGCGCGCGGGCTCCTGCCCGGCCTCTTGGCGTTCGCGGACGAGCGCGGCCGCCCGCTCGTCGTGGACGGTCAGAGAGTCGATCACAAGCCGATCACCGATCGCGCGGACGGCGCCGATCGGGCTGTCGGGCTCGAGCGGAAGTTGTGGCTTCTCAGACGCCTCCATGGGACTCACCAAAGTAGTCGCAGGGGGAGACGGAACCTGACGCGCAGCCTGGTCGGGAGCTACGAGCCCGCGCCGGGGCGATGCTCCGAGCCGTCGACCGCCGTCAGCCGCTCGAAGACCGTGCCGATCATCAGAGCGAGGCGCGCGACGCCGGAGCTCTCGGGCGAGAGGGCTGGGCCGACCGGGGACGGGACACGCGCGCGGCCCCCCGCCGACTTGCCGTTGGGGTTGCTCGGATGCCTCCATGCCAGTCCTCGTTGGTTGTACTCGGAAGGCCGGGCGCAGCGGCTGACATCTCGCGGAGCCCACTGGACGGAAAGCCTTCGGCACGTGCGCGGCGAAGGGGCCGGAGCGCTCGCGTCGCTATACGATGCCCCCGCCCACACAACGCTTGGAGGGAGCCGACTTGGCAGTAGACACCGCCGATCTGACGAAGCTCGACGTGCAGCCCGGAGAGCTGCCCGAGAAGATGGCCGCCTGGGTGATCAGGCAGGAGCGCGAGGGCGAGCCCAAGGACGCCTTCCAAATCGAGGAGATCAACGTCCCCGAGCCCGGCGCATTCGAGGTGATCGTGCGAGTGATGGCCGCCGGGGTCAACTTCAACAACGTCTGGGCCGCGCTCGGCAAGCCTGTGTCGGTGTTCGGCTACGGCGACCACGAGGAGTTCGGCCACCACATCGGCGGCTCGGACGGCTCGGGGATCGTCTGGAAGGTCGGCGAGGGCGTCACCAGGTGGAAGCCCGGGGACGAGGTCGTGATCCACTGCAACCAGGCGTCCTACGAGGACGTCGAGGTGCATGGGCTCGATCCGCTCGCGGCGCCGAGCCAGCAGATCTGGGGCTACGAGACGACCTGGGGCTCGTTCGCGCAGTTCACGAAGGTCCAGGCCCAGCAGCTGCTCCCGAGGCCCAAGAACCTGAGCTGGGCGGACTCGAGCGCGTACGGGCTCACCTACTTCACCGCCTACCGGATGCTGATCGACCAGTGCAAGCTCCAGACCGGGCACAACGTCCTGATCTGGGGCGCGGCCGGCGGGCTCGGGGTGTTCGCGACCCAGCTCTGCAAGGCGTCGGGGGCGAACGCGGTCGGGGTCGTCTCCTCGAGCGAGAAGGGCGAGCTCGTGAAGCGGCTCGGCGCCGTCGACTTCATCGACCGCAACGAGTTCGCGGGGATGATGCGAAAGGGCGGCGAGTCACCCGACGAGGAGAAGGCCCGGTTCAAGGAGTCGCGCGGGTTCGCCAAGCGGGTCAAGGAGATCCTCGGCGACGCACCGGACATCGTCTTCGAGCACGTCGGGATGGCGACCTTCCCGACCTCGGTGTTCGTCGTCAAGCCGTTCGGCAAGGTGGTGATCTGCGGCGCGACGTCCGGCTTCACGCTCGACTTCGACGTCCGCTACCTGTGGATGCGCCAGAAGCAGATCATCGGCTCGCACTTCGCGAACGCCTACGAGTGCATGCGCGCCAACGAGCTGATGGCCGAGGGCAAGATCCAGCCGGTGCTGTGGAAGGTGATGGGCTTCGACGGCGTCGCCGACGCTCACCAGCTCCTGCACGAGAACAAGCACCTGGGCAAGATCTCGATCCTGGTCGGCGCGACCAGCGAGGACGAGGGCAAGGAAGCGGACGGCCCGGGCGCGATCCGCGCCGAGGTCGGGGCCTAAGTGCAGGTCTGCTACATCGACTGGCACGTGACGCCGTTCCGGGCCGAGCGCTGGTACGAGATCTGGGAGGCCGGGGCCGAGCGCGCGATGGCATTCGGCGCCAAGTCGTGGTCGCTGACCCGCTCGGAGGAGGACCCGCTGCTGTTCCGCCAGGCGTCCGTCTGGGAGAACCCAGCCGACTTCGAGCGCTACTGGTACTCCGACGAGGTCTCGGCGCTCCGCCGGCAGATGGTCAACTACTACGCGAAGCCGGTCCTGCCCGTCTGGCACGCGCTGATCGCCGGCGAGTAGCCGGCGGAGAGCGACTTCCCTCCGGCCCTGGTGTTGTAACGATGCCGCCGAAGGCGGGCACCGTGACCGCGCTCAAGCCGACAGCCGCCGCCCTGATCGCCGCCGCGCTGCTCTGCGCGGGCGCCGTCTCGCCCGCGCAGGCGAAGCTGAAGACCGGCTTCGACGACCGGGTGCTGAACGTGATCGGCGGCAACGGCGCCGAGCGGGTCAGGGTCCGATGCGTCGAGGGCTTCACCAAGGTGAACGGCAAGAACCCGAAAGGCGGCCCCGTCCCCTGCGCCAAGGTCGTCGAGATCGACGCCTCGATGGGCGGCGGCGACGACGCGATCGACTTCTCAGGGGTCAGCGCTGAGTTCGGCGACGCCGACTTCCCGGGCTTCGGGATCGGCACCGGCACCGCTGCGGTCGCCGGGGAGGGCAACGACCGCTACATCCCGAGCCCCGCCTCGTTCAACCTCTTCTATGGGGAGGGCGGCAACGATCGCGCTACGGGCGGGCCCGCGCGCGACGTCCTCTCCGGCGGGCCCGGCGACGACGTGTTGAACGGAGCGCGGGGCCGCGACAGCTTGCTCGGCAACCAGGGCAACGACCGCCTCAACGGCGGCACGGCCGCGGATGTGATCACCGGCCACGCCGGCGACGACCGGCTCGCGGGCGCGGCGGGCGACGACATCATCGGCGGAGGCGCCGGGATCGACCGCCTCCGCGGCGGCCCCGGACGCGATCGGCTCGTCGGCGGCTCCGGCCGCGACGACCTCCGCGGCGGCCCGGGGAACGACGCGGAGGTCGACAAGCCCAAGAAGTAGACGGCTTCGCCCTCCGTTCCGAAGTTGGAGCGGCCTGGTGGCCGCTAGTGCTGCTCCAACGGGGCCATCGTCAGGCCCGCCGCTTTGAGCTGCTCCCAGTAGAGCTCGGCCGTCTCCTTCGGTCCCGTCCAGACGGCGGCCCGGCCGTTGTTGTGGATCTTGTCGGCGATCGCGTAGCCGCTGTCCAGGCTGACGCCCGGGATCACCCGGGCCAGCGTCTGGGCGACGTGGTCAAAGGTGTTGTGGTCATCGTTGAGCACGATGACCAGCCAGTTCCCGCCCAGACCCGACTCGGGCCCCGACGTGCGCGGCCGTTCGACGGTGGTGGTACCCACCGTTGGGAGGTTAAACCCCGCTCAGAAGGGGTTTGGGACCTTGATTGCGACGTTGTCGAACGTGCCCGCGATCCCGTCGCCCGGGCCCGTTCCCTTGGCGCCCGCGGCGACGGTGCTGCGGCGCCCGTCAGGCTGGTCGGCGGCACCGTCGGTCGCGGTCACCACCGCCTTGCCGTTCACCGTCGCGATCAGCTGAGTGCTGGTCGTGCCGTGGTCGAAGGCGCGGAGAAGGAGCGCGTTGGGCTTGGCGCCCATCCGGATGAACTTGCCCTTGCCCGAGCGGAACAAGCTCGGTCCCGCCGAGCCCTTCGGATCGCGGAAGAGCTGCCAGGTGCGCGCGACCGGCCTGACGCGCAGCTCGTAGCCCGCGTTCTCGCTGACCCTGGCGCCGACGCCGACGTAGGCCTTCTTCTGGAGCTGTCGCGGCGCGCTGCTCTGGGCGGTCGCGGAGATCTCCATGTCCGAGCCCGGGTCCGTCGAATCCCCGACCACCGAGCTGCGGAACGCGCACGAATTCGTGCCCGGGCCGACGTTGATCCGCATCGCCATGTTCTGGCTCCACTTCTTGGTGCACTTGGCGCCCGCCTGCTTGACGAAGGCGAGCACGTCGCCCTGGCTCTGGAACGTGTAGAGCGCGATCGTCACCGGCCCCGCATGCGCGAGGGATGCGCCCAGCGCGGCGGTGGCGCAGAGTACGGTCAGGGCTGTGAGCTTGGTCCGCATGCGCGCGAGGGTAGTCAGCTGCCTACCGGAAACTGCAAGAACACCCCTCAGCGGCGATCGGAGCGCAACCTGGGGAGCGCGCCGCCCAGGGTCGCCCACGTACCATTAGCGACATGAGCGAGCACCGCCTGCCCGAGCGCGACCGGCCCTGGGTGATGCGCACCTACGCAGGGCATTCCGACGCACGTCGCTCGAACGAGCTCTACCGCAAGAACCTCGCCAAGGGACAGACGGGGCTGTCGATCGCGTTCGACCTTCCCACCCAGACCGGCTACGACCCCGATGCCGAGCTCGCCCGCGGCGAGGTCGGCAAGGTCGGGGTCTCGATCGCCAACAAGGGCGACATGCACCAGCTCCTCGACGGGATCCCGCTCGACGAGATGAACACCTCGATGACGATCAACGCCACGGCCGCGTGGCTGCTGGCGCTGTACGCGACCGTCGCCGAGGAGAACGGGGTCGACCGCGCGGCGCTCGCGGGGACCACCCAGAACGACATCATCAAGGAGTTCCTCGCCCGCGGCACCTATGCCTTCCCGCCCGGTCCCTCGATGCGGCTGATCGCGGACACGGTCGCCTTCACCGTCAACGAGATACCGAAGTGGAACCCGATCAACGTCTGCTCGTACCACCTCCAGGAGGCCGGCGCGACGCCGGTGCAGGAGGCCGCCTACGCGCTCTCGACGGCGATCGCCGTGCTCGACGAGGTGAAGGCCCGCGGTCAGGTCGCCGAGCAGGCCTTCCCGACCGTGTTCGGCCGCATCTCCTTCTTCGTCAACGCCGGGGTCCGGTTCATCGAGGAGCACGCGAAGCTCCGCGCGATGACGCGGCTGTGGGCCGAGATCGGCCGCGGCCGCTACGGCGTCACCGACCCGAAGCTGCTGCGGATGCGCTACGGCGTCCAGGTGAACAGCCTCGGCCTGACCGAGTCGCAGCCCGAGAACAACGTGCCGCGGATCGTGCTCGAGGCGCTCGCGGTGACGATCGGCCGCGACGCCCGCGCCCGCGCCATCCAGCTGCCCGCCTGGAACGAGGCCCTCGGCCTGCCCCGCCCCTGGGACCAGCAGTGGAGCCTGCGCATCCAGCAGATCCTCGCCAACGAGACCGACCTGCTCGACTATCCGGACGTCTTCGAGGGATCGGTGGTGATGGACGGCCTCACCGACGAGCTCGCCGAGGGCGCTCGCGCCGAGATGGAGGCTGTCGCGGAGCACGGCGGCGCCGTCGAGGCCGTCCCCTACATGAAGGCGCGCCTGGTCGAGTCCAATCGGGAGCGCCTCGCCAGGATCGAGCGCGGCGAGATCGTCGTCGTCGGCCAGAACAAGTTCACCGAGACCGAGGACTCGCCGCTCACCACCGGCGAGGACGGCGGCATCCTCACTCCAGATCCGGAGGTGGAGCGCGAGCGAGTCGAGGCGCTGGAGCGCTGGAAGGCCGAGCGCGACCAGGGCGCCGTCGACGCGGCGCTCGAGAAGCTCGCGGCCGCGGCCGCCGACGAGGGCGCGAACGTGATGCCCGCGACGATCGAGGCCGCGAGAGCCGGCGCCACCACCGGCGAATGGGCGGGAACGCTGCGCGAGGCGTTCGGCGACTACCGCGGTCCGACGGGCGTCGGGCAGGCGCCCCAGGGCGGCGACGGCGAGCCGCTCGAGGCCGCTCGCGCGCGGGTCAGCGAGGTCACGGAGACGCTCGGGCATCAGATCCGGATCCTGGTCGCGAAGCCGGGCCTCGACGGCCACTCGAACGGGGCCGAGCAAATCGCGGTCCGCGCGCGGGACGTCGGGATGGAAGTGATCTACCAGGGGATCAGGCTGACCCCGGAGGAGATCGCCAGCTCCGCGATCCAGGAGGACGTCGACGCCGTCGGCCTCTCGATCCTCTCCGGGTCGCACCTCGAGCTGGTCCCGCGCGTGGTCGAGCTGCTCCGCGCCGAGGGAGCCGATGTCCCCGTGATCGTCGGCGGCATCATCCCCGCCGCGCACGTGCCCCGGCTCCGGGAGGCCGGTGTCGAGCGCGTCTACACCCCGAAGGACTTCGAGATCAACCGGATCATGGGCGAGATCGCCGATCTCGTCGCCGAGCGGGACAAGGCGGCGGCCCAGCCGGCCTGATCCGATCCGGCGTGCCGAGCGAGCAAGCCCTCCGCGCCACGGCGCTGATCCTGGCCCTGGCCGGAATCGGGATCGCAACCTACATCGCGATCGCGGAGTCGGGCGGCGGGGCGCCGGTCTGCGTCGCCGGCGGCGGCGGCTGCGAGCAGGTCGCCGACAGCGAGTACTCGGAGCTGCTCGGGATCAACGTCGCCGTGATCGGCATCGCGGGCTACGGGATCCTGGCGGCGGCGGCGCTCGTGCCCGGCGATCCCGGCCGCTTCACCGGGCTGCTCGCCGCCCTGTTCGGCTTCGGATTCAGCGTCTACCTGACTTACCTCGAGCTGTTCGAGATCGACGCGATCTGCCAGTGGTGCGTGGCCAGCGCCGTCGTGATGACCCTGCTGCTCGCCGTCAACCTGGTCCGCGCCGCTCGATACCTCGGAGACCGCGGGGCTAGGATGGCCGCGTGAGCTCCGGGCCTCGAACGGGCGGGCGGTCGCGCTCGACTCAGCTGATCGTGCTGGCCGTGCTCGGCGCGGTGCTCCTGGTCGTCGCCGCGATCGTGATCAGCCAGAGCGGCTCGGACGACGACGACGGAACGAGCGGGGCCGCCGCGGGCGGGCAGTCGGCAGCCGCCGTGGACGCCGTCGAGGGCCTCCCCCAGTCCGGGGACACGCTCGGTGAGCCCGATGCCCCGTTCACGATCGTCGAGTTCGGGGACCTGCAATGCCCCTTCTGCGGCCAGTTCGGCCGCAACGAGGTCCCGAAGCTGATCGAAGGTCCGGTCGCGGCGGGCGACGCGAATCTGCAGTTCCGCAACTGGGCGATCCTCGGTCCCGACTCCGAGACTGCCGCGGCGGCCGCCCTCGCGGCCGGTGAGCAGAACCGGATGTGGAGCTTCGTCGAGGCGTTCTACGCGGACCAGGGCGAGGAGAACTCAGGCTACGTAACCGACGAGTTCTTGCGCCAGATCGCGGAGACGGCAGGCGTCCCCGACCTGGAGCGGTGGGAGAGCGACCGCGATCCTTCGCGCTGGACCGCCGAGCTCAGCGACGTCGACGCCCAGGCGACCGAGCTCGGGTTCACCGGAACCCCCTCTTTCGCGATCGTCGGCCCCCAGGGGACCACACCGCTGCCGAACGCCTCCACGGCCGACCAGATCGAGCAGGCGCTGGCCGCCGCCGGCTGATCCCCGCCGCCCGCGATCGTCGCGGTGCGGCGGCTAGCCTGAAGGTGTGAACGAGGAGCTGAACGGCGACCAGAGCGCCTGGCTTCGCTGCTACCGCTGCTGGGCTCGCGATCTCGAGGTGCAGCTGCACTACGACGCGATCCTGCGCGTCGACCCCGACAGCGGCGAGCCGACCGAGCGGATGGAGGAGGTCCAGGAGGCCGTCGTCCAGTGCCTGCGCTGCCTCCACGACCAGCCGCACCTGACGATCCACGAGGAGCGGGTGGTCCCGGTCGAGGACCGCTGGGAGCGGATGGTCGCCGGCACCCCGTGGGTCGCCTCATGCACGGTGACCGTCGACCAGGATCAGGTCGAGAACTGCTCTGGCGAGGGCGCCGCCGAATCGCTCACCTACGGCGCCTTCGGGGACCCGGGCACGCGCGAGTTCTTCACCCACGTTCGCTTCCACAAGCACGACGAGGAGCGGATCATCGTCCACCTGCTCGTCGAGCTCTACGCGCGATCGGCCGAGGAGGCGACCGAGGTCCTCGAGGCCGCCTCCCGCGGCGTCCTCGAGATCACCTCGCTGGCCGAGGAATCCCGCCCGCCGGCGCACGCACCCGACGAAGCGCACTGAGGCCCGTATCTCGAGCGGCGCTTGATGAGCGTCGCTCCGTGCGGTTGAATGATCACGACAGCGCTAGGAGCGTTCGATGCATGACCAAGTCCTCGGACTCCGGGCGGTGGCATTGGCCGCCGCCGTCGTCGCTCTCGTCGGACTCGGGACCGCGGGGCTCGCATCCGGCAAGAAGAAGCACAAGCCGCTCAAGGTGAGCTGCGAGCAGCTCTACGCGGAGATCGACAAGACGGGCGCCCAGCTTCAAGCCAAGTACAACGCGATCGGGTTCACCATCGGGCTGCCCGACCCCGCGTACCCCGGCGACCCCCCGGTGGATGGGTTCAGGTCCGGACAGGCGTGCAAGAAGCAGGGAAAACGCATCCGTGAGGGCGTCGGCTACATGGCCGACATCCCGAGCGAGGGCGGGCCCGGTTTCCCCGGGGAGACGAACCCGGCGATCCGCGAGTACTTCTGGACCTGGAGCCAAACCGTCACCCGAACGAAGAAGGGTCGGTTGCGCAGCGCGATCCTCAACCTAAAGTGCGAGAAGTACAGCTACGACGGGAGTCCCGGCAACCCTGGAAATGTCCAGACCTTCCCCTGCTGAGCGCCAGCCTGCGTCGGCGGCTCACCAGGTCTTGAGACGAGCGCGAGGAGCGAGGGCACCCCACCTCGACGCCGGCGGCCGCTCGCCCGGGGCGCTTACCGCTTCGGGGTGTCGGAGCCCTCGGCCCCGGGGTCCTTGACGGCCTTCGCCGCCGCCTTCGCCTTGTGCTTGAGGCTGCCCTCCCCCTTGGCGATGTCCTTGAGCTCGTCAGCGTCCTCCTTCACCGACTCCGAGCCTCCGCGCTTGTTGATCTGTTCCCTGGCCCTGTCCGCGAGCCGCCTTAGGTTGACCATCAGGTCTCCTCTCCTGGGTTCTTGCGGGGAACGAGGACGGAGCGCTTGAACTCCGCGACCAGCGTTCCGTCCTGCTTGTAGACGCGTGTGTGCACCTTGACAACTCCCCGATCGGGCTTCGATTGCGAGGGTCGCACCTCGAGCACCTCAGATTCGCAGAACAGCGTGTCGCCGTGGAAGACGGGCGCCGGGTGGCTCAGGTCCTCGGTGGCGAGGTTGGCGATCGCCTTGCCCGACACGTCGCTCACCGACATCCCGAGGGCCAGCGAGTAGACCAGCGGGCCGACGACGACATTGCGTCCCTGCTGGCTCTGCGCCGCGTAGACGTCGTTGAGATGCAGCGGATGGTGGTTCATCGTGATCAGGCAGAAGAGGTGGTCGTCCGACTCGGTCACGGTCTTCGCGGGCCAGTGCTTGTAGACGGCTCCCACCTCGAACTCCTCGAGGTAGCGTCCGTACGGGTGCGCGCCCGTCGCCTCGCGCCCGGCCTGGTCCGTGATCAGCTCGTGCTGCTTGGTGTCTTCGCTCATTCCTCGCTTCTCCGTTGGCTTTCTGAGGACGAGCAGTATGAAGCCCCGGCGCGCCCGGGCGGGGCCTCAGTGAACCTTGCGAGTCCGCGCGCGCTGCTCGTGCCGCTCGATCACCTGGGCGATCAGCTTTTGGATCCCTGGGTCGCCGCTGACCTTGATCTGGCCGCTCTCGTATGCCTGGCGGTAGCCCTTCACCGTCCCCTCATAGGCGAGGTCGTTGAACTGGGCCCGGGGGATCTCGACTCGGACGCGCGCGTCCTCGGCGGGCTTCTTCGAGATCTTCGGGCCCGGGAGCTCGACGCGGAACTGCTGCACGTCGCCGCGGCCCCGGAGGTCGAGCTCGAACACCAGCTTCAGCGGCGCGAGCGCGGGCACCTCTGCCTGGAAGCGCTCAATCGCGGTCGTGATCAGGGCCTGCGTGCTCGGCATGCGGAGCAATTACACAGCATCGGCAACGCCGGGCCCTACCAGGGGATCGGCCGCCGGTCCCGGTAGAACCCGCCGCTGCCCACGCCTGGATCCGTGGCCAGCCACACCGCCGTGTCGGCGCCGTCCGCAACCGAGCGCGGGGCGCCACGTCCGCCCATGTCCGTGCGGACCCAGCCGGGGCACATCGTGTTGACGCGGATCCGGCCGCTCTCGTCGGCAGCCAGCGCCCGGGTCAGCGCGTTCAGACCGGTCTTCGAGACGCGATAGGCGGCGCGCCCGCCGTTCATGTCGGAGAGCTGGCCGGCGCCGCTCGACAGGTTGACGATCCGCGGGTCCTCGCTGCCGCGCAGCAGCGGCATGAACGCCTGGATCAGCCGCCAGGGGCCGAACAGGTTGACCTCGAGCACGCGATGCGCGTTCTCCAGGTCGTAGTCGACCACCCCGATCGGCTCGCCGTAGACGCCGGCGTTGTTGACGAGGACGTCGAGGCGGCCGGGGTCGGCCTCGACCCGCTCGCGGGCCGCGTCGACGCCCGCCTGGTCGGTCACGTCGAGCGCGACAGGGACGAGCCCCTCCCCCGCCTCGACGTCGCCCGGGTTGCGCGCCCCCGCCAGGACGAGGAATCCGTGGTCGGCGGCCAGCTGGCGGGCGATCTCCGCGCCGATCCCGCGGCTCGTGCCGGAGACGAGGGCGACGGGTGGCTCACCGGTCATTCGAGTGAGTCTAGGTGGGCGGCTTCGCCGCCAAATGCGGCCACGAGCGGCCGCCCCACACAAGTCGCTTCGGGCTTCGCCCTCCGCTCCGAGGTGGAGCGGCCTGGTGGCCGCCATCAGTCGCGGCCACGAGCGGCCGCCCCACACAAGTCGCTCCAGGCTTCGCCCTCCGCTCCGAGGTGGAGCGGCCTGGTGGCCGCTTAGACCTTGTTGCGCTCGAGGAGCTTCTTCCCGATCACCATGCGCTGGATCTCGGATGTCCCCTCGCCGATCAGGAGCAGCGGCGCGTCGCGGTAAAGGCGCTCGATCTCGTACTCCTTCGAGTAGCCGTAGCCGCCGTGGATCCGGAACGCGTCCTCGACGCACTCCTTCCCCGTCTCGGAGGCGAGCAGCTTCGCCATCCCCGCCTCGAGGTCGGAGCGCTGGCCGGCGTCCTTCATCCGCGCCGCCTTCCGCGTGATCAGCCGCGCAGCCTCGATCTTGGTCGCCATGTCGGCGAGCTTGAACTGGATCGCCTGATGCTGGGCGATCGGCTTCCCGAACGTCTTGCGCTCCTGGCTGTAGCGGAGCGCCAGCTCCAGGGCGCGCTGCGCTATCCCGACGCCCCGGGCGGCGACGTTGACGCGGCCGACCTCGAGCGCGTCCATCATCTGCCCGAAGCCCTTGCCGACGCCGTCGGCGCCGCCGAGGACGCGATCGTCGGAGCAGCGGTAGCCGCTGTAGACGAGCTCGGTCGACTCGACCCCCTTGTAGCCCATCTTCTTGATCTTCGGAGGGATCTCGAGGCCGGCGAAGGGGCCCTCGTTCTTCTCCTTCCATGGCTCCTTCTCGGTGATGAAGCAGGTCATCCCCTTGTAGGGCGGATCGGCCTTCGGGTCGGTCTTCATCAACACGAACACGACCCCGGAGCCGAGGCCGTTCGTGACCCACATCTTCTGGCCCTCGAGGACCCAGTCGCCCCCGTCCTTGTTGGCCGTCGACTTGATCCCCTGGACGTCGGAGCCGACCTCGGGCTCCGACAGCGAGAAGGCGGCGCGGATCTCGCCCGTCGCCATCTTCGGCAGGAAGTACTTCTTCTGCTCGTCGGTTCCGAATTTCATCAGCAGGTAGGAGCCGATGAAGTGCGTGTTGACGACCCCCGAGATCGAGATCCAGCCGCGCGACAGCTCCTCGACGATCAGCGCGTAGGTGGTCAGGTCGAGGCCCATTCCGCCGAACTCCTCGGGAATCGTCACCCCGAACAGCCCGAGCTCCTTCATCTGCTCGACGATCGGCTCCGGGAACTTGTCCTCGGCGTCATACTCCTCGGCTGCCGGGATGATCTGCTCATCCACGAACTGGCGGACCATCTCGACGATCGCCTTCTGATCGTCGGTGAGCCCGTCGGGGTTGGCGGCTTGGTCGGTACCTGCGGTGGCTACGGCCATGGCTCCTTCTCGGGTGGTTTCACGCTTGATGGCGCGCCGCAAGCGTCGCAGCGCGAGGAACGCCAAGGATATCGGCGGGCGCGATACTGACCCGCGATGGGTGAGCGGGAGCTTCACGTCGTCGAGCAGCTCCAGGCCGCGCTGCCGCGCGAGGACGTCGTCGCGGGCCTCCTCGACCCGGAGACCCAGCTGAAGGTCGCCGATGCGCTCTCCCGCTTTGCGACTCCCGACTTCGAGGTTCGCATGGTCGGCCCGGAGCGCCTGGGAGCGAATAGCTTCGTCGGCGAGGGAGCGACCGGGTTCACTGCGGTCTGGGGCGAATGGACGAGCGCCTTCCAGAGCTTCCGCATCGAGATCGACGAAACGATCGACGCCGGGGAGGTGATCCTCAGCCTGGTCCGGATCTCGGGTCGGACCAGGACCGACGGCGTCGCGGTGGAGCAGTCGGGCGCTGCGATCTGGACGGTGCGCGACGACAAGGTGATTCGCGCCGAGTTCCACCTTGACCGCGCCGGCGCGATCAAAGCCGCCGGCCTCTCGGAAGGGGCCGGCGGCTGAGCTTCGCTGTGTTCGAGGGCTATTCCTCGGCGAGCAGGCCGTAGAGGCTCTTGCGGGCGTCCTTGAGGATCTCAGCCGCCTTCGCCATCTGCTCGTCGTCGTCGCCGCGAGCGACCTGCTTCGCGGCTCCGATCGTCCGCATCAGCTCCGCGCGGATCTCGAACCGCGGCGAGTCCTCGTCGCCGTTCTCCCACGGAGCCTTGCGCTCGGCGCGCTCCTCGACCGCCTCTCGGCCCGAGTCGGTGAGCGAGAAGACCCGCTTGCCCTCGACCTCGTCACCCTTCACGAGCCCCTCGTCCTCGAGCAGCTGCAGCGTCGGGTAGATCGAGCCGGCGCTCGGGCGCCAGCGGCCCCCGGTGCGCTCCTCGAGCTCCTGGATCATCTCGTAGCCGTGCATGGAGCGCTCGTTCAACAACGCGAGGATCGCGCTGCGGACGTCGCCGCGCCGGGCGCGATGTCCGCGCTCACCGTAGCCGCGTCCCCAGCCGCCCCTCATCTGGCCGCCACCTCGATAGCCGTGACGGCGTCGTCTTTGACCGTGCATCTCATTCCTTTCAACGTGTTGCCATGTGTCGCGATATATCGTACAGCTCGGATTCCCGGGTTTCGCGATCGGATCGCATTCCGGCTTGCCATCAGGTCGCGGCGACGAGCGGGCCGCCCCACACAAGTCGCGGCGGCTTCGCCCCCGCTCCAAAGTGCTGCGGCCTGGTCGCCGCTAGAGCTGCCAGGCGAAGCAGCGCGAGGTCCAGCTTGGGTCCTCCCGCTCGTAGAAACGGTGCGCGTCGGCACGGTCGTCGCCGCTGTCGAGCTCGAGGTGGGTCGCCCCGCGTTCTCGCGCCCACCCCTTGGCCGCGTCGAGCAGCGCCTTCCCGACGCCCTGCGAGCGGTGCCCGGGGCTGACTGCGAGGTCCTCGACCCAGCAGCGGAGCCCGAACCGGACCGAGTTCAGGTCGAGGACGGCGGTCGCGAACCCGAGCAGCTCGGCACGGTGCTCCGCGACCAGCACCGTGCTCTCGTCCGAGGCGATCGCCTCGGCGAGCGCCGCGCGAGCGCGGTCGGGATCCCAGCGCGGCGGCACCGAGCCGGGGGGCGCGAACAGCCACTCGTACATGCCGAGCACCCGCTCCACCTCGTCGGGCCCCGCGGCCCGGATCGCCGTCATCGGCCCAGCGTAGCCCTGGCCGATCGCGTTAGGGTTTTCCGCCCCGAGCAGGAGGCGAATTGAAAAACCCCCGAGACTTCCTCAAGCCGCTGGCGGTCGACGCGCCCGAACCCCCGCGCGAGATCCCCTTCAAGCCGTCGCGGATGATCCATTTCTTCGACGCCTCGAGCGAGAAGATGCGCGCGAAGGTGCCCGACATGGCCGCCGCGGCGGACATCCTGCTCGGCAACCTCGAGGACGCGATCTCGGTCGAGAACAAGGTCCCGGCGCGCCGGGGTCTGATCGAGATCGCCAGCGAGGTCGAGTTCGGCGAGACCCAGCTCTGGACCCGCGTCAACGAGCTGGCGAGCCCCTGGGTGCTAGACGACCTGACGGAGCTGGTCACCGAGATCGGCGACAAGCTCGAGGTGATCATGGTCCCGAAGGTCGAGGGGCCGTGGGACATCCACTACGTCGATCGGTTGCTCGCGCAGCTCGAGGCGAAGGCGAAGCTCGAGCGCCCCCTGCTCGTCCACGCGATCCTCGAGACCTCGCTCGGCGTCGTCAACCTCGAGGAGATCGCGACCGCAAGCCCGAGGATGCAGGGGATGAGCTTCGGGCCCGCGGACCTCGCGGCCTTCCGGCGGATGAAGACGACTCGCGTCGGGGGCGGCCATCCTGCCTACCGCGTGATCGAGGACCCCGATCCCGACGATCCCGACGCCCCGCGGGCGACCGCCCAGCAGGATCCCTGGCACTACTCGATCGCGCGGATGGTGGACGCCTGCACCTCGGCGGGCATCCTCCCTTTCTACGGCCCCTACGGGGACATCAAGGACGTGCAGGGCTGCGAGACGCAGTTCCGCTCGGCCTTCCTGCTCGGCTGCGTCGGCGCCTGGTCGCTCCACCCCGTGCAGATCGAGATCGCGAAGAGGGTGTTCAGCCCGCCGCCCGAGGAGGTCCTGTTCGCGAAGAAGGTGCTCGAGGCGATCCCGGACGGCAAGGGCGTCCACATGATCGACGGGAAGATGCAGGACGACGCGACCTGGAAGCAGTGCAAGGTGATGGTCGACCTCGCCGAGATGCTCGCCAAGAAGGACCCCGAGCTCGCCGAGGCCTACCAGATGCAGGCTTGAGCGAGAAGCGCGAGGCCTTCCGGCATCGGCTCCGCGTCCGCTACGCGGAATGCGATCCGCAGGGCGTCGTCTTCAACGCCAACTACCTGACCTATTTCGACGTCTGCATGACCGAGCTCTGGCGCCACCTCGGTGGCTACGACAAAATGGTCGCGGCCGGCGTCGACATGGTGGTCGCCGAGGCCAACGTCCGGTTCCTGGTGGGGCTCCGCTTCGACGACGAGTTCGACGCCGTCGCCTCCGTGACCCGGCTCGGCGACACCTCGATGACGATGGCCATCGCCCTCGAACGCGGTGGCGAGACGGTCACCGAGGGAGAGATCCGCTACGTGTTCCTCGAGCCGGACGGAGGTGCGAAGGCCCAGATCCCCGAGGCGATCAGGTCAGGGCTCGAGCGATACGCCTTGGGCGCGTAGTGCGCACCCTAAGTTCGCGGGCGCGCGCGAACGTTGGGGCATGCCCCATGAACGTCGATTCATCCCCCTCCCGTGTGGACAGATCCACGTGCTTGGGGCCGGCGCCGACGATGAGGAGATTGCGCGGCTCGCCTCGCGCCAACACGGAGTGGTCGCCCGCCGTCAGCTGCTCGCGATAGGGGTCGGAAAGCGGTCGATAGAGCATCGCCTGAACGAGGGGCGGCTGAGGCGGCTGTTTCCGGGCGTCTACGCCGTGGGGCACGACGCGGTGCCGTTTGCGGGGCGGGCGCTCGCGGCCGTGCTCTCGGCGGCGCCGCCCAGCGGGCCCCGTCGAGGCGGGCAGAGGGAAGGGATGGCGGGCGCGATCGGACCGAGCGGACGGAGGGAAGGGATGGCGGGCGCGATCGGACCGGACGGACGGAGGGAAGGGATGGCGGGCGCGATCGGACCGGGCGCCGCCGCGAGCCACCTGACGGCGGCGGCGCTCTGGGGGATCGCGGAGAAGGCCGGTGGCCCGGTCCATGTGACCCACTACACCGCCTCGGCGACCCCGCCCCGGTGCCGTCATTCATCGAGCGCTGCTCGGAGACGACGATCTGGCGGTCCTGGACGGCGTTCCCGTGACGAGCGTTCCGCGCACGCTTCTCGACCTGTCAGCGCAGACGCCGAGCTCCCTGAGGAGGCTGGTCAAGCAGGCGGAGTTCATGCGGCTCGTCGACGCAACCGCCCTCGCCGCCGTTCTCGAGTGGTTCCCGACGCGCGCAGGGCGCCAACGCCTTGCCGCGATCCTCGATGGGGGGCTGCTGGGAGCCGGCCGCACCCGAAGCGAGCTCGAGGATCGTTTTCTGGCCTTCTGTCGTCGGCAGAGGCTGCCGATGCCCGAGACGAACGTAGTGCTCGATGTGGGGCGCCAACGGCTGGAGGTGGACTGCGTCTGGCGCGACGCGCGGGTGGTGGTCGAGCTCGATGGCCATCAGGCGCATGGCGGGAGGCTCGCGTTCGAACGCGACCGCGACCGCGACCGGGCGTTGATCGCGGCCGGCTGGGTGCCGCTCCGCGTCACCTGGGCCCAGCTCGAGCGCGACGCCGTGGCGGTGGCGTCGGAGCTCCGCGAGACGCTCGCGCGGCGCCGATCGGGCCGATGAACGTCGATTCATCCCCCTCCTGTGTGGACAGATCGACGTTCTTGTCGTTAGCTGAGCGCCGGCGCCTGGGGGAGGTCGGCGAGCGCCGCCTCGAGCTCGCCCTCGGGCATCTCGAGGTCGGTGAGCTCGCCGCGCAGGTAGGCGTCGTAGGCGGCCATGTCGAAGTGGCCGTGGCCGCAGACGTTGACGAGGATCACCCGCTCCTCCCCCGCCTGCTTCGCGGCCTCGGCCTCGTCGAAGGCGGCGCGCAAGGCGTGGGCGGGCTCGGGAGCCGGGATGATCCCCTCGCAGCGCGCGAACCGGACCGCCGCCTCGAACGCCGCCGTCTGCTGCACGGCGGTGGCCTCGACGTGGCCCTCCTTGACCAGCGCACTGAGGGTGGGCGAGTCGCCGTGGTAGCGGAGGCCGCCGGCGTGGACCGGCGGCGGCACGAAGTCGTGGCCGAGCGTGTACATCGGCAGCAACGGGGTCATCCCGACCGTATCGCCGAAGTCGTACGCGTAGCGGCCGCGCGTCAGGGTCGGCGCGGCCGCAGGCTCGGCGGCGAGGAACCGCACGCTGGTCCCGTCACGCAGGTTGCGGCGCAGGAACGGATAAGCGATCCCGGCGAAGTTCGAGCCGCCGCCGACGCAGCCGACGACCACGTCAGGCGCCTCCCCGGCGAGCTCCATCTGGCGGATCGCCTCCTGCCCGACTACCGTCTGGTGCAGGCAGACGTGGTTCAGGACCGAGCCGAGCGTGTAGTTCGTGTCCTCCGCGCCGGCGGCGACCTCGACGGCCTCGGAGATCGCGATCCCGAGGCTGCCCGACTCGAACTCGGCCTCCTTGCGGCCCGCCTCGGTGAGGTCGGAGGGGCTGCGGTGGACCATCGCCCCCCATGTCTCCATCATCGCCCGGCGGTACGGCTTCTGGTCGTAGCTGACGCCGACCATGAACACCTCGCACTCGAGGCCGAACAGCTCGCAGGCCAGCGCGAGCGCCGATCCCCACTGCCCGGCGCCGGTCTCGGTGACCAGCTTCCGCACCCCCTCCTCGCGGTTGTAGAAGGCCTGCGGTACCGCCGAGTTCGGCTTGTGCGAGCCGGCGGGCGAGACGCCCTCGTACTTGTAGTAGATGTGCGCCGGCGTTTCGAGCTCGCGCTCGAGCCGCCGGGCCCGCAGCAGCGGCGTCGGACGCCAGAGCCGGTAGATCTCCCGCACCTCGTCCGGGATCTCGATCTCCGGCTCGGCAGAGACCTCCTGCTGGATCAGTCCCATCGCGAAGATCGGCGCGAGGTCGTCGGGCCCGGCCGGCTCCCCCGTCGCGGGGTTGAGCGGCGGCGGGGGCGGGCCCCCGGGCAGGTCGGCGAGCAGGTTCACCCAGCTGACCGGGATCTCCGACTCCGGCAGCGTGAACTTGACCGTCTCCGCCATCGCGGGGCGATTCTATGCCCGCCCCGCGGGCCGTGTGCGGCTAGCCCGGACTAACCCAGGCGCTGCTTCAGCGAGTCGAGCTGGTCGGCCAGCTCTGCGGGGAGGTCGTCCCCGAAGCGGGCGAGGTGCTCCTCGACCTGGGGCAGTTCGACCCTGACGGCTTCGTCGTCGACGCCGAGCAGGACCTCCATCTGCTCCTCCGAGACGCCGGCGCCCTCGGTGTTGATCTCACCCTCGGCCGGGACGAGCCCGATCGAGCTCTCGACCACCCCGCCGTCGCCGTTGCAGCGGCGGAATATCCACTCGAGCACGCGGATGTTCTCGCCGAAGCCGGGCCAGATGAACTTGCCCTGCTCGTCCTTGCGGAACCAGTTGACGAGGAAGATCTTCGGCAGATTCGCGCCCTCGCGGCGGCCGGTCTCGAGCCAGTGCCCGAAGTAGTCCGCCATGTTGTAGCCGCAGAACGGCAGCATCGCCATCGGGTCGAAGCGCAGCGCGCCGACCTCGCCCGCCTGGGCAGCGGTCGTCTCGACAGACATCGTCGCGCCCAGGAAGGTGCCGTGCTGCCAGTCGAACGCCTCGGTGACGAGCGGCACCACCGTCGCGCGGCGACCGCCGAACAGGAAGGCGTCGATCGGGACTCCGGCCGGGTCCTCCCACTCGGACGCGATCGAGGGGCACTGGGCGGCCGGCGTCGTGAATCGCGAGTTGGGATGCGCGGCCGGCTCGTCGGCGTCGGGCGTCCACTCGTTGCCCTTCCAGTCGATCGCGTGCTCGGGCGGCTCGCCCGTCATCCCCTCCCACCAGACGTCCCCGTCGTCGGTCCGCGCCGTGTTGGTGAAGATCGTGTTCTTCTCCACCGTCTCCATCGCGTTCGGGTTCGTCTTGTGCCCGGTTCCCGGCGCGACGCCGAAGAAGCCGGCCTCGGGATTGACGGCGTAGAGGCGGCCGTCGCCCCCGAACTTCATCCACGCGATGTCGTCGCCGATCGTCTCGACGGTCCACCCGTCGAGGGTCGGGATCAGCATCGAGAGGTTGGTCTTGCCCGAGGCGGAGGGGAACGCACCCGCGACGTACTTGACCTCGCCCTGCGGCGAGGTCAGCTTCAGGATCAGCATGTGCTCCGCGAGCCAGCCCTCATCGCGCGCCATCACCGACGCGATCCGCAGCGCGAAGCACTTCTTGCCGAGCAGCGCATTGCCGCCATAGCCGGATCCGTAGGACCAGATCTCCCGGCTCTCGGGGTAGTGGACGATGTACTTGGTCTCGTTGCAGGGCCACGGGACGTCCTCGACACCCTCGGCGAGCGGCATCCCGACCGAGTGGACGCAGGGAACGAAGTCGCCGTCCTCGCCGAGCGCGTGCAGCGCCCGCGCCCCCATCCTCGTCATGATCCGCATCGATACCGCGACGTAGGCCGAATCGGTCAGCTGCACGCCGACGTGGGAGATCGCCGAGTCGATCGGGCCCATCGAGAACGGCACCACGTACATCGTCCGGCCCTGCATCGAGCCCTTGAAGAGCTCGTTCAACGCCTTACGCATCTCGGCGGGATCGCGCCAGTTGTTGGTCGGCCCCGCGTCGTGCTCGTCCTCGGAGCAGATGAAGGTCCGGTCCTCGACGCGGGCGACGTCCGAGGGCGAGGAGCGCGCGAGGTAGGAGTTGGGGCGCTTCGCGTCCGCGAGCCGCTCGAAGGTGCCCGCGTCGATCAGGTCGTGCGCGAGGCGGTCGTACTCCTCCGCCGAGCCGTCGCACCAGTGGATCGCGTCGGGCTGGGTGAGCTCGGCGATCTCCTTGACCCAGGAGACCAGCTTGGCGTGCTTCGTCGGTGCCTCCGCGGCGACTGCGCTCTCATTCACGGGGTTCGTTCAACTCCTTGTTCGAGGACCTGGTTTTGACCCTGCCGGGGACGGAGATAGTTTCACAACCCCCGAAACGAGGCACGCAGCCGATCCCTCGCCCGGACTCACCGAGATTTACACGAGCCGACTAGAGTCCGCGACCGGACGCGCTGTTGGAAACCGATCCAGGGAGCGAGAGAGATATGCGCAAGCAGAAGCTGCTGATTTCGGCGATCGCCGGGCTGGCCGTCTGCGTCGGCTCGGCTGCGGTCGCCCAGGCGGTCATCACCGGTACGGGGCTCACGGTTTCGTCGACCAAGACGAAGCAGCTCAAGAAGCAACACGGGCCGATCGACCTCTCGATCACGACCGAGAACTTCGAGACGCCACCGACCCCCACCGGGCAGACGCCGAGCGTGACCAGCGTCGACTTCGACAAGGACATCAAGTTCTCCCCAGGGAAGCTGGGGCAGTGCACGCAGGCCCAGCTCCAGGCGACGACCAGTGAAACGGCGAGGGCGAGATGCCCGACGGCACTGGTCGGCACCGGGGTCGCGAAGTCGTGCAGCGCCCTGGCCGGGTGCGATGCGGTCGAGCACCAACTCGACGTATCCGCGTTCAACGGCGCGCCGGAGGGAGGCGACAATATCCTCTTCCTGCACGTGAAGGGCGTAGGGGCGATCGCGGCTCTGCCGGCGATCATCGTCAAGGGCCGGCTGATCAATTCGCCGCTGGCCGGCCAGGGCTACGGCAAGCGGCTGGTGATCCCCGATCAGCCGGATACGGGCAGCACCGGCAACCACCTGATCACGTTCGCCTTGAACAACCCCGTTCTCAAGAACGGGGTGAAGAAGAAGGTGAAGGGCCCGAAGAACCCGAGCACCGGCAAGCGCAAGATCAAGAAGGTCCCACAGTACTTCGTGATGGCTAAGTGCTCCGACAAGCAGTGGAAGTTCCGCGTGGAGACGACCTTCCGGGCCGGCGGCGGCACCCACGCCGGCACGACGACCGTCCCGTGCAAGCAGAAGGCCGCCAAGAAGAAGGGGAAGTAACGCCCTCCGTCTTCTCAGGTCTCACAGGGGCGGTCTTCGGGGCCGCCCCTGTGCTTTCTGCACCCCTCTCGCGGCGAAGTCTCTAGATTTCCGCGCCGCATGCGCTTCTACGAGTACGAGAGCCGGCGGATCGTCGAGCTGGCCGGGATCCCCGTCACGGACTACGGCTTCGCGAAGACGGCCGCCGAGGCCCGTCGGGCGGCCGAGCGAATCGGCGGCCCGACTGTGGTCAAGTCGCAGGTCCTGACCGGCGGCCGGATGAAGGCGGGCGGGGTCAAGTTCGCCGACACCCCGGAGGAGGCCGAGGCGCATGCGGAGGTGATCCTGAAGCTGGAGATCGGCGGCCACATGCCCGTCGGCGTCCTGGTCGACCCGAAGGCAGAGATCGAGCAGGAGTACTACGCGGCGGTGCTCTGGGACGGCCGTGCGAAGCGCCCGATGATGCTGTTCTCGGACATGGGCGGGATCGACATCGAGTCGGTCGCAGAGAAGCACCCCGACCACGTCGGACGCGGCCACCTCTCCAACCTGCACCCGATCCCGGACTTCCGGGCGAAGGAGGTCGCAGCCGCCGGCGGGCTGACCGGCCGCGAGCTCACTCGCGCGACCCCGATCCTCGCGCGGCTCGCCGAGCTGCAGCGCGACTACGACATGACGCTCGCCGAGATCAACCCGCTCGCCCGCCTCGCCGACGGCTCGTTCGTCGCCCTCGACGCCCACATGGAGATGGAGGACGAGGCGGTCGGCCGCCACGCGAAGACGCTCGCCGAGATCGGCGTCGGGCTCGACGAGCCCCGCGAGCTCTACGAGCCGTCCGAGTTCGAGCGCAACGTGAAGGCGATCGACGAGGCCGACCACCGCGGCGTGATCCAGGGCAAGGACCACGGCTTCGACGGCGACCTGGGACTGGTGATCGGAGCGGGCGGCGGCTCGCTGACGCTCACCGACGCCGTCCGCAGCCAGGGCGGCAGGCCCGCAAACTACGCCGAGATCGGCGGCAACCCGTCGGTCGCGAAGTCCAAGGGCCTCGCGATGGAGGTGCTGAAGAAGGACGGCGTCGAGAAGATCGCGGTGATGATGTCGATCGTCTCCAACACCCGGGTCGACATCGTCGCCCGAGGTGTGATCAAGGCCTGCCTCGAGCTCGGCAAGGACCCCGCCGAGACGATCACCGTCTTCCGCATCCCGGGCGCCTGGGAGGAGGAGGGCGCAAAGATCCTCGGCAAGTACGGTGTCGACTTTGCGGACCGCTCCACCTCGATGTGGGACGCAGCCGGGGAGGCCGTTAGGAGGGTTCAAGGATCAGGGGTCCCAGGAGCGGCGGCCTGATGTCGATCCTGCTGAACGAGGACTTCACCTTCATCGTCCAGGGCATCACCGGCCGCGAGGCGGTCAACCTGACCAAGGAGTGCCTGGACTACGGCTCGAAGATCGTCGGCGGAGTGACGCCGGGGCGGAAGGGCCGCGACGTCCACGGCGTCCCCGTCTTCGACACGGCCGAGCAGGCGGTCGCGAACCACGGCTCGGCGATCGGCGGCTCGGTCGTCACCGTCCCGCCTGCCTTCACCAAGGACGCCGTCTTCGAGGCGATCGAGAACGGGATCAAGCTGGTCGTCGTCGTCACCGAGCGGATTCCCCGCGGGGACGTTGCCCAGATGGTCGAGCTGGCGAACATCCACGGCGCCCGCATCATCGGGCCCAACTGCCTCGGCCTGATCGTCCCCGAGATCTGCAA
>DATADX010000018.1:0-62695 GCA_036258315.1 Solirubrobacterales bacterium
CCGACGGACAAGACCTACAAGCTGCGCGCGCCCGCCTACGTCGCGTTGCGCACCGAGCGCTACCTGCTCACCCTCTACTCGAGCGGCGAGGTCGAGCTCTACGACATGGCGAACGACCCGAACCAGGTCGACTCGAAGTGGCGCAACAAGCGCTACCGCGACGTTCGCAAGTGGCTGCTCGCGAAGCTGCCGCTCTACGTCAACTGCAAGGGGCAGGCCTGCGAGGAGGCGCTCGGCCCCGAGCCGAAGCCGGTCAAGAAGCCGACGTCGAGGCGGGCAAGGGCGAAGAGCTAGCCGGCACGGGACAGAGGCGGATGACCCTACGCGCCGCGCGCGAGGATTGCCGCGATGACGCCCACGAGGGCGACGATCAAGCCGCCGCCGATCCTCAGCAGGAGCATGCGCAGGCCCTCGATCTGCCCGCCGAGCTCGGAGCGCAGCATTCCCATCTCGCTGCGGAGCTCGGTCCGCAGCGCGCCGACCTCTCCGCGTAGATCGCGGATGTCGCCGTCCACCCTCGCGAAGCCCGAACGCATCGCCTCCGCCAGGTCATCCAGGCGTTCATCGGTCCAGGCTGAACGCTCCATGGACGAAGAGTAAACCGCTGGGTGTGTCCGAAGTCCGAGCTTTCGTCAGGCCGCGCCGCCGCAATAGTGATCGATGCGCAGCGCCCACTCGTCGAGCTTGCGCTCGGCCGAGGCGGTGTCGACGGCGTCCTCGGGGCGGAGCATGTGGACGGTGCGGGTGACGCCGGCGGCCTCGTAGCGGCGCAGCGAGTCGGGGTCGCGCGGCGGGATCTGGATCGTGACCGGGATCGGGTCGCGGCCCGCCTCGGCGGCGCGGCGCTGGAGCTCCTCGATCCGGGGGATGTTGTGCTCCTCGGCGCCGATCCGGTTCGGGAACCAGGCGTCGCCGTAGGCGAGCACGCGGTCGAGGACCTTGGCGCCGTTGCCGCCGACGAGCACCGGCGGGCCGGGCTGCTGGACCGGCTTCGGCCAGCTCCAGATCCGCTCGAAGTCGACGAACTCGCCGTGGTAGCTCGCCTCGTCCTCCGCCCAGATCGTCCTGATCGCCTCGATCCGCTCGCGCAGCATCGCGAAGCGGCGCCCGGGGTCGGTGCCGTGGTTCGCCATCTCCTCGAGGTTCCAGCCGCCGCCGACGCCGAACAGGACGCGGCCGCCGGAGAGGACGTCGAGGCTCGCGACCTGCTTCGCGGTGATGATCGGGTCGCGCTGGACGACGAGGCAGATCGCGGTCCCGATCCGGATCCGCTCGGTCGCCTGGGCCATCGTCGCGAGCGCGACGAACGGGTCGTGGATCCGCGAGTACTCGCGCGGCAGCTCGCCGCCGGCGGGGTGGTCGGTCTCGCGGGAGGCGGGGATGTGGCTGTGCTCGGTGACGAACACCGACTCGAACCCGCGCTCCTCGCAGAGCCGCGCCAGCTCGGCGGGCTCGATCGCCTCGTCGGTGGGGAAGTAGCTGACCCCGAAGTCCACGGCGGCGATCCTATTCACGCCCCGCAGCGGCGTTGGAAACGGCGGGGTCCGTCCGCTAGCCTCGCCGCACCTTGCCCGAGCTCGGACAGCCGGCCTCCTATCTCGTCCTCGAGAAGGGGCGGCCGGTCTACGACTGCGACGGCGGCAAGCTCGGCGAGGTCGAGCACGTGCTCGCCGACCCCGAGCTCGACATCTTCGACGGGCTCGTCCTCGACACGAGCATCCTCCCGGGCGGCCACCGGTTCGCAGACGCCGACCAGGTCGAGGAGATCTACGAGCGGGGGGTGGTCCTGCGCTGCACGCGCGGCGGCGCCGAGGCGCTCCCGCAGCCGAGCGAGAACGCCGCCGCGATGGAGGCGACGCCCGACGACACGGAGGAGTCGGAGCTGACCCGGAAGCTGCGCCGGGCCTGGGACCTGATCTCGGGCCGGACCTGAGCCGCCGGGCCGGCTCGCCCGGTCAGGGCCGCGTCGGGGCCGGCGCGGGACGGGCCGCGCGCCGTTGTTGCCCGGCGCTCGCCAGGTAGAGGATCGCGAGCGGGAGCAGCGCCTGCAGGTAGAGGCCGCCGAGGCTGAGCAGGTTGTCGGCGGTCGAGAAGTGCTCGGTCGTGGTCGAGTGGTAGATCGCGTGGGGGAGGGTGCCGACGAAGATCGCGACCGCGGCGGCCTGGACGAGGCGGCGATCCATCCAGACGGCGGCGAGGACCACGAGCACGGTGAGGCCGAGCCCCGCGGCGCCGAAGTCGCGGAGCAGGTGCTCGTTGTAGGGCGGCAGGGCGGAGACCCACTGCGCCCAGCCGGGGAAGTCGTCGTAGAAGGTCCGCGGCGCGACGAGGATGTAGATCGCGACCCAGCCCATCGTCACCGCCAGATAGATCAATGCGACCCGGATCGTGGTCGCGTGGCGCTCGATCTTCATCGCTCTCCCTCCGATCGCCGCGGCGAGGGGCCTCGGCATCCGCGTCAGCGGACGATTATGCCGCCAGAGGAGGACCCGGTTCGCTGCCCTCTTCGTGCAAGCGCGAGCGCCGAAGCTACGCAGCCCCGGCACACAACTCAGCGGGCTCCTTGGTAGAACGCGGAGGGTGACTATCGAGAGGGCGGTGCCAAACATCAGCTCGGACCGCCCTGCCGAGACGCGCGATTTCTTCGCAAACCTGCTCGGCTTCGACGTTGTGATGGACCTGGGCTGGGTCGTGACCGTGGCATCACCGACGAACGCCTCCGCCCAGGTGACCATCATCGGCAACGAAGACCCCGCCGCGCCCGGTATCTCCGTCGAGGTGGACGACGTCGACGCGGTTCACTCCAGGGCAGTGGAGCGTGGCATGGAGATCGCTTATCCCCTCCGCGACGAGGAGTGGGGAGTCCGGCGGTTCATGCTCCGCGAGCCGAGCGGCACGGTGGTGAACGTCCTTTCCCACCGCTCCCACTAGCCCCGTCGATCAACGATAGGTCGGCGCGGCTCCTCCTCGCGCATTGCGAGCGCTACCGGGAGCAAGCGCGGCACTCCTGCTCCTCGTCCCAAGCGGGCGTCAGCCGGGCTGGATGTTCTTGTTGTGGTGGAAGGCATTGTCAGGGTCGTACTTGGCCTTGACCTCGGCGAGTCGCCGGTAGATCTGATCGCCGTAGGCCTCTCGAACCCGGCTGGAGTCGTCGTCGGAATCAAGGAAGTTGACGTAGACGCCGCCAGCGCGGTGCGGTTGGAGGGCTTGGAGGAATCGCCGCGCCCAAGCGGTCTCGGCCGCGGCGTGCTCGCCGGACTCGTCAGGGAGCCACACGGCGTCGATGATGATGTTGTGGGCCACGTCGCGACCGGCGTAGGCGGTGGCCTCCCGAGGGGCTCGGGCTACTGCGCCACCCATGTGGAACATTGCCGCGTACGACCTCGGGGAGGTGGCGGCGTAGGCGTGATCGGCGATGACGGTGATGGCGTCGTTGGAGAGGCCGGCGAGGTTCGTCGCCTTCCAGTAGTAGTGCCACCCGTGGAGGACGGTGTCGTCGAGGCCGCCCTGGAAGGCGGCGTACGGCGAGGGTGCGAGCAGGTCAACGATCGGGGTGCCGAACTCCTTGAGTGGCCGCACCACCTCGATCCCGTCCTCGGGCGCGCCGGCGTAGCAGCAGATGACGGCGATGGCCGGTCGCCAGTGCAGGTCCTCGGGGATGACCGGCAGTGGGGGGACGGTGCCGAGCCTGACGACGGTGCCGAGCTCGTCCGGCGCTTCGGCGGCGAAGTCGCGGTAGAAGCGCAGCACGTCGGTGGTGTCGTCGGCCGCCCAGAAGACGGGCCCGGCCACCGCGGTCGGGCCGAGGGAATGCAGAGCGAACCGGAACGAGGTGACGACGCCGAAGTTGCCGCCGCCGCCTCGCAGCGCCCAGAACAGATCGGGGTGTTCGTCGGCGGACGCCCGGACGATGCTGCCCTCGGCGGTGACCACCTCGGCGGCCAGCAAGTTGTCGACGGTGAGCCCGTGCTTGCGCATGAGGAAGCCAATGCCGCCACCCAGGCTGAGGCCGCCGACGCCGGTGTGGCCCACGATGCCGCCCGTGGTGGCCAGGCCGTACGCCTGTGTCTCGTGGTCGACGTCTCCCCACAGGGCACCGCCTTGCACGAGAGCGGTGCGCTCGACGGGATCAACCGATACGGCCCGCATCGCCGAGAGGTCGATGACGACCCCGTCGTCGCACACCGCGGTGCCGGCCACGTTGTGGCCCCCGCCCCGTACCGCGATCTCCAGGTCGCGGTCGCGGGCGAAGCGCACCGCTGCGGCCACGTCGGCCACGCCCGTGCAGCGAGCGATGCAGGCGGGGCGGCGGTCGATCGCGCCGTTCCAGATCCTGCGGGCAGTGTCGTAGCCGGGGCTGGTCGGCAGCAGCAGCTCTCCGCGGAACGATCCGCCGAGCCCGTCGAACGCGGTCGTCTCCAGGGGCGGTGCCTGAGGTGTCTGGATAGCGGTCATCTCGTCCTCCTACGGATATCGGCGCTCCGGGTAGCCATGCGAGCAACGTAGGCTTGCCCGTCCGGGCTGAATAGATCTACTTCCGAACCAACCGGTTCGAATAACAGACCTGTCGGCCGATCCGCGGCTAGCATGGTGGCGCGATGCGCAGCTACGCGCAGTACTGCCCGGTCGCCAAGGCCACCGAGGTCCTTAGCGACCGTTGGACGCTTCTGATCGTGCGCGAGATGCTCGGCGGCGCGAGCGGCTTCAACGAGCTCCAGCGCGGCCTCCCGGGCATCTCGCGCTCGGTCCTCACCGACCGCATGCGCGCGCTCGAGCGGGCCGAAGTCATCGAGCGCAGGACGGGCCCCAAGGGCCGCACCCTCGAATATCGCCTCACGCCCGCCGGCCGTGACCTCCAGCCGGTCGTGCAGGCGATCGGCGAGTGGGGGGCGACCTGGTCGTTCACCGAGCCGCGGCCCGACGAACTCGACCCCGACCTGTTGATCGTCTGGATCGCCCGCCACGTCGTTCGCGAGCGGCTCCCACCCAACCGAACCGTGGTTCAGTTCGACTTTCGCGACCCCAAGCGGCGTTTCTGGATGGTCCTCGAGCCCTCTGAGGTCTCAGTCTGCCTTCAGCATCCCGGTTTCGACGTCGACCTCGAGGTCATCGTCGACACCACCACGCTCTACCGCGTCTACTTGGGACGGGCCGATCTGGGCGGCGCGATTCGAGCCGGCCAGCTGACGATGAGCGGCCCGCGGACACTGCAACGCGGATTCGGCCACTGGTTCACCTGGAGCGCATTCGCCCCAGCCAGCCGCTCGGCGCCGGAACGTCGCACAGCCGCCTCACGCCTTGCCAGCCCTCATCGCGTACGGATCGCCGAATGACGGCGAGCCGGGCGCTGCACCGCAGTGGCCGCAACCGCAACGCCTGCATCCCCGCGAAGCAGCAGTCGGGTGGCGAGCGAATGCTCGAGAACGTGGCGGTGAGGTGCTCGGGCTCGCCGGCGACTCGCTCGAGTGGCGGCGTGCAGCGTTAGACGGCTCACGGTAACGGCTCGTTCGGACCCGATAGGCCCCTGGTGCAAAATGGGAAAGCTGATCGGCTTTGCCAATAATCGATCTGCCGAGTGTCCAAGAGAGGGAGAGACATGAGCGTTACCGACGAGGTCCTCAGCAACAACGAGCGGTACGCCGCCGACTTCAGCAAGGGCGACCTGCCGCTGCCGCCTGCTAAGAAGCTGGCGGTGGTGGCGTGCATGGACGCGCGGCTCGACGTCCACAAGATCCTCGGGCTCGAGGAGGGGGACGCGCATGTGATCCGCAATGCGGGCGGCGTCGTGACCGATGACGAGATCCGCTCGCTCGCGATCTCGCAGCGTCTGCTGGGCACCGAGGAGATCATCCTTATCCATCACACCGATTGCGGGATGCTCACCTTCAGCGACGACGACTTCCGCCGTCAGATCCAGGAGGACACAGGGATCAAGCCCGCGTGGTCGGCCGAAGCTTTCAGCGACCTGGACGAGGACGTGCGGCAGTCGATCGCCCGCATCGAGGCGAGTCCGTTCATCCCGAAGAAGGACAGCGTGCGCGGGTTCGTCTACGAGGTGGAGACGGGCAGGCTTCGTGATGTGACCTGACCCTGGGGCCTCTCCTCCTGTCGCTGGCGGCCCTGCGAAGGGGCTCTGTGGGCGCGACGAGGCGTCTCGGGGCGCGCAGTCATGTCAGAGACGGCCCAGCAGGCGTTGACACGGTAGTCAACCAATCGGCGGTCCTGATTGGGGCCCGGATACGATTCGGGTCAGGATCGCGCTGTTCGAGGGGTCCGTTCGCCGAGGGCTCTGCCTGGCGCACGAAAACCGATGAGCACTCCCCCGACACGGTACGCCAAGTCCGGCGACGCCTCGATCGCCTACCAGGTAGTCGGCGAGGGGCCAATCGACTTGGTCCTCGTCCTCGGCTTCGCCACCCACCTCGAACTCCAGTGGGAGTCGCCTCCGCTCGCTCGCTTCTTCGAGCGGATCAGTTCGTTCTCGCGCCTGATCAACTTCGACAAGCGCGGCACCGGGCTGTCCGACCCCGTCACCGAGGTGCCGACCCTCGAGCTGCGGATCGACGACGTCCGGGCGGTGATGGACGCCGCCGGGTCCGAGCGGGCGGCCCTTTTCGGGATCTCCGAGGGCGGGCCGATGAGCGCCCTGTTCGCGGCCACTCACCCCGATCGCGTGACCGCTCTGGTGCTCCACGGCGCTATGGGGCGCACCACCGAGGCGCCCGACTACCCCTGGGCCTCGCCCGCGGACGCGCTTCGCGAGTCCGCCGCCGAGTTCATCGTCCCCTACTGGGGGCAACAGGCGGAGGGGATGGTCGAGCTCTTCGCCCCGAGCTTCGCGGACGATCCCCAGGCGGTGGAGTTCACCGCCCGTATGGAGCGCTCAGCCGCAAGCCCGGCGATGGTCCAGCAGATCTTCGAGATGTTCCTGGACATCGATGTACGGGGCGTCCTGCCCACGATCCATGTTCCGACCCTCGTCCTCCACCGGCGCGGCGACCGGGTCGTCAATCGACGCGCCGGCGAGGAGCTCGCCGCGCAGATCCCACAGGCCCGGTACGTGGAGCTCCCCGGGATCGACCATCTGCCCTGGGCGGGCGACTCAGAAGCCGTGCTCGGGGAGATCGAGGAGTTCCTAACCGGCGCCCGCTCGTTAGCCGAGCCCGAACGCGTGCTGGCCACGGTGATGTTCACGGACATCGTCGGCTCGACGGAACGAGCGGGGGAACTCGGGGATGCGCGCTGGCGCGAGCTGCTCGCGGCGCATCAGGCAGCGGTGCGGCGGGAGCTGATGCGGTTCCGCGGACGCGAGGTGAAGACGCTGGGCGACGGCTCCCTCGCCACCTTCGACGGTCCGGCGCGGGCGATCCGATGTGGGCGCGCGATCGTGGAGTCGGCCCGCTCTATTGGTCAGGAGGTGCGCATCGGGCTCCACTCCGGCGAGGTCGAGGTGATGGAGGAGGACGTTGCCGGGATCGCAGTCCACATCGCGGCACGGGTCGGAGCCCTCGCCGCCCCGGGGGAAGTGCTCGTCACCAGCACCGTCAAGGATCTCGTTGCCGGATCGGGGATTCGGTTCGTGGACCGGGGCGCGAAGCATCTCAGGGGAATCTCCGACGAACGGCGGCTGTTCGCGGCAGCCCCGTAGCGCCCGCGCCGCTACGACGTTGACAAGACGGCGGCCCTCTAGCGCGGGCCGGCCTCGATCGTCTCGCGCACCTCGCGCTCCCGGGGCTGGAGGCCGAAGTCCGCGAGGATCCAGGTCGCGCCGGCCTCCTCCCACGGGCCGATCGCCGAGCCGGCCGCAAGGTCGACAACGAGGTCGAACGGCCCGTCCCGCCCCGCCTCAGCCCTGAGGTCGCGAACCTCCTCACGGAGTTCCGTGAGCGCCTGGGGGCCGGGCAGCTCGATCGGGAAGAGTCCGTCCCAGCGGGCCGCCCGGCGCAGGGGGCGGCGGCTGGGCCAGCGGGCGGCTACCCATACCGGGATCCGGGGCGACTGCGTGGGCCGCGGCTCGAACTCGCCGCCCCAATAGGCGCTGAGCCGGTCGAGTCCCTCGTCGAGCAGTCGCGCCCTCTCGCGCGGATCGACGACCTCGCCGAAGGGCTCCAGCTCGTCGTTGCGATCGCTGCCGAGGCCAACGCCGAGGGTGAGGCGGCCGCGGCTGAGCAGGTCGAGCGTGACTGTCTCGCGCGCCAGCTTGTGGACCCGCCGCCGCGAGAGCGGGGTGACCAACGGGCCGAGGCGAATCCGCTCGGTGTCGGAGGCCACCGCGGCGAGCGCGACCCAGGGATCGGCGACCGCCCGCACCGGCGGCCGGTAGCGCACGTGGTCCCACACGAAGAACCCGTCCCAGCCGTGCTCCTCGGCGCTCACGGCGAGCGCGGCCAACACCTTCGGATCGACCAGCTCGTCGAACGGAGCAACGAAGATTCCGCGCTTCGCGCTCACCGCCCGCACGTTACTGGTCCTGCATGCTCACTCCGCCCGCGTGCGGCCAACAAAGACACCGGGCCCGACACCGGAGCCCGGCCCGAACGCGCCCGCTCTTCGCGCAAAGGGGTATCTGGTTAGGCGCCCATCGCATCCGATGGGTCCGGCCGGCTGAGCATCACGAAAAACGTGATGCCGTATCACGAAAAACGTGATACAGGCTCATACCGCATCGCCACCGCCCCCGAGCCGAACTCCAGCCGGCTCACGAGCTTCAGCTCGACGCGCTTCGACAGCCCCGCGAACAATGTCGGCCCGTGGCCCACCAGCCTGGGCTGCACCACGAACTCGTACTCATCGATCAACCCCAGCTCCGCCAACGCCAGCGGGAGCTTCACGCCTCCCACGAACAGTCCCTCACCCGGCTCCCGCTTCAGCTTCTGAACGGCCTTCCCCAGATCCCCACGTACGAGCTCGGCGTTCCAATCGACCCGGTCCAGGGTGCTCGACACGACGTACTTCTTCGCGGCGTCGATCGTCCGGCCGAAGGGTCTCATCCACTCAGGCATCGCTTCGATCTGACCCGGCGGCCGGAAGGCTGACTCCATCATCTCGTAAGTCACCCGGCCGAAGAGGAGAGCATCGGCCTGGTCGATGCTCTTCGTCGCGTGGCGATGCATCTCTTCGTCCGGGACCCCCACACGGTGATCGCAGCATCCGTCCAATGTCACGTTGATGGAATACCGAAGGGGTCGCATTGCGTAATGAGTACCACCGATCGGACGCCCCCGTTCGCGTGCGGGAGAGCAGAAGCCGTGCTCCGGTGGGGGATCCTTCACCGGAGCGGCCAAGTGCGTGGCGTCAGTCCCAGAAGTCTGGAACCCGCTCCGTGTCGCCGCCCTTTGGCTTGCGGCCGCCGATGCAGATGAGGTCGAGCCCCTCAGGGCCGGCCTCGAACGAGCGGACGACTGTGGGAGCGACGCGCAGCACGTCCCACGCTGTGAGCTCGACGACCTCGTCGTCGAGCCTGGCGCGACCGGAGCCGGCGACGACGACGTAGGCTTCTTCCTGCTCGCGATGTCGGTGGCCCCACGGCATGCGGGCATCAGGCTCGTAGGTGAAGCGGCTGACGCCGAGCTCGGGCGAGCGCAGGGCGTCGCGTGCGAGCTCCACTGCATCGGAGCATCCCGCGGGCTGTGATCGCGGAGGCGCTGGAAGTTCTTCTTCGTCCAATCGGGCATGCTCGGCACCCCGGGCGGCTAACGGTCCTCGGGGAAGACGAGCGACCGGTGCAGGCCGGTCGCCGCGAGGCTGCCGCTGGCGATGGCGGCGGCGACGTTGCCGGCGCCAGCGGCGTCGCCTGCGGCGAAGACACGCGGCACCGATGTCGCGCCGAACTTGTCGGCGACGGCGATGCCCGTGCTCTCCAGGTTGAAGGGTCGAAGCCGGTATGACAAAGATCTCTTGCCGAAATGGCAACGGCTTCGGTGGACGAGCGGACGCGGCGGCGCCTGCGCGAGCTGCGCGAGCAGGCCGGCCTGTCGCTCGACGAGGTCGGGGCGCGAGCCGGCATGGCCGCCTCAACCGTCTCGCGCCTGGAATCGGGAGCGCGCCGACTCACGCTCGACCACCTGCCGCCGCTCGCCCGCGCGCTCGGCGTCACCGTCGACGCGCTGCTCGCGCCGCCCGAGCATACGGACCCGCGCGTCCGCAGCCGCGCCTTCACCCATTACGGCATCACGTTCCTTCCGCTCAGCCGCGGCGGCGCGGCCAACGGCATGCGTGCGTTCAAGGTCCACTACCCGGCCGGCGAACGCGACCCGGCGCTCAGCGTCCACGACGGCCACGACTGGATCTACGTCCTCTCAGGCAGGCTCCGGCTCGTGCTCGGCGACGACGACTTCGTCCTCGAGCCCGGCGAGGCCGCCGAGTTCTCCTGCCGCATCCCGCACTGGCTTGGGGGCGTCGACGGCCCGGCCGAGGCGCTCGCCATCTTCGGCCCCCAGGGCGAGCGGATCCACACCCGCTGAGCCGACGGCTGTGACGCCAGCGGTACGTGACGCGTTGTGTCGGTAGCGGTAGATAGCGGGGCTCGAGCCCGAGCCAACCGGACCCGTGCCGCAGGCGGAACAGCCCCTTTCGCGCGAAGGCCGCAAAGACCGTAGTTCTCCCCACGGATTTTGCGGTCAAGGGCCGATGCGCGGCGACGCTTCGTGGTCGAACCTTGCCGCGATGCTGCTCGCCTCCCTGAAAGGCGGCCAGGCCCGACGCCAGCAGGCCTCGGCCCATCGCCACGAATGCTCGCGCTGTCGTGTCCTCCATGTCGGCGGCCTCGACAATTGCCCCAACTGCGGCGCCCGCGCCGGGCGTCGCCGCCTGATCGCTGCCCCGCTAGGCGCCTCCCGCCGCGCCTGAGCTCGGCGCGCGGATCGCGAGCCGCGCGCGCAGATGCTCCAGGAGCGGCTCGGCCGAGAGCTCGCCGCATCCGGACCGCTCGAGGATCTGCGCCGGGGTCAGCCGGCGGCCGTGGCGGTGGACGTGCTCGCGCAGCCACTCCCCGAGCGGCGCCAGCTCCCCGGCGGCGATCCGGGTCTCGAGGTCGGGGATGTCACGGCGGGCGGCGTCGAACAGCTGCGCGGCGATCATGTTGCCGAGGCTGTAGGTGGGGAAGTAGCCGAACGCGCCGGCGGCCCAGTGCGGGTCCTGGAGGACGCCGCGGGCGTCGTCGGGGACGTCGAGCCCGAGGTAGTCGCGGTAACGCGCGTTCCAGGTCTTGGGGAGCTCGGCGATCGTCACCGCCCCCTCGAACAGCTCGACCTCGAGCTCGAACCGGATCAGGATGTGGACGTTGTAGGTGACCTCGTCGGCCTCGGTCCGGATCAGGGTCCGCTCGACCCGGTTGGCCGCCGCGCAGACGCGGTCGAGCGACAGCGACGCGAACGGGTCGGGAAAGCGCTCGGCGAGGAGCGGGAGGAGGTGATCGAGATAGGGGCGGTCGCGTCCGACCCAGTTCTCCAGCAGGCGGCTCTGCGATTCGTGCAGGCCGAGCGAGCGCAGGGTCGCGAGCGGGGTGCGCGCCAGCTCGGGGTCGACTCCCGCCTCGTAGAGCCCGTGTCCCGCCTCGTGAATGCCGCTGAACAGCCCGAACGCGAGGTTGTCCTCGTCGTAGCGGGTCGTCATCCGGATGTCGCCGTGGCCGACCGAGAACGCGAACGGGTGCTCGGTCTCGTCGACCCGCCAGCTGCCCTCCGGGAAGGGCAGCTCCGCGAGCACCTCCTTCATCAGCTCCCGCTGGGGGCCGGCGGCGAACTCGCCGCGGAAGTGGTCGGGCTCCTGGTCGTCGGGATCGCCGATCTCGGCGACGAGCGGCAGCAGGCCGTCGCGCAGCTCGGCGAGCACGGTGCGCATCTGCGCGGTCGACATCTCGGGCTCGAACTCGTCGAGGAGCGGGTCGTAGGGATGCTCGAAGCCGGGGAAGCGTTCGTAGCAGGCGGCGAACCGGCGGGCGAGCTCGAAGTTCCGCTCGAGGTGGGGGAGGAGCGCCACCCAGTCGGACTCCCGCCTCGCGTCGACCCAGGCGCGCTCGGCGACCATCGACGCCTTCGCCATCTCGGCCCGGAGCTCGGAGTCGACGAGCCGCGTCTTCTCCCAGTCGCGCGAGGTGACGCGGACCAGATCGGCGTCGATCGTGCCGGGCTCGGGCTCCGCCTCCTCGAGCAGGGCGCCGATCCGCCCGTCGCTGAATATCTCGTGGCGGACCTTGGCGAGCGTCGCGAGTTGGTCGGCGCGAGCCTCGGCGGCCGCCGCCGGCATCATCACCCGCTCGTCCCAGCCGAGCAGCTCGGCGGCATTGCTGAGATCGTCGATCTCAGCGAGGCGAGCGCGCAGCTCCTCGATCGAGCTCACGCCGCAACCGCGTACTCGATCACACCGGCGGTCATCGGCCGGGAACCCCAGCCACCGCGGCGACCTGGGCGAGGCCCTCGAGCCAGCGCTGGTGCTGGCGCGGCATCAGCCGGCTCATCGCCGGGCGCGCCAGCGTCATCCCCCAGCCGCGCTGGGTCTCCTCGGTGTGGACGAAGGCGCCGCCGTCGCGCTCGCTGAGCAGCCACGCGTGGTGCCCCTCGGCGCCGAGCTCCTTCGCCGACCACGCGATCCGCTCGGGCGGCTCGAACTCGACGATCTCCGAGACGACGATCACCCCGAAGGTGAACCAGCGGAAGCGGGTGCCCAGCTCGACCGCGGGCCAGGGACCGCCGAGGTGCCGGACGAAGCGCGCGTTGCGGTAGTAGGTCGGCCACAGGTCCGGGCGACGGAGCAGCTCCCAGACCCGCTCGCGCGGGGCCGCGATCTGGAGCTCGTTGACGGCGTGGAGCGACGAGACCTCGGGGCGGTGGCGGTCGGGCCAGCGGATTGCGGTCGGCCCGTCGCGCACCCCGGCGAACCTACCGGTCGTCGTCGTCTGGTGCCACCTCCCGGGCGCGCTCGGCGTGGCGCTGGGCGCGCTGCTCCTCGCTCTCGGCCGCGTCGCGGAGATCGCCGGCTTTCTGCTCATGGTCGGCGGCCATCGAGCGGTGGCCCTCGGCCTCGGCCCGGCGCTTCTCGCGCTGCAGCTGCCGCTCGCGGCGCCGCAGCTCTGCCCGGTGCCTGCTCAGGTAGAGGAGGCCGCCGATGACGAGGAGCGCAACGACGATGATGATCACGACTTCCATCTCTTCAACCCTACTATCTGGTGGGGAGGTTGATCGCTGGCCTACCCCGCGTCCTCGGCCGAAAACGCGCAGTTGTGAGTATTGGCGCCGGCTGAGCGTTGCGGTCGGGCTCAGCCGTCGCCCAGGCTCAGGCGCCGGGGCTGCCCCGAGGACCAATCGGTCCTAGGCGTCGTCGTCGCCCCGGTCGACCGGTTGGCCCTGGCGCCGCCAGGTGCCGACGCCGCCGTGCGCGACGTGGACGATCCGCTCGAAGCCCTCGCGCTGCAGGATCGAGGCGGCGGTCCCGCTCCGCTTGCCGCCGCTGCAGATCGCGGCGATCGTCCCTTGACGCGGCAGCTCGCCGAGGCGGTCGCCGAGCTGCCCGTAGGGAATGTGGACCGAGCCGGGGATGTGGCCCGAGCGGAACTCGTGCTCGTCGCGGACGTCGAGCACGGTCACCTCGCCGTCTCCGGCGAGCCGCTCGGCGAGCGTCGCGGGGTCGATCAGCTCGATCCGCTCGACGGGCCGCTCCTCCGAGCGCCACGCGGTCATTCCGCCCTGGAGGTAGCCGCGCACCCTGAGCCCGACTGCGGCGAGCAGCTCGGCGGCCTCGAGCTCGTAGCCGTCGGAGGCGGCGACGACCAGCAGCTCGGCGCTCGGGACGACGCGCGCGACCTTGGTCGCGAACCCGGTGTCGTAGGCCGAGGCGCTGAGCGCCCCGGGGATGTGGCCCTCGTCGAACTGGTCGATCGTGCGCGCGTCGACGAGTACGGCCCCGTCGGCGATCGCTGCCTCGACTCGGCGCGGGGCGAGCGGGGCGGGGGTGCCGAGCTCCTCGATCAGGGGGCCCCGGTTGAGCGCCACGATCCGCTCGACGTTCGGGGGCTTCTCGCCGAGCGTCGCGACCGCTTGCTCGACGAACTCGGCCTCGCCGAGCCCGAGGATGGCCGTGTGGTCGCGCTCGAAGCCGATCGTCGAGGCGCTCTTGTGGTCGAGTGCGGCGCCCCCGCAGGCAGAGCCGCCGAGGTGGCCGGGCCAGAGCTCGACGTCGCCGGGAAGGGGGAGGAGGTGCTCGTGGAGCGAGCGGAAGATCCCCTCGGCGCCCTCGCGCGGCTCGACGGCGAGGTCGGGGCGGGCGACGTCGCCGACGAACAGGGAGTCCCCGCTCAGCACCGCCCACGGGTCCTCGCCGCGCCCGGTGTCGAAGAGGAGGAATGCCATGTGCTCGGGGCGGTGGCCCGGGGTGGGAATCGCCGCGATGCGGACGTCGCCGAGCTCGAGGCGCCAGCGGTCGTCGATCGGCTCGTGCGCGTAGTCGGCCTCGGCCAAGGCGCTGATGTGGATCGTCGCTCCGGTCGCGCGCGCGAGGCGGCCGTGGCCCGAGACGTGGTCGGCGTGGTTGTGGGTCTCGAGCACGTGCTCGATCCGGACCCCGTGCAGGCGGCTCAGCCGCAGGTAGGGGTCGATGTCCCACTGCGGGTCGACGATCGCGGCGACGCCGGCCGAGGAATCGCCGACCAGATACGAGGCGCAGCCGAGGTCTTCGTTGAGGATCTGCCGGAAGAGCACGGGCCTAGGCTAGCCTGGGCTCGATGGCCGCGCGGGACACGAAGTACATGCGCCCGGGGTTCTTGACGAGGACCTTCTTCAACCCCGCCGTCGCCCTGCTCTCGAAGCTCGGGGTGGGCCTGGCGGGGTCGCGGACCCTGACCGTCCGCGGGCGCAAGTCGGGCGAGCCGCGCACCACCCCGGTCAACCCGCTCGAGTTCGAGGGGGACACCTACATCGTCGCCCCGCGCGGTACCACGCAGTGGGTCAGGAACCTGCGCGCCGTCGGCGAGGGCGAGATCGGCCACGGCCGCAGATCGAGGCGCTTCCGGGGCGAGGAGGTGCCCGAGGCCGAGAGGCTCCCGATCCTCAAGGCCTATCTCGACAAGTGGGCCTGGGAGGTCGGCACCTTCTTCGAGCTCCCGAAGGACCCGACCGACGAGCAGATCCGCGAGATCGCCCCGCTGCACCCGATCTTCCGCGTCCACTACCTGGACGGCGGCGGCTAGGAGGCGAGGTCGATCGCGACCGGGATCGCGTTGGTGCGGTAGTTGGTCAGGTCGCCGGAGTAGCCGGACTGGTACTTGTCGAGGATCAGCTCGCGGACGCGCGCGTCCTCGCCGGGGTCGGCGACGATCCGCGCCGTCCCCTCGAACGTCTCGGAGCCGATCCGGATGCTGACGCGCGGATCGGCGCGCAGGTTCTTGAACCAATCCGAGCGGTCGCCGCCGCCCGACAGCAGGTAGATGCGCCGGTCACCGTCGGTCCCGAACCAGATCTCGATCTCCCGCGGCTCGCCGCTGACCCGCCCGGTGGTGGTCAGGTAGGCGTACTGCTCGCCGGCCAGGGCCTTCAAATCCGCGCTCACGTGGCCACACTACTCCCGTGCCCACGATCCTCTACGACCGCGACTGCGGCTTCTGCCGCTGGTCGCTCGCGAAGCTGCTCGGCTGGGACCGGCACCGGCGGCTGCGCCCCGTCGCGCTCCAGGACCCCGCGGCCGACCGCCTGCTCGCCGGGATGAGCGAGGAGGAGCGGATGGCCTCGTGGCACCTGGTCGAGCCCGGCGGGACCGTGCACTCGGGCGGCGCGGCGTTCGCCCCGCTCCTGCGGATGCTGCCCGGCGGCGTCCCGCTCGCCGGGGTCGCCGAGCGGATGCCCGGCCTGATGGAGGGCGGCTACCGGTTCGTCGCCGGGCACCGCTCCGCGATCGGCCCTCGGATCACGGACGGCGCGAAGCGCCGTGCCGACAGGCGGATTGCGGCGCGATCGCGCTGATCAAACAGCGCGACCGGGCTGATCAGATCCGGCCGAACAGCGCGTCGGTCAGCGAGGCGTCGAGATCCTGGCCCTGGTTGTAGAGCCAGAAGATGATGATCGCGGCGCCGAGCAGGGCGACGTTCTTCATGAACATCGCGAGCTGGATCTGCTTCATCTGCTCGTCGTCGATCTTCCAGAAGGCGTGCATGATCGGCGTGATCCCGATCAGGAAGCCGATGATCAGCAGGGCGCCGAGGTCAGCCCAGAGTCCGAGTGCGACCATCACCCCGCCGGCGATGATCGCCACCCCGCTCAGCGGAACCAGGATGTCCGGGCTCGGAGCACCCAGCGCCCGGGCGTACTCCCGCCCGGCTCTGCCGCCCTCGCCGAGGTGTGCGAACAGGCCCGAGAGGATGAAGAGCAGGGCGAACAGGATCCGGCCGATCAGAAACAGGACGTCCATCGGTTACCTCGCGGAACATCGTATGCGCAACCACCTCGACGAGGCGCTGCGGGTCGCTGATCGATGACAAGACGGTCTCCTTTCGGGCGAATGGGGCGATTGCGCGCCAGAAGCTGGTCGTTGAAGTCGTCTAGCCGGCCGCCTCCGCCTTGCGGAGGCCCCTGACGGCGAACACCGCGAGCACGGCGGCGAGGCCGACGGCGACCGCGAGCGCGAGCAGGAAATCGGCGGGCTGCCCGGCGAGCAGGTCGCGGATCGCATCGATGATCGGGGTGGCGGGATCGAAGGCGGAGACGGCGTGGACCCAGCCGGTCAGCAGGTCGCGGGGGACGTAGACGGGCGCCACCATCAGGAACAGGAAGGTCGGGACGAGCATCAGCGGCGTCGCCTGGAGGCTGCGGAGGCGCAGCGCCACTCCGGCTGAGAACAGGGTGCCGGCGATGTTGACGAGGAAGGCGAGCGTATAGAGCCCGACCAGATCGGCGCCGTTGCCGAGCACGTCCATCCCCGCGATCAGCGCGATCGCGGTGATCAGCGCCATCGTGATCGCGGCGCGGACGATCGCGACGAACCCGTAGCCCAGGATCAGGGCCGTGCGGTTCGGGGTCGCGAGCAGCAGTCGCCGCCCGAACCCGAACTGGAAGTCAGCCGCGATCGAGAAGCCCGTGAAGACGCCGCCGAACGCGGCGGCCTGCAACAGCACGAAGCCGAAGATCCAGGTCGTGTAGCCCGCCGGGTAGTCGAACCCGGGCGCCTGGTCGATCGCCGAGAGTCCCCCGGCGAAGGCGACGAAGAAGAGCAGCGGCATCGCGAGCGGCGGGAAGAACAGGGCCGGGCTGCTGATGAAGGTGTCGAGGAGCCTGCGGGCGACGCCGCCGGCGACGGAGAAGTAGCGCGCGATCACGTCCGGGCCATCCTTCCCTTGATCGAGATCGTGGCGATCGTCAGCGCGATCGCGAGGATCGCCGCGGCGCAGCCGAACCCGAGCGCGAGCGCCTCGGCGTCCCAGCCGGTGATCAGGAGGCTGCGCAGCCCCTCGATCATGTAGCTGACCGGGTTGTAGGTGGCGATCTCGCGGAACCAGTCGGTTTCGATCAGGTTTCGCGGCATCGCCATCGAGCTCAGGAACAGGAACACGAACAGGACCGGGAACAGCCCCTGCACGTTCTCCGGCGAGCTCGCCCGGATTCCCGCGATCAGGCCGATCGACCCGAAGGCGAGGGTGATCAAGGTCGCCAGCGCGATCAGGACCAGCGCGCCGGGCAGGCCGGCCTCGATGTGCCCGCCCGCGATCAGCCCGACGGCGATGTAGCTCGCGGCCTGGAACAGGCCGAGGACCAGGGTCCCTGCGAGCTGCCCGGCGACGAGCGCCGAGGTGCGAATCGGGGTGAGCTGCATCCGGTTGAAGAAGCCGCTCTGGGTGTCCTCGGCGAGGTTCTGTCCGGTGCCCATCACGGCGAACACACCGGCCTGCAGGAAGGCGAAGGCGAGCGCGAAGGTGAGATAGGAGTCCGTCGGGAAGCCGGGCAGGTTCGTCGCCGATTCGAGGCCGGCGGCGTTGATTGCGAGCAGGATCAGCGGGAACAGCGTCGCCGGCACGATCATCGCCGGCTGGCGGATCGTACGGAGGATCGAGCGCCGCGCCAGCTCCTTGATCTGAATGCGGAGCGGCGGCGCGCCGCGCTGCGCGACGAGCGCAGCGCTCACGCCGGCGACCTCTCCAGGGCGGGCTGCTCGCCGGTGCCCGCCTCCTCGGCGGCCTCGGCCTGGGCGCCCTCGAGCGAGCGCCCCGTCTTCGCGAGGAACACGTCGTTGAGGCTCGGCGCGTGCAGCTCGACGTTCGCGACGCGGACGCCGCCGGTGTCGAAGGCGCGGACGATGTTCGCGAGCTCCTCGGCGCCGTCGGAGAGCCGCGCCGCGGCTCCGTTCGGAGTGCCGGGGACGAGCTCGCCGAAGGGCGCGAGCAGCTCGGCGGCGCGCTCGCGCTCGCTGGGGTCGGCCGGGATCACCGCGACGGTCGGGCGCCCGACCTCGGCCTTGAGCGCCGCCGGGGTGCCCTCGGCGACGATCTTGCCGCGGTCGATGATCCCGACGCGGTCGGCGAGCTGGTCGGCCTCCTCGAGGTACTGGGTCGTCAGGAAGACGGTTACGCCCTCGTCGCGGGAGAGATGCGCGACCTCGTCCCAGAGCGCGGTCCGGCTCTGGATGTCGAGGCCGGTGGTCGGCTCGTCCAGGAACAGGACCCTCGGGTCGTGGAGCAGCGCGAGGGCGAGGTCGAGGCGGCGCTTCATCCCGCCCGAGTAGCCGGCCACCTTGCGGTCGGCGGCGTCGGTTAGCCCGACCCGCTCGATCAGCTCGGCCCCGCGGCGGGTGCGCTCCCGCTTCGACATCCCGTGCAGGGCGCCCTGGAGGCGAATGTGCTCGTTCGCCGTCAGCTGCGGGTCGAGGGCGGCCTCCTGGAGGGCGGCCCCGATCGCGTCGCGGACCTGCGCGCCCTCGGTGGCCACGTCGTGGCCCGCGACGCGCGCGGAGCCGGCCGTGGGAGGGAGGAGGGTGGTGAGCATGTGCACCGTGGTCGACTTGCCGGCGCCGTTCGGGCCGAGGAAGCCGTAGATCTCGCCGGGCCGGACCTCGAGGTCGATCCCGTCGACGGCGCGGATGCCGCCCTTGAACTCGCGGGCGAGGCCGCTGACCTCGATTCCATTGTCGGCTCGGCCGGCGCGGGGGGCGCCGGCCTCCGTCGCCGCTTCCATGGCTCCTGCCCCCTTCGTATGCTTGGTCCTCGAACTGGTTGACAAGATAGACGGCAGTATACATAGATAATTGAGACTTGCAATCTTCGTTAACTTCCAGTAAGGTTGAAGCAACGCGCAGGAGAAACCAGGAGCGGAGCAGGCGATGAGCGAGAAGACCGAGGACCTGACGCAGAACGAGATGCAGGAGTCCACGAAGGCACACGTCGCCTTCGCGGACAAGCACGACCCGGCCAACTGGCTCGCCGGCGAGATCGGCCGCACCGACCCCGGCAGCGAGGCGTGGAGCGTGATGCACTGGATGATGGTCAGCAACAAGTCGCGGTTCCTCGCGATCGGCCAGGAGTTTGATCTCGCCCCGCAGCAGACGCTCGCGATGCGGGTGCTGGGTGGAGGCGGGATGCCGATGGGCGAGCTCGCGAAGGTGCTCTCCTGCGACAGCTCCAACGTCACCGGGATCACCGACCGTCTCGAGGAGCGCGGCCTGGTCCGGCGGGTGTCGGCCGAGCACGACCGCCGCGTGAGGATGCTCGTCCTCACCGACGAGGGCGAGAGGCTCCGCACCGAGATCACCAAGCGCCTCGCCGAGCCGCCGCCCATGATCGCGGCCCTCTCCGAGGACGACCAGAAGGCGCTTCGCGACATCCTCCTGCGAGCGGTCGAGAACCGCGACGAGGTCTGACCGCGCTCCTCTGACAACCCGCCCGCCCGGAACTGACCCGCCCGCCCGGAACTGACCCGCCCGGGACTAGCCGGAACTAGAGTGCGCCCCGATGCGCGCCGTCCAGGTCACCGACGAGCGGGATCTCTCCGAGACCGAGCTCCCAGATCCCGAGCCGGGCGCCGGCGAGGTCCTCGTCGACGTCGCCTTCTGCGGCATCTGCGGTTCCGACCTGCACATGCTGCCCTCTCCCGTGGTCCCTGCCGGGGCCGTGATGGGCCATGAGTTCTCGGGCAGAGTCGCCGCCGTCGGCGACGGCGTCGAGGACTGGTCGGTCGGCGAGCGCGTCAGCGTCTACCCGGGCTCGCCCTGCGGCGAGTGCCCCAACTGCCTCACCGGCAACCCCCACATCTGCATGCAGCTGGTCGTGCGCGGGCACGGGTTCGGCGGGCGACAAGGCGCCTACGCCGAGCGCGTCGTCGTCGACGCGCCGACGCTCTTCCGTCTCCCCGACTCCATCTCCGACGAGCACGGGGCGCTCGTCGAGCCGCTCGCAGTCGGCGTCCACGCCGTCGCGATGGCCGCGGCCGACCCCGCCGAGCCGGCCGTCGTGCTCGGGGCCGGGCCGATCGGCGTGATGACGGCCCTGGCGGCCCGGGCCGCGAGGTTCGAGCGGCTCGTCGTGGTCGAGCCGGGCGAGAGCCGCCGGGCGAGGATCGAAGCGCTCGGGTTCACGGCGCTGCCGCTCGACGGGGTCCACGAGGCGGCCGTGGCCGCGCTGGGCGGCGAGCTGCCCGCCGTCGTCTGGGAGTGCGCCGGCCGCCCCGAGGCGCTCGGACTCGCGCTCGAGCTCGTACGCGGTGCCGGCGTGGTCGTCGCCGCCGGCGTCCTCGAGGAGCCCGTCCCGCTGAACCAGCTGCTCCTGATCATGAAGGAGGCTCGGATCCAGGGCGTGTTCGGATATACGCGAGAGGACTTCGCCCGCGCGATCGAGCTGCTCGCCGCGGGGGAGATCCCGGCCGACGACGTGATCACCGAGGTGGCGTCGCTCGGCCGCGCCCAGGAGATGTTCGACGAGCTGCTCCGCCCCGGGACGGACCAGCTCAAGGTGCTGCTCCGCCCGGGCGCGAGCTAGCGGCTGGCGTCAGCTCGTCGCGGGGCCGGGGGCGGTTCCCGGCGGCGAGGAAGCCGAGCCGCCGCCCTCGACGCTCAGGCTGCGGCGGTACTCCCGCCACTCGTGGACGGAGATCTGGATCGCGGCCGCGGTCGGGATCGCGAGCAGGGCGCCGATGATCCCGAACAGGGTCGAGCCGAACAGGACGGCGACGAGGACGATGAAGGGCTCGATCTTGGTCGCGCGCTTCTGGATCTGTGGCTGGATCACGTAGTTCTCGACCTGCTGGTAGACGATCGCGAACACGATCCAGATGATCAGCGCGATCGGGAAGTTGACGAACGCGACCACGATCGCGACCAGGAACGCCGCGATCGTCGCGCCGACGACCGGGATCAGGTCGAAGAAGAAGACCAGCACCGCGAGCGGCCCGGCGAACGGCGCCCCAAGGATCTTCAGGACGATGAACGCGGTGATGCCGGCGATCGTCGCCTGCAGCAGGGCCCCGCCGACGTAGTTGCCGACGGCGTTCGCGATCCGCCTCAGGGTCCGCTCCATCCGCTCGGCGTGGTCGGGCCGCTGCGCCTCGATGAACGAGTGCAGCCAGCGCGGGCCGGCGGCGACCATGAAGATGCTGAGGATCAGGATCGTGACGCCGGCGAAGATCGAGTTGACGACGCCGACTCCGATGTCGCTCAGCACTCCGGCGGCGTCGGGGATCCGCTCGGGCAGCTTCGCGGCCTCGTCCTGGATCTTCGTCGTGATGTCGTAGTCCTCGTTGAGGTTCCTGAGCGTCTCGTTGTCCTGCACGTAGTCCTCGACGTCCTGCGCGTACTCGGGCGCGTTGCCGGCGAGGGCCTCGATCTCGTTGACGAGCGGCGGGATCAGCAGCGCCCCGAGGCCGATCGGGATCAGGATCAGGATCAGGTAGACGACCGCGATCGCGAGACTGCGTTTCATATGGCGCTGGAAGTAGTTGACGGGCCCGGCCGCGGCGACCGCGATGAAGGCGGCGATCACCAGCCAGCCGAGCGGCTTCCGCAGCAGGTAGATGATGTAGAGGCAGATCAGGACCGCGACGACGATCAGCACGGTGCGCGCGATCGCCCTGGGTGTCGAATCGATCATGGACATCCAGGCTTCCTATTCGCCCTCGGCCCGTACGCTCCTCGCGCGAGATGAAGCGCACCGCCCACGGATATTGGCTCGAGGAGATGCCTGCAGTGGAGACGCTCCCAGTGGCCGAGGGATCGCTTGACTGCGATGTGCTGGTCGCCGGCGGCGGCTACACGGGGCTGTGGACTGCCTGGCGGCTGGCGGAGGTCGAGCCCGAGGCCCGCGTGGTCGTGATCGAAGCCGACCGCTGCGGGCACGGGCCGAGCGGCCGCAACGGCGGGTTCACCAACGAGATGTGGTTCGGGATGGCCTCGATGCGGGACCGCTACGGCGATGCCGCGGCGCTCGCGATCGCCCGCGCGGCCGCCGACTCGGTGGAGGCGATCGGGCGGTTCTGCGCCGAGCAGGAGGTCGACGCGTGGTTTCGCCGCGCGGGGTACCTTCAGGTCTCGGCCGCTCCGGCCCAGGACGGCGTCTGGGAACCGGCGGTGCGAACCTGCCGCGAGCTCGGCGAGTCCGACGCCGTCCGCGAGCTCTCTCCTGCCGAGGTCGCCGAGCGCTGCCGCTCGCCGCGCTTCCGGGGCGGCGCCTTCTATCCGGGGGCGGCGACGGTGCAGCCGGCGCGCCTCGCGCTCGGGCTCCGCGATCGCGTCGCCGCGCGCGAGCGCGTCCAGGCGTACGACCGCTCGCCGCTGCGGCACCTCCGCGCGGGCCCGTGGGGCTGCGTCGCCGAGACGCCCGGCGCGCGGATCAGGGCCCGCTCGTGCGTGCTCGCGCTCGGTTCCGCCCTCGCCGGCCCCCGCTCACCGCTCCGCGCGCGGCTCACCGTCACCTCGAGTCACATGGTCCTCACCGAGCCGGTTCCGGACCTGCTCGAGGAGATCGGCTGGACTGGCGGCGAGTGCATCACCGACGGCCGCGCGATGCTCCACTACTTCCGCACCACCCCGGACGGCCGGATCGCCTTCGGGTGGGGAGGGGGGAGGATCGCCTACGGGGCGCGCCTGCACGGGCGGACCGAGGAGGACCCCGCGCTCAATGAGCAGGTCGCCGCGCACCTGCGCTCCTTCTTCCCGGCCCTCGAGGGGCGGCGCATCACCCACGCCTGGGGCGGCCCGATCGACGTCTCCCCGAGCCACATGCCGATGGCGGTGCCGATCGGCGACGACCGGGTGTTCGCGGCGTGCGGATATACCGGGAACGGCGTCGGCCCCTCGCACCTGCTCGGCCGCGTGCTCGCCTCGCTCGCGCTCGATCGCCGCGACGAGTACTCGAGCCTCGCCCTCGTCGAGCCCGACCCGGCCCGGGTCCCGACCGGCCTCGCCGGCTGGCTGGGCGGCAACGCGATCCGCGCCGGCCTGCTCGCCAAGGAGGCGGCCGAGGAGGAGGAGAGGGTCGCGAGCGCCGTGCACCGCGGCCTCGCCCGGATCCCCGAGCTGATCGGCCTCCACATCGGCCGCTGAGCCCAATGCCTAGTATCGGGCGCCGATGCCGGACGGCCCGAGCGACAGCCCGCGCCCCCTCGCCGAGGGGGTCGAGATCCGGCCCGCCGCGGCCGGCGAGGTCGAGGAGCTGCTGCCGCTGATGCGCGCCTACTGCGACTTCTACGAGGTCGACCCGCCCGACGAGGGCCTGCTCGAGATGGCGCGGGCGCTGATCGCAGACCCCGAGCAGGGGTCGCTCTACGTAGCCGGCGAGGACGCCCGCCTGATCGGGTTCGCGGCGCTCGGCTGGAAGTGGGCGAGCACGCGCGGGGCGCGGATCGGGGTGATGGAGGACCTGTTCGTCGACCCCGCCGCGCGCGGCAAGGGCGTCGCCGACGCCCTGATCGAGGTCTGCGCCGAGCGCTGCCGCGAGCGCGGCGCGCCGGTGCTCGAGTGGGTGACCGCCCCCGACAACCGGCGCGCGCAGGCCGTCTACGACCGGATGGGAGCCGAGGCGAGCAGCTGGCTCGAGTACGAGTTGGAGCTGTGATCGAGCTCAACCACGTCCGCCGCGGTGAGGGGGAGCCGCTGCTCCTGGTCCACTCGCTCGGCGGCACGCTCAGGCAGTGGCTGCCGGTGATGGACAGGCTCGCCGCCGAGCGCGAGGTGGTCGCCGTGGACATGCCCGGGTTCGGCTCCTCCCCGTCGCTGCCGGCCGATGTCGAGCCCTCGCCTGTGAACCTCGCCGCGGCGGTGATGGACTTCTACGCGACGCTCGGACTCGGCCCGCCGGCGGTGAGCGGGATCTCGCTCGGCGCCTGGGTCGCGATCGAGTCCGCGCGCTCGCACGGCGCGAGCGCCGCGGTCGCCCTGTGCCCGGCCGGTTTCTGGCGCGAGCCGTTCGACCCCGGTCGCCCGACCGCCTACCAGGCGGCGCGGGCGATGCGGCCGCTGCTTCCGCTGCTCCGGATCCCCGCCCTGCGCCGCGCTGCGCTGCGCAGCAACGTCCACGACCCGAGCCGCGTCTCGGCCGCCGATGCGATCGAGCTGGTCCGTGGCTACGGCGGCGCCGCAGCCTACGTCGAGGCGAACAGGCTGATGTGCGGAAACACGGTCGCCGACCTGTCGGGGGTGGCGGCGCCGATCACGGTCGCCTGGGCGGAGTTCGACCGGATCGTCCGCAACCGTCCCCTGAAGGAGGGGATCCTGCCGCCCTCGGTGCGCCAGGTGACGCTGCCGGGCTGCGGCCACGTCCCGACCTGGGATGACCCGGAGCTGGTCGGCCACGTGGTCCTCGAGGGCACGAGCGAGCGCGCCCGAGCGCGCTCGGCTCCGAGGGTCACCGGCGTTTGACATCTCGCCCCGCGCTGTGCATAGGGTGATGCCGTGAGCGAGAGGAGCTCCTACGAGCCGGGCGAGTTCTGTTGGGTCGATCTGGCGACGACCGATGTCGAGGCGGCGGCGAAGTTCTACGCCGACCTGCTCGGCTGGGACCGGGAGCGGTATGAGCCCGACCCCGAGGGCTACTGGTACTGCAAATCCCGGGGCAAGCGGGTTGCGGGCCTCGAGTCGATCCGGGTGGAGGGGCAGGTCCCGGCGTGGCTGGGGTACGTCCGTGTCGACGATGCGGCGGAGACCGCCGCCAAGGTCGGCGACGCCGGGGGAGTGATCCTCGAAGCGCCGCTGGCGGTTCCGGGAGACGCGGGAGTGATGGCGCTCTGCCAGGACCCGGAGGGCGCCGTCTTCGCGCTCTGGCAGCAGGGGACGCTGATCGGCGCCGAACTGGTCAACGAGCCCGGGACCTGGACCTGGAACAACCTGATGACGCGGGATCTCGACCGGGCGAGGGATTTCTACGGCAAGGTCTTCGGCTGGGAAGCGACGCAACCCGACGAGGTCCCGGACTTCGTCTGGAATTGGCAGGTCGAGGGGCAGCGGTGGCCCGAAGGGCTCGGAAACGTGATTGTGATGGGCTCGGAGATGCCCGCTGACGCCCCGCCTCACTGGCAGGTGTACATGATGGTCGAGGGGGCCGATCAGGCCGTCGAGACGACAACGAAGAGCGGCGGAGATCTTCTCTTCGGGCCACAGGACCTTCCCTTGGGGCGGATGGCCGTTCTGAGCGATCCGCAGGGCGCCGCCTTCGCGATCATCGAGTCGGACTACCCAGAGCCTCGCTAGCTCAGGCTGTTTCAGCGGCCGGCGCAGTCGGCGCAGAGGCCGCTGACCACGACCTCGGCTCGGTCGGGCGCGAACCCGGCGCGGCGGGCCGACCGCTGCGCCCCCTCGAGGTCGAGCGATGCGTCGATGTCCTCGACCCGACCGCAGCGGCGGCAGACGAGGTGGTGGTGATCCTCGGCGCGGGTGTCCCAGAGGAGGGTGCCGCCGCCGTCATTCACCCGGCGGACGACCCCGAGCTCCTCGAACAGCTCGAGGGTCGAGTAGACGGTGGGGAGGGAGACGCCGGGGAGCTGCCCGCTTGCCTCGGCGAGCAGCTGCTCGGCGCTCAGGTGCCTATTGCTCTCCCGAAGCAGCCGGTGCATGACGAGCCGCTGCGAGGTGGCGCGGAGGCCGCGCTCGCGGAGGCGCTGGGTCAGCTCCTCGTCGGCGTGGGGGGTTGCGGTCGTCGCTTTCATGGAACTCAAGTGTAGGGAACCCTAATAGTCAGTCGCTCTTGTTAGGGAGACCTTATCTTAAATCACTTGTATTATGAACGGCGATGACCGAGCTGGTGGCAAGGCTGACCGGGGGGCTTCGGCCGCGGGACGAGGAGAGATTCATGCTCCAGCGCGTCCAGCCGGCGCTGATCGGCCTGATCGACGGGACGGTCTCCACCCTCGCTCCGATCTTCGCGACGGCCTTCCTCGCCGGTCCGCGCGCCGCCCTGCTCGTCGGCCTCGCCGCGGCCCTCGGCGCCGCGATCAGCATGGGCCTCTCCGAGGCCCTCTCCGATGACGGCAGCGTCACCGGCCGCGGCACCTCGCTCTCGCGCGGGCTGATCACCGGCGGGGCGACCTTCTTCGGCGGCGCCTTCCACGCGCTCCCGTTCCTGATCAGCGACCTGCAGACGGCGCTGCTGGTCGCCTACGTCACCGTCGCGATCGAGCTGGTCGCGATCGCGTGGGTGCGCAAGCGCTTCCTCGACGTGTCACTCTCGGTCTCGCTGATCCAGGTGACGCTCGGCGGCCTGATCGTCGCAGTCACGGGCGTCGCGATCGGGAACGCTTAGGCCGCGACCCGATCGCGAGCCGGTTCACCACCGGCTGGTGACGACCTTCTCGCGCGTGTAGAAGCGGACCGCGTCCTCGCCGTTGGCGTGGAGGTCTCCGTCGATCGAGTCCTTCCAGCCCGAGAACGGGAACCAGGCGACCGGAGCGGGGACGCCGACGTTGACGCCGAGCATCCCCGCCTCGATGCCCCAGCGGTAGGCGCGGGCGGCGGCCCCGGAGGTGGTGAAGATCGAGCCGGCGTTGCCGTAGCGCGAGCCGTTCGCGAACCGGATCGCGGCCTCGAGGTCCGGGACCGGGATCAGCGCGAGGACCGGCCCGAACACCTCCTCGCGGGCGAGGGCCGAGTCGGGGTCCGAGACCTCGACCAGGGTCGGGCCGAGCAGGGAGCCCGCGTCGCCGCCTCCGATCCGGCCGTCGAGCACGACCTCGGCCCCCTCGCGCTCGGCGTCGGCGACCATCGCCTCGGCCCGCTCGCGGGCCTCGGGGGCGACCATCGGGCAGACGTCGGTGCGGGGGTCGGCGCCGGAGCCGACGGCGAGCTGCCCGGCGGCGTCGCGAAGCGCGTCGCGCACCTCGCGCCGGCGTTCCTCGCTGCCGACGATCACGCAGACCGAGCCGGCGAGGCAGCGCTGGCCGGCGGCGCCGAATGCGGATCCCATGATCGCCGGGACGGTCGTCTCGAGGTCGGCGTCCTCGGCGACGATCAGCGAGTTCTTGGCGCCGCCCAGGGCCTGGACCCGCTTGCCCGTCTCGGCCGAGCGGGTCGCGATCAGGCGGGCGGTGCTCGCCTGGCCGACGAACGAGATCGCGTCGATGCCGGGGTGCGCGAGGATCGACTGGACGGCCTCGCGGCCGCCGTGGACGAGGTTGACCACGCCGGGCGGGAAGATCTCGTGCTCGTCGATCAGCTCGACGATCCGCGCTGAGGGGCGGGGGTCGCGCTCGGAGGGCTTGAGGATGAAGGCGTTGCCGCAGGCGACCGCGTAGGGCAGGAACCAGAGCGGGATCATCGCCGGGAAGTTGAACGGGGTGATCGCGGCGACGACGCCGACGGGCTGGCGGACGAGCTCGACGTCGACGCCCCGCGCGACGCCCTCGAGGGTCTCGCCCTTGAGCAGGTGGGGGCTGGCCGAGGCGGACTCGACCGACTCGATCCCGCGGCCGACCTCGCCCTGGGCGTCGCTGAGGGTCTTGCCCATGTCGGCGGTGACCAGCGCGGCGAGCTCGTCGCGATCGGCGACCAGCACCTCTCGCAGGGCGATCACGGCGCGGGCGCGGTCCTGCGGGGACACCTGGCGCCAGGCGGGCTGCGCGGCGCGCGCGGCGCCGACGGCCCGTTCGACGTCGGCCGCAACCGAGAGCGGCACCCTCGCGACGAGCTCGGCGGTCGCGGGGTCGCGGTCCTCGAGGGTCTCGCCGCCGGCGGAGTCGAACCACTCGCCGCCCGCGTAATTGGGCAGCGTCTTCACGTCGGTCGCCGTGCTCATCACCGTCAGGCTAGCGCCGTCCCGCGGCGCCGCGGGGAGGACTGGACCTAACGGCAGATCGCGGCGCGGAGGTGCTCCGCAGCGGCGACCGCTACCTTTCCCCACTTCGCTTTGTTGGTACCAGACATGAAACGCCTCGCACTCACATTCCTGCTCGCGCTGCTCGCCATTCCGGCAGGGGCGCAGGCCGCCGGGACCGGCGGCCACAACCCGGCGACCCTCAAGCTCGAGCGCTCCTTCACGGCCGCGCTCAGCGCCCGGGTCGACAGCGGCAACGGCTGCTACCCGGCGGAGGCGGCGATGGCGAAGCAGATCAGCAAGCGCTGGAAGTTCAAGGTCGCCGTCGTGAACAGCCTGAAGCAGGTGCGCAGGCAGAACCTGGTCTACGTGATCAAGTCCGCGAGCAACTGCAACAACGTCCGCTTCGCGCTGCGCAGCGGAGCCCTGTATGAGCTCGATGCCGCGCGGGGAGAGATCGTCGTGCTGGGCAAGGCGGCCGCGCGCCAGCGCCGGGCCGCCGCCGCGCGTGCCAACCGCGGGCCGCTGCGGGCGATCGCGACGGTGACGAAGACCTACAACGTCGGCGCGAAGCACCGGCGCCTGCGCTTCGAGGCGAACTGCCCGGGCGGCAAGCTGCCGCTCGGCGGCGGCATGGTCGCTACCCCGCCCGTCGGTCCGGGCGGTGAGGGCGTCTACCCGCACTCATACGAGCGCCTGGGCGCCCAGCGCGGCTGGCACATCACCGCGTGGCTCTTCGACGGCGGGGACGGCAGCGTCGCAGCACGGCAGCTCAAGATCCAGGCGGTTTGCGCCCGCGGCCTCTCGCCGATGAGCGCACCGCACACGACCGTCTTCACGAAGCCCGGCCAGACGAAGACCGCGACCGCCCGCTGCCCGGGGGGCCAGCAGCTGATGTCGGGCGGCTTCCAGCGCACGGACTTCCTCAACGACGGCGGCAACTACGTGACCGAGTCGAGGGCGGTGGGATCGAAGGCCTGGCGGGTGACCGCGAGCGCCTACGGCGACTACGGCGGCGAGGTGACGGCGATCGCCTACTGCGTGAAGAGCAAGCGCCCCCTGCTCGCCGAGGTCTCGGCCTCGAGCCCGCTTGCGTTCGGGCAGGCCGCGACGGCGACGACTCCGGGCTGTCCGGCCGGCCGGCGGATGACCTCAGGAGGGTTCAGCGCGAACGGCTCGACCAAGACGTTCTTCGCCGGCGGCTCCATCAACGGCGACCAGACCTGGTCGGCCTCGAGCTACGGGTTCTTCGGCGGCCTCACGGCCTATGGTCCGGCCGACAGGCTGACGGCCTACGGCTACTGCCTGCGGCCCGGCAGCTGAGCTCGCCGCCGGTCGTCTTCAGCCCTCCTCGGCCAGCACCTGCTCGATCGTGCGGCCGCTCAGCACCGATTCGGGCTGACTCGAGGTCGGGCGCCGGCGCGCGTCGGCCCCCTCCCCCTTCTTCTTGATCAACAGCCACTGCTCCCGCTCGCCGGGGTCCGAGGTGCGGACCAGCGCGTAGGGGCCGCGGACCTTCTCGCCGAGCAGGAAGACCTTGATGTCGCCCTTCTCGAGCGCCTCCTCGATCTTCATCGGCTTGCCGCTGCGCGTGTGCGAGATGTTCTCGTAGACGCCGCGGTCCCAGACGATCACGGGCCCGCCCCCGTACTCCCCCTTCGGGATCACGCCCTCGAACTCGAGGTAGTCCATCGGGTGGTCCTCGGTGCGCATCGCGAGCCGCTTGTCGCGGGGATCGAGCGAGGGGCCCTTCGGGACCGCCCACGAGGCGAGCACGCCGTTCACCTCGAGCCTGAGGTCGTAGTGCAGCGAGGTCGCCGCGTGCTTCTGGATCGTGAACCGGGGATGGCGTCGCTTCGGTCCCGCTCCGCGCTTGCGGCCGCCCTGCTTCGGCTTCGCGGCGGGCTCGCCCGTCTTCGAGAAGTCGCGCTTGCGCTCGTACTCGGCCAGGGACCGCTTCCTCGCGGCCATCTCAGACGGCCGCCTCGAGCTCGCCCACCGCCTGCCCGAGGGCGTCGGCGAGATGGTCGAGGTCGCCGATCGCCTCCGGATCGGAGCATAGGCCGAACGCGAGGTCGCCGCCGAGCGAGATCACCGCGACCCGGAGCGCGTGCCGGTCGGCGGGCTCGGCGAACGAGCAGAACTCGCGCAGCTCATGACCGAGGATCATCGGGCGCTCAGGCGGGCCGGGGACGTTGGAGACGGAGAGCGCGAACTCGCGCGGGCCGGACACGACCCGCGTGACCCCGCTGTAGAGCGGCCGGAAGCGGCCGAGGGCGTGGAAGAACGAGTAGAGCGTGTCGGCATCGTGGTCGAGCTTCGCCTCGCTTGTCTCGGCGTTGATCGTATGCAGGCGCGCGACCGGGTTCGGCTCGGAGACGGGGAGATCGACGTTCAGGAACGAGTCGCGGTTCGCGATCTCGGTCCCGCCCTCGCGCAGGTGCAGGCAGACGGGGACCTGGGCGCGGAGATCGTCCGGCCGCCCGCCGACGCTCGCCAGCCAGCCGCGCAGGCCGCCGGCGACGACGGCCAGGACGACGTCGTTGACCGTGATCCCCTCGCCCGCCGCCCGCCCGATCGCCTTCAGCCGCTGCAGCGGGACGACCGTCCAGGCGATCTCGCGCTCCGAGCCGATGTGGCGGTCGAGGACGGTGTCGCGACCCCGGCGGAGCTCGCGCCGGAGCGTCCCCGGGAGGCGGACAAGAAGCGGACGCTCGCGGTGTTCGGCTTCCGGCGCGACCTTTGCGGGGGCAGGCTGCGAGTCGGGGCCTGGAGGCTGCGTGTCGGCGGCGGGCGAGGCTGAGGTTGTGGCAGCTGGGCCGCCCGGCTCGTCCCACAGCAGCCCCGCTGCGAGCCGGATCGCGGTCACCCCGTCGGCCATCGCGTGGTGGAGGCGCCCGACGAGCCCGGTGCGTCCCGCCGCGAGTGGCACGAGGTCGAGCCGCCAAAGAGGCCGGCCGCGGTCGAGGCGCTCGGCGAGGATCCGGCCGGCGGCGGCACGGAAGGCCTCGTCGTCGAGCGGCTCGGCGACCTCGTGCTCGGCGACGTGCCAGTCGAGGTCGATCTCGGGGTCCTCGACCCAGACGGGCCCGCCGCGGCGCGGCGCCTCGACCCGGCGGCGGAGCGGCTCCAGGCCCGGCAGGCGCTCGGCGACCCGGCGGCGCAGGTGCTTCACGTCGAGCCGTTGCGGGCCGCCGGCGGGCTCGAGCACGAACAGCTTGCCGGTATGACCCTTGATCGCATCCGACTCCAGATCAAGGATCCGAACGTCGTCGAGGCGCAGCGGCTCCGGTTCGACCCCGGTCATCGCGGTCCAATCTTCCTCTGTCTCACTTTCGCGTGGCGCCCGTTGTTTTTCAGGCTGAGGGCCGGGTAGTCAAAGCGGGAGCGAGATAAGGAGTCGAAATCAATGGGTGAGAACATCGATGAGACGAAGGGTCGCGTCAAGGAAGCGGCCGGGGATCTGACCGATGACAAGGAGTTGAAGAACGAAGGCAAGGTCGACAGGGCCGTCTCCGACGTCAAGGGGAAGGTCGACGATGTCGCGGACAAGGTGAAGGAGAGGGTCGGACACGATCGCGACCCCGATCGGACTTCATAGAAGCTTGAGGCGCAGTACGAGGCAGAGGCGCCTCTTGATGCGACGAGGGCCGGGCTGACGCCCGGCCCTCTCGCCATTCTGGGACCGCCGCGCCCTCAGACACGTCGGCTGGAGCGTCACTCGATGTAGCCCGACTCCTGGAGGTACTGCGTCGCCACGGCGGCGGGCTCGTCCTTGTCGATGTCGACGCGGGAGTTGAGCTCCTGCATCACCTCGAGCGTCAGGCCCTCCTGGACCTTCTCGATCGTGGCCTGGTAATCGGGACCGGCCTCGTCGACCGTGGCCTGGTCGGTGATCCAGATCACGTTGCCCGCGGGGAAGATCCCCATGTCGTCCTCGAGCAGCGTGTACTTGTCGCCGGTTGCGAGGTTGGCGTCGCTCGTGAACAGGATCGAGAGGTCCGCCTGGCCGTCGTCGAGGACGGGATAGCGGAGCTCGATGTCGACCGGCAGGAACTCCTTGAACTGGAGCCCGTAGACGTCCTGCAATCCGACCAGGCAGTCGACCCGCTGGCGGCACTCCGGCGACCCGGCGAGGACCAGGTCCTGGGACTTGCCCTTCAGGTCGGAGATCGTCGTCACCCCGAGTTCCTCGGCCGTCGTGGTCAGCGTTCCGACCGCATTCGAGTCAGCGAACGGGGTCGGGGCGAACGCCGTCAGGCCATCCTTCTCGAGCTCGGCCTGGGCGTCGGCGTAGGCCTCCTGCGAGTCGGCGGGCACCTGGTCGGCCGTCTTGTTGAAGAACGAGGTCAGCGCCGTCGAGGTGTACTCGGGATAGCCGCTGATCTCGCCGGCCTGGAGCGCCTCGAGGGCGACCTGCTCCGAGCCGAGGTTGAGGTCGGTCTGGACGTTGTATCCGGCCGCCTCGAGCGCCTGGGCGTAGATCTCTCCCAGGATCAGCGCCTCGGTGAAGTTCTTCGAGCCGACGGTCAGGTCGACGCCTGAGTTGTCCGGATTGGACTCGATCAAGCTGCCCGATGCGCCGCTCGTGTCGCCGCCGTCATCGTCATCGTCGTCACCGCACGCCGCCACGCCGAGCGCGAGCACGGCAGCGGCGAGCAGGGCGAACAGCGCGCGAAGTCGTCTATCGCTGCTGATCACTTCTGGCTCCTCTCTCAGGGGACATGCTCCCGCCGGGCCCCTGAGGTGCCCCCCAACCGAATCCGGCCCGCGGTCGCATTGGATCGGTAAATCCTATGCGGCCGACAGGCTGCGGGACAACTTCAGGCCCCGAGGGGTGAGCAGATACTGGAGGCCGGCGAGGCCAAGCTCGATCGCGATCGCCAGCAGCGCGATCAGGATCGCGCCCGCCAGCACCCCCGCGTCGCCGTAGACGTTCCGGGAGATGATGAAGTCGCCGAGCGTCAGCGTCCCCGCCAAGGGAGCGATCGCGGCCGTCGCGACGATGTTGATCGCTCCGGTTCGCACGCCGCTCATGATCGTCGGCACCGCGAGCGGCAGCTCGACCTTCCCGATCACCTCGAGGTCGCGCATCCCGACCCCGCGCGCCGCCTCGACGGCGGTGCGGTCGACCTGCGCGACCCCGACGTACGCGTTGGTGAGGATCGGGGGGATCCCGAGGATCATCAGGGCGGCGACGACGTTCTCGAGACCGAAGCCGAGGAAGGCGGCGGCCAGGGCGATCACGGCGAGCTCGGGGATGCCGCGCCCGGCGTTGCCGAGCGTCAGCGCCACCATCTCGCCACGGCGGTAGTGGCCGAGCAGCACGCCGGCGGGGAGCGCGATCAGGATCGCCGCGCCGAGCGCCAGGAAGGTGACCTTGACGTGCTCGCCTCCGAGCTCGAGCACCTGGTCGATGCCGCCCACCTTCTCGGTCTGGAAGCGGGTCGTCTGCGGCGTGAAGATGAAGTCGATCGCGTCCCCGAAGGTGCCGAGGAAGCCGGTCAGGAAGACATCAGGCATCGGCGGGCCTCCGGGTCAGGGCGGCGAGGCGCGCGCGGCGCTCGCGCGGCGCCGGGGCCTGCCAGGGCGCGAGGAAGCGCTGGAAGAGGGACAGGCAGAGGTCGAAGGCGATCGCCATGATCACCGTCAGGCCGGTGGTGATCAGCAGGCCCGTCTTGAAGTCGAGGCTCCGGTACATCTCGGCGCCGAGCCCGCTGCCGCCCGCGAACACGGCAAGCGTCGCGATCGCGACCGTCGAGACGGTCGCGATTCGCAGCCCGGCGACGATCTCGGGGGTCGCGAGGGGGAACTCGACCCTGCGCAGCAGCTGGTTGTCGGTCATCCCCATCCCGCGCCCGGCGTCCCGCGCCTCCGGCGGGACGTTGTTGAGCCCGGTGACGATGTTCCGGTAGATGATCTGCAGCGTGTAGAGGGTGAGCGCGATCACCGCGGTGTCGTTGCCGCGGCCGGTGAACGGGAGCAGGAGCAGGAACAGTGAGATCGACGGGATCGTGTAGATCACGCCCGTCAGCCCCGTGAACGTCGGGATCAGCCAGCGGCGCCGGTGTGAGAGGACCGCCAGACCCATCGCGATCAGGAACCCGAGGACGACCGAGACGATCACGAGGACGATGTGCTCGAGGGTCGGGTCGACGTAGCGCTCGTAGTTGTCGACCGCCCAGTCGAGGCAGAACGTGCCGTTGTCCTGGACGCAGTTGGTGTCGGAGCGGTCGCGGAGCTCGACCTGGGCGAGGAGCGGCGCGATCGCCGAGCTATTCATGGTGGCCGAGGGGTCGTTCGGCGGCCGGGTGCTCCTCGACCTCGGCCGCGGGAGAGGTGAGGAAGTCGGAGATCACCTCGACCGAGAGGACGCCCGCGAGCCGGCCCTGAGCATCGACCACCGGCGCGTACAGCGACTCGGCCTGCAGCAGGTCGGAGAGTGCGTCGCGGAGGACGTCGTCGAGCTCGACACGCGGGTCCGGCGAGGAGTCCGGGATGGCGGGAACCGTCTCCCGCGCGAGGTCCCGGTCCGAGAGCCAGCCGAGCGGGCGCCGCTCGGGGTCGACCAGCAGCGCGTGCGGAACCTCGGCGCCCTCGAGCTTGGCCCGGACCTCCTCGGTCGCCTGGCCGACGTATGCGAGCGGCGCCTCCCAGAGGTCGACGTCGGCGACGCGGAGCAGCGCCAGCCGCTTCAACGCCCGGTCGGCGCCGACGAAGTCCTCGACGAAGTCGTCGGCGGGGGTCATCAGCAGCTCCGCCGGCGTCGCGTACTGGGCGAGCACGCCGCCCTGCTTCATGATCGCGATCCGGTCGCCCATCTTGATCGCCTCGTCGATGTCGTGGGTGACGAACAGGACGGTCTTGCGGATGTTCGCCTGGAGGCGCAGGAACTCGTTCTGGAGGCGCTCGCGGTTGATCGGGTCGATCGCTCCGAACGGCTCGTCCATCAGCATCAGCGGCGGGTCCGCCGCGAGCGCCCGGGCGACACCGACCCGCTGCTGCTGGCCGCCGGAGAGCTGCGATGGGTAGCGGTCCCGGGTCTCCGGGGCGAGCCCGATCAGCTCGAGCAGCTCGCCGACTCGGCGCTCGACACGGTCGCGGTCCCAGCCGACCAGCGCGGGGACGGTGGCGATGTTGTCGGCGACCGTCCGGTGCGGAAACAGCCCGATCTGCTGGATCACGTAGCCGATCCCGCGGCGCAGATGGGCCGGCTCGCGGTCGCGGACCGAGGTGCCGCCGATCAGGATGTCGCCCTCGGTGATCTCGACCATCCGGTTGACCATCCGCATCGCCGTCGTCTTCCCGCAGCCGGAGGGGCCGACGAGAACGCAGATCTCACCCGCCTCGACCTCCAGGGAGAGATCGTGGACGGCGGGACGATCCTGGCCGGCAAAGCGCTTGGTCGCATGCCGGTACTCGACCGACACCGCCTCGCTCGCCCCTGCCGCGCCAGTGGGACGGGAACCGTCGGGGGTGGGGGGATCACCTGCCACGACGAACCGATCCTAACCGCGTCGCGGAGTACTACGGACGGCAAATCCGCAGAACGCGCGGATGGCAGGGCCCCTCGGATCGAGGATCCTGCCGTTGCGCCGTCGGGACGGGCATGGAAGCCGGCCCGCTGACTTGACTCACACGGGAGAAGGGCAGTTACGGGCCGCCAGGGATGGCGGCCCGTTTTTCGTCTCAGACGGTCGGTTCGATCAGGGCGCAGCCGAGCGTCCCCAGCTCGCCCTCCAGCTCCGCGCCACGGGCGGGGTCGGGCAAGAGCACGAGCGCCCCGCCAGAGCCGGCGTAGTTACAGTGGGCGCCCGCCGCCCGCGCGGCGTCGACCATCGCCAGATGGCGGGGGTCGAGCTCGAACACCGACGCCCGCAGGTCGAGGTTGCGGTCCATCAGCTCCCCGAGCCGGCCGCGCTCGCCCGCCTCGAGCGCCTCCCTCGCCTCCGTCGCCAGCGCGGCGATCTCGCTCATCGCCGCGGTGACCGCCTCGTCGCCCGCCCGGAAGCGGTCGCGGACCGCGCGATGCGCTTCGTGCGAGGGCTGAGCGGCCGCGGCGAGGAAGGCGACGCGAAGCGGGGGGAGCAGCGTCGGATCGAGCCGCTCGTAGCGGCCGTGGCCGCGCTCGGCGACGAGCGCCGGGTCGAAGTCCATGTAGGTGAGCCCTTCGTAGGCCTGCGCGACGCGGTCCTGGAGGCCGGCGGCGATCCCCAGCTCCTCGGTCTCGGCGGCGAGCACCACGGAGGGCAGCTGCTCGGGCGGGATCCTGACCCCGTGGAACCCGCAGAGCGCCCGCACGACCGCCGTCGCGATCGCGCTCGAGCCCCCGAGCCCGACGCCGCGGGGGATGTCCGTCTCGTACCGGACCGAGACGTTCCGCGGCTCGAGCTCGACACCGTTGGCGGCACACCAGTCGGCGAATCGCACCATCGCCGCCGTGACCACGCGCAGCCCGCCGTAGTAGCCGTTGCCGCGCACCTCGTCGACGAGCTCGTCGAGGCTCGCGAAGCTGACCTGGTCCTCGCGCCCGGGGACGATCTCGAGGCGAGGCCACTCGTAGACGGTCGCCCGGGCCGCGAACTGACGGAAGGTGAAGCTGATCGTGCGGCCGCCGTAGCCGTCGGAGGGGTTGCCGACGAGGGCGGCGCGGGCGTTGGCCTGGGCGCGGACCAGCCGCACGCTCAGGCGAGCAGGTCGCGGGCCTCGGAGCCGAGCCCAGCTCCGAAGTCGGGGTCGGCGAGCGCCAGGGCGATGAAGGTGCGGCAGTAGCCCTCGACCGTGCCGACGTCGTAACGCCGCTCGCCCTCGGGCAGCCGCACCGCGATCACCTTCTCGCCCTCAGCGATCAGGGCGGCGATCGCGTCGGTCAGCTGCAGCTCGCCGCGCGCGTCGGGCTCCTCCCGCCGCAGCGCGGAGAAGATCGAGGGGGAGAGGACGTAGCGCGCCGCGACCGCGAGATCGCTCGGCGCGTCGGCGGGCGCCGGCTTCTCGACCATCCCGGAGAGCGCGAAGACCGCGCCGGGATCGTCGTCCGCCGGAGCGACAATGCCCCGCAGCCGGGTCTGCTCGCGCGGCACCGGCTCGACGGCGAGCGCGCACGCCGCCCCGCGCGCCTCCATCTCGTCGGCCATCCGGGCGAGGACCCGGGAGCGGCTGTCGCGTCCGAGGATCGAGTCGCCGAGGGCGAGCGCGAACGTGCGCTCGGCGAAGGCGGCGCCGCGGAGGACGGCGTCGCCGAGCCCGAGCGGCTGGGGCTGGCGCGTGTAGAGGAACTCGACGCCCATCCGCTCGTAGTCCAAGCGGGCGAGCAGCTCCTCGCGGCCGCTCTCGCGCAGGGTCCTGATCAGCTCGGCATCGGGATCGAAGTGATCCTCGATCGAGCTCTTGCCACGCCCGGTCACGAACAGGACCCGCTCGATCCCGGCGGCCGCGAGCTCCTCGACGACGTACTGGACGACGGGCTTCCCGACCACCGGCAGCATCTCCTTCGGTTGCGACTTGGTCGCGGGCAGCAGCCGCGTGCCGAGTCCGGCGACCGGGACGATGGCGTCCGTGACCAAGGTCGCTCAGTCCGCGGGTGGCTCGAGGACGCCGAAGATGTTCCCCTCGGTGTCCCTGAAGTAGGCGACCTTGCCGACGCCGGGGAGGTCCTGCTGGGGGAGCACCTGCTCGCCGCCGGCCTCGGGGACCGCTCGCTCGGCATCGTCGACCGAGTCGACCTCGATCGTGTTGACGAAGGCGTTGACGGCGGCCCCCTCGGCGGGCCCGGACGAGCCCATTCGCCTCAGGATCGCCCCGTCGATCCCTGGCTCCGAGCCGGGACCCGAGCTGACCAGCCAGTAGTCGACCGGCCCATCCCACTTGCGGATCTCCCACCCGAACAGCGAGCGGTAGAAGTCCGCGCAGCGCTCCGGGTCTTCCGCGTGGATCTCGAAGTGGATGACGCGTCCCACGCGCCGAGTCTATTCGCGCCGGGCGGGCCGCTCGGTGCCGGGCGCGACCGGCTCGACGCCGTGGATCTCGAGCAGGGCGAGCGCGATGATCACCGCGGCCGCCCCCTGGAAGGGCTCGAGGACGGCCTCGATCGCGAGGTGGGCGACAGCCTCGCTCTCGAAGTCGTGGAAGGGGAGCATCACCAGGCTCGTGACGAGCTCGGTGCCCCCGTAGAAGATCACGACGAGCGCGAGCACCCGCCAGAAGTTGCCGCGGACGAGGCGGACGCTCTCGCGCAGCGCCGCGCGCAGGCCGAGATCGCGGACCTCGATCAGGGGCGGGGCGATGAACGTGTAGGTGATGAACATGATCCCCGGGACGACGAGGAGCGCGAGCCCCAGCGCGGTGCCGACGGCGATCACGACGTCGGCCGCGATCAGGGTCAGGTAGGGGATCCTGCGGGCGACCTCGCGGAGGTCGGGTCTGCTGATGCCCGCCCGCCAGTGCAGGGCGAAGGCGGCGATGATCCCCGAGTAGAGGGCCTCGCCGCCGAGGTTGATAGCGACGGTGAGCAGACCGGTGAGCACCTTCGTTGCGTCGGCGAGCGGGTGGAACCCGTCGATCTCGAGATCGCCGATCGCCGCATCGCCGATCGCCTGCGGCAGCAGCGCGACCAGCGACAGCGGGATCAATACCCGCCAGTGACGGCGGTAGAAGTCGACGACCCCCGCAATCGTGTGCCGAATCGGCAGCGACGCGGTCCGCGGCTCGTCGTTCACGCTTTCTCGCCAAGCTCGGCGAGCGCGTTGCTGGGCAGGTGGATCCAGCCCTCGCGGACCGCGCGGTCGGCTTGCTCACCGGGGGCCGGGGGATACGTGAGTCCGAGCCCGGCCGCCCGCGCGACCAGGGCGCAGACGATCGCGTCGAGGCAGTTGTGGTCGGTGGTCGCGAGCCGGCGCTGGACCGGGTCGAGCTGCAGGTCCCCGAGCGGCTCCTCGATCGCGTCGAGCAGCACCGGAAGCCGCTCGGCCCCGCCCCTGCTCTTGTAGCCCGCCGCGTTGATGCCCCAGCTCCCAAGCGCCGGGGCGGGGTACGCCTCGAGCACGCGCCCCGACCCGGCGCGATCGACGGGATCCCCGCGCGCCGCGAGCTCGTCGAGGAGGTTCGCCGCCCGCATCGCGACGATCCCGATCAGGTCGGTCGAGACGCTGAGCGGGCGGCGCACGCCGGTCTCGATCAGGAGCCGGTCGGTCTCGCGGAAGCAGAGCCGGAAGCGGTAGGCGTCCTGGTCCTGGCCCCGCCCGGGCCACCCCGCCCGGTCGCGGTGGGCCGCGATCGCGGCGACGAACTCGTCGGGCCACCCGAACGGCGCGTCGATCCCGGCCTTGTCGGCCTCGAGGATCATCTCGAGCAGCGCCGCGTCCTCGACCCCGATCAGGAGCTCGACGAGCTCCGGTCCGTCCGCGCGCCAGTCGATCAGGGCTGCCGCCGTGGTCTTCGGCTGCGCGGCGAGGTCGATCCCCAGCGTTCGCACGCGCCGATCGTATGGCCGCCGGTTCCTGTCAGGGCGTGAGCGGCCCGGGCCGCGCTTTGCGTACCCTCCGCGCCGTGGCCCGGCAGAAGCTGATGACGAGCGGCGCTGAGCCGGAAATCGCCGCCGCCGGCGGGGTGGTGGTCCGCCGCGAGGACACCGGTCCCCAGCGGGTCGCGGTGATCCACCGCCCGAAGTACATGGACTGGTCGCTGCCGAAGGGGAAGCTCGAGAGGGGGGAGAGCTGGGAGCAGGCGGCGCTGCGGGAGGTCGAGGAGGAGACCGGGTTCCGGGCGCGGGCTCTGGAAGAGCTGCCCTCGGTTTCCTACCTGGACCGCAAGGCCCGCTCCAAGCTCGTCCGCTACTGGCTGATGGAGCCGCTCGAGGGGCTGTTCGAGCCGCACGGCGAGGTCGACGAGCTGCGCTGGCTCACCCGTCGCGAGGCGAGCGCCCTGCTCACCTACGACCACGACCGCGAGCTGGTCAACCTCGCGATGCGGCCCCGCTGGCTGCGCCGGCTCCGGCCGAGGGGCTAGCGGCCACCACGCCGAGCGATCTGGAGCGGCTGCTTGCAGCCGCGACCTAGATCGTGTCTGCACTGTTGAGAACAGGTTGAGCGATCCGGGGTTGCGGTCGCGAGTCCGTAGCTTTCGAAGCGGCGGCGGCGTGGACCAGATATGGCCGGTGCGCCGGCCGGCAGGGAGTGAGCGAGGGGCCCCGCCCAGGGATGGGCGGGGCCCTTGGCTTCTCCGGCGCGGGCCATGCAAGGATGGCGCCCGTGAGTGAGGAGCTCGCCTTCGCCGGAGCGGCGCGCCTGGCCGAGATGCTGCGCGGCCGCGAGGTCTCCTCGCGCGAGCTGACCGAGCTGTACCTCGACCGGATCGAGCGCATCGATCCCGTCCTCAACTCCTTCCGGGTCGTCTGGGGGGAGGCGGCGCTGGGAGCGGCTGACCGGGCCGACGCGCGTCTCGCCGCGGGCGAGCGGGCACCGCTGCTCGGAGTCCCGATCGCGATCAAGGATACGGTCGACGTCGCGGGCGACGTGACGATGCTCGGCACCGCCGGCTTCGACGAGGCCGCCACGGCGGACTCGACGCTCGTCGCCCGCCTGCGCGAGGCCGGGGCGGTGATCCTCGGCAAGACCAACCTGCCCGAGCTCGCGATCCACGGCTTCACCGAGTCGGAGACGTTCGGGGTGACGCGAAACCCTTGGGACACGGGGCGGACGCCGGCCGGTTCGAGCGGCGGCAGCGGCGCCGCAGTGGCCGCCGGGCTCGCCGCCGTCGCCCACGCCTCCGACGGCGCCGGGTCGATTCGGTACCCGGCCGCGAACTGCGGCCTGTTCGGGCTGAAGCCGCAGCGCGACCGGGTCCCGATCGACGTCGAGCACTGGTACGGAATGACGGTCAACGGCTGCGTCAGCCGGACCGTCGCCGACACCGCCCTGTTCCTGGACGCGGTCACGGCCGGTCCCTCGTTGTCGCCGAACTCCGCCCCCGCCCCCGAGCGTCCGTTCGCGGAGGCCGCCGCCACCCCGCCCGGGAGCCTGCGAATCGCCGTCTCGGTGAAGCCGCCGCGCGCGATCGCTCCTCCCCATCTCTACGACGAGTCCCGGCAAGCTGTCGAGGGGACGGCCGAGCGGCTGTCCTCGCTCGGGCACCGAGTCGAGTGGCGCGACCCGGACTGGGGCTCGATCGGGAACCAGATCCCGGCCCGCTACCTGGGCGGGATCGCCGACGACATCCGCGCTGTGCCGCATCAGGAGCGGCTCGAGAAGCTGACCAGAGGCTATCGCCGGCTCGCCCGCGTGATCGCTCCGGGGATGGCGGTGCGGCGAGCGCTCCGGCTCGAGCGCGCCGACCGCGACCGGGTGAACGCGATCTTCGACCACTGCGACGTCCTGCTGACCCCGATGACGGCGGGAACGGCCGTGGAGGTCGGCCATTTCCACGAGCGGCGACCGCTCAACTGCCTGCTCGGCGAGAGCCGCTACTACCCCTACGCGGTCGCCTGGAACCACACCGGACAGCCCGCCGCCGCGGTCCCGGCCGGCCTCGCCGCGGACGGGCTCCCGATCGCGGTCCAGATCGTCGCGCCGCCGAACGAGGAGGCGAGGCTGCTGTCACTCGCTGCCCAGCTCGAGGCCGAGCGGCCCTGGGCGGACACGCGACCTACGGTCTCCTAGGGCCGGTAGTCCTCGGCTACGCCTCCGGGCGTGCCGGGTTGTGACGCGGTCGTGGGGCCGCTAAGTGAGCGCGGGGCTGGGGGCGGGGGCGGCGACGGCGAGCTCCCGGCGTTCGGCGGCCAGCTCGATCGCGGCGGGGTCGCCGCCGAGCTCGACCCAGCGCTCGGCCGCGGCCTCGCCGAAGCGGTCGAGGAACTCGTCCGAGTGGAGTGGGTCGTGGTGGAAGAGCATCAGCCGCTTCGCCTCGACCCGGCGCGCGAACGTGAGCGTGTCGCTCAGCTTCGAGTGGCCCCAGCCGACGTGATCGGAGTACTCGGCGTCGGTGTACTGGCAGTCGTGGATCAGGAGGTCCGTGTCGCGGGCGAGGTCATAGCCCGAGATCCACTCCGGGTCCAGCTTCTCGAGCGGTGCGCCCAGCCCGGGCTCGTGGTCGGAGATGTAGGTGAGAGTGTTGTCGCCGTCCGTGACCCGATAGCCGAGGGTCGGCCCGCGGTGGGTGACGGCCTCGGCTCGGATCGTCGCGGGGCCGATCTCCCACTCGCTCGCGGGCGTATCGAGGAACGAGACGGAGCAGGGAAGCTCCCGGACCTCGACCGGCGAGAGCGGGGCGGAGATGTAGCGCGAGATCCTCTCCTCCAGGGAAGCCTCGGGGGAGGACGGCCCCCAGATCGTGATCTCGGAGTGCGACTGGAAGCACGGCGCGAAGAACATCAGCCCCTGGATGTGGTCCAGGTGGAGGTGGGTGAGGAGGATGTTGACCCGGGGCAGCTCGGCCGCGATCCCCACCCCGAGGCCCCGAATCCCGGTGCCCGCGTCGAGGATCAGGGTCGATCCGTCCGACAGCTCGAGCTCGACGCACGACGTGTTGCCGCCGTACCGGTTCATCTCCGGGCCAGGGGCGGGCACGGAGCCTCGCGCTCCCCACACCTTGACCTTCATTCGGGATTCCTCTCCATCAAGCCTCTTACTTCCCTCTTACCACCGCGAGCCTACCTGCCCAAACGCACGAGCGCGACGGATCGCGTCGAGGCGTGTTTCACGTCACCGCGGGCCAGAGGAAGATCATCGCCCCCTCCTGGCCGCCCTCGGCGACGATCGGGAGGGCGGTCGACTCGATCTGGTGCTCGTCGCCCCTGACCGAGTGGATCTTGAAGCGGCCGTGCGCCGGCCGGCCCTGGCGCAGGGCCCTGGTGGTAGGCAGCTCCTCGATCGGAATCGGCTCGCCGCCCTCGCTGAACGGGCCGATCGCGTGTCCCCACTCCTCCGCCGACCTCCGCCCGAACTCCTCGAAGGAGATGCCGAGCAGTCCCCCGGCGGCCTCGTTGTAGAAGATCATCCCGCCGCGCGCGTCGACCAGGAAAGCCGGCGTCGAGAGGTTGGTGAGGAAGTTGCGAGCCAGAATCAGCTCGAGCGGCTTCTGGTCCAACATCCTCCCCTCTCGGATCGACCTCGTCGGCGCCCGGATTCTCGCACTAAGCTGGCGCTTCGGATGGAGCGTGGGTTGCGAGTCCCGGGGATCCTGTCGGGCGCATGCTGTGCCCTCGCCTGCCTGCCGGCCGCCGCGGGCGCCCAGACACCGGGCCTGCCGCCGACCCCGATTCCGAGCGATCCGCTCGCCTCGGCCCCCTCATTCGAGGGCGCGACGGCGGCGGCGCGGCCGATCGAAGACATCCGCGAGCCTCCGCCCCACCCGTTCATGGCCCCGAACGGCCGCTCCAACATCCACGCCGACGCTTACCAGACCGACTCCTACCGGGTCTCCGGGCCGCTCGGCGACGGAACCGAGGTCTCGGCCCTGTTCGCTCGGGAGTGCGGCTCGGTGACGTTCGACTCGCAGGGCCGGATCGTCACCGTCTGCGTCGGGCTCGACCGGCCGGTGCTCGCGCTGCTGCACCCCACGAGCCTGACCGTGCTCGCCGCCCTCGACCTCCCTCCCCGCAACACCCAGTCCGGCTCGAATCCGCTCACGGACTTCTCCGGCGGCGGCTACTTCTACCTCGACCACCGCGACCATGCGATCGTCGCGACGAACGACCGCCGCGTGCTCGACGTCGGGATCGGCGCCGGGCCGGCGTTCACGGTCGCGCGGGCATACGATCTCGCCTCCGCGGTCGGCCCCCGCGAGGGGATCATCTCGGTGCTGCCCGATTGGAGCGGGAGGCTCTGGTTCGTGACCCGGGGCGGCCTCGTCGGCACGATCGACCGGGGGAGCGGCGCCGTCCACACGGTTCAGCTCGCGGGCGAGGGGATCAGCAACTCCTTCGCGGTCGACGAGACAGGGGGAGTGTTCATCGTCTCCGACCGGGCGCTCTACCGCTTCGACGCCGGCCCGGGCGGGGAGCCGCTCGCGACCTGGAGGCGGGCGTACCCGAACTCGGGAGTGCACAAGCCCGGCCAGAGCGACGCCGGCTCGGGCACCACGCCGACGCTGATGGGCCGCAAGTGGGTGACGATCACCGACAACGCCGATCCGATGAACATCCGCGTCTACCGCCGCGGCAAGCGGCTCCGCAAGACGAAGCGCGGACGAGCCCCGAAGCGGGCCGTGTGCGCGGCGCCGGTGTTCGCGCGCGGGGCGAGCGCCACCGACCAGTCGCTGATCGTTGCGGGCGGCGCGATCATCGCCGAGAACAACTACGGCTACTCAGGGATCGCCGCCGTCCAGCTCGGCGCCACTACGCAGCCCGGCCTCGCGCGCGTCGACGTCCGCAAGGCCAAGAAGCGGAAGGACGGGAAGAAGCACGGCCGCCGGAAGCTCGTCTGCAAGCGGATCTGGACGAGCGCCGAGCGCGCGCCCTCCGTCGTCCCGAAGCTTTCGCTCGCGAACGGCCTCGTCTACACGTACACGAAGCCCGCGGGGACAGGGAGCGAGGACCCCTGGTACCTGACCGCGCTCGACTTCCGGACCGGAGCGACGGTCTGGCGCCGGCTCGGCGGCGGGGGTCTCGCCTTCAACAACAACTACGCGCCAGTGACGCTGGGCCCGGACGGGACCGCGTACGTGGGCGCCCTGCTCGGGCTGGTCGCGTTCCGCTAGGCGGCGTGACCCTGCCTCGCCCGACCGCGATGCGCCGCAGCCGGGCGAGGAGGTCCGAAGTGCCGCGGCTCGTTACGCGGCGAGGCTAGGCCTCGAGCTTCCCGATCTTGAAGATCTTCGTACCGCAGTCCGGGCACGTGCCCTGGATCGCCGGGCGACCGTTCTTCATCGTGACCTGCTGCGGGTCCTTGATCTCAACCTTCTTGCGTTCCTTGACGCAGTAGCCCTCAGGCACCGAGGACCTCCTTTCAGAGCCGACTGGTGAGGCGACGCTAGAGCAAACCGCGGACGAGCGGGCGAGTTGATGTGCGTATTCGCACAAACTACGGTCGTGCCTGACCCGCTCCGATCGGAGGCGCGGCCTTCGCCTGGGGCGCGGGATTCGGGGCCTGCGCGGCAGCGTTCACCTGCGCCTTGACGGCGTTGAGCTGCGTCTGCAGGGTCGCGATCGTGGTCGCGCTCTGAGCCTGTTGCTGGCTCAGCGCCTGGACGCGCTGATCGAGCGAGGCGACGGTGTCGTTGAGGCTCTTGAGCTGTTTCTCGGTCGCCTCCTTGACCGCGCTCTGCGTGCCGGCGAGCGCCTCCTTGATCTCGTCGACGTCGTCCTTGGTGGCCGCGTCCCGCTGGTTGATGATCCCGAGCGCGAGAGCGCCGCCCGCGGCCAGGATCGCGAGGATCGCCGCGGCCCCGCCCAGGCGCACGATCCGCCTCTGCCTGCGCTCGATCTCGGCCATCCACCCCTGGATTCCCTCGATCCGCTCCTCGAGGTTGGGCTTGGAACCCTCCGCGGTCTGCTCCGGGACCTCCGCGGTCGCACCCCCGGCCTTCCCCTGCGGCGCCTCGACCTCGGTGGTCTTGGCCTCGGAGCCCTTCACCTCGGCGGTCTCCACCTCAGCGGTCTTCGCCCCCGGATCCGATGCCTCGTCCCCCTTCGCGCCCTTGGCGGCCCCCTTCGAGCCGAATCCCCGGCCCAGGTACAGCCGCGACGAGAGCTTCGGCTTCGCGCGGGGCTTCCCCTCGGCCATGTAACAGATCCTATTCGTGCGGTAGATCGATTCCGCGCCGCCCCCCTTAAGATCGGGGCCCCGCCCTCCGCGGCGCCCCATCTGACCCGATCCAAGGAGATTTCCGCATGCCCGAAGCAGTGATCGTCGACACCCTGCGCACGCCGATCGGCCGCGCCTTCAAGGGATCCCTCGCCCAGCTGCGCCCGGACGAGACCGGCGCCTTCGTGATCGACCAGGTGCTCGAGCGCAATCCCGACGTCGACCCGGCCTCGGTCGACGAGGTGTTCGCCGGCTGCGGGATGCCGCAGGGCCTGCAGGCCTTCAACATCGCCCGGATCATGGTCCTGCTCTCCGAGCGGCTGCCGCAGGAGGTGACCGGGGTGACGATCTCGCGCTACTGCGCATCGAGCCTCGACTCGATCCGCCATGCGGCGAACTCGATTCGCGCCGGGCAGGGCGACACCTACATCGCGGCGGGCGTCGAATGGGTGAGCCGCTACAACGAGCGGACCGAGCCCGCCGGGGCCGCCGACCAGAATCCGAAGCTGCAGGGCAACGACGGGCAGCCGAACGCCTACATCGAGATGGGCCTCACGGCGGTCAACGTCGCCAAGCGCTACGAGGTCAGCCGCGCCGACATGGACAAGTTCGCGCAGCGCTCGCAGGAGCTCGCCGTCAAGTCACAGGAGGACGGCTTCTTCGACCGCGAGATCGTCCCCGTCAAGCTCGACGACGGGACCGAGGTCGCCAAGGACGATGGGCCGCGGCCGAGTTCGACGCTCGAGAAGCTCTCCGAGCTGCCCGAGGCCTTCGAGGGCGGCGGGGGGGTGACGGCCGGGAACTCGTGCCCGCTAAACGACGGCGCGGCCGCCGCGCTGGTGATGTCGGACGAGCGGGCCGAGGAGCTCGGCCTGACGCCGCGCGCGCGGATCGTCACCGCGGCCACCCACGGCAACGAGCCCGAGTACATGGGCGTCGCGCCAATCGGGGCGATCAAGACCGTGCTCGATCGCGCCGGGATGAAGATGGACGACGTCGGCACGGTCGAGCTGAACGAGGCCTTCGCGGCCCAGGTGATCCCGATCATGGCCGAGTGCGACATCCCGCTCGAGAAGCTCAACACCCACGGCGGCGCGATCGCCCTCGGGCATCCGTTCGGGATGACCGGCGCCCGGATCATGGGCACGCTCCTGAACGCGATGGAGACCGACGATCACGACGTCGGGCTCGAGACGATGTGCGTCGCGGGCGGTCAGGGCGAGGCGATGATCGTCGAGCGCCTCAACTAGCGACGGCCGGGCGGCTCAACCAGCGACGGCCGCCCGGAGCGGCTCGGCCGCCCTCCTCACCGCCGCCCGCGAGACGGCGCTGATCCCGACCGCATTGACGAACGCGTGGATCAGGTCCTCCTCGCGGCGGTGAGTGACTGCGACTCCGGCCTCCCGGAGCCGCTGCGCGTACGCCTCTCCCTCGTCGCGCAGGACGTCGAAGCCCGCCGTGACGATGTGGGCCGGCGGCGCTCCGGAGAGATCGGGCGCCAGCAGCGGGGAAACCTCCGGGTCGCTCGCCTCCCCGCCGCCCGACAGGTAGTGATCTCGGTACCAGTCCATCTGCCGCGCGGTCAGGAAGAAGCCGTCCCGGAACAGGCCATAGCTGCGGCTCTTCCTCGACACGTCCGTGATCGGATAGAAGAGGAGCTGGAACGCCGGCGAGGGCCCGCCGTCGCCCGCGATTCGCAGGCAGGCCGAAGTGGCCAGGTTCCCTCCGGCGCTGTCCCCGGCGATCGCGATCGCAGCGGGGTCGGCGCCGAGCTCGTCCGCGCGGGCGACGGCATCGCGGAAGGCCGCGACGGCGTCGTCGAGCGGGGCCGGGAACGGGTGCTCGGGCGCAAGCCGGTAGCCGACCGAGAGGACGCGCATCCCGGCCTCGCGGGCGAGGAACCGGCAGGTGCTGTCGGTGGACTCGAGGCTGCCGACCACCCAGCCGCCGCCGTGCAGGTAGACCACGAGCGGTGAGTGCCCGCCGCGCGACCCCGGGCCATAGAGCCTCGCGGGCAGCCGTCCGACCGCGCCCGCGACGTCGAGTTCGCGCACCTCGGGGAGCTCGAAGCGCGGGCCGTAGGCGACGCGGGCCTCGCGATCGATCTCGGCGCGGGCCTCCGGAATGGGCAGGGTCTCGAACGACGGATGGGGGGAGCGGCGCTGGAGCCGCAGGAGCAGCTGAACGCCTGGGTCGAGACGCAGCCCGTCGATCACGGTCGGCGCCCCGGCCAGCCTCGACTGAACCGACGGGGGGAGGCGGCCGACCCCCCGCGCCAGCCCCGCCTCGATGCGCTCCGAGAGGCGCGAGGGGGCCGGGGAACGTGGGGCCTGGGCCGGCAAGACCCGCCGATCCTAGTCCCGAATCACCAGAAGGCCGGCGCGGCCGGCCCAAGGAAACGACCCCCGGGAGGTTCTCGGGGGCCGTTTCCCTGGTACCCGACGCGCCGGGCCCACCCCTACCCCTGGGGAACTACGCGGTCGGTGCGGCGGGCGGAGGCGTGTGCACCTTGCCCGACACGCACTTTCCGAACGCGTTCTTGTGGTTGTGGTTCGTGCCGTAGAACTCGTCGAACGTCTTGCCGTCGTGCGCGGCCGGGAAGGCCGGGTCCGACTGCTCGGCCTTGCACGCCTTCGCCGCGTTGATGACGGCCTGCGTGTCCTCGCTCAGCTCAGGCGCCGCCTTGCGGCTGACGCACTTGCCGAACGCGTTGCGCTTGTTCTTGTTGGTGCCGTACCTCTCGGCGAACGCCTCGGCGCCGATGTCGTCGCGCTCCGCGCGACAGGCCTTGCTCGCGTTCTTGACCTCGGACTTGACCTCGGCGGCCTTGACGCCGAGGCAGTTCGGTGTCGCGGGCTTGCCGTAGAGCTCCTCGAAAGCATCGTGCCCGAGCGCCTTGCGTTCCTGCGCGCACTGCTTGCCGGCGAGCTTGCCGATCTGCTTGCCCTTGCTCCCGGCGGCGGCGCCACCGGCGCTCAGTGCGAGCGCCAGCAGTGCGATGCCAACCAGCACCAGTCCTCTACGCATTCGATCCCTCCAGTCGCTTTGCGTGTTCACCCGCCTAAAGCGTCGCGGCCCGGCCCGGGGTTACGGGTTCGCGGCTAGGTTTCCGCGATGGAGCTGATCCCGACCGTGATCAGCGCCGGCTACGCGACCGGGATCAACGCTTACGGGACCGTGCTGCTGCTGGGGCTGCTGGGCCGCGCCGGGTTCGGCGAGGTCCCCGACGGGCCGACGACGGACTCCGTGATGATCGGCGCGGGGGTGATGTACGCGATCGAGTTCGTCACCGACAAGGTCCCCACCTCGACAACACCTGGGACCTCCTGCACACGCTGATCAGGCCGGCGATCGGGAGCGTGATCGGAGTCGAGTTCGCGGACCTCGACAACGCCGTGGGTGCCGAAGGAGGTGCTCGCCGGCGGCGGCGCCGGGGCGACCGCGCTGACGAGCCACGCGATCAAGGCGGGCCTGAGGCTCGGAATCAACGCCTCGCCGGAGCCCTTCTCGAACATCAACGTCAGCCTCGGCGAGGACGGGACCGTCGCCCTGGTGGTCGCGCTCGCTTTGAAGGAGCCGCTGATCGCATTGGGAATCGTGGTCGTGCTCCTCGCGATCGGAGTCGGGCTGTTGCTGGTGATGCGGAAGGCGATCCGGCGGGCGCTCGCGAACCGGCGCGAGCGCAAGGCGCCCTGTTCGAGGAGGGGCCGCCGCTCGAGCCGCCGGGTGACCCGCCCCCTCGTAGCTAGACGCGCATCCCCTCGACCAGCCCGAGCAGGGCGGCCTCGGTCTCGGCGCGGGCCTCGTCGGGGTCCTCGGCGTTCGCGACGACGAATGCCGCCTCCGCCAGAGCCCCCAGCATCAGGTGGGAGAGCGTGTCGAGCGGCGCGGTCCGCAGCACGCCGGCCTCCATCGCGCCGCCCAGCGCCGCCTTCATCAGGCCCAGCCCGTAGCGCTCGTCGACCTCGCGCCACTCCGCCCAGCCCAGCACCGCCGGCGCATCGACGAGGCCGATCTGCTTGACGGCCGGCTCGGTGCACGAGTCCAGGAAGGCGCGCGTTCCCGCGACGATCACCTCCCACGGGTCGGAGACCCCCTCGATCTTGGTCAGGATCCCAGCGACCAGTTGCTCCTCGACCCGCTCGTGGACGGCACGGAACAGGTCTCGCTTGTCGGCGAAGTGGTGGTAGAGCGCGCCCCGCGTGACCCGCGCACGCTTCACGATCTCCTCGGTGCCGACCGCCGCATAGCCGCGCTTCGCGAACAGCTCGAGGCCCGCATCGATCAGGGCGTCGCGGGTCTCGCGCGCGTTGTCCTCGCGGCGCCCCGGAACCCTGCCCGTGCTCGCTGACCTGGCCATACAGGCTGTATGTTAGGCGCGGCCGCGGGCGGAGGGTATCTTCGGCTGCGAGATGGCGCCCAATCGCTTCAGCGCGCTGCTCGGGGCCGCCAGGGAGGGCGACGAGGCGGCTTGGGCCGAGATCTACGGTGAGCTCGCGCCCGCCGTGCTCGGCTACCTGCGGGGGAACGGCGCCCCGGATCCCGAGGACGTCCTCGCCGAGTCCTTCCTCCAGGTCGCGCGCGACCTCGACCGGTTCGAGGGCGACTGGCGGCGCTTTCGCGGCTGGGTGTTCACGATCGCCCACCACCGGCTGATCGACGCTCGCCGCCACAGCGCTCGTCGCCCCGTCGAGCTGATGGCGGAGCCGCCCGAGCCCGAGCTTCCAGTGGGCGAAGGTGCCGCGGAGGCGGCGCTGGCGAAAATCGGCGCCGGCGAGGTCCACCGGGTGCTCGCGACGCTCTCGGAGGAGCAGCGCGCGGTCCTGCTGCTTCGGATCATCGGCGACCTCTCCCTCGCCGAGGTCGCGGAGGCGCTTGGGAAGCGCATCGGCGCGATCAAGCAGCTGCAGCGGCGCGGGTTGGCGGCGGTTCGCCGCGAGCTCGCCAAGGAGGGGGTAACCCTGTGAGCGATCGGGACGCTTTCGAGGACGAGATGGGATTTCTGCGCAGGCCCGAGCGGGACCCGGACTTGGCGGAGTTCGCCGGTGCCGTCCAGGCTGCGCTGGTCCCGTCTCAGGCGCCCGGATCGGAGCTGATTGTGCCGAGGCTCGCCGAGGCGGCCCGGGCAACGGCGCCCACGGTCACGGCTCCGGCCGCGATTCGCACGCCGGCGCCGCGGCGCCGCCTCGGGCTCGCCGTCCGGATCGCGTTCGTGGTGGCGCTGCTGCCGCTGTTCTCGGCGGGGCTCGCGGTCGCCGGAGTGAAGCTCCCGGGCCCCGCGCAGTCGGTGTTCGAGAGCGTCGGCATCGATTTGCCAAACCAGGCAGACGAGCCGGCGGAGGCCCCGGATCGCGGCGGCGCGGCGGGAGCCGGCGGCGCAGGCGAGAGAGCCGACGACGCGAGCGGCGCCCCGGCGGCCGAGCCGGGAGCGCACGGACGCGAGAACGCCATGACCGAGCGCGGGCACGGACGCGAGAAGAGCGATCCCGCCAGGGAGGAGGGCGGCGGCAACGGCGCCCACGGACAGGGCGAGCCGGGAAATAGCGGTCAGGCCCCCGGCCACACGAGGCCCCTCCCGCCGCAGAGCAACGGCAAGGCGATCGGGAAGACGGACGGGACGCCGCCCGGCCAGGCCAAGAAGCCCTTGAAGCCCGCCAAGCCAAGCCTCCCCGCAGCCTCGAACGGGTCGCGCGGCGGCGGCGCTCAGGGCGAGCCGAAGGCCAAGGGCAAGTAGAGCCCGGCTAGTCCTCGAACAGCGCGTAGCCGTACTCGCCCCGCTTGTAGGCGAGCTTCGCGATCGCCGTCATCCGCTCGTCGTCGTTCGACTCCATCTGGTCGAGGTTCGAGTCGACGCGGGCGGCGGCGCGCGAGCAGAACGTGTCGGCGATGTAGCGCTCCTGGCCCGAGGGCTCAACGCCCTGCTCCGCGAAGATCGCGGTCGCGCGGGAAAGGACCGAGATCTGCGCGTAGATGTCGGCGACCGCGTCGGCGAGACGCTTCTGCTGGAACTGCCGGTCGACGACCTCGGTGCCGTGGTCGCGGAGCAGCTTCTCGGTGACCCCCGCGAGCCGCTTCACCTGGTCCGAGACGGCGTCGGCGTGCGAGGAGAGCTCCTCGTGGGCCATCGTCACCCTGTCGGGGCGGACCTCGCGCCTCGCGCGGTCGGCGACGTACTCGACCAGCACCCCGATCGAGCCGATCGGGTCGTCGAGGCCGAGGCCCGTGAGGCCCTCGAGCTTCTCGCCGACGGGCTTGATCCCGCCGAGCGCGGTGAAGGCGCGGAGCACGTCGTTCGCGCCCTCGAAGATCGGGAAGATGCGGATGTCGCGGACGATCTTCTCCCAGGGCTCGCTGCGGAGGTACCCCTGGCCACCGGCGAGCTGCAGCGAGCGGTTCGCGGCGTACCAGAGGAACTCGGTCCCCGATACCTTGCAGATCGCCGACTCGAGCGAGTAGTCGGGGACGCCGGCGTCGACGAGCCCGCAGGTCAGGTAGTTCATCGCCTCGAGCCCGAACAGGTACGAGACCATCCAGCCGACCTTGTCATGGACGAGCTCGAAGTCTGCGAGCGGCCGCCCGAACTGGCGCCGCTCCTTGACGTGGTCGATCGTCATGTCGAGCAGGCGCTTCGTGGCGCCCACCGAACCCGTGCCGAGCCCGATCCGGCCGTTGTTGAGGATCTGCATCGCGACGCGGAAGCCCTCGCCGGGCTCGCCGAGCACGTTCTCCGCCGGGACGCGGACGTCCCTGAAGTAGAGACGGCGGAGGTCGTTGCCGCGCAGGCCCATCGTGTCGAAGCGCTCGCCGACCTCGAGGCCGTCCATCCCCTTCTCGAGGATCAGGGCGATGTGACGGTCCTTGCCGCCGATCTCCGCGCGGGCGAAGGTGGTGATCAGGTCGGCGCGCGAGCCGTTCCCGATGTAGCGCTTTTCTCCGTTCAGGACCCAGGAGCCGTCGGGCTGCTCGACGGCGCGGGAGCGCACGTTGTACGCGTCCGAGCCCGCCTCGGGCTCGGTCAGCGCGAAGGCGGCGAGCTTGCGGCCCGCGGCGAGGTCGGGCAGCCAGCGCTCCCTCTGCTCGTCGGTGCCGAACAGCGCGATCCCCTTGTAGCCGATCGACTGGTGGACGCCGAGCACGATCGCGAGCGTCGCGTCGATCGCGCCGATCGTCTCGAAGACCCGCGCGTAGCCGGTCTGCGAGAGGCCCTGGCCGCCGTATCGCTCATCCACGTAGAGCCCGAGCACCCCGATCTCGCCGAGGTCACGAAGGATCTGGTCCGGGATCCAGCGCTCCTCCTCGACTCGGCGCGGGTCGTAATGGTCCGCGCAGTAGTCGCGGAGCCTCGTGTTCAGGTCGCGGATCCGCTCCTGCTCCTCCTCCCGCGGCCGCGGCCACGGGAAGACGAGCTCCTCGTGGATCTCGCCGAGGAACAGCGCCTTCGTGAACGAGGAGACCCGCTGGTCGGTCTCGGCCTCGGGTCGCTCGGGTATCGCTTCCCTGACCGCCACTGAGGCAGCGTAGACGGCTTCGCCATCAGGCGGGATCGCAGCGGCGCCCCCCATCAGTCGCGGCGCCTGCGCCGCCCGCTCCGACGTACTGCGGCCTGCCGATCCCTAGGGCGCCCAGCTCCAGGTCGCGAACAGGGCGCTGGAGACGACGAGCAGGGTCCCGAACAGGATCAGCACCGGCCTCACCTTGTCGCGCTCACGGGCCCAGAGCGCAAGCGCGATCCAGAGCGGAAACAACACGAACATGAAGCGGGGCAGCGACATCAGCGCGTACCCGCTCGCCGGAACCGAGAGCGGCAGGGCCATGCCGGTGACGGCGTAGGCGGTGTAGGCGGCGGGGAGGCGCTTGCTCGTCTCGTAGACGAGCCAGAAGCCGCCGAACATGAACGCGCAGAGGACGATGTCGCGGAGGATCAGGATCGGGACGCTGGTCCCGCTGGCGACCTCGGTGGCGGGCCTCCCGACCCCGGGGACGATCAGCTCGAAGCCGCCGCTGATCGCGCTCCAGATCCCGAGCGCGATCCCGCCGAGCGGAACGAAGCTGCGATGCCACACCTCCTGGGCGCTGAACACCGCGAGCGGGTCGCCCGTCGCGAAGCTCAGGTAGATGAGGTAGCCGACCAGGCCCGCCGGGACCCCCGCCAGGATCCAGAGGATGTCCATCCGGAGCGGGTGGCGAGGCCGCAGCGTGCCCCCGAGCTCGCGGCCGGGCCGGTCGGCGCGCGGGCCGTACAGGTAGAGGACCAGCAGCGGGATGATCAGGAGCAGGCCGCCGCTGCGGCTGGCGGCCGCGAGGCCCCCGAGCGCCCCGGCGAGCCGCCACTTGCCGAGCCGCCCGGCGTACAGCGAGCCGATCGAGAGGGCGAGGAAGAGCGCCTCCGTGTAGACGGCCGAGAGGACGGAGGCGCTCGGGAACCAGGCGACGATCCAGACCGTCGTCCGGGCCAGGTCCGCATCGAAGTCGAGCGCGACCAGGCGGTGGAGGAGATAGAGGCTGCCGAGCCCGCAGGCCGACGAGATCAGGATCCCCGCGACGAGCGGCGAGCCGATGATCGAGCCACCGAGCGCGGTCAGCCCGGGGAACAGCGGGAAGAACGCGGCTCGGCCCGAGACCTCGTAGCCGAAGTCCGCGATCGCCAGGTACCAGGCGGAGTCGAACCGGGCGGCGGGGGAGACGAGCAGGTTGGAGAAGGCGTCCTGGAACGGGACCGTCGTGTAGAGCGGGTCGAGCCGGGCCGAGGTGTCGGGGAACCAGCCGAAGGCGAGCACCGCGGCCATGCCGGCGACCCAGATCGCGACCCGCGAGGTCCAGAACGCCGCCCAGACGTCGCGAACGGCCGCCCGCCTCTCGGCGTTCAGCTTCGGGATCGCCCAGAACTCGGCGGTCTCAGCGTTCGGTCGGCTCATAGGGGAGGGCGGAAGGCGGCGCGCCGGGCGCGGGCCGGACTCTGCCAGCGCGCCGCCCCCGTACTGTGAATCTCCCGTGAACCGGCTTGCGACAGCGATCGGCCTCGGCGCCGCCCTGGCGGCGGCTTCGCTGGCAGCCGCCTGCGGCGGGGACCACGACCCGCCCGACGAGCCGCCCGCCCGGCTCCTCGCGGAGGCGCTCGCCAACCCGGTCTCCAGCGGCGAGACCGCGATCGACCTCGAGCTCTACCTCGAGGGCGACTCGTTCCTTGCCGGTGACGCCTCGGCTCAGCTCGAGGGCCCGTTCCGGGCGGCCGAGGACGGCGGCCTCCCGAGCTTCGATCTCTCGCTCGACGCGGAGGTGGCCGGCTTCGGCGTCGACGGCGAGCTCGTCTCGACGGGCGCGGACGGCTACGTCGTCTTCTTCGGCGAGAACTACCGCGTCGGCGCGGAGCGCGCCGGCGAGCTCGACCGGCGGCTGCGGCAGCTCGACGGGTCGGTGCCGGCCACGCTCGGGCTGAGGATCTCGGACTGGTTCCGGCAGCCGAGATACGCGGTGAGCGAGGACGTCGGCGGTGTCGAGACCGTGAGGATCGACGCCGACGTCGACAGCGTCGCCGTCGCGGAGCAGCTCTCCGCGCTCGCGGAGGGCCTTGGCGCCCCCGCGCTGGTCACGGCGCTGGCCCGCGGCGCCGAGCCCGGCGTCGCCTCGGTCTGGGTCGCCCACGACGACCGGACGATCCGCCGGGTGCGGGTGCAGTTCCCGTTCACCGTCCCGCCCGAACAGCGAGCCGCCGGGATCACCCGCGGCGCCTCGACCCTCGACGTCGAGATCTCGGACGTCGGCAAGGACGTCGAGGTCGAGCCGCCGCCCGGCGGAGGCTTCCAGCCGATCGACCAGCTGATCGACCGGCTGCTCAGCCTGGCGAACCTGGCGCTCTAGTCCCGGCCATCCGCCGAGTCCACCTCGTCGGCGATCAGGCGTGCGAGCGCCAGGCTCGAGGTGGCGGCGGGGGAGGGGGCGTTGCGGACGTGGAGGGCGCGCTCGGTGCGGTGGACGACGAAGTCGTCGACCAGCGAGCCGTCGCGGTTGACGGCCTGGGCGCGGATCCCCGACGGCCCCGGGACGAAGTCGCGCGGCGTCAGCTCGGGGACGAACCGGCGCGCCTCGGCGACGAAGGCACGGCGCCGGGCCGCATGCGAGATCTCGATCGCCCCGGTCCGCCAGAAGCGCCGCATCAGCCGCCACGTGCCCGGCCACGACAGGGTCGAGCCGATGTCGCCGGCGCGGACCCGGCTGAGCCTGTAGGCGTCGCGGGCGGCGACGAGCAGCGCCGACGGACCGAGCAGCACCTGATCGTCGATCGTCCGCGTCAGGTGGGCGCCGAGGAAGGGGAGGTCCGGGTCGGGGACCGGATAGATGTTGGCCCGGACCAGGTCGGCGCGCTCGGGGCGAAGCTTCAAATACCCGCCCCGGAAGGGGACGATCCGCGGCTCCGGCGGCGCACCGGCCGCGACCGCGAGCCGGTCCGACCAGGCGCCGGCGCAGGAGACCACGTAGCCGGCCTCGCTGACGCCGCCGGCGTGCTCGACCTCGATCCCCGCCCCCTGAGGGCGGAGCGCGCGGACCTCGCAGCCGCGCACCACGGCGCCGCCGGCCGATTCGACGTCCTCCGCGTAGGCCGCGGCGACGGCGCCGAAGTCGACGACGCCGGTTGCCGGTGAGTGCAGCGCCGCGATCCCCCTGGCGTGCGGCTCGATCTCGGCGATCTCCTCACCGGTCAGCCTGCGCAGCCCGGGGACCTGGTTCGCGATCCCGCGCCGTTCGAGCTCGTCGAGCCGCGGCAGCTCCTCCTCGGCGGTGGCGACGATCAGCTTCCCGTCGCGGCGCGCCTCGATCCCGCGCCCGTCGCAGTACGCGTAGAGCTCGCGCGCGCCCTCGACGCAGAGCCGGGCCTTCAGCGATCCGGGCGCGTAGTAGATCCCCGCGTGGATGACGCCGCTCGAGTGCGTGGTCTGATGCGCGCCCAGCGTCTGCTCGCGCTCGAGCACGCAGAGGCTCGCTTCGGGCCGCCGCCCGAGCAGCTCCCGCGCGACGGCGAGGCCGAGGATGCCGCCGCCGATCACGACGAGGTCGCAGTGTGGCGGCGGCCCGGTGCGCATGCCTGCGATCCTACGGCCGCCGATGGCGCTGCCACTGAAGCCCCCGATCAAGCCGCAGCTCGCGCTCTCCCGCAAGGCCCTCCCCGAGGGGGAGGAGTGGTGCTACGAGCCCAAGTACGACGGCTTCCGGGCGCTCGCCTTCGTCGACGGCGACCACGTCTACCTGCAGTCGCGCGGCGGGCGCCCGCTCTTGCGCTACTTCCCCGAGCTCGTCTTCCCGGAGGGCCGCTACGTGATCGACGGCGAGCTCGTGATCCTCGACGACGGCGGCCGCGAGGAGTTCGACGCTCTCCAGAACCGCCTCCATCCGGCCGAGTCGCGGGTGAGGATGCTCGCCGAGCAGACGCCGGCGCTGTTCCGCGCCTTCGACCTGCTCGCCGTCGATCGCCGCAAGCTGCTCGACAAGCCCTTTCGCGAGCGCCGCGACGAGCTCAAGCAGAGGGTCCTCGGCTCGGGCCGGCGGAAGCGGAACGGCTCGGTCGAGCTGACGCCGCTCGTCTCCTCACCGGCGAAGGCGGCGGAGTGGCTCGAGTCGGGCGAGGGCGTGATCGCGAAGCAGCTCGACGCGACCTACAGGCCCGGCGAGCGCAAGGGGATGGTGAAGGTGAAGCGGGTGCGGACGATCGACTGCGTGGTCGTCGGGTGGCGGCCCGGCAAGGCGGCGGGCACGGTCGGCTCGCTGATCCTCGGGCTCTACGACAAGAAGGGCACGCTCGTCCCGATCGGGCACACCTCGGGCCTGAAGGCTAAGGAGAAGCGGGACCTGGTCAAGACCCTGAAGCCGTACGAGACCGGGGAGCGGGGGAGCGGCGACCCGAGCCGCTGGGACGCCGACCGCGACCTCGAGTGGATCACGCTGCGGCCGGAGCTGGTCGTCGAGATCACCTATGACCACACGAGCGGCGGCCGGATCCGGCACGGCTCGAAGATCCTCCGCTGGCGCGACGACAAGCAGCCGAAGGACTGCACGATCGACCAGCTCGTCTAGGCGACGGGGGAGGCGGCGCGCAGCAGGTGCGGCCAGACGTGCACCTCCCAAGCCGCCGAGGCGATCAGCATCGGGATCGCGACCGTGACGGTAACCGCGGTGGCGGCGAGCAGCTGATCCCACTCGTCGCGGCGGCCGGCGAGGGTCCACGCGGCGAGCGGGAGGAAGACGGCGGTCAGCTCGAGCAGGGCGTGAGGGAGCACGGTGAGCACCAGCAGCGCCGGAGAGACGGCGGCGTTGTAGGCGAGCGTCGAGCCCTGGATGCCGAGCGCCGCCGCCTGGGCGAGGAGCGAGAAGCCGGTGACGGACACGACCCAGGCGAACGCCACCGGCCGGGCGTGCTCGTGGACCCAGCGGGAGATCCCGTGGCGCTTCGCGGCGGATAGCGGCAGGGCGCTGCCCGCGATGAAGCCGGCGATGCAGGCGAACGCGTGCAGGGCGAGGACGAGCGAGTTGCGCCCGACGATCTCCGCGACGTGCCCGGGCGCGACGCCGTCGGGGATCGCCGGGAACAGGTCGAAGCCGATGTCCGGCTTCACGTAGGAGGCGACCAGCAGCACCGCGCTCAGCAGCAGCAGGCCGATCGCCGCGGCGGCGCCCAGCCAGGCCCGCAGCACCGGCGCCGGGTCCTCCCGCCAGCGGTGCAGGGCGAGCCTCGTGCTGCGCATCCCGTGGACGAACGCGTACTCGTTGGCCTCCATGCCGCTGCCATCATCGGCGGCGAACCCCTGCGGCATGAGCGGGGGTGCCCGGAAAGGACGAGCGATGGCATACCGAGTGCAGAGGGCGGGTGAAGCCTTCTGGCGGCCCTCGAACCAGATGGGAGTCGAGAACACCGACCTGGCGACCCAGCTCGAGGCGAAAACGATCGGCGCGAGGCTGTGGCGGCTGCGGCCCGGGCAGGCCTCGACCCGCCATCGCCACTTCGAGACGCACGAGCTCTACGTGCTGCTCGAGGGCAGCGGCAGGCTCAGGGTCGACGACGAGCTCCTCAGCCTGGCGCCGCTCGACTCCGCCCTGGTCGAGCCCGAGCACGTCCGCCAGCTCTTCAACGACACCGGCTCCGACCAGCTCTGGCTCGTCGTCGGCGCGCCGCCGGAGGCCGCGAACACGCTGGAGATGAGCGAGGACGCGCTCGCACAGCGCTACCCCGACGGGCCGAAGGCGATGCCGCCCGAGCTGAGCTAGCGCTTCCTCGCGGCCGGCTTCCACTTCCGCGAGGTGTCGCGACTCGGCTGCACGCGCTTCGGCTCGCCGCGCTGCTTGGTGAAGTGAGGCGGCCAGGGAGCGTCGCCGAGCCCTCCCTCCTCGTCGCGGCGGGCGAGGTCGAGGAGCTGCTCGAGGGAGCCGGCGTGCTCGTCGATGTCAGCGGCGGGGTCGCCGAGCTCGGCGACTCGGTCGGGGACGGTGTCGAGCCGGAACTCGGCCGGGTCGACGTCGGGGACCTCTTCCCAGGTGAGGGGAGTGCAGACGCGGGCGTCGGGGACGGGCCGGACCGAGTAGCCCGATGCGATCGTCCGGTCGCGCGCGTTCTGGTTGTAGTCGACGAAGACGCCGTGTCGCTCCTCCTTCCACCACTTGCTGGTAGCCCGCTTCGGCTCGCGGCGCTCGACCTCGCGCGCGAGCGCCAGGGCGGCGCGACGCACGTCGACGTAGTCCCAGCGTGGAGCGATCCGCACGTTCACGTGGATCCCACGCGAGCCCGAGGTCTTCGGGTACCCGGTCAGCCCGTGCTCGTCCAGAACGTCCTTGACGCACATCGCGACCCTGCGGACCGTGTTCCAGCGGACCCCGGGGGTCGGATCGAGGTCAACGCGCAGCTCGTCGGGGCAGTCGAGGTCGGCGCGCCTGACCGGATGCGGGTTGAAGTCGATCACCCCGAGGTTCACCGCCCAGACGAGGTGGGCACCATCATTGGCCACAAGCTCCGTCGCGGTCCGGCCGCTGGGGAAGGTGAAGGTCGCCGTCTGCAGCCAGTCAGGGGCGTTCTTGGGAACCCGCTTCTGGAAGAAGAACTCGCCGGTGACGCCGTCGACGAACCGCTTCATCGTCCCGGGGCGCTCGCGGAGCTGGTTGACGGCCGCCTCGTCGACGGCGATGTAGTACTCGGCGAGGTCCAGCTTCGTGAAGCCGGGCTTGGGGAAGTACACCTTTCCCGGGCTGGACAGCCGGACCTCGCGGCCGGCGACGTCGATCGTCGTGTAGTCGCTCTTCTTAGCCACCGCCGACATCTTCGCCCCTACGACCGCGAATCCCGGCGGAAATAATCGGGGAGGCAAGCAGGAGGCGAGCCGCGCTGCTTCAATCGCCTCGGTGCCCGAGCTCAGCACGCTCACATACGAGGCCGACGGCCGGATCGCCCGGATCACTCTCGACCGGCCCGAGCGCGGCAACGGGATCACGCTCGAGACGCCGCGCGAGCTGGCCGCCTGCGTCGAGCGCGCGAACCTCGACCCGGCGATCCACGCGATCGCGCTCGCCGGCAACGGCAGGGGGTTCTGCGGCGGCTACGACCTGGTTGCCTCCGCGGAGGGGCTCGCATCCGGCGCCTCCTCCGCTTCGCGTCCGGGGACGGCTGAGGGCTTCGGCGTCGAGGGGGCGCCCGACGGGTCGCCGCTCGATCCGCTCACCCTGGCGAAGAACCACGACCCGGACGGCACCTGGGACCCGGTCGTCGACTTCCAGATGATGAGCCGCAACGTGCGCGGGTTCATGAGCCTGTTCCACTCGGAAAAGCCGGTGATCTGCAAGGTGCACGGCTACTGCGTCGCGGGCGGCACCGACATGGCGCTCTGCTCCGATCTGCTCGTCGCCGAGGACGAGGCGAAGATCGGCTACCCGCCGGCGCGCGTCTGGGGCGTGCCGACGACGGCGCTGTGGGCGTACCGGATCGGCCCGGCGCGGGCGAAGCGCCTGCTGCTGACGGGCGACTCGATCGACGGCACGACGGCGGTCGAGTGGGGGCTCGCCACCGAGGCGGCGCCCGCCGCCGAGCTTGACGAGGTGTTCGAGTCGCTGCTCGAACGCGTCGCCCGCCTCCCCGTCAACCAGCTCGTCATGCACAAGCTGCTCGTCAATCAGGCCCTCTACGCCCAGGGACTGGAGGCCACCCAGGCGCTCGGCACCTTCTTCGACGGGATCGCCCGCCACACCGCCGAGGGCTACGAGTTCCAGCGCCGCGCCGCCGAGGCCGGCTACAAGGAGGCCGTCCGCGAGCGCGACGAGCCGTTCGGCGACCTCGGCCGCTAGGACGCGATGGTTGCACCGTTGACGGGGTCATAGCCCCACCAACGGTTCAACGGCGTGACGATCGCTAGTCGATCAGGCGCTTCGTCATCCGGCTGATCGCGACCCGCCAGAGGACGAGCGCGAACGCGATCAGCGAGGCGAAGCGGAGCAGGTCGACCGACTCGAAGCCGAAGGCGGCGCCGCGGACGAGCTCGACGAGCTGGTAGAGCGGGTTGAAGTTGGCGGCGACCTGGAGGCCCTCGGGGAGCTGGTCGATCGGGAAGAAGGTGCCGGCGACGAGGAAAAGCGGGGTGATGACCAGGGTGGTGACGTAGTTGAACTGGTCGATCTTCGCGACGCTGGCGGCGACCGTGATCCCGAACGCCGCCCAGCCGAGCGCGGTGACGAAGGCGAACAGGGGCACGAGCAGCATCCCGGGGGTCGGGTCGAGGCCGAAGCCGATCCCGACCAGCAGCGGGAAGCACCCGAAGAAGCCGGCGCGGATCCCGATCCAGAGCATCTCCGCGGTGACCAGCTCCTCGACATCGACCGGCGCGGCGAGGATCGCGTCGTAGGTGTTCTGGAAGCGCTCCTTGACGAAGGTGCCGAACATCGCCGGCAGGGCGCTCGAGAAGATCACCGCGGTCGCGACCATCCCGGTGGCGACGAACTCCTCGTAGCTGAGCCCGTCGACGCCGTCGATCAGCGTCGAGCCGAGGCCGACGCCGAACGCGAGCAGGTAGACGATCGGCTCGAGGATGCTCGAGAAGGCCGTCCCCTTCCAGTAGGTGCGGAAGTTGGCGACCTCGCGGCTCATCACGCCGGCGACGACGGCCGGGTCGAGGCGCCGCACGCGCGGGGTGGGCCGCGGCGCTGTCGTGGAGACGGCCTCCATCACTCCGCCTCGATGTGACTAAGGAGGCCGATCATTCGGCCTCGATCTGTGTGCGGAGGCCGATCATTCGGCCTCCTCGCCGGTGAGGCGTACGAACACGTCCTCGAGCGTCGCGGCGCGGCGGATCGCGTCCTCGGGGATGACGCCGTTCGTCGAGGCCTCCGAGCCGACGATCGCGATCGCGGGTCCCGCGGGCCGGACGACGAGACCCTCGCTCTCGGCGAGCGCGCGCACCTCGGCGAGCCGGTCGGGCGGGCCGTAGACCTCGGCGGTCTCGCGCCCGGCGTGCTCGCGGATCAGCTCGACGGGGCGGCCGCGGGCGATCACCCGGCCGTGAGCCATCACTGCGACCTCATCCGCAAGCCGCTCGGCCTCCTCGATGTAGTGGGTCGACATCAGGATCGTCGTACCCCGCGAGCGGAGGCCGTCGATCAGCGACCAGAGCTCGGTGCGGATCTGAGGGTCGAGCCCGACGGTCGGCTCGTCGAGCAGCAGCAGGCGCGGGTTGTGGACTACGCCGCGGGCGAGGAGGAGCCGGCGGCGCATCCCGCCCGACAGCTTGTCGACCGGGTC
>DATADX010000019.1:0-21339 GCA_036258315.1 Solirubrobacterales bacterium
GAGCGAATGGGTTACGCATGACCACCACCAAGGCGAAGGACGCCGAGGAGAGGTCCCGGGAGGAGGTCTCGGTCGGAGAGGCGCTGCGCCAGGTCGCGGCCGACACGGGCTACGCGATCAGGCTGGCCACCAACCGGGTAGCCCTGCCCCCGCCCACGCCCGCAGACGGCCCCGACGCCTACGGAAACCCGAACCCCGAGTGGCTGAGCGTGGACTGGCGAGAGCACCGCCGCCAGATCGAGGTGGTGGGCGCCACGGTCAACTACGTCGAGCTGGGCGAGGGCCCACACCTCGTCTTCGTCCACGGGCTCTCCGGCGCCTGGCAGAACTGGCTCGAGCAGCTCCCTCACTTCGCCCGCACCCATCGGGTGGTCGCGCTTGATCTGCCCGGGTTCGGCGCCAGCCCGATGCCACCCTGGGAGATCTCGATCCGCGCGTACGGGCGGTTCCTGCGCGACTTCTGCGAGCGCCTCGACGTCGACCGCTGCGCGCTGGTCGGCAACTCGATGGGCGGCTTCATCGCCACCGAGGTCGCGATCGCGGAGCCGGAGCGGGTCGCGCGGCTGGGCCTCGTGTCGGCCGCCGGGATCACGTGGGCGCGAGCGCGGCGCGAGCCGACGGCGGTGATCGCCCGCGTCGGGCGGGCGGCCGCTCCCGTCGCCCTCAAGTGGCAGCTGTCGATGATCAGGCGGCCGCGCGCGCGGCGCTGGTTCTTCCGGGGCGTCTTCCACGAGCCCGACGCGATCCGCACCGAGCTGCTCTGGGAGAACATCGTCCCCGCGCTGCAGAGCCCCGGCTACTTCGACGCGATGACCATGCTCGTCGGCTACGACATCCGCCATCGGCTCGAGGAGATCGAGGAGCCGACCCTGATCGTCTGGGGCCGCAACGACCGGGTCGTCCCCGTCCCCGCAGCGCTCTCGTACAAGCGGCGGATCGGGGCCAACGCCGAGCTCAAGATCTTCGACCGCACCGGCCACGTGCCCCAGATGGAGCGGCCGGTCCGCTTCAACCGGCTGCTGGCGGGGTTTCTAGGGACGCGCGGTTGACGGCTTCGCCATCAACGCCCATCTCCTCGGCTTCGCCTGCGGGGATATGCGGTTGCGACGCGGGCGTCGGGACTGCTAAGCGGCCGTTGTGACGGCGCCGTCGGCGGCGCTGGAGACGCTCGCGGCGTACTTCGCCATCACCCCTGACTTGAAGAGCGGCTGAGGCGTTTTGTAGGTCGCGACGCGCTCGGCGATCTCCTCGTCGGACAGGCCCACGTCGAGCCGCCGGGACTCGACGTCGAGCGTGATCTCGTCGCCGTCGCGGATCGCCGCGATCGGGCCACCGCGGGCCGCCTCGGGGGCGACGTGGCCGGCCATCAGCCCGCGAGTCGCGCCGGAGAAGCGCCCGTCGGTGATCAGCGCGACCCTGTCGCCGAGGCCCTCGCCGACCAGCGCCGCCGTCACCTGGAGCATCTCGCGCATCCCGGGACCGCCCGCGGGGCCCTCGTTGCGGATCACGACCACGTCGCCGGCGGCGATCCCGCCGGACTTGACGGCGGCGAAGCACTCCTCCTCTGACTCGAACACCCGCGCCGGGCCGGTGTGGGTGAGCCGCTCGTAGCCCGCCACCTTGACCACGCAGCCCTCCGGGGCGAGGTTGCCGTGCAGGATCACGATCCCGCCCGTCTCCTTGAGCGGGTCGCTGAGCGGCCGCACGACCTCCTGGCCCTCCGACTCGACCGCGGCCTCGGCCTCCTCGCCGATCGTCCGGCCGGTGACCGTGATCGCGTCACGGTTCAGCAACCCGGCCTCGTCAAGGCGCTTGGCCAAGACGCCGACGCCGCCGGCGTCGTTCAGGTCCCTGGCGACGAACCGGCCGCCGGGCTTCAGGTCGCCGAGCAGCGGGGTGCGCTCCGAGATGTCGTCGAAGTCATCGATCGTGAGGTCGATCCCGCACTCGCGCGCGAGCGCCAGCAGGTGCAGGACGCCGTTCGTCGAGCCGCCCGACATCGCGACGGTCGCGATCGCGTTCTCGATCGAGTCCCGGGTGATGATCCGGCTCGGGCGCAGGTCCTCCTCGAGCACCCTGATCACGAGCTCGCCGGCGTGCTCGGCGACGGTCTTGCGCTCCTCGGCGACCGCCGGAACCATCCCGGAGCCCATCGGGGCGATCCCCATCACCTCGAAGGCGCAGGCCATCGTGTTGGCGGTGAACTGCCCCCCGCACGCGCCGGGGCCGGGACTGGCGACCTCCTCGAGCTCGGCCAGCTCCTCGTCGGACATGTCGCCCTTCGCGTGCGCGCCGATCGCCTCGAAGACGTCCTGGATGGTGACGTCGTGGTCCTTGTAGCGGCCGGGCAGGATCGAGCCCCCATAGAGCAGTACCGACGGGACGTCGAGCCGGGCAAGCGCCATCACGCTGCCCGGGATCGTCTTGTCGCACGCGCAGAGGGCGACGATCGCGTCGAACTGATAGCCGCGCGCCGTCAGCTCGATCGAGTCGGCGATCACCTCCCGGCTGACCAGCGAGGCCTTCATGCCCTGCGTCCCCATCGTCACCCCGTCTGAGATCGCGATGGTGTTGAACTCCATCGGCGTCCCCCCGGCCTTCCGCACGCCCTCCTTCACCTTCTCGGCGACCGCCCGGAGGTGGAAGTTGCACGGCATCGCCTCGATCCAGGTGTTCGCGATCCCAATCGTCGGCTTGGCGAGATCGGCGTCGTCGTACCCGATCCCCTTCATGTAGGCGCGTGCGAAGGCGCGGTCGGGGCCGTCGAAGACGGCGCTGCTGCGGGGGCGCGGCGCGCTCATCGGTCCCGCCGCCAGGGCCCCAGGGTGGCGATGTCGCGCCGGATCATCTCCGGATCGAGCTGGCGACCGGGCCGGTCCATGTTGGCGCTGTCGATCAGGAGCCGCTCGTCGGCGTTGAGGGCGATCCACTTCGCGAGCACGTCATCGGCGTCGGGCAGCCACTCGCCCGCGCCGGGCTCGGAGCCGTCGCGGAACCGCACGCAGTATTCGTTCAGGAGCTCGCCGCTGTCGGAGTCGTAGGCGACGAGAGGGCGGTGCGGATAGATCAGGTAGCCGTATCCGGCCTCGCCGCCGGACGGATCGACGCCGACGAAGCCGAGCTCCTCGTACATCGCCGCAGCCTCATCGCCGGCTACCGAGCGCAGCAGCTCGCGGGCGCGAAGCTCGGCGCGCTCGTCCCGCGCGCGGTCGCGCACATGGGCGGTCCGGGCGGACACTCGTCAGCCTCCGGCCGCCTGCGGGAAGAAGATCACGCGGTCGCTGCCCGCCGGGATCTCGGCGAAATCGCGGACCATCGTCGCCTCGCGCCTCCCGGCCGACCCCCGTTGCGGCACCGCGGCCCACATGCCGAGGTCCAGCTGGCGGCGGAACTCCTCGATCAGCCGCTGCTCGTCCTCGGCGACCTCGGGATCGCCTTCCGCGAGCAGCACGTCTCCGCGCCCGGGAGTCATCCGAAGCAGCTTCATGCGGCGGATTATTGCCGACGGGCGGTCTGGCCCGGCCGCGAGGCGCGAGCTGCGATCCCGAGCGCGTCGACGGGACCGCTTCCCTCGCCGACGTCGCGGAGCCCGTCGCGGACGGCCTCCGCCGCGATCAGCCGCGCCTTGCGCGCGGCCTCGAGCGGCGTCCACCCGAGCGCGAGGTGCGCCGCCAGCGCCGAGGAATGGGTGCAGCCCGATCCGTGCGAGGCCCCGTCCGGATGGCGCGGCCCGTCGAGCGCCTCCAGGGCGACACCGTCGAAGAAGAGATCGACTCCGCTCTCGCTGTGGCCGCCGGTGACGACGACGGCACCCGCGCCGAGCTCGTGAACCCCGCGAGCCAGCTCCGCCGGCCCCGCGTCGATCCCCAGCCCGCTCAGCTCGCGCGCCTCGGGCAGGTTCGGCGTCACCACCGCGGCCCGCGGCAGGATTCGGTCGACCAGGGCCCGCTTCGCGTTGGGCTGCAGCAGCGCGGCGCCCGACTCGGCCACCATCACCGGGTCGACCACCACCGGGGCGCCCTCGAGCTCGTCGAGGCCTTCGGCCACCGCCGCGATCGTCGGCTCGTCGAAGAGCATCCCGATCTTGACCGCGTCGACGCCGACATCCGCGGCGATCGTGCGGATCTGGTCGAGGATGAACTCGCGCGGGAGCGTCTGGACGGAGTTGACCTCGCGGGTGTTCTGCGCGGTCAGGGCAACAATCGCCGAGGTGCCGTGCACACCCGCCCGGGCGAACGCCTTCAGGTCGGCCTGGATCCCCGCGCCGCCTCCGGAGTCGGAGGCCGCGATCGTGATCGCCACAGCTGTCCGCTCGGTCGTCATCGATCACCAAGGCTAGTCAGGGCGGCCCCGACCGCGGCCGTCGACCGCCAGCGCGGTGCGCGTGTACCGTCCGGCGAGATCGCAGCTCAGCAGCCCGGCCAGCTCGAGCCGCGCCAGCGCGGCCGCGACCGGACCGGCGTCGAGACCGCTCGCGCGCGCGACGGCGTCCTGGGTCGCCGCGCCGCGCTCGACCTCGTCCAGCACCGCGGTGAGCTCCGGCGGGAGCGCCGTCGCCCGGGTCCCGATCGGCCCGGAGGCGACCGGCACCCCGACCCCGACCATCGCGTCCAGCACGTCCTGGCCGCCCCGGATCACATGAGCGCCGTCGCGGAGCAGCTGGTTGGGGCCGGACGCGGTTGCGGCACCCACCCGGCCGGGCACCGCGCCGACCTCCCGGCCGGCCTCGACCGCGAGCGCCGCCGTGATCAGCGACCCCGACCGCTCCCTCCCCTCGACGACGACCGTCATCGCGCTGAGCGCGGCCATGATCCGGTTTCGCGCCGGGAACGTCCAGCGCCTCGGCCCTGTCCCCGGGGGCAACTCGCTGAGCACGAGGCCGTGCTCGACGATCCGCTCGTACAGCCTTCGCATCCGGACCGGGTGAGGCACGTCGGGACCGCTGCCGAGCACGGCGACGGTGAATCCTCCCGCCTCGAGCGCCCCCTCGTGTGCGCACGAGTCGATTCCGAGCGCCATGCCGCTGACGAGACAGAGCCTCGCCGACCCGAGCTCGCGCCCGAGCAGCGTCGCGAGCTCGCGGCCGTACGAGCTCGGCCTGCGAGCGCCCACGACGGTGACGCAGCCGTCGGAGACGAGGCTGGTCAAGAGGGCGGGGTCGCCCCTGCCGAACAGGACCGGGGGCGCGTCGGCGAGCCTGCCGAGGCCGCCGGGGAACGCCTCGTGGTGACGACAACGGGCCCAGGCGCGTGCCCCTGCGACCGCGGCGCGGAGCCGACCCGGGTCCCTGGCCCGCGCCCGCTCCGACACGGAGGCGTGTTCGCCTCCGGCGACGGCGGCGGTGAGCTCGTCGTCGGGGAGCGCGAGCAGCTCCTGCGCGCGCCGCGACGGCGAGCGGCCGAGCGCACGCTCGATCCCCGCCGACAGCCCCGCGACGAGCCACGCCCGCCGCAGGCACTGGTCGCACGCCTCGACGCCCGCCGCCGTCACCGGTCGCCGCGCCGGCGCAGGCTGACGGCGTGCGCGACCTGCTGCTCGCCGATCCGCTCGCACCCGTCGAGGTCCGCGAGCGTGCGGGCCACCCGCAGCACCCCGTCCCAGCCTCGGCCGCTCAGACCGAGCCCCTCGTGCGCCGAGGCGAGCAGCCGCTCGGAGCCCCGGTCGAGGCTGCAGTGGAGGCCGATCTCCTCGGGCGTCATCTCCGCGTTGCAGCGCCCCTCGCCGAGCCGCTCGTGCTGGAGCAGCCGGGCGGCGCGAACGCGCTCGTGCACCGGGGCCGATCGCTCGCCCGGCGCGGCCGCGAGCTGCGTCGCCTCCGGACGCTCGAGGCCGACGAAGACGTCGATCCGGTCGGCCAGGGCGCCGCTCAGCTTCGCGCGGTAGCGGGCGACCGCGCCGTGGTGACACTCGCACTCCCCTGACTCCTCCCCTCGCCCGCAGGGGCAGGGGTTGGACGCGGCGACCAGGGTGAACCGGGACGGAAGGGTGACCGAGCCGCCGACCCGCGAGATCGTCACCCGCCCCTCCTCGAGCGGTTGCCGGAGCGCCTCGAGTGCGTCGCGGCGGAACTCCCCGAGCTCGTCCAGGAAGAGGACGCCGCGATGGGCGCGGGTCACCTCGCCGGGGCGCGGTGGCGTCCCGCCCCCCGTCAGTGCCCGTCCCGAGACCGTGTGGTGCGGCGCCCGGAACGGCCGCGCGGCGGTCGGCGCGAGCCCATCGCCACAGGCCCCGGCGATCCGCGCGACCTCGAGCAGCTCTTCGGCGGCGAGCGGGGGGAGCAGTGACGGAAGCCGGCGGGCCGCGAGCGTCTTGCCGACGCCGGGCGGACCGACGATCAGCACGCCGTGGCCGCCCGCGGCGACGACCTCGAGCGCGGAGCGCAGCGCCGGCTGCCCCTTCAGGTCGGCGAGGTCGGCCGAGCAGTTCGCCCCATCCGCGAGCAGGCTCTCGGGTGCGGTCGGCGGCAGGGCGGCGATCGAGCCGTCTGCCAGCTGCCGGAGCCGCGCAATGTGGTCGAGAGCGACCACCTCCACCCCGCTCACGAGCGCGGCCTGAGGAGCGTCGCCGGGCGCGACCGCGATCCCGCGCAGGCCGAGCCGCCTCGTTCCCTCGGCCATCGCGAGCGCCCCGGGGACCGGCCGGATCGACCCGTCCAGCGCCAGCTCGCCGGCGAGGGCGTGGCGCTCGAGCATCCCGCGCGGGATCTGGTTGGAGGCGACCAACAGTGCGGCCGCGATCGCGAGATCGAAGCCCGGGCCGGCCTTGGGCAGGTCGGCGGGCGCCAGGTTCGCGGTGATGCGCCGGAGCGGGAACTCGAAGCCCGAGTTGACCAGCGCGGCCCTGACCCGCTCGCGGGACTCGCGCACGGCCGGATCGGGGAGCCCGACAATCGTGAACGACGGCAGCCCGCCACCGATGTCGAGCTCCACGTGAACCGGGTCGGCGTCGATGCCGATCAGCGCGAAGGTGCGGGCGACGGCGAGCACCGTCCGAGCCTAGGAACGGGCCGTTCGCGGCTGGCGCGGGAGATGTCATTGAGCCGCGGCGATTCTGCGGCGATTCACGCACATCGCGGTGGCTCGGCCGCGGCAGCCTGACCCGGTGACCGCCGCCCGGCAGCGGCTCGGCCGCAGCGCCGAGGATCTCGTCGCCCGACGCCTCGCGGCCCAGGGCTGGCGGGTGCTCGAGCGGAACGTCCGGACCCGCAGCGGCGAGCTCGACCTGATCGGGCTCGACGGCCGCACGCTCGTGTTCGTCGAGGTGAAGGCGGGGCGCCGCGGGTCGGCGGCGGGGCCGATCGAGCCGGCCCACGCGGTCGGCGCCCGGAAGCAGGCGCGGATCCGCCGCCTCGCCCGGGAGTGGCTGGCGACCGGGCGGGGCCGGGGCCTACGCGTCTCGGGCTATCGGTTCGACGTCGTCGGGGTCAGCTTCGGCGGCGATCGCGGCCCGGATGTCGATCACATCCGCGGAGCCTTCTGACGGAGCCTCAGCAGCCCCCGCGTCCGCGGTGTCGACGGCTTCGCCATCAACGCCCATCTCCTCGGCTTCGCCTGCGGTGATATGCGGTTGCAACGCCGGCGGGAGGGATGCTGGATCTCCGCCGAGGTCTCCGTCGAGGTCCGCGTCGCCGAAGTCGAGCTGCGTGTAGGCGATCGAGGCGAAGGAGCGGCGGTGGAGCGAACAGATCCCATGCTCGCGGATCGCGTCCCGGTGCTCGGGTGTCGAGTAGCCGACGTTGCCGTCGAAGTTCCAGCGCGGGTAGAGGTGGGCGACCCGGCGCATGTATCGGTCCCGGGTCACCTTGGCGATCACCGAGGCGGCGGCGATCGCTGCGCTGCGCGCGTCGCCGTCGACGACCGGCGTGTGGTTCAGGGAGCAGCCGTAGAGCGGGAACCCGTCGACGAGCCGGGTCGCTTCGCAGTCGCTCGCGACCGCCTCCATGCAGTCGCTCAGGGCCCCGAGGTTCGAGACGTGCAACCCGCGCGTGTCGATCGCCCGCACCGAGCGGATCGCGACCGAGACACGCGTCGCGGCGCGGATCACGTGGGGGTAGATCGCCTCGCGCTCCTCGGGTGACTTCTGCTTCGAGTCGTCGAGGTGGGCGAGGGCGCGCCGCTCACTGCGGCCGATCCGCTCGAGGTCGATCAGCACCCCGGCGGCGACCAGCGGTCCGGCGAGCGATCCACGCCCGGCCTCGTCGACGCCGGCTACGTAGCGGTTCCCGAACGAGCGGTCGAAGCGGAACAGCCTCGCGGCGGTCCGCTTCCCGCCGTTAGAAGATGCCGATCTTCTTCGGCGGCCAATACGTGGCGAAGGCCTTCCCGATGATCCAGTCCTTGGGGACGGGTCCCCAGAATCGGCTGTCGTCGCTCGCTCCACGGTTGTCGCCCATCATGAAGTAGTGGTCCGGCGGAATGGTGATCGTCGTCGGCAAATTGCACGCACCTCCCGGAGTGCATTCGCGGATGAAGTCCTCGTTCTCGGCGATTACCCCGTTGACGACCGGGTGGCCGTCGACGACCGACAACGTGTCGCCCGGCCCGGCGACGATCCGCTTGATGAAGTTTGTGTCCGACTTGGCGGGCGTCGGCGTGTCACAGGGAGCCGAGGTGCCGGCGGCGCCGGTCTGGGGATTGCCGCACTCCTTCCCGTTCTCGGCTCCAAGCGGCGGGTGGAAGACGACGATGTCCCCGATCGAGGGATCGGAGAAGCGGTAGAGGAACCGGTTGACGAGCACCCGCTGGCCGACGTCGAGGGTGGGCTCCATCGATTCCGAGGGGATCTGGTACGGCTTGACGATGAACGCCTGGATCCCCAGCGCCAGCCCCAGGGCGAGCGCGACGATGACGACGAGCTCCAGGAGCGCGCCCTGCGTGCTCTGAGGCTTGGGGACCTTCAGTCTTCTTCAGCCTTTTCGGAGGACGCCTGCTCGTCCTGCTCAGACTCGCTCTCCTCCGTGCTGTCGGCCTCGGCGGCCGGCTGGTCCCCACCGGTGGGCTGCTCGTCCTCGGCTCCGTCGTCCTCCCGGGGCTCGTCGGGCTCCGGGACCTCGGCGTCGCTGACCGCGACCCCCTCGGCGTCGACCGCCTCCGCCTCCTCCTCGGCGATCACGAAGTCGTCCTCGATCCCCCAGCGCCGCTCCGCCACGCGGGCCTGCTTCCCGACCTTGTCGCGGAGGTAGTAGAGCTTCGCGCGGCGAACGTCGCCGCGGGCGGCGACCTCGAGCTTCTCTACCTTCGGTGAGTGCAGGGGGAACGTCCGCTCCACCCCGACCCCGAACGAGTGCTTGCGGACGGTGAAGGTCTCGCGCACGCCGCTTCCCTGACGCTTGATCACGATCCCCTCGAAGACCTGGGTGCGCTTGCGGTTGCCCTCGACGACCTGGAAATGCACCCGGACGCGGTCGCCGGCCCCGAACTTGGGACGCGGCTTGAGATCGCGCTGCTCGAGGCTGTCGATGACCGTGCTCATGGGCGGAAGATTGTGAGGCCGGAGGCTCAGAGGCGCCTAAGGCGGCTGCGAACGTGAAAAAAGCGCGTCCCGGCGGCCCGCGCAGGCGCGAATGGTAGCGGAGCGACGGCGCTCGGCCGGGCTACGACCGCTGCTCGCCCGCCCGCTCGCGGCTGCGCTCGAGCCGCCACTCGCGGACCCTCGCGTGGTCGCCCGAGAGCAGCACCTCGGGCACCGCCCAGCCACGGTACTGAGCCGGCCGGGTGTAGTGGGGGTACTCAGGCGCCCCCTCCAGAGCCTCGCTGAAGGACTCCTCGACCGCGCTTTCGGCGTCGCCGAGCGCCCCGGGCAGCTTGCGCAGCACGGTGTCGGCGACGACCATCGCCGGCAGCTCGCCGCCGGCGAGCACGTAGCGCCCGATCGAGATCGAGTCGGTCGCGAGATGCTCGATCACGCGCTCGTCGAAGCCCTCGTAGCGGCCCGCCAGGAGGGCGAGGTGCTCCTCGCCCGCAAGCTCGGTGGCGAGCCGGTCGTCGAACAGGCGCCCGGCCGGGCTGAAGGCGACGGTCCGCATCCCCTTGCGCTCTGAGCCGTAGGCGGCCTCGAGCGCCGCATCGACGACGTCGACCCGCATCACCATCCCCGCTCCGCCGCCATAGGGCGAGTCGTCGACCTGGCCCCCCGTCAGCGGCGTCGTGTCGCGGTAGTTGAAGAACCGCAGCTCCGATCCCCCCGCGAGCGCATTCGACACGTGCCGCTGCTCCTGGAACCACTCGAAATGGCCGGGAAACAGGGTGAATACGTCTATCCGCACCGTGCGTGTCCTTAGCAGCCCTCGCGCCGGCGTCGCAACCGCATATGCCGAGGCGTGGCCGAAGGCATGGGCGTTGTGATGGCGAAGCCGTGAACCGCGCGGTTCCTTAGTCGATGATGTCGACGATCACGCGCTTTTCCTCGCGCACCGCGGCGGCCTTCATCACCGAGCGCAGGGCGTTGGCGACGCGACCGCCGCGGCCGATCACGCGCCCGAGGTCGTCCTCGGCGACCTCGAGCTCGAGCACGACCTCGCCCTCGACCTCCTCGATCTCATCGACCTGTACGGCGTTGGGGTCCTCGACCAGACCGCGGGCGAGGAACTCGAGCAGCTCGCGCACGCTCAGCTCAGACGCTGGTGGACTCGATTCCCTTGGTGCGCAGCAGGTGCGACACCGTGCGGGTCGGCTTGGCGCCGTGCTCGAGCCAGTGGCGGGCGCGATCCTCGTTGATCTCGATCAGCGAGGGATCGGTCTGGGGGTTGTAGCGGCCGATCGTCTCGATCGTGCGGCCGTCTCGCGGGGAGCGGCGATCGGCGACGACGATGCGCCAGATCGGGTCGTTGCGCGTACCCACTCTTCTCAGCCTGATGCGAACCATTGCGACGGAGGAGGTTAGCGGGCCGGCTTTCCACGAAGGAGCTCGCCGAGGTCCGCCAACGGGCCCAGGTGCCCGAGCTTGTCGGGGTTGACGATCGAGCGCACGCCCTGGACCTGGCCCTCGGCGATGTCCAGCGCGAGGACGCTGATCACGAGGCCGTCGTGGGTACGGGCCAGGGCTCCCGGCTGGCCGTTCACCTCGATCCGCTCCATCTCGAAGCCACCGAATCGATCGCCGGCATTGAGCCACGCGGACAGGGTCCTCGCCACTCGCTCGCGGCCGTAGACGGGGCGCGCCAAGGCCGGCGCCTTGCCCCCCCCATCGCCGTGCAGCTCCACGTCCTCGGTGAGCAGCGACTCGAGCCCAGCGAGCTCCCCCTTTTGAGCCGCCGCGAAGAAGCGGTCGGCGAGCTCGTCACGACGCTCGCGGTCGACCTCGAAGCGCGGCCGCCCCTCGTCGACATGTCTGCGGGCCCGGACCGCGATCTGGCGGGTCGCGTCCTCGCTCTTGCCGACCACCCCCGCGATCCGTTCGTAGGGATAGTCGAAGACCTCACGAAGCAGGAACACGGCCCGCTGCTCGGGGGAGAGGCTCTCGAGGAGGAGCAGGAAGGCGATCGAAAGGGAGTCGGCGGTCTCGGCGTGGCGGCCGGGGTCCTCCGTGTCGTCGGTCAGGAGCGGCTCGGGCATCCACTCCCCGACGTAGCGCTCGCGGCGCACCCGCGCTGAGCGCAGCTCGTCTATGCCGAGCCTGGTCACAACCGTCGCGAGGTACGCGCCCGGCGAGGAAATCTCCTCGCCTCGCTCGAGCGCCTGGTGCAGGCGCAGGAGCCCCTCCTGGACGATGTCCTCCGCCTCGCTGACGCTGCCGAGCATCCGGTAGGCGATCGCGAAGGCGCGTGGGCGCAGCTCCTCCAGAAGGCGGTCGTCCGCGCTCACGACGACCCCGCGGCCGCGGCGAACCCCTGCCGCCAGCTCGGGTGGGCGGGTGTCCAGCCGAGCTCGCGCTTCGCCTTCTCGTTCGACGCCCCGCGCGTCTCGGTCATCATCGACGTCATCGCCTCGCCGGCGAGGATCCGCGCCAGCCAGCGAGGAAACCGCCGTGGCGGCTTCGCGCCCACGGCCTTCGCCGCAGCGGGCAACCACTCCGACACCGGCGCCGGGTCGTCGTCGACGATGTTGTAGATGCCGGGTTCGCCGCGCTCGATCGCGGCCACGGTTGCATCGGCCGCGTCGCGGATCTCGATGAAGGACCAGACGCCGGCGCCGTCCCCGACCACGGGGAACTTGCGCTCGCGGATCGCCTCGAACTGCTCACCCCCGGACGCGAGCGAGGTGCCGGGTCCGTAGAAGCCGCCATAGCGGAGCACGACCCCATCGATCCCGTCGGCCTCGATGACGACCCGCTCGACGTGCTTGATTGCGGCCAGCGTCTCCGAGATCGACGCGGGCGGCGAATCGTCGAGCGGATCCTCCTCGGTCTTGACCGGCCCGCCCACCTGCTTGTACGGCCAGCTCGTGAAGCTCTGAGCGACGAAGCGGCCCGCACCCGCCGCCCGAGCGGCAGCGAGCAGGACGTCCGTGCCCTCGGTCCGCAGCCTGTTCGTCTCCGCGAAGCTGCGGTCGACGTTCCGCGGGTCGAACGAGCGGATCGAGGTGAGCTGATGGACCACCACATCGGGCTCGGCGGTGCCCACGGCCTCGCCGACCGCGTCGGCGTCCAGCGCGTCAGCTACGACCGGGCGCGCTCCCAGCTCCTCCAGCAGCGCCCGCTTCGAGTCCGTGCGCGTCATTCCCGTCACCTCGTGGCCCCTCTCCACGAGGCGCGGGACCAGTTGCTTGCCGAGGGCGCCGGTAGCGCCCGCTACGAAGACCTTCATCTCGTGCTCCTTTCTCCTCCGTTGTACCCCTGGGACGAGGCAGCGCGGCGCCCTGTGACAGCGGGATCGTTTGGAGGCGGTGGCGCCGGGAAGGACAACACCGTGTACGAGCTCCCCGACGACGTTCGCGCCCTGGTGGAGGGCGCGAACTACGCCCACGTCGCGACGCTGCTCCCGGACGGGTCCCCGCACAGCGTCCCGGTCTGGATCGGGCTCGAGGGCGACCGCGTCGCCTTCCTGACCGGGCCGGGCTCGCGCAAGGCGCGCAACCTCGAGCGCGACCCTCGCGTCGCGTTCTCGATCACCGATCGCGACCAGCCGTTCAGCATGGCCGGGATCCGCGGCCGGGTCGTCGACCGGCTCGAGGACGACGCGGCGTTCGTCGTCATCGACCGGCTCTCGCAGCAGTACATCGGCCAGTCTTACCCGGAGCGGACTGACCGCGTCGTCTACCTGGTCGAGCCCGAGCACGCCTGGGCGCTCGATTACGGCTGAGGTGGAGCGGCTTCTCCGACAAGTCGCAGCCACGAGCGGCCGCCCAGCATAAGTCGCTCCGGGCTTCGCCCTTCGCTCCTGGATAGGGCGGCCTGGTGGCTGCTAGCGCGCCCCCCGCATCAGCTGGTCGGGGGACGGCATCTTGCCCTCGGACAACTGCTTCATCAGCTTGCGCATCTGGCCGAACTGCTTGACGAGCCGGTTGACCGCCTGGACGGTGGTCCCCGATCCCTGCGCGATCCGCTTCCGGCGCGAGCCGTTGATCTCGCCGGGGTGCGCGCGCTCGTGCGGCGTCATCGAGAGGATGATCGCCTCGATCCGATCGAGCTCTCGCTCGTCGACCTGGCCCATCCCCTGCATCGCCTTGCCCATCCCGGGAATCATCTTCATCAGGTTCCCGATCGGGCCCATCCCGCGGATCTGCTTGAGCTGGGCGAGGAAGTCCTCGGGGGTGAACTGCTGCTTGCGGATCTTCCGCTCGAGGTCGGCCGCCTGGTCGGCGTCGAACTCCTCCTCGGTCTTCTCGATCAGCGACATCACGTCGCCCATCCCGAGGATCCGCCCGGCCATCCGGTCGGGGTGGAAGCGCTCGATCTCGTCGAGCTTCTCGCCGGTCGAGGCGTAGATGATCGGCTTGCCGGTCACCGCGCGCACGGACAGCGCGGCGCCGCCGCGGGCGTCGCCGTCGAGCTTCGTGATCACGACGCCGTCGAACTCCGTCGTCTCGGCGAAGCTCTCCGCGACGTTGACCGCGTCCTGCCCTGTCATCGCGTCGAGCACGAGCAGGACGTCCATCGGCTTCGTCGCCTTGCGCACGCGCGCGAGCTCGTCCATCAGCTCCGAGTCGACGTGGACGCGGCCGGCCGTGTCAACGATCAGCACGTCGCGCCCCTCCGCCTTGGCCTGGTCGAGCGCCCACTTCGCGAGCTTGACCGGGTCGGTCTCCCCCGGCTGGGCGTAGACCGGGACCTTGGCCTGCTCGCCGAGGCGCTGCAGCTGCTCCACCGCCGCGGGCCGCTGCAGGTCCGCGGCGGCGACGGCGACGTCGCGGTTGTCCTTCTTGAGCAGCTTCGCGAGCTTCGCGGTCGCGGTCGTCTTCCCCGAGCCCTGCAGGCCGGCGATCAGGATCACGGTCGGCCCGCTCGATGCGAAGGCGAGCTCGCGGCCCGAGCCACCCATCAGCTCGGTGAGCTCGTCGTTGACCGCCTTGACGACGGTCTGGCCCGGATTCAGCGCTTCCGAGATCTCGGCGCCCTCGAGCCGCTCACGGAGCGAGGAGGTGAACTCCTTCACCACCTTGAAGTTGACGTCGGCCTCGAGCAGCGCCAGGCGGACCTCGCGCAGGGCCTTGTTGACGTCGTCGTCGGAGAGCTTGCCGCGCGAGCGGATCTCGCCGAGCACGCCCTGGAGGCGATCTGAGAGCTGGTCGAACACGGCAGCCCAGGTTAGACGCCGACGTTAACCTGACGGCATGTGCAGAAACATCCGAACTCTCCACAACTTCGATCCCCCGGCCACGCAGGAGGAGGTCCACGACGCGGCGCTGCAGTACGTGCGCAAGATCAGCGGCTCGTCGAAGCCCTCGAAGGCGAATGCCGAGGCCTTCGAGCGCGCCGTCGAGGAGGTCGCGGCGAGCACCGCCGCGCTGCTCGACGCGCTCGTGACCAACGCGCCTCCGAAGAACCGCGAGGTCGAGGCTGAGAAGCGCAAGGCGCGCAGCGCCGCGCGCTTCGCCACAGCCGCCTAGCGGCGCTCCGCCCGCCTGCCCGCGGCGCGCAGTCGAGCAGGTGGCCGAGGCTGCGGCCGATCACCGCGCGCGCGCCCGCGCCGCTGATCCGGCCCGCTCGAGCACCGCCGCCATTCGGGCGGCCTGGCGGCGGACGCCGTGCTCGGCGGCCGCCTCCCGCGCCTGCGGGTTCGGCGAGGGCAGGGCCGCCGCCCGCTCCAGCGCCGCGGCCAGTGCCGCGGTGTCTTCGGGATCGACGAGCACGCCGACCTCCGGCGGGACGAACTCGGGCGGCCCACCGACGCTCGTCGCGACGACGCTTCGCTCCATCGCCATCCCCTCGAGCGTCGCCTGCCCGAAGGGCTCGATCAGTGAGGGCTGGCAGAGCACGTCGCACGCGGCGATCCAGCGGGGAACATGGGCCTGCGGGATGCGACCGACGACCCGGACGCCGGCGCGCCCCCCGAGCGCGCCGCGGAGCGGCCCGTCTCCGACGAACGCGAGCCGGCCACGCCCCAGGCGCTCAAACGCAGCGGCGAGCCGGACCACGTTCTTGCGCTCGATCAGCGACCCGACGCAGACGAACGCGGGGCCCCCGCCCTGCCAGCCGAGCGCGGCGCGGGCGGGCTCGGCCGCAGCGGGCGCGAAGGCCTCGAGGTCGACGCCGCAGTCGGCGACCGCGGTCTTCGCCTCGGCGGCGGGGATCCGCTCGGCGAGCCGGTCGCCAAGCCAGCGCGAGTTGGCGATCAGGGCGGCGGCGCGGTGCACGACCCAGCGGCTCGCCGTCGTCACGCCCGGGACCCGGCCGAGGTTGGCGACGTCCTGACCGTGGGCCATCACCACGAGGGGTGCCCGGCCGGCGATCGCCGCGGCGGCACCGGCCGCGCCCGCGGGGAACAGCATGTGCGCGAAGACGACGTCGGGGCGGACTCGCCGCGCCGCCCGGACGGCGTCGCGACTGAGCCGCGCGTACTTCGCGCGCGAGCCGCCGCGGCGGTCGATCGCGACGACCTCGACGTCGTGCCCGAGCTCATCGAGCTCGCGGGCGAGGGGGACGAGGAAGCTGCCGAAGTCGGGGTCGGCGCTGCTGGGCCACATCTGGGTGACGAGCAGGATCCGCATCAGCCTGGATCGTGCGGCGCTAGGCCTCGAGCAGGGCCCGCGCGTACTGCTCCGCGTCGAAGGGACGGAGGTCCTCGAGCGCCTCGCCGATCCCGATCAGCTTCACGGGAATCCCGAGCTCCGAGGAGATCGCGAGCGCGACGCCTCCCTTCGCCGACCCGTCGAGCTTCGTCATCACTGCCCCCGTGACGTCCGCGACCCTCCCGAACTCCTGCGCCTGGCGGATCCCGTTCTGGCCGGTCGTCGCATCGATCACGACCAGCGTCTCCTGGGGGGAGCCGGGGAGCTGCTTGCCGATCACGCGACGGACCTTCGAGAGCTCCTCCATCAGGTCGCCCTTCGTGTGGAGGCGGCCCGCGGTGTCGCAGATCACGACGTCGGCGCCGCGCGCCTGCGCGGCGGCGATCGCGTCGAACGCGACGGCGCCCGGGTCGCCGCCCTCGGTCCCCTTGACGATCTGGGACCCGGCGCGCTCGGCCCACTCGGTGAGCTGCTCGACCGCGGCGGCGCGGTAGGTGTCCGCAGCGGCGACGATCACGTCGAGGCCCATCTCCCTCTGCAGGTGCCAGGCGATCTTTCCGATCGTCGTCGTCTTTCCGGTCCCGTTGACGCCGACGACCATGATCACGCTCGGCTGGTCGCGCAGGTTGATGCGTCCGTCACCTTCTCCTTCGGGCGAGGCCGTCTCGGCGAGCACCTCGATCAGGCGCTCCCGCAGCTCCTCCCCCCCGCTCAGCTCGCCGGCCTCGACCTCGTCCTCGAGTCGGCGGACCACCTTCGCCGTCGTCGGAGCGCCGACGTCGGCGAGGATCAGCGCTTCCTCGATTCCCTCCCACGTTTCCTCGTCGATCGGGCCGCCGACGCTCGCCGAGAGCTCGGCCGTGAGCGCCTTGCGGCTCCGCGACAGGCCCTGGCGCAGGCGCCTGAACACCCCCGCCCGGTCCTCGCCGCTCTCGGCGGGGGTCTCGGGGGTCTCGCGGTCGCCGAGGTCGAACGCCTCGTTCCAGCTGGTCGGCATCCGGCGAGGCTAGCGGCCGCAGGCTAGGCGGCCTCGGCCTCGGCGGCGGCGGCCGCGTCGGCCTCGGGGACGTCGCCGAGCTGGAGGTCGCCGTCGCGCGGGAGGCGCCGGGAGACGACCTTGGTGATGCCGTCGCCGCCCATGCTGGCGCCGTAGAGAATGTCGGCGGCGTCCATCGTCCGTTTCTGGTGAGTGACGACGATGAACTGGGAACGCTCGGAGAAGCGGCGGACGAGACGAAGGAAGCGGTCAATGTTGATGTCGTCGAGCGCCGCCTCGACCTCGTCGAGGATGTAGAAGGGACAGGGGCGCGCCATCAGCACGGCGAACACGAAGGCGAGCGCGACGAGCGACTTCTCGCCGCCTGAGAGCAGCGACAGGCGCCGGGTCGACTTGCCGGCCGGGGCGACCTCGATCTCGACCCCGAAGGCGTCGTCCCTCGGGGCGCCGTCCTCGTCGTCCTCCGCCTCTGGCGGCTCGCCGGCAGCCTCGCCGATCCTGGTGGACACGGCGGGCGGGCCGACCGCGATCCGGCGCAGCCGGCCCTTGCCGCCGGGAAACAGCTCGGCGACCATCTCCTCGAAGTTGCGAGCGGTCGCCTCGAAGGTCTCCTCGAAGGACTGCTCGATCTCGCGATCGGTGCGGCGGATCAGGGCCTTGATCTCCGCAAGCGCCTGCTCGAGGTCCTTGCGCTGCCCGGTCAGCTCGCGGACGTGCTCGCTCGCCTCGGCGTACTCGCTCTCGGCAAGCGGGTTGACCGGGCCGATCTGCTCGCGGCGGCGAGCGAGCCGCTCGAGCTTCACCCGGATCTCCTCACGCTCCTCGTCCGGCAGCGGCCGGGCGGCAGGCCCGAGCTCGCGCTCGAGGCCCGCGGCCAGCCGGGTCAGCTCCGCACGGCTCTCGTCGCGACGGTCGCGGAGCTGCGCGGCATCGACCTCGGCGGCCGTGAGCGCCTCGCTCACCCCGCGCATCTCGCCCTGGAGCTCGAACTCGCGCTGCGAGCATTCGCGCAGCTCGGCCGCCAGCTCGCCGCCGTGCTCGCCGTCGGGGGAGTCGAGCCCCTCGGCGCGGCGCTCGATCCGCGCCAGCAGGGCGAGCATCGCCTCGCGGGTGCCCGTCAGCGCCGGAAGCGTCTCCGTCTCGAGCGCGATCCGGCCGCGCAACCGCTCGCCCTCGGCGTGGCGGGCTTCGGCGGCGCTCCGCGCGGCCTCGGCGTGGCGGCGCTCGGCGCTGAGCTCGGCCTCGAGCTGCGCGCGCCTGACGGTCGTCGGCCCTTCCTCGACGCGCTCGGCGCGGCGCTCGGCCAGCCAGGCCGCGCGACGCGCCTCCTCGCTCGCCTCGTCCAGCGCCCTGCGACCGTCGCGGAGCGCGAGCTCGGTCTCGTCGCGCTCGCCCCGCGCCTCGGCCAGCGTCTGCTCCGCCCGCTCGAGGTCGCGGCTCGCGCGCTCGAGCGTCTGGTCGCGCTGCGCCAGCCGGGAGGCGAGCTCCTCGCGCTGGGAGCGCGCGGCCAGGGCCGGGTCGGTTCCCTCCCGCGGCAGGCGCCGCAGCTCTCCGAGCCTGCCGTCGTAGGCGTCGCCGTCCACCGTCACGGCGATCCCGGCGAAGCCGCCCGGCAGCTCGGCGAGATCGTCGACGATCCACGCATCGGCCAACAGGCGGTCGGTGATCTCCCCGGCGCGCCCCTCCGCCTTGACGAGGTCGAGGAGGCGCCGGGCCCCCGCGACCGGCGGTTCGGCGGCGGAGACATCCCCGTCGCGCGCGACCAGGGCGCGGGAGGCGCCCTCGGCCTCGCCGAGCCGCTCGACTCCCTCGCAGAGCGAGTCGACGACCGTCGCGCGCAGGTGCTCGCCGAGCGCCGCCGAGAGCGCCCGTTCGATCCCCGGGCCCGTCTCGATCAAGCTCGCGAGCACCTCCTCGCCGCCCTCCATCGCAGCCCGGGCGAGCCTCGCCTCGACGGCGGCGAGGTCGCCCTGCAGCGAGGCGCGCCGCTGCGCGGCCTTCTCGGCCTCGGCACGGGCTGCCTCTCGGCTCTGGGTGGCGCGCTCGAGCGCGGCGGCGCCCTTCTCCGCGGCCTCGGCGAGCGGCGGCAGGGACCCTTCCGCCTCCGCCCGCTGCCGCTCGGCCTCCGCAGCCCGCTCGCGCAACCCGGACAGCTCCGCGTCGGCGCTGCCGTCATCAAGCGCGGCGAGCTCGGCCTCCAGCTCGGCGATCCTCGCGGTCGTAGCCGCCTCCTGCTCGGGCTCGTCGTCGAGCGCGGTGAGGCGGAGCTGGCGCTCTCCAAGCCCGCTGCGCAGCTCTCGCTCGGCCGACTCGATCGCCTCGACGCGGGCGCGGAGGCGCTCGACGGTCGCCCGTGTCTCGGCCAGCCGCTGGGCGGCGGCGCGGCGCTCGTCCTCCCCGCTCGCGACGCGCTCCTCGATCGCGGCGCGCCGCTCCCGCACCTCGTCCAGGTTGCCCTCGACGAGCTCACGCTTGCGGCGGACCTCGATCAGGGTCTCGTCGGCGCTCGTCAGCAGGTCCTCCTGCTCGCGGAGCTCGCCCGCGACCAGCTCGGCCCGGAGCTCGTCCTCCTGATGCACGAGCTTCGCGGTTCGCTCGGCGGCCTCCGCCTGTCGCTTCAGCGGCCGCAGGCGAGAGCGGGCCTCGCGCTCTACGTCGAGGGCGCGATCGAGGTTGTCGCGGGTCCGCTGCAGCTTCAGCTGGGCGCGGTGGCGGCGCTTGCGGTGCTTGCCGAGGCCCGCCGCCTCCTCGATCATCATCCGCCGGTCGCGGGGCTTCGAGTTGACGATCAGCTCCACCTTGCCCTGGCTGATCACGGAGTGCATCTCGCGGCCCATGTTGGTGTCGGAGAGCACCTCCATCACGTCGGCGAGCCGGCAGCGGGCGCCGTTGAGGCGATACTCGCCGTTGCCGTCGCGCTCGATCCTGCGTGTGATCGAGATCTCGGAGAAGTCGGTTTCGGCGCGGCCCTCGCTGTTGTCGATCACCACCTCGACCTCCGCGAACTGACGCCGCGACTGACCCTTGCCGCCGGCGAAGATCACGTCGCGCATCGAGGATCCGCGCACCGCCTGCGGGCTCTGCTCTCCCAGCGCCCAGAGGACGGCGTCGGTGATGTTCGACTTGCCGCAGCCGTTCGGCCCGACGATCACGCTGACGCCCGGCGCGAAGGTGAGCCGGGTGCGGTCGGGGAACGACTTGAACCCCTTCAAGTTGATTGCTTTCAGATACATTTCAAGACACCTCTGACAGCCACTTAGGCTCCCGTCCGGACCGGACGGACGCGTCAGTCAATCCGGGAGCCGCTCGAGGGCCCGCGCCGCGGCCGCCTGCTCCGCCTCCTTCTTGCTCCGGCCGGAGCCTGCTCCGAGCTCGTCTCCAAGGACCTCGGCGCGGACTTCGAACACCCGGTCATGGGGCGGACCCGCCTCACGGACCACCTCGTAGCTTACGGTGGCGCCGTCGCGAGCCAGCCGCTCCTGGAGCTCGGACTTGAAGTCGAGGCGCTCGTTGCGGGCATGGTCGATCTCCTCCGCGAAGGAGGCGACGACCGCCTCCGCGGTGAGCTCGAATCCATGCGTCAGGTAGCAGGCGCCGATCACCGACTCGCAGATCGAGGCCATCGTCCGCTCGGAGCCGATCAGAGTCTCCACCGGGACGCCCGAGCCGTCAACCGGGGCGCGCTCGCGAAGCCGCTCGACGAAGCCGAGCTCGCGGGCGACCCCGGCGCAGGCGCGTCCGCTGACGGCCTGGTTGTGGATCTTCGTGAGCTCGCCGATGTCGGCCTCAGGCATCGTCCGGAACAGCTCGGTGGCGACGGAGAGCCCGAGCACGCTGTCCCCGAGGAACGCGAGCCGGCCGTAGCCCTCGGTCCGCTGCTCGACCCATGAGGAATGCGAGAACGCCTGGCGGATCAGCTCCTCGGGCACCTCCGCGAGCAGATCCGACAGGGAGCGCGCGGTCACCCCGCCGGGACGCGCGCGCAGACGAAGTCGACCGCGTCGCCCACCGTCCGGATCTCCGCTGCCTCCTCCTCGCTGACCCGGATCCCGTACCGGTCCTCGAGCTCCATCACGAGCTCGTAGAGATCGAGCGAATCCGCATCGAGGTCCTCGCGAAAGCGCGTCTCCGGCGCGATCCGATCGGCGCTCACCGCGAGCTCGGCGACCAGGTGGTCCCGCACGAGTCCCATCACCTCGTCTCGTTCCATCCCGGCCATTATCCCCCTCCCGCCCC
>DATADX010000020.1:0-29246 GCA_036258315.1 Solirubrobacterales bacterium
GCGAGCCGCGGCCGGTGAGCTACGTCGTCTCGACGCGCTTGGCGATGCCCGGCGAGCCCGGCCCCGAGCGCGCCGATCGGCTGCACGCGCTGCTCGAGCGCTACCCCGGGACCCGCTTCAAGCTCGACCCGAGCAACGCCTGGACGCCCGAGCTGGTCGAGGAGCTCGCCGGCCTGGGCGCCGTCGTCACGCTCGACCTGAAGGGCTTCTACCGCGGCACGCCGGTCGACGTCGAGACCGACCCGGAGCTCTACCGGAAGCTGATCGAGGCGTTTCCCGACGCCTGGCTCGAGGATCCGGACGTCGACCACCAAACCCGTCCGCTGCTCGAGCCGGTCGCCGACCGCGTCACCTGGGACGCCCCGATCCACTCCGTCGCCGACATCGAGGACCGCGAGTGGCCGCCCATGATGGTCAACATCAAGCCGTCGCGGTTCGGCCCGATCCACGCGCTGTTCGCCGCCTACGACCACTGCGAGGCGAACGGGATCGGAGCCTACGGCGGCGGTCAGTGGGAGCTGGGGCCGGGCCGCGGCCAGATCCAGTACCTGGCCTCGATCTTCCATCCCGACACGCCGAACGACACCGCCCCCACGGGCTACAACACGGCCGGCACCGAGCCCGGCCTCCCCAGCAGCCCGCTCGCCCCGGAGCCGAGCGCGACCGGCTTCCGCTGGGGCAGCGGTCGGAGGGTTAGGTAGGGTCCGCGATGACCGGCCCGTCAACCCAGGAGACAGATGGCTGAGAAGAGCTTTGCGGAGGCCCTGAACGAGCAGATCTCGAACGAGTTCGCCGCCTCGCAGCAGTACATCGGCGCGGCCGTCTACTACGACTCCGAGACCCTGCCGCGGCTGGCCGCCTTCTTCTACCGCCAGGCGGTCGAGGAGCGGAACCACGCGATGATGATGGTCCAGTACCTGCTCGACATCGACGAGGAGGTCCGGATCCCCGACATCAAGTCGCAGCAGACGAGCTACGACGACGTCGCCGGCCCGGTAAAGATGGCGCTCCAGCAGGAGAAGCGCGTCACGGACGAGATCAATGCCCTGTTCGAGCTCGCCCGCACGAGCGGGAACTTCCAGGCGGAGCAGTTCCTGGCCTGGTTCGTGAAGGAGCAGGTCGAGGAGGTGCGCTCGATGAACGACCTCCTCAACGTCGTGGAACAGGCGCAGGCAACGCCGCTCCTCATCGAGGACTTTCTCGCGCGCGAGAAGATCGGCGACGAGGGCGACGATCCGTCGGCCCCGCCGGCCGCCGGCGGCGCCTTGTAGGGCTCAGTCGAGGCGGCCCACACCCGTCCGGCCCACCCCCGTCCGCCGCGAGCGCCCGGTCGCCGCGCGCGCCGCGAGCGTCTCGCGGAGCTCGAGGATGTCGGCGCCGAGCGCATCGGCGGCGGGGGCCTGGTGGACGAGGCACCGGGAATCGAGCCTGTCCTCGATCGCTGTCATCCCGTCGGCGCTTTCGTCCTCGGTGTGGGCGACCCGCCAAACCGAGGCCGTCGGCCGGGCGCTCACGGTCTCGACCATTTGGCCGTCCTCGAACAGGGCCGCCGTCTGGTCGTCCAGGCCGATCCCGTGCTTCAGCCCGCCCTCGGCGACCGCTTGCAGGTAGAAGTGGCGGCGCTCGGGCTCGCCGTGGTAGTGGACGCAGGCGCTTCCCTCGAGCAGGCCGAGGCCCGCGACGGCGGTCGGCGCGCCCGACGAGCATGTCACCCCCTGCTCGAACCAGCACATCGCCCCGGCACTCTGGCCGCAGACGAGGACCCCCTCCTCGAGGCACTCGCGCAGCTGCTCGCCGACGCCGTGCGCCGCCCAGATCGCGATCAGGTTGACCATGCTCCCACCGCCGACGTAGATCGCGTCCTGGGCCAACAGGTGCTCCCGCAGGTCGACTCGCTCGGTGGCGAGACGGAACAGCGAGACCGCGGAAGGCAGGCAGTCGCGCTCGCCGAAGGTGCGCCGAAAGCTCGCGATCTGATCCTCGGGATCGCCGCTCGCGGTCGGGAGCAGGCAGATCCGGGGGTGCGAGCTGTCCGCGAGGTCGACGATGTGGTCGCTGAGCGCGTCGTTGCCGCCGCCGCGCTTGAACTCGTGTCCCCCGCTGACGAAGATCCGGCCCGGTGCTGACATCCCCAGAGGAGCTTACGCAGCCAGGGCGCGGCCGATCGACTCCGGCAGCGCCGCGGGGATCGCCGCGGTCCCGAGATACCGGGTGGCGAGCCGCGTCTCCATCACCAGGGCGCCGCGGCGCTCGAGCCGGTAGGCGCGCGCCTCGGGGCGCGACGCGACCACCTCGACCAGCTCGTCGCCGACGAATCGGAGAGCCGCGCCGTCCTCCGCGGCGAACCCGCCCGGCATCCCCTCGAGCAGGTGCCGGTGGAACGCGGCGCGCCGATCACCGTCCGAGTAGTGGACCGCGTTGCTGTGCGGGAGGAGACCGAGGGCCTGGACCCGGTTGACCTCGCCGTGGTAACCGCTGACGGCCTCGCTGAACCAGCAGAGGGAGCCGGCCGAGAGGCCGCAGAGGACGACCCCGGCCTCCCACGCCTCGCGGAGGACCTCGTCGATCCCGTGGGCGCGCCAGACGCCGAGCAGGCTCAGCAGGCTGCCGCCCCCGACGTAGATCAGGTCCTGCGAGAGCAGGTGCGCCCGCGTGTCGGAGACGCCCCGCTCGCGCCTGAACAGCGAGATGTGTGACGGCTTCGTTCCCTCCCGGAAGGAGTTGTAGAAGCGGACCAGGTAGTGGTCGGCGTCGCCGCTCGCCGTCGGCAGGAAGCAGACGCGGGGCTCGGGAGTGCCGGTCAGGCCGAGCACGTAGTCGTCGAGCAGGGGATTGCCCGACTCCATCGAAAAGCCACCGCCGCCAAACGCCACGATCTGTCGCATTGCTCGGCTCACCTCCGCCTCCGATCCTCGCTCTCTGACGCCTGCCCAGATGTTCGACGGAGGCGGGCGAGACCGGGTTGTACGGATGTCCGAAGTTGCGTTCCGGGGTGTCGAACGCGCGCCTGGAGGCGTCAACCGGCCCGGCGCTCGGCTCCCCGCTGAGCAGCAAGAAGCGCTGCAAGCATCGCAGGAGCGAACCAGACTACGTAGGGGTAGAACCAGTGGTTCGTGGTGAGCTGAACCGCGATCACGACGGCGGCGGCGAGGGCCGCGACCTGGACAGGCGAGCGGGTCCGCGGAACGAAGAAGACGGCGACCGCCAGCGCGACCGCGAGCGCCTTCGTGACCGTCTGCAGCGGCTCCAGCGAGGGCGCCTGGCCCCAGATGCTGAACGGCGACCCGCGCGAGGCCTGGTACCCGATCGACCGGTCATAGAGCTCTCGTAGGCCGCCGTCGGGAACCAGCGGGATCGTGACCAGTGCGGCGACGGCCGCGAACGCGATCACGAACGCGATCAGGGTGCGCGGGCGGCGCTCGCCGGTGCCCGCCGCGAACAGAGGCGCAAGTGCCAGCGTGCCGAATTTCGTCAGCCCGGAGAGCGCGGCCATCGCCCCTCGCGCCGGTGCCGATGAGAGCACCAGCAGGCAGGCCACGACCGACAGCGCCACCAGCGAGTCGTTGAAGCTCGATCCCAGCGTGTAGAGGGTGAACGGATAGGCGAGCCAGGCGAAGGCGAGCGCCACCCCGAGCGTCAGCCCTTCGTCACCGTCACGCAGGCGGCGGCCGAGCCCGAACAGCGCCAGCGCGGTGAGCAGATCGAAGGCGAGCGCCGCGGCGCGGGCCGCCGGGACGTCGTCCCAGCGGCCCTCCCATGGAAAGGCGAGCTCGGCCGGCACGTAGGCGAGGAAGTTGACGGGGCCGTAGACGTCCCCGCGCACGTCGCCGCTCGAGGGCAGCCCTGCCGAGAAGTCCTCGCTGTAGACGTCCTCACCGTCGAGCAGGCGATCGGCGCCGATCACGCTGGCGACGCCGACATCGATCACCTTCGCCTCGTCGATCGCATACCAGGAGTGGAGGGCGGCGAGGGCGACTATCCCGGCGATCAGCCAGCCGCGGCGGAACACCGGCAACAGCGGCTCGCGGCTCTCGTCGGGCCGCAGCCCGGCGACCAGCGCCCGGGCGAGCAGATAGAGCAGCACCGGGTAGACCAGCGGGACGGAGATATCGATCTCCCCCTTGTTGAAGAAGAACAGCGAGGCGCTGAAGCCGAGCAGCGCCAGCAGGTCGAGATGGAGCAGCCGCAGCGGCCGGCGGGGATCGACGAACGGCGCCAGGAACAGGAGACAGAGCGGCAGCCAGAACCACCACTCGTTGACGTCGCCGGCGACGGCGTCCTCGTAGCCCCGGGCGAGCTTCGTCTCGATCTGGTTCCCGGTCCAGGCCTCGACGACCTCTCCGGAGCGATCGTCGATCACGACGAGCGCCTTCACCTCGCCGTCCCCGGTCCGATAGCGGACCTCCCAGTGGTCCGAGCCGCGCGTCGCCGCGGTCGGCGTCAGCTCCGCGTCCTCGCCCTCCTCCTGAACCGCGTCGGTTCGGTCGGCGATCGCGGTCGCCCGCGCGGCGCTGAGCTCGAAGCCCGGCGGCGGCCGGTCGGACGACCCCGGCGCCACGAGGGGCGGGATCGGCACACCGCCGAACGGCGGCTGGTCGGCCGGGTCGCCCGCCGGCGCAACGCGAGAGATCGTTGGTGGCGAGACCCCGACCTCCTCGCCACGGGCAGAGCCCGGTGCCGCCGCGACCAATGCCGCGGCGGTGACCAGGACTATGACTCCCACTCGCGAGCGGGAGCGACGGGACTCGAACCCGCGGCCTCCGGCGTGACAGGCCGGCGCTCTAACCAGCTGAGCTACGCCCCCGGGGCGCTGTGTTCTACAGGCTAACCGGCGATCTCTTGAACGTTGACCGCGACCGGGCCCTTGGGACCGTCCTCAGCCTCGTAGGTGACCTTCGCCCCGTCGTTGAGCGAGCGGTAACCGTCCCCACTGATCGACGAGAAGTGGACGAACAGGTCCTTGCTGCCGTCCTCCGGTGTGATGAACCCGTAGCCCTTCTCGTTGCTGAACCACTTCACGGTGCCTTCTGCCATCAGTTATGCCTCCTCGGCATTTCCTGTGCGCGAGGAGGTGCCGGGGCACCTTTGCTCCTTCACACACGCTTCTCCGGGGCTCCTCACCCCCACAACGGGCGAGAAGGTAGCGAACCCGGCGGCGCGATGCGGGATGGCGCGTCGGGCTGGCGCCCCCGGTTGCGGCTAGGGTCTCGCCGCGATGCGAATCCTGGCCTACCGCTCCGCCGGCGGAGATCGCGCGGGGGTGCGAGCAGAAGCGGGGATCCTCGACGCGGGGGCGCTGCTCGGGATGGAGCCGCTCGGCGTCCGCGAGCTACTCGCCGCGGCCGGCTCGACGACCTCGCCCGGCCGCGATCCCACCGGCGGCGCTCGAGGCGCAGAAGCTCAACGGCTGCATCCGCGACGCCGCCGGCGATCCGGATGAGATCCTCGCCTGCCTGGACCGGTTCCAGTAGCCAGCCGACCTGCCCAGGGACAGCTAGCCGCTGCGCTCCTCGACGAGCCGCTCGATCGAGGCGTATACCCCGGGCGCGTCCTTCTTCAGCCGCTTCACCTCGAAGTGGCCCATGCTGATCAGCTTCAGCCTCGAGCTCGCGGTGACCGTTGCGCTGCGCATCGTGTCGTCGAGCATCCCGGCCTCGCCGAAGACGTCGCCGGGCCCGAGATCGGCGACGTGCTCGCCGTCGCGAGTGACCTCGGCGCTCCCCTCCTCGATGGCTAGCAGCTCCCTCGAGAAGCCGCCCTCGCTGATCACCTCGGTCCCCTCGGAGACCTCCGTCGACTGCGCGAAGAACGCGACCTTCCTCAGCTCGTCGTCGGAGGCATCGGAGAACAGCGGAATGCGCTTCAGCTGCGTCGTGTCCATAAGCCCTTCCCGTTGCTTCGTCCAGGTGCGGCGTCAAGCTATCCGATCTCGGCCGGGCACCGTGCTGACCGGGATAGGGTGCGCGCCCCACCCACCACCTCGATGGGAGAGACCGATGGGACTGATAGCCAACATCAAGAAGGCGCAGGAGGCGCGTCGCGACGATCAACAACATCGGCGAGACCGGTGAGAGCGACGGAGTCAGCATGCGCTACGCGATCGCGGTGTCGATCGAGCTCGAGAACGGCGAGAAGTACGACACCACCGTGCTCCAGAACCTGACCGACGACGCGATCAACTCCGGCATTACGCGCCTGGGAAGCGCTTCGAGTGCAAGGTCGACCCAGACGATCACAGCCAGGCGCTGCTGTACGGCCTGGCCGACTATTTCCGCTCGACATATGAGCCGGCTTGCAAGGCCGGTCTCCAGCGACCGGCCGCCTGTGCCGATAATGAGTGGACATGCTCGTTGCCGGCGTCAGTGATTTCTTCTTCGAGTGGTACCCCGTCTTCGGCGTCGCCTTCTCCGCCGGCCTGCTGATCGTCTTCGTGCTGCTGCTCCGCAGCACGATGGGGAGCACGCGGCCCGAGACGGTGAAGGCGAGCCAGATCGCGCCGGTGCTCTGGGACGAGGTGCAGGGGGTCGACGCGGCCAAGGAGGAGCTCGTCGACGTCGCGGAGTGGCTCAAGGACCCGAAGCGCTTCAAGGGCCTGGGCGCGCGGGCGCCGCGAGGGGTGCTCCTCTACGGGCCCCCGGGCACCGGGAAGACGATGCTCGCCCGCGCCGTCGCCGCGCACGCCGGAGTCGACTTCTTCGCGGCGTCGGGCTCGAGCTTCGTCGAGATGTTCGTCGGCCGCGGCGCCGCCCGGATCCGGCGCCTGTTCAAGGAGGCTCGCAAGGCTGGACGGGCGGTGATCTTCATCGACGAGCTCGACGCCGTCGGCGGCAGCCGGGGAGCGGGCGGCGACGGCGGCAGCGGCGAACGCGAGCAGGCGCTGAATCAGTTGCTCGTCGAGCTCGACGGCTTCGAGCGCGACCCGGGCACGGTGATCGTGCTCGCCGCGTCGAACTACGTCGACAAGCTCGACAGGGCGCTGCTGCGGCCCGGCCGCTTCGACCGCCAGATCCTGGTCGCGCCTCCCGATCGCGACGGGCGCGAGGCGATCCTGCGCACCCACTCGAAGGGCAAGCCGCTCGGCGACGATCTCGACCTCCGCGATGTCGCGCGCAAGACGACGGGGATGACCGGTGCCCAGCTGGCGAACGCCCTCAACGAGGCCGCGATCATCGCCGGCCGGCTGGGGCGAACCTCGATCGCGCGCGAGGACCTGGACGAGGCGCTGCTGCGCCAGTCGGTCGGCTCGCAGCAGGCGCGCCGCCTGAACGAGACCGAGCGCCGAATCGTCGCCTACCACGAGGCCGGCCACGCTCTCTGCCGGCGGCTGGTCGGGCTCGACCCGCCAGAGATACTCAGCATCGTCCCGCGCGGGCCGGCGCTCGGTTTCGTCGCGCACTCGCCGCAGGAGGATCGCTACCTGCGCTCGCGCAAGGACCTGCTCGACGAGATCGTCGTCCTGCTGGGGGGCCGCGCCGCGGAGGAGGAGGTCTTCGACGAGGCCTACTCGGGCGCGGCGGACGATCTCGCCCGCGTGCACCAGATCTGCGTGCAGATGGTGACCGAGTTCGGGATGACGGTCGCGAAGGGCCCGCCCGAGAGCGCTCCGCTGGCGCTGCCGATCGGGGACTACGCGATGTCCGACCAAACCCGCCGCGACGTGGACGGCAACGCCCAGGAGCTGGCGCACATGGCGCATGCCCGCGCCCGGCAGCTGATGCAGCTCAATCGCCGCTGCCTCGACGACCTCGCGACGAACGCGCTGGAGCGCGAGACGCTCACCCGCGAGGACCTGGACGACATCTTCGCCGCCCACGACCTGCGCCGCACTCTCCTGCCCAGCGACGAGGCCGAGCGGTTGCTCTCGCCGCGCTTCCGCTCGTCGGGCACGATGCTGCCGCAGCGGACGGAGCGGGACGAGCCCGAGACCTGAGCCGTCGAGTCCGAAGGGTGAAGGTGGGCGGTACCGGGCTCGAACCAGTGACCTCCTCGGTGTAAACGAGGCGCTCTCCCAACTGAGCTAACCGCCCTGGCGCACGGGAATGTAGCGTGCGTGCGGTGAGGCTCCTGATCACCAGCTCGCGGATGCCGTTCGCTCTCGACGTGATTCGCAAGCTCGGCGAGCGCGGGCACGAGGTGCACGCGTGCGACAGCTACGCGGCCGCTCCCGGCAGCCACTCCAAGTACCTCGCCGGCCACTTCACGACGGCCTCGGCGAGCGCCGACCCCGACGGGTTCGTCTCCGACATCGAGCGCTACGCCGCCGACAACGAGATCGAGCTGATCATTCCGATGTTCGAGGAGGTCTTCTACCTCGCTGCCCAGGGCGAGCGCCTCTCCGAGGTGACGAAGCTCTACGCGCCGCCGTTCCGGACCCTCGCGCGCGTCCACGACAAGGGCACCTTTCAGGAGCTCTGCGACAAGCTCGGGATCCGCACTCCGCACACCGTGCTCGCGCACTCCCCCAATCAGCTCGAGGAGGCCTGCGAACACTTCCCCCGCTACTTCGCTCGCGCGGCGTTCTCGCGCGGCGGGGTCGGGCTCTGCACCAACACAGGGCCCCTGGCGGGCCATCTGAAGCCCGAGGACGCGAAGCCGACCGAGCAGAACCCGTGGCTCGTCCAGGAGTTCGTCGACGGGCCGATGCACTGCACCTACTCCTGCGTCCACGGCGGCGAGGTGGCGACGCACATGTCCTATCGGGCCCCGCGGCAGTGGGAGCACTCGACGGGAATCCAGTTCCTGTCCGCGGATCCGTCGGACACGCTGCCGACGGTCGAGCAGCTCGCCTCCGAGCTCGAATGGGACGGGCAGATATCGCTCGACTTCGTGGACTCCGACGACGGATTGATGATGATCGAGTGCAACCCGCGCCCGACGGACGGAGTGCTCCTGATGACGGCCGACGAGCTCGAGCGCGGGCTGCTTGCGCCGACTATCGAGACGCTCCAGGTCGAGCCCGGGCGCAGCGAGCAGCTCGACTTCGCGGTCCTCGCCCAGATCTTCCGCGAGCCGCTGCGACAGGTGCCGAGCTCGATTCACGACCTCGCGACGGTCAAGGGCACCGATCACGACTGGCGCGACTCGTTGCCGAACCTCTATTCCTTCCTTGCCTTCGCCCACCACGAGCGGATGAGCCTCGAGGAGCGGAAGGGCCTGTTCGAGGCGATGTCGGACGGGATCGCCTGGGACGGCCAGCCGATTCCGGGGCTGCCGCCCGACGACGCGGCCTTCCTCGCCCGGCTGACCGGGGACTGACCGCCCGCCCGTGGATCTCGGGATCGAGGGCAAGGTCGCGCTCGTGATGGGCGCGAGCAGCGGGATCGGCCGCGGTGTCGCCGAGGCGCTCGCGCGGGAGGGAGCGATCGTCGCCGTCTCGTCGCGCTCCAGCGAGCGGCTCGACGAGCTCGCCGCCGAGCTCGGAGGCGGGTCGCGTCCGTTCCCCGCGGATACCGGCGACATCGAGCGGATGGGGTCCCTGCCGGAGGAAATCGCGGAGGCGCTCGGTCCGCTCGCGATCCTCGTCACGAACACGGGCGGGCCTCCTCGCGGGGCTGCGTTGGAGAACCCGCGCGACCAGTGGGAGGCCGCCTATCGCTCGCTCGTGCTCGCTCCCCGGACGGTCGTCGAGAGCGCGCTGCCGGCGATGCGGGCGCGCGGCTGGGGGAGGATCGTCAACGTCGCCTCCAGCTCGGTGCGGGAGCCGATCCCGGAGCTGGCGCTCTCGAACGCCCACAGGATGGCGGCGGTCGGGCTGTTCAAGACGCTCGCCACGGAGGTGGCCGGCGAAGGAATCACTGTGAACACCGTCGCGACCGGCCGCTTCGCCACCGAGCGCCAGGCCGAGCCCCACGGTTCGATGGACGCCGCCGAGGAGGTGGCCAGGGAGGAGGTCCCCGCCGGCCGACTCGGGAAACCGGAGGAGTACGGCGACCTGGTCGCGTTCATCTGCTCGGAGCGGGCCGCCTATCTGACCGGGGCCGTGATCCCGCTCGACGGCGGCCTGCTCCGCTCAGCCTAGGAGCAGCTACGGCTGCTCAACCGCTGCCTCGTCGTCCGTCTCCACCTCGGCGTCGGGATCGTCGGAGGCCTCGGTCTCGTCGCCCTCGGTCTCGTCGTCCAGACCCTCGCCCTCCGGGCCGACCTCGTCGGTCGCCTCCTCGTCGACGACGGCCTCGATTGAGCCGTTATCCGCGGACTCGACCCGCTCAGCGGACTCGTCCTGGACCTGCTCGTCCTGCAGCTCGTCGAAGCTCATCCTCGTCCTCCTCTCGCTGTATGGAGGCCAACTGGCCTTTGCGCCAAGATGGCGCGTGGACGCGATCCCGGTGTGAACCGGCCGGTGATCTCGCGCCGCTCGGAGGTCAGCCGGGCTGTCCGGCCGGGATCGGCGGCGTCCCGCGGCGTCGCAGGCCGATCGCGAGCCAGATCCCGCCGGCGACCATCATCGCGAGGCTGATCAGCTGCGCCTGGGTGAGTCCCAGCGCGACATCGTCGTTGCGACGCACGAACTCGACCAGGAAGCGCTGGCCCCCGGCTAGGACGAGGTAGAGCGCGAACAGGAGCCCGTTCGTGAGCCGGTCGCGCAGGGACCAGAGGACGAGGGCGATCAGCCCGAGCGCGAGCGTCTCGTAGATCGGCGTCGGGTGAACCTCCTCATTGGTGGGCACCGTGCCGTCCGGGTAGGCCATCGCCCACGGTCCATCCCACGCCTTCCCGTAGTCGCCGTCGCCCGAGAGCTGGCAGCCCACCCGTCCGATCGCCTGTCCGATCGCGAGCGCCGGGGCGGCGGTGTCGAGGAGGGTGGTGCCGAGGAATCTCCTGTACCAGGCCCAGGCCACGACCGCCAGCGCTCCCCCGATCAGGCCTCCGTACCAGACCAGCCCGGACCCGGAGACGATGTTGCCGAGCGGGTCGTCGCTGACGTCGCTCCAGTTCTCGACCACGTAGTAGAGGCGTGAGCCGATCAGTCCCCCCGCGAGCGCCGCGAACAGCGCTTCGTAGGCCCAATCGACTGGCTTGCCGAGCTCACCGAGCCGGCGCCAGACGACCGCTCCGGCCGCGAGAAAGCCGAGGGCCAGACAGAGGCCGAACGTCTGCAGCGTGAGCGGGCCGATCTCGATCTCGGGCAGCACGGTGGGTGAGGCTAGCCGAGCGGGATGAAGGTGAAGGGCAAGGGCGGGAAGTGGTAGTAGCCCCGACCGGATTCGAACCGGCGTCTCTCGGCTTGAAAAGCCGGAATCATCACCACTAGACCACGGGGCCTTGCGGGGACGAGTTTAGGAGCGCCCTGGGAGGAGCATCGCGAGCAGCGCCTTCTGCGCGTGCAGGCGGTTCTCGGCCTGGTCCCAGACGGCGGAGCGCTCGCCGTACAGCAGGTCCGCGGTGATCTCCTCGCCCGGGTGCGCCGGGAGGCAGTGGAGCACGATCGCGCGGTCAGACGCGGCCGAGAGCAGCTCCTCATTGAGCTGGAAGGGGCCGAGGTCGCGGCGGCGGCGTTCCGCCTCCGCCTCGTCGCCCATGCTCACCCAGACGTCTGTGTAGAGCGCGTCGGCGCCCTCGGCGGCGGCGCGAGGATCGCCGGTTTGCTCGGCGAGACCGTCCTCGAGTCGGTAGCCCTCCGGCGCCGCGACGACGACCTCGACACCGGCGGTCCGCCCGAGGATCGCGAGGGAGCGGGCGCAGTTGTTGCCGTCGCCGACGTAGGCGACGCGCAGTCCGTCGAGCTCTCCGAAGCGCTCGCGCAGCGTGAGCAGGTCGGTGAGCGCCTGGCAGGGGTGGTGAAGCGGGGTCAACGCGTTGATCACGGGAACCTCGGAGGCGTCCGCCAGCTCGGCGACCAGCTCGTCCGAGCCGGAGCGGATCGCGATCGCGTGCAGGTAGCGCGACATCACCCGCGCGGTGTCGCGGACGGACTCGCCGCGGCTCAGCTGCAGGTCGTCCCTGTGAAGCACGATCGGGGTCCCTCCCAGCTCGGCGACGCCGACCTCGAACGAGATCCGCGTCCGCGTCGAGGGGCGCTCGAAGACGAGTGCAACCGAGCGGCCGGTGAGCGCTGCGCCGCCCTCGCCGACGGCTCGCCCCGCCTTCAGGTCAGCGGCGCGGTCGAGAAGCGCGACGAGCTCGCCGCGATCGAGCTCCGCGCCGGTGAGGAAGTGCCGCACCATCGAAGCGGTCGATACTACGGCTCGCCTCGACGCTCTCCGGCAGACTTGCGCCCACGATGGAGCTCACCGTCCTCACCTGGAACCTCTTCCACGGCCGCGACGGTCCACCGGACCGGGCGCTCTACACCAAGCGGGCCGAGTGGACCCGGCTGGCCGAGCGCAACGCGACCCACGTCCAGGTGAATCGCGACCTGTGGCGCGAGTTCACCGACATGGTCTGCGGCGCGGATTGGGAAGTCGCGCTCCTGCAGGAGTGCCCTCCCCGCTGGGAGCCGGGGTTCGTGCGCGAGTGCGGCGCCGAGGCGTTCATGTCGCTCACCTCGCGCAATTGGCTCCACTCGATCAGCTGGGCGATCGCCCGGCACTGGCCGGACCTGATCGGCTCCTCGGAGGGGGGATCGAACATGATCCTCGCCAGGGGTGCCGCGGGGGGCATCGCCGAACGCAGGGAGCTGACGATCCGCCGGCGCCGCCCCGAGCGCCGCACGATGGCCTTCGCCCGCCTCGCCTCGGGCCTCTGCGTGAGCTGCCTTCACGCAAGCACCAACCCGCCGCGCGCGGAGGAGGAGCTGATCCTCGCTGCTGAGCATGCGGTCCGCTGGGCGGGCTCCTCTCCGCTCGTGTTCGGGGGCGACTTCAACGTCAGGCCCGGCAAGAGCACGATCTACGAGGAGCTCGAGCGGCGCTTCGGCCTGATCGGGCCGACCGCTCCCGACGCGATCGACCACCTCCTCACCCGCAACCTGGCGGTGACCTCGGCGGTCCGCGCCTGGCCGCCGGAGGCGCGAGAGCTGCGCGAGGACGGGCTCGCCCTCCGCCTCTCCGATCACGCTCCCGTGCAAATTACGGTCCGGCTGGACATAGACTGAGGGCCGTGGCCAGCAAGCCGACCAGCGCCAAGTCGAAGTCGAAGCCGAAGACCGGGGCGAAGGCCAAGCCGAAGTCGAAGCCGAAGGCCAAGTCCAAGACAAAGGCGAGCGGGCAGGCTTCGCGCTCCGAGCACAGCCTGCAGGCGTTCCGCGACGCGCTCGAGAAGACCGTCACGATCTCGCGCGATCGGCTCCAGGAGGTCGTCGACGACGCCGTCAGGCGCGGCCGGATGACCCGCGGCGACGCCGAGGAGCTGGTCGGCAGGCTCGTCACCCGCGGCCGCGAAGGAGCCGACGACATCCTCGCCCAGCTCGAGGCGATCGTCTCCCAGTTCGGCGAAGCGACCGGCCGGGCGCGCAGCGAGGTCGGCGGGCAGGGGAAGAAGGCCCGCAAGCGCACCGTCAAGGCCGTCGACCGCCCGCTCGCGACGGCGGACCGCGCCCGCCGCCGGGCGCGCATACCGGGCTTCCCGATCACCGCGTATGACCAGCTCAGCGTACGCCAGATCGACAGCCGCCTGCAGGACCTGACCCGCCAGGAGCTGCGCAGGGTGCGCGACTACGAGCAGCGCCACAAGGCGCGCAAGGGCGTCCTGCGCGCCGTCGGGCGCAAGCTGGACAAGCAGTAGCGGGGGCCTAGCCGCCCGACTGGCCGCCGAGGCTCTTGCGGCGCTCCTCGAGCTCCTTCGCCAGCTCCTCTACCGACTCGCGCGACGTCTGCGCCCGGATCGCGAGCCTGCCGAGCTCCTTGCGGACGTCCTCGGTCGCGTCCTCGAGGGTGCTCCGGAAGCTCGAGACCTGGTCCTGTGCCTTCGAGGAGGCGTCGCCGGACACGTCACGCAGCCTCGCCACGGCCGAGTCGATGCTCGAGCGCACGTCGCCTGTCGCCTTCTCCCCGGCGGCCCGCAGGTCCTCGATCGCCTTCTGGACGTTGTCCCGGAGGCTCGGCCCTCCGCTCTCCCCACTTCCTCCACTTGCTCCGCTGGTTCCACTTCCTCCGCCTGCTTCCACAGCCCGTACCTCCTCTTCGCTCCACGCAAATTGCGGCAAGACTGTATCGGCCGGCGGCCGATACGCGAGGCTCGGGACGCCGCTAGCCTGGCTCGAATGTCCGAAGCCCCGCAGGTCGCCTCCTCGAGACCGCGCGTGTCCGATCAACTCGAGCTCGAGGTCGAGTCCCTCGCACACGGCGGGCGCGGCGTCGCGCGCCGCAACGGATACGTGGTGTTCGTCGCCGGCGCCCTCCCCGGCGACACGGTCCGCGCCGCCGTCACCAAGAGCAAGCGGAACTTTGCCGAGGCCCGCGTCGTCGAGCTTCTCCGCCCCAGCCCCGACCGGATCCCCGACCGCTGCGGCCACGGGGGCGAACCCTGCCCCGGAGCCCCGTGGCAGGGGCTTTCCTACGACCAGCAGCTCCGCTACAAGTCGGAGCTCGTCGATGACGCGCTGCGCCGGATGGGCGGCCTCGACGGCTACGAGCTCGAGGCGATCGAGCCCGCCGCCGAGCAGTGGCGCTACCGGAACAAGCTCGAGTACTCCTTCGGCGAGCACGGCGGTGAGCTGGTGCTCGGCTTTCACGCCCGCGGTCGCTGGGACGAGGTGGTCGACGTCGAGGACTGCCTGCTCGCCTCGTCCGAGAACAATGCTCGCCGCAACGAGGTCCGCGGCTGGGCCCGAGCCAGCGGGCTGTCCGCCTACGACCGCCGCCGAGGCACCGGCACGCTGCGCAACCTCGTGGTCCGGGAGGGCCGCCGCACCGGCGAGCTCCAGACCCGTCTCGTCACCTCTCCAGCCGAGATCCCGAAGCCGCCCGTCGACCTGCATACGGTCGTCGAGGGCCCCGGCAGCGGAACGGACGGCCCCACCGGCGCGATCGGCGAGCAGTACCTGCACGAGCACCTCTCCGGGCTCAGCTACCGGATCTCCCACCGCGCCTTCTTCCAGACCAACACGGAGATGGCTGAGCGCCTCTACGCGAGCGCCACGGAGATGGCCGGGCTGAACGGCTCCGAGCGGCTCTTCGACCTCTATTGCGGAATCGGGACGCTGGCGCTGACGATGGCCCGCTCGGCCGGTGAGGTCTGGGGGCTCGAGGTCATGCCGGAGGCGATCGTCGACGCCGACCAGAACGCCCGCATCAACGGGATCACCAACGTCCGGTTCCGCGCCGGCGACGCGCGCACCGCGATCAGGCCGCTGCTCGAGGAGGCGGGGCGGCCCGCGATCGCGGTGGTCGACCCGCCGCGGGCCGGGCTGTCGGCGAAGGTAGTGCGCCGCCTGATCGAGTGCGAGGCCGAGCGGATCGTCTATGTCTCCTGCAACCCGACGACGCTCGCTCCCAACGCCGCCCAGCTCGTCGAGGCCGGCTATAGGCTGCGCCGCGTGAAGCCGGTCGACATGTTCCCGCAGACCCCGCACATCGAGTGCGTGGCTCTGCTCGAGCGATGAACCGCGGTTTCGGAGTGGCGGCCGGCCTCGACCCCGAGGTCGCCGCGCCGCTGGCCGCCCGCTGCCAGGAGCTGGACTACGCCTCGATCTGGTCGAACGACCACCCAGGCGCGAAGGGCCTCGAGACGCTCGCCGACTTCGCCCGCGGCGGCGACCGGATCGAGCTCGGCGTGGCCGTGATCGCCCTCGACCGCCAGGGCCCGGAGGAGATCGCGGCGGACATCGAGCGGCTCGGGCTGGACCGCGAGCGCCTCTGGGTCGGCGTCGGCTCCGGGTTCACCGAGAAGCCGCTGACGACGATGCGCGAGGCCCTGCCCCGGCTGCGCGAGTCCCTGCCCGGCGTGCGCCTCGTGCTGGCGGCGATGGGTCCGCGGATGTGCGCGCTGGCGGGGGCGGCGTACGACGGGGCGTTCCTCAACTGGATGACCCCCGAGTTCGCCGCGGGCGCGCGCGGACGTGTCGAGCGCGGCGGCGCGGACACCGGGCGCGAGACCCCACCGGTGTTCGGCTACGTCCGGACGGCGGTCGGCCCCGACTCCGAGGCACGCCTGGCGAAGGAGGAGTCCTTCTACCGGGACCTGCACAAGGGGTATCGCGACCACTTCGACCGCCTCGGCGAGCCCGAGGGGACGGTCGGGGTCGCGGCCGGCACCTCCGGTGAGGCACAGACGGAGCTGAGCCGCTACCGCGCCGTGGACACCGTCGTCGTCCGGGCCCTGGCGACGGCGACGCTCGAGGACATGGGAAACCTCGCCGACGCCTGCTCGCCCGGCGCCTAGGCGGACGAGCGCTACACCTCAGACCGCGCCGGGACCCGGCTCGTCGGCCTCGAGGGGGACGACCTCGTCGGCGCAGACCGAACAGAGGACCGCACCCGAGACTCCCTCCGTCAAGGCCGCGCGCTTCTCGGCCTCGGTCAGCTTCGCACCGCAGTTCTCGCAGCGGTCCGGGAGCTGCTCGATCGTCCGTTCCTCGAGGTCCGCCATCCCGCCTACGAACCGAGGATGCGCGCCTTCTCGCGCTCGACCGCGGTCCCGTGCGTGGCGTGCGGGGGCTCGCTGACCGACACGACCCGCGCGTCCACGTCGATCGGGTCCTTCATTCGCATGCGCTTGAACGCGTCCATCAGCCCCATGGGCAGCGCAGTCTAAGCGCGCCCCCTGCGGCTGACAAGCCGGATCAGTACGGGGGTAGCCGGTCGTACCAGTCGCCCAGCGCCCGGAACGACGACCAGAACCGCTGCTTGGCGCTCACCTCGTCGAGCGACTCGTCGATGTCCGGCACGAACAGGGCGTCGATCGTCGGGGTGAGCCGCTGCAACTCGCCCTCGATCGGCTCGACCTCGTCCGCAAGCGGCAGCTCGAGGCCGTTCAGGGTGTCGAGCGCCTCCGCCCCCATCACGACCACGATCCGCGGCTGCACGATCGCGATCTCCTCCGCGATCCGCTCGACGCAGGTCTCGGAGGCGTGGTCGGGGTCGGTCAGCGGGCACTTCACGCAGAGCGTCCCGAACACGACGATCGGATCGATCGCGAGCCGCTTGAAGCTCTTCATTAGGGCGTTGCCGGCGCGGCCGTAGAACGCGACGCCCTCCTCGATCTCCGCCGCCGTCGCCGAGTGCTTGAGCATGAAGATGTCGGCCTGCGGGTGACCCGAGCCCTGGACCGGCATCACGTTCCCGCGCGGGCAGTCCTGGCAGGCGGAGAGGTGGCGGCCGAGGTCGTTGAGCTCGCGGATCGCGCGCTCGAGGTACTTCTCTCGGATCTCGTCGTCGGTGGTCGGTGGTGACACGGCGCCCGTCTTGTTCTTCGGCTCCCGCCCGGCCCCTTCCGAGCGCATCAACTCTTGCTCGTGGTTCGACGGCTCACGCGCCTGTCCTTCGCCGCCGTCCCGTCGCGGCCGGCGAGGGACGCGCCGCCGCGGCCCCCGCTGGTCTGGAGGAACTTCAGCGCCTGGACGTAGACCAGGTTCTTGTGCTTGCGGACGATGTCCGCGTCGCGCATCGCCTGGAGGAACTCCTGCGGCCCGTCGAAGTCGCGCAATCTGATCTTGACGCTGCCGAGGCCCTGGGCGACGTGGCTGTCGGAACCCGCTCCGGCGACGATCCGGTACTTGCGCGCGAACCGCACCGCCTCCTCGTTGAACGAGGAGAAGGCGATGCGAGGATTGAAGACCTCGAGGATGTCGATCTCCTCGACCACCTTGAGGAGGTGCTCGTAGTCGGGGACCGAGTGGAGCCGGTCGAAGGGATGGGGGACGTAGACGAGCCCTCCCTGGCGCCGGATCTCGGCGATCGTCTCCGTCAGCGACATCCCCCGCTCGATCCGCTCCTCGATGAAGAGGCCGATCACCTCGCCCTCGTGGGCCGTCTTCACCTCTTCGGCGACGATCACCTTGATGCCGCCGATCCGCGCCGCGATCCCGCGCGCCTCGTGGGCACCTGAGACCTCGTTGTGGTCGGTGATCGCGATCGCTCCGAGCCCGCGGGCCTTGGCGGTCTCGAGCAACACCTCGGCCGGGGTCGCGCAGTCCGGCGAGTGGTCGGTGTGCATGTGGAGGTCGATGTGGATGTGGTCTCGGCCCGAGAGGCGGCGGCGAATCTCGTTGTCGCCCGAGCCGTCGTGGCGCCGGGCGACGACCCGGCGGTAAACGGCCTCGACCTCGTCGCTGACCTCCGCCCACGGGCGCCCCTCGCCACCCGCCCGCCCCAGCGACGCGAGCCTGTGGCGGAGCGCATCGTCACGGCAGAGGCGCTCCAGCTGCGCCGTCAGCGTCAGCGCGTCGCCGACCGGGAACAGCAGCCCGCGCTCACCGTCCCCGACCAGCTCGCGGTAGACCGCGAGGTCCGAGACGACCGGGACGGCGCCCGCGGCGAGCGCCTGCCTTCCCGGCCCGGGGGCGATTCTGACTCCGCCCGAGGCCAGGCAGACGATGTCCGCCCCCGCCACGAACCGGGAGGGCTCGCCGTCGCGCGGCCGAACCAGCCGCAGGCCTTCGCGCAGGCGGCGGCTCACCCTGGCGAGCGGATCGGTGGGACCGTCGAACCAGACCACCGCCTCCCAGTCGAGGTCGGTCGGCAGCTTCCGCAGCGCCCGCAGGAACAGGCGCAGCGCCCCCCGCTCCTCCTCTGCGCAGTGCACGATCCGGAGCCGGCCCTCCGGCGGCGGCTCCAGCGCCGGCTCCGACACCTCAGCGCCGGGCCGGATCAGCTCATAGGGCCCGGGAAAGAACCGCTCCAGCATCTCGCCCGTTGCCGCGTTGCTCGCGGTGCGGGCATCGATGCGGCCGAAGAACATCTCGACCAGCATCCGCGCCACCTGCGTCGAGAGCACCCGCTCGGCCGGCTCGTGGAAGGTCGCGACGTTGAGGCTGAGCGAGTGCCGCAGCGCCGCCGACCCCGGGCTCGGGGCAAACGGCTCGTGCACGTGCACGACGTCGAACGGCACCGCGGCGAACAGCTGCTCGAGCGAGCGGCTCACGTCGAGCGGAATCGGCGCCGGGCGCCGCCGCGGCCCGCTCGGCAACGGGAGGCTCTGCCCCACCGCCAGTACGCGCGGCTCGCCCTCCGCGAAGATCGAGTCCGGCTCCCGCGCCGCGGCTCGGATCGCCCCCCGCCCCTCCCGGATCTCGGCCCGGGACTCCGAAGGCGCCGCGACGACGACCCGATGCCCGCGCCCCGCAAGCTCCGCCGAGGTCCGCCTTACGAACTCATCGATCTCATGCCGCGAGCCCCACGCGTACGGACTCACCTGCGCAATCCTCAACCGCTCGCCGGCCACAGCCCCGAGCTTAAGGCAGCGACGCAGCGACACCCGTCCTCCTGGCCGGCGCTGGCAGCGCGGGCCGATGAGGGGCACCGCCGTGGGAGTCTGTGACTACAGCGACCAGTAGGCGCGCCCGTCAGCGGCCAGCGCTGCCCGCCACGCGCCTAGGACTTCGCCTTGGCCTTCTTCTTCGCCTTGGTCTTCCTGCCCTTGCCGCCAGCCGGCAGCCCGCGAGTCCCCGCGTGCTTCGCGATGAACTCCTCGGTCATCTCCCGCGCCTCCGAATCAGGCCGCTGGTCGTGCGGGGACTTCATCAGGTAGCTCGACGGCCCGTCGAGCTGGCCGGAGAGGCCGTGGTTGAGGGCGAGCTTGATGATCCGGACGGCGTCGATCACGATCCCGGCCGAGTTGGGCGAGTCCCAGACCTCGAGCTTGAGCTCGACGTTGAGGGAAACGTCGCCGAAGGACGTGCCCTCGACGCGGATGTGCGCCCACTTGCGGTCGGTCAGCCACGGCACGTAGTCCGAGGGACCGATGTAGACGTCGTCGGCCGGCAGCTCGTGGTCCATGATCGAGGTGACTGCGTTGGTCTTGGAGATCTTCTTCGACTCCAGCCGCTCGCGCTCGAGCATGTTGTAGAAGTCCATGTTGCCGCCGACGTTGAGCTGGCTGGTGCGCTCCATCCGCACCCCGCGGTCGGCGAACAGCCGAGCGAGCTGGCGGTGGACGATCGTGGCGCCGACCTGAGACTTGATGTCGTCGCCGATGATCGGCAGGCCGGCCTCGTTGAAGCGCTTGTTCCAGTAGTCCTCGCGGGCGATGAAGACCGGGAGGCAGTTGACGAAGCCGACGCCGGCGGCGAGCGCCTGCTCGACGTACCACTTGGTCGCCTGCTCGGAGCCGACGGGCAGATAGCAGACGAGCACGTCGGTCTGGGTGTCCTGCAGGATCCCGACGATGTCGGCCGTCTGGCCCGGCGCCTTGGTGATCTTCTGCTTCAGGTACTTGCCGAGGCCATCGTGGGTCATGCCGCGGTGGACCTTGACGCCCAGCTTCGGGACGTCCGAGAACTTGATCGTGTTGTTCTGACCCGAGAAGATCGCCTCCGATAGGTCCTTGCCGACCTTCTCGGCGTCGATGTCGAATGCGGCCGTGAACTCGATGTCGCGCACGTGGTAGCCGCCGAGGTCGACGTGCATCAGGCCCGGAACCTGGTCTGCGGGGTCGGCGTCCTTGTAGTACTGGACTCCCTGCACGAACGAGCTCGCGCAGTTGCCGACGCCGACGATCGCAACCCGGACCTTGTCGTCGCGACCGCCGTTGCCACGCGCCGCGCCGTTACTGCTTGCGTTGGGGCTCATTCCTTGCAAATCCTCCTGGATGCCGATACTCAAGCTGAATTCACACTTGCGCGAGGCCGCGGTTACACATCGGCCGCTGCGCCAGGCGCCCCCGCTGGGGCTCGGTCGTCCGTCCTCTCCATCTCCTTCAGCGCATTGCGTACGTGCCAGACACGCTGTACGACGGTGAAGGCCGTAAGAGCCGCCATCACGTAAATAGCGGGGGCCAGCAGCTCGATGTCGAAGACGCCGGCCCCTTTCGCGAACACGAGGCCGATCGACAGTATGACCACTCTGACGGGGCGCGTCGCGATCCCCACCTTGCACTCCACCCCGAGCGCCTCGGCCCGCGCGCGTGTGTAGGAGACCATCAGCGAGCCGAGCACGACGATGACGCACATCGCCGCCGCGAACGCGTCGCCGCTCGAGGCGAAGTAATAGGCGACCGCGGCGAGCACGGTCCCCTCCTCGATCCGGTCGAGAGTCGAGTCGAGGAACGCCCCGAACAGCGTTCCCTTCCCCGAGGCGCGCGCGTAGCGGCCGTCGAGGGTGTCCATGATCGAGCCGAGGATGAAGGCGATGCCGCCGAGGACGAAGTACTCCTGCACGACGAGCACGGCGGCGGCCAGGTTGCCGGCCAGCCCCACCATCGAGATCGCGTTGGGCGTCAGGCGGGACTCGATCAGTCGGTTTCGGACTGCGGCTGAGAGCTCGCCCGCGCGCTCCCCCGGGCGGGCCGGCTCGCGGTAGCTCACGCCGGGGCCGTCCTGATGGCGCCGCGGACGTCCTCGTCGGTCGCGCCTGACGCGCGGCGGTGAAATGCCCAATCGGGATGGATCCTGCCGAGCGCGTAGGCGATCCCGGCCGCGGCCGCTGCGACGAGGGCCCCGAACAGCGCGTCGATCCAGTAGTGGTTGCCGCTCGCCACGACCACATAGGTCATCAGCAGCGGATAGGCGAACAGCGGCGCCTTCAGCCAGATCGGGCGAACCAGGAAGGCGAGCGACCAGGAGAAGATGATCGCCAGGCCCACGTGCATCGAGGGCACGGCTGCGACCGGGTTGAAGAGCGGGTCTCCCGGATTGCTGAGGAGCGGATCGTTGCCGGTCACCGCGCTCGACGGATCGAGGCCGAGTTCGTCGAGGAAGCGCGGGGGAGCGGTCGGATAGAGCCAGTAGACGAGCACGGAGAGGGCCATCGCGGCGATCACGGTATTGCGGACGAAACCGAAGTTGTCGCGCGATCCGAAGTAGATCAGAGCGAGGGCCAGGCAACCGCCCTTGAAGTGCAGGTTCGCGTAGCCCCAGCGCGCGACCTCGCCCGCCCAGCTGCTGTCCACCGCCCAGCGCTGGACGTCGACCTCGACGAAGCCGTGCATCGAGCGCTCGAGCGAGACGAGGTCGCGGCCGTGTGCGAACGCCGCACCGAGGTCGTCCGGTGCGACCGCACCGCGGGCGTAGCGCCAGGCGGTGTAGGCGGCCGCGACCACCGCGAGCTGAATCACCAGGTCAAGCGGGCCGCGGGGAAGGAACCGCTCGCGCAGCGAGCGGAGGCTCACTGCTCGGCGCCCTTCCAGGCCGCCGCCTGCTCCCACCCACCGGTCGGCGGGGGCTCGCCCTCGGCGCAGCGCTCACCGCGGCTGATCGCCCGCCAGGGAGAGAAGTCGACGTCGACGCGGAGCCTGCCCGGCTCGCTGACGATCACCCGCGTGAACCCGGTCGGGGACTCCTCGACGCAGCCGGTGCCGCGCACGACCGACCAGTAGGGAGTCCAGCGAACCCTGACGAGGATCGTCCCGGGCGCGTCGGCGTCGATCACGAATCCCTCCGGCGTCAGCTTGACGACGTCGCCCGCCCCGATCGCGAGCGGCTCGGGATCCTTGACGCGGTAGACGGTCCAGTCCTCGCTCTTGAAGACGGCATCGAGGTACGGCAACCCCACCTTGATCAACCGCGCCTCCCCCTCACCCGCGTAGTCCAGGTCCGAGTGCGGAACGGCGACGAAGCCGACGGCGAGGTCGTCGAGCCAGTCGCGGTACTCCACCGCCGTCAGCGGGCCGTCCTCATCCTCGTAGAAGAGCGGGTTGAGCTTGCGGTCGAGCTGGCGCTCCCAGCCGCGCGCGATGTAGACGCCGTGCGGGACATAGGCGGATTCCCAGTGGTGCTCGGCGGGAACGACCTCGACCCGGTACTGCCGGAGAGTCGCCGCCTCCAGGAAGTCGCGCACGGGTGCGTAGTACCCGGCCTTGACGGAGGGCTGGGCGTGGACGGTCTCAAGGTCGCGGACGACCGGGGACCACTGCCAGTAGATCAGCGCCGGCGCCAGCAGCAGCAGCGCGAACCGCTGGCGGCGGTAGAGCCCGAACGCGAGCGCGGGCCCGAGCAGCAGCGAGCCCATCCGGGTCGCGTTGCCGCCCATCGGAGTGTCGATCAGGAAGGCGGCCGCGAGCGCGGCGCCGTAGGCGGCGACGCCGTAGCGGAGAAGCTTCTCCTCCCTCGGGATCGCCAGGAAGACCGCGATCGCGATCAGCGCGGCGGGCTGGAAGGACGAGAACACGAACGGCTCCGTGCCGCCCTCCGGGAACGCCCAGGCCATGAGCACGACCGTCAGGAGCGCTCCGGCGGCGAGCTCGAGGCCGGCCCGGTGGCGCTCGGCGAGCGCCTGGGCGACGGCGCCGCATGCCAGGAACAGGCCGGCTACGGGGCTGGCCAGCGGGCACAGCACCGCGAACGCGATCGCGAGCGGGCGCCAGCGGCGCTGTGAGGCGAACACCGCCGCGAGCGCGATCGCGATCCCGAGCGCGAACGCGAGCCGGCCGGAGAAGAGGCTGACCGACGTACCCGCCGCGAACCAGATCACCCCGAGCCGGGCGCGATCCCCCCAGTGCCGGTAGGCGATCCCGGCGAACAGCAGAGAGGCGATCACGATCGCGAACACGCCGACCAGCCGAGGGCCGACCAGCGCACCGAGCGGGGGGAAGAGGACGCTGTACCCCGGCAGGTGGTGGCCGCCGAACCAGAGGTTGCTCCAGGCCGAGATGCCCTCGTCCTCGAACAGACCGGAGCGGAACACCTGAGCCGCGTGGTCGGCGCTGGTCGGCTCGATGATCAGGTAGGCGACGCCGACTGCCCCCGCGATGAGGCCCGGCTCGGCATAGCGGCGCACCGCCATCCCCCTCTCGCCTCTCAAGCGGTGGCGGGTCGCCAGGACCAGGAAGTGGGCCGCACCCGGGCGAGCCGGATCGCGGCCAGGGCCGACAGCCCCGCGACCAGGGCGCCGGCCGCGCCGTCGAGCCAGAAGTGGTTCGCCGTGACGACGACCACGAAGAAGACGAAGAGGGGATAGATGCACCACAGAGCGCGGGTCAGGTTGTGCCGGGCGATCAGCGCGCCTGAGACGCCGATCAGAAGGGCGAAGGCGCAATGCATGCTAGGGATCGCGGCGTAGGGATTTACGAACACCTTGACCAGCGCCGAGTCGTGATTGACCTGCGCGTACTGGGTGATCGTGTCGACGAACCCGTAGCCCTCGACCAACCGCGGGGGGGCGGTCGGGACGAGCGTGTAGCCGATCAGCGCCAGGCCCATCGCGACCATGAACATGTTGCGGACGAAGTAGAAGCTCTCGTTTCGGTACAGGTAGAGCCAGACCAGGAAGCCCGTCGTGAGCACGAAGTGGGAGTTCATATAGGCGAAGTTGGCGATCTCGATCAGCCATCGCTGGCCGATCAGCGCCTGCTGCACGTCGGGCTCGAAGAAGGTCCCGGTCGCCACCTCGATGTCGATCACCTTCGCGGCGTTGGCGAACGCCTCGGTCTTCTGGCCGCTGCCCTCGGCGATCCCCCGCACGGTCTCGTAGAGCAGGTCGGCGATCACGAACAGCCCGAGCTGCCGGCCGACGTCGCCCCAGCCGTGTGGAAGGTGGGGCAGGTAAGGACGTGTTCTGGAGGCGAGCGCGCGCACTGTCGGCGGATTCTAGTCACCGCTCGTTAACACGCAGAGTGCGGATACCCACACTCTTTTCCACGAGACGCCTCCCGCCGGATCAGGGCCGTCTCAAGAGAAACGTCCCGCCGGTCAGGGCTGCTCGAGAAATGCGACGACGCGGTCGACGACCGTCGCGTCCTCGAGCCAGGGCCAGTGGCCCAGCGCGGGCAGCTCGACGAGCTCGGCGTTCGGCAGGGCCGCGGCATAGGCACGCCCGAAGCGCGCCGGCAGGTAGCGGTCCTTGCCGCTCCAGACGACCAGGGCGGGGGCGGTGAGCGCGCCGAGGCCGGCGCCGAGACGAGCGAGCTTCTCCTCGGGCGCGGATCGGTAGAGGCGGAGGATCGCCGCGAAGGTCCCGGCGTCGAGCTGGTCCCAGATCATGTCGACGAACGCGGGAGGGGGAGCGCTCCAGTCGCCGCGCGACTCCCTGAGGGCGAGGGAGGCGATCCGGCGCGTCCACAGCCGGTTCGAGATCTCTCCGAGCCACGGGGTGCGCCAGATCCGGGCGGTCCGGTGCCAGCGGTATCCGGGAAGCAGCGGAACGCAGTTGATCGCCACGAGGCGCCGCAGCCGGGCCGGGGCGCGCTGAGCGCTGATCAGGGCGAGCCCGCCCCAGTCGTGGACGACCAGCGAGTGGTCCTCGACGCCGAGACGCTCCAGCGCCCGTTCGACGAACCGCGCGTGGGCGTCGACGCCGTAGTCGAACCGCTCCGGTGGCGGACGATCGGAGCGGCCGAAGCCGGGCAGGTCGAACGCCAGCGCCGGGCCTCGCATCCGCTCGAGGAACGGGGTCCACTGCTCCGAGTGATCGGGGACACCGTGCACGAACACCGCGGGCGGGCCGTCCCCCGCGATGCGCCGGTAGAAGACGGTGGTCCCGTCGACGACGACGGAACCCGTCTCGACTCGGCTCTCGCTCGCCACGGCCATCGGCGGGCCGGACAATATCCTCGCGGCGTGCCGCTGCCGAGCAACGCCGCGATCGCCGAGCCCAGCCGCCGTGCCCGGGCGCTGGCCGCGCGCGGGCGCCGCACCGGCCTCGCCGAGCCACGGCGGCGGATCCCGAGGCGCGACCCGAGTTGGCGACGGCCCTCGCGCAAGCGGGTGCTCGCGATCCGCGACCGGCTGCGCGAGCTCTACGGGCGCCCGGTCAACGAGCCTCACGGCCACCCGATCGCCGAGCTCGTCAAGACGGTCCTCTCCCAGAACACGAACGACCGCAACCGCGACGTCGCCTACGGGCGGATGCGCGAGCGGTTTTCGAGCTGGGAGCAGGTGCGCGACGCGCCGCTCGCGGAGCTCGAGGAGGCGCTGCGGCCCGGCGGCCTCAGCGCCACGAAGGCGCCGCGGATCCAGCACATCCTCGCCCGCCTCGGGGACCCCCCGAACCTCGACTGGCTGGCGACCGCACCGCGCGAGGAGGCGATGGAGTCCCTGATCGAGCTGCCCGGAGTCGGCCGGAAGACGGCCGCGTGCGTGATGATCTTCAGCTTCGACCGCCCGGAGATCCCGGTCGACACCCACGTCCATCGGGTCGGCGGGCGCCTCGGCCTCTTCCGTCCCAACGCCTCCTTCGAGGAGGCCCACGACGAGATGCTCGCCATCACCCCGCCCGAGGACGCCTACGAGCTGCACGTCAACCTGATCCGGCACGGCCGTGCGATCTGCCGGCCCCGGCCCCGCTGCGAGGAATGCGGCCTGCGGCGGATGTGTCCCTGGTACCGCCGATATGCTCCCCGCCGATGAGCCGCGCGACGTTCGTCATCTTCGGGCTGGTCGTCCTCATCTTCGCCGTCCTGATCCCGGCCTGGGCGATCAGCCAGGAGGGCGAGGAGGAGGCCTCCCCTCAGGCCGTCCCGGCCGAGCTCGAGGAGGGCAAGCAGCTGTTCGTGACCAACTGCGGCTCCTGCCACACGCTCTACAAGGCGGGAACCGACGGCGTCGTCGGCCCCGACCTCGACGACCTGCTGGCGCCGCCGAGCGCGACCGCGCCGGATCCCTCGACGATCCAGCCCCGCGTCCTGGCGGCGATCGAGGACGGCATCGCAGGGCGGATGCCGAAGGGGATCCTGACCGGCTCGCAGGCCGAACAGGTCGCGGAGTTCGTGTCCCGCTGCGCCGGCGCCCGTGACGACTGCAACACGGCCTCGGCGCCCGCGAGCCCGTAGCCGCGCGATCCACGGCTTCGCCATGAACGCCCATCCCTCCGGGCTTCGCCCTGCGGGATATGCGGTTGCGACGCGGACGTAAGGGCTGCTGAGGCTCCGCCGGGTGGCGTCGGCAAGGCGTCGGGGTTACCGCCTCCTTTACTTGCCAGTGAAGATCTTCTACACTCTCACTCAGATTTCTTAAATGTTGAAACGAAAGCTTCGGAGGACTGAAGAGAATGCCTAGAACAATCGGAATCGACCTCGGCACGACGAACTCGTGCATGGCGGTGATGGAGGGCGGCGAGCCGTCCGTGCTCGAGAACGCCGAAGGCGGCCGCACCACCCCGTCGGTCGTCGCCTTCACCGACAGCGGCGAGCGGCTCGTCGGCACCGTCGCGAAGCGACAGGCCGTGATGAACCCCGAGCGCACGATCTTCTCGATCAAGCGCTTCATGGGCCGCAAGGAGGCCGAGGTCAAGGAAGAGGAGAAGATCGTCCCCTACACGGTCGTCTCAGGCCCGGGGGGCGATGCCCGGATCGACGTCGGCGGCAAGCAGTACTCGCCGCCTGAGATCTCGGCGATGATCCTGCAGAAGCTGAAGACCGACGCCGAGGCGTATCTCGGCGAGCCGGTCTCGGACGCGGTCATCACCGTTCCGGCCTACTTCAACAACGCGCAGCGCGAGGCGACGAAGGACGCCGGCAAGGTCGCCGGCCTCAACGTCGTCCGCATCATCAACGAGCCGACCGCGGCCGCCCTCGCCTACGGGTTGGAGAAGGAGAACGACCAGACGATCCTGGTCTTCGACCTCGGCGGCGGGACGTTCGACGTCTCGATCCTCGACCTCGCCGAAGGCGTCTACGAGGTGAAGGCCACGAACGGCGACAACCACCTGGGCGGCGACAACTTCGACAAGGCGGTCGTCGACTGGATGGTCGCCGAGTTCAAGAAGGACCAGGGCATCGACCTGTCCACCGACAAGATGGCGCTCCAGCGCCTCTACGAGGCGGCCGAGAAGGCCAAGATCGAGCTGTCGTCCACCATGACGACGCAGATCAACCTGCCGTTCATCACGGCGACGCAGGAGGGGCCGAAGCACCTCGACCTGCAGCTCACGCGCGCAAAGCTCAACGAGCTGACCGCCGACCTGCTCGCACGGACGGTCGAGCCCACGAAGCAGGCACTCGCCGACGCGGGCCTCGAGCCCTCGGCGATCGAGCACGTGGTCCTCGTCGGCGGCATGACCCGCATGCCGGCCGTCGTCGACAAGGTCAAGGAGCTGATCGGCAAGGACCCGCACAAGGGCGTGAACCCGGACGAGGTCGTCGCCGTCGGCGCGGCCATCCAGGGCGGCGTCCTAAAGGGCGAGGTCAAGGACGTGCTCCTGCTCGACGTCACTCCGCTCTCGCTCGGCATCGAGACGAAGGGCGGCGTGTTCACCAAGCTGATCGAGCGCAACACGACCATCCCGACCCGTAAGTCCGAGGTCTTCACCACGGCCGAGGACAACCAGCCCGAGGTGCAGGTGCACGTGGGCCAGGGCGAGTCCGAGATGATCGGCTTCAACAAGACGCTCGGCAAGTTCAACCTCACCGGCATCCCGCCCGCACCGCGCGGCATGCCGCAGGTCGAGGTCACGTTCGACATCGACGCGAACGGGATCATCAACGTCTCCGCCAAGGACCTCGGGACGGGCAACGAGCAGCAGATCCGCATCGAAGGCGGCTCGGGCCTGAACGAGGACGAGGTGCAGCGGATGATCTCCGAGGCCGAGACGCACGCCGACGAGGCGCACAAGCTGCGCGAGCTCGCCGACGCGCGGAACATCGGCGAGCAGCTCGCGTACCAGACCGAGCGAACGCTGAAGGAGCACCGCGAGACCCTCGACGAGGCCGAGGCCTCGACGATCGAAGGTCGCGTCATGGAGCTGAAGGCAGTGCTCGACGGCTCGGACGTGAACGAGATCAAGCAGAAGACCGAGGCGCTGCAGGAGGCCTCGCACAAGCTCGCCGAGGCGGTCTACGCGCAGGCAACCGCTCAGGCTTCCCCGGGCGGCAACGGCACGGCGTCGGCTGACGACGAGGTCGTCGAGGACGCCGACTACGAGGTCATCGACGAAGAGGAGGCGAAGACCTCGTAATGCCGGAGGAGGTCGAGAACAGCGAGGAAGAGCTCGTCGAGGAGATCGACGAGACCGAGGCGCTGCGGGCCGAGAACGAGGAGCTGATCGACACGCTCCAACGGGTCAAGGCCGAGTTCGACAACTACCGCAAGCGGGCGGCGCGCGATCAGGAGAGCCTGGTCGCGCGCGCCCACGAGCGGCTGGTCAAGGAGCTTCTGCCCGTGCTCGACGACCTCGAGCGGGCGCTCGGAGCTGCCGAGCAGCACGAGGAGGCGAAGCTCGAGGAGGGCGTCCGCCTCGTGCACCGCGCGCTGGCAGCTGCGCTTTCCCGCGAAGGGCTCGAGGAGGTTCCCGTCGACGGCAGGTTCGACCCCTATGTGCACGAGTCGCTCCTGTCGCAGC